>MGYS01000100.1:16699-17483 GCA_001802565.1 Gammaproteobacteria bacterium RIFCSPLOWO2_02_FULL_57_10 | reverse complement strand
TGCGCTCGCAGATCACGCAGGAATGGCTGCGTGATGCCGGGACCCCCTGCCCGCGCGTCCCTGGCGGTTACAAGGCGATGCGGCAGTTTCTCATCGGCACCATAGAAAAAGTGTGTGAGGAGCGCAGTAACGGAGAAAAGAAATTCGTGGTCATCGCCGGACGAACAGGATCTGGCAAGACACAGCTGTTGCAGCAGATCGACAACGGCGTGGATCTGGAGAAGCTGGCAGGACATCGAGGCTCGGCCTTCGGCACACAGGTATCAGGCCAACCGAGCCAGATCAACTTCGAGAACGACGTGGCAATCAGCTTGCTGAAACTGGGTACGGAAGATCGACCTGTTCTGTTCATTGAAGACGAGAGCAAGGCCATAGGCTCACTGTCTGTACCACACCGCCTGTACGAAGTGATGAAACAGTCGCCCGTTGTTCTCATCCAGGAATCGATCGAATCACGCACCGCCACCATTCTCGACGATTACATCTGTGGCAATTTACGTGACTTCCAGCAACTCGATCCGACCACTGCCTTCGAAAATTTCTCTGCATGGTTGCAACAGAGCCTGTCGCGGATTCAGCGACGACTCGGAGGTGATCGTTACCAGGAGGTGATGGCGGACATGCAGGACGCCTTGCGGATTCAATCGGTGTCCGGTGAGACTGAGGCACACGGTGTCTGGATAAGGAGATTGCTCACGGACTACTACGATCCCATGTATGCCTATCAGCTTTCGAAGCGCCAGCGTCTGGTGATTTTCGAGGGCAGTCGCGAGGAATTTCTGCA
>MGYS01000100.1:10305-16685 GCA_001802565.1 Gammaproteobacteria bacterium RIFCSPLOWO2_02_FULL_57_10 | reverse complement strand
TAACCCTTGTAATCCATACCATAGCCGAACAGATAACTGTCAGGCGCATCCAGTCCGGTGAAATCCGCACGTGGCAGACCGGCAACACGGCGCTCGTGGTTCTTGTCGACCAGCACGGCACACAGAACGCGCTCAGCGCCCTGTTCCAGGCAATGATTGCGAATGCCCAGCAGAGTGTCTCCTTCATCGAGAATGTCATCCACGATCAGCACAGTACGCCCTTGCAACGAGGTTGAGGGGTAAGCCTTCCACTGCAGATCCGCACCACTGAGTTTGCCGCGATAACGGCTGGCATGGAGGTAATCCACTTCCAGAGGAAACGCGAGTCTGGGCAACAGTTTTCCCGTCACTACCAATGCCCCTGTCATGACACTCAAGACGAGAGGATTGCTGCCCGCAAGCTCTGCGGTAATCGCCACTGCCATTTGCTCGATCGCTGACTCGACCGCTTCTTCATTGCAGATGCAGCGCGCTTCGGCCCAGACGCGTTGAACTTCCTCGATCATGATGCCTCTCCTGTCAGCGCCACGACGGTGCTGTGCGCTCTGCCCCACTGTTCTGATTCGCGCAACTGCTCGGGTGACCAGGTCCGGCGGCGCTGCATGCGCAGCAATCTTGAACTGCCTGGTACAGAATGACGTTCGAGGTGTGCGAGTGCCTGCAGCGCGAGAGCACGGTCATTGCACACCAGAATCATGTCGCAACCGGCACCGAGTGCAGCATCGACGCGCTGCTCCATGCCTCCCGCGGCGGCGGCACCTGCCATGACGAGATCGTCACTGAATATCACGCCCTCGAATCCAAGTTCGCCACGCAGAACCGTGTTGAGCCAGTAATCCGAAAACCCCGCGCAATTCGCATCGACCTTTTCATAGATCACGTGCGCGGGCATCACTCCATCGAGCAAGTCCACACAACCGGCGAACGGTTGCAGGTCCTGGGCGCGAATCTGCTCAAGTGAGCGCGTGTCCACGGGAATATCGAGATGGGAATCGGCCACTACATTACCGTGACCGGGGAAATGCTTTCCTGTCGTCGCCATGCCGGCTTCGTGCATCCCTTTCATGAAGGCACTGGCAAGCGTGGTGACGCGCTGTGGGTCACTGGCGAAGGCACGGTTGCCGATCACTTGGCTGAGACCGCTGTCGAGGTCGAGCACTGGCGCAAAACTGAAGTCGATGCCATGGGCCAACACCTCTGCTGCCATCAGCCAGCCGCACTGCCTGGCCTGCTCTACAGCCAGCACCGGGTCTTCATCCCAGGAGCGGGAGAACCGCAGCATGGGCGGGAGGCGTGTGAAGCCTTTCTGCAAACGCTGGACCCGCCCACCCTCCTGGTCTACGGCAATCAGGACATGAGGATTGCAGGCGCGGATATCTGCAGTCAGGGCCTGCAGTTGCCCAGGATCAGCAAAATTGCGTGCGAACAGGATGACACCGCCAACCTGGGGATGACGCAGGAGTTCCCGCTCATCGTCCTCCAGAGTCAAACCACGCAGATCCAGCATGAGGACGCCCAGGGTTGGCGCGGCTACTTCGTTCAGGGGCTGCTGTGTGGCTGTGGTCATGGCGGCTGATGAGGCCTCCGGGGCCTGTACTGCAAGTCTGGGTGAAAATGACGTGATGGCTGCGGAAGCCGCAGGACGCGTGATTATCACAAATTCCGGGAAAGCGAGTAAAGCACTTGTCATTCGAGGGTGACTGTATATAATTACAGTTCATTATCGATCACACACCCACCAAACCAGGCGATGTCATCATGATCAATCTCACTCCCCGTCAGGCCGAGATTCTGGAGTACATCCGGGACTACCAGCAGGAAACCGGGTTTCCCCCGACCCGCTCCGAGATTGCGAAGAAAATGGGCTTCAAGTCTCCGAACGCCGCTGAGGAACATCTGCGCGCGCTCGAGAAAAAGGGTGCCATAGAAATGGTGCCGGGCACCTCCCGTGGCATCAGATTGCCGGCGCTGGAAAATGTCGGCCTGCCTATTGTCGGCCAGGTGGCTGCAGGCAGTCCGATTCTGGCCGTCGAATCCATCGACGATTATTGCAACATCCCACCGGACTTCTTTCATCCGAAGGCTGACTTTCTGCTGACCATCAAAGGCAGCAGCATGATCAATATCGGCATTCATGACGGTGACCTGCTGGCGGTGCACAAGACGAATCAGGCCGAGGATGGTGACATCATCGTGGCGCGCATTGATGAGGATGTCACGGTGAAAAGATTGCTCAGGGGGCGCAACAAGTCCACCTTGCAACTCATTGCCGAGAATGATGATTTTGCGCCGATCGAGGTGGATCTGCGTACCCAGCAGTTCACCATAGAAGGGATCAGTGTGGGCGTGATTCGCCGCTCGATCTAGACATTATTCTCTGTGGGAGCGGGCCGTGCCCGCGATTGATTCACGCATCTTTCAATCGCGGGCAGGGCCCGCTCCCACAGGGCATAACTTACTTCTCGACCACCCACTTGCCGTTACGGTAGAAAGCCTTCCAGCCAGTTGCCTTGCCGTCGACTTCCGTCAGCACATACTGCTCGGCAGTTTTCCTGCTGTAACGAATGACCGTCTTGTTGCCTTCGCCATCCTTCACGGGGGCACTGAGCAGGAAGTGATATTTCGGATCGAGTTCATCTCCGTGCGGCAACAGCTCCGCCACCAGCGGCGCACGCGTTTCGCGATTCTTGGGGAACTTGCTGGCAGCGAGGAACAGACCGGACGCGCCATCGCGCAGCACATAATGGTCATCCACCTTCTCGCAGCGCAGCTCTGACATCACCACTGGCGGCATCTTGGGTGGGGCGGCCTGGCCACTGCGCAGAAGCTTGCGGGTATTCTTGCAAGTCTCATTGGTGCAACCGAAGTACTTGCCGAAGCGTCCAGACTTCAACTGCATGTCAGAGCCACACTTGTCGCATTCGATCAGCGGGCCTTCGTAGCCGCGAATCTTGAAACCGCCATCCTCGACCTGATAACCCGCGCAATCCGGATTGTTGCCGCAGATATGCAGTTTGCGTTTCTCATCGATGAGGTAGCTGTCCATCGCCGTATTACAGATGCCACAGCGCTTGCGCTGACGCAGCAGCAGGTTTTCGGCCTCTTCTGCTTCCTCGGCATCATCGGTGCTGATGGCCTCCTCGCCGGGAGTCAGATTGATTGTGGACTTGCAACGCTCCTTGGGCGGCAATGAGTAGCCTGAGCATCCCAGGAACACCCCCGTGGACGCCGTGCGAATCTGCATGTGGCGACCACACTTGGGGCACGGAATGTCGGTGTCGGTCGGCTTGTTGGCACGCATGCCCGCCTCTTCCGACGATGCCGCTTCGAGCTGATCCGTGAAACCGGCATAGAAAGTGTCCAGCACCTTCTTCCACTCGAGGCTGCCAGTGGCAACCTTGTCCAGATCGTCTTCCATCTTTGCGGTGAAGTCGTAGTCCATCAGATCCGAGAAGCTCTCGATCAGACGCTCCGCGACGATATCCCCCATCTTCTGGGCGTAGAAGCGACGACTCTCGACCTTCACATAACCACGTTCCTGAATCGTCGAGATGATGGCCGCATAGGTGGAGGGTCTACCAATACCGCGCTTCTCCAGCTCCTTCACCAGACTCGCTTCCGTGTAGCGTGCGGAGGGCTTGGTGAAGTGCTGACGAGGATCGAGTTTCTGCAGCGCGAGCGTCTCGCCCACTTCCACCGCTGGCAGCACGACGTCCTCTTCCTTCGTTGGCAACACCTTCATGTAACCATCGAACTGCATGATGCGACCCTTAGTGCGCAGTTCGAAATCTCCGGCATTCACCGCGATCGACGTGCTCAGATACTGGGCAGGCGGCATCTGGCTGGCGACAAAGTGTTGCCAGATCAGCGCGTAGAGACGCTCGGCGTCACGCTCCATGTTCTGCAGATCGTTGCTCGAGGTATTCACTTCGGTTGGACGAATTGCCTCGTGCGCTTCCTGCGCGCCTTCGCGAGCGCTGTAGCGCACCGGTTCGGCAGGCAGGGATTTTTTTCCGAACTTCTTTCCGATGTAATCGCGGCACATCGTCAGGGCATCTTCACTCAGGTGCGTCGAGTCCGTACGCATGTAGGTAATGTAGCCAGCCTCATACAGACGCTGTGCCAGTGTCATGGTTTTCTTCACACCAAAGCCCAGACGCGTGCTCGCCGCCTGCTGCAATGTGGACGTAATCAATGGGGCCTTGGGCTTGGAGGAAGTGGGTTTGTCTTCGCGTTTGCTCACGACAAAGGCGGCGCCTTCGAGTGCCTTGACGGCCTTGTCCGTATCAGCCTTGCTGACCGGACGGAAGTTCTCGCCCTTCTGCTTCGCGACTTCGAAACGCAGGTCGTCACGCTTTGCTGTCTTCAGATCGGCGAACAGTTCCCAGTACTCTTCGGGAATGAACGTACGAATCTCACGTTCACGTTCGACAATCAGGCGAACGGCAACGGACTGCACTCGTCCCGCCGACAATCCCCTCGCAACCTTGGCCCACAGCAGAGGCGACACCATGAAGCCCACCACACGATCAAGAAAACGGCGGGCCTGTTGTGCCTGCACATATTTCATGTCGAGCTCGCCTGGATGCGAGAACGCTTCGTTGATGGCCTTCTTGGTAATTTCGTTGAATACCACGCGCTTGTAGCGGCTTTCATCGCCACCGATGGCTTCCTTGAGGTGCCAGGCGATAGCCTCCCCCTCGCGGTCAAGGTCGGTTGCGAGATAGATGGTGTCGGCATCCTTGGCGAGTTTCTTCAGCTCGGCGACGACTTTTTCCTTACCGGGAAGTATCTCGTACTTGGCGCGCCAGCCATGCTCCGGGTCCACGCCCATGCGGGAGATCAACTGTTCCCGTGCCTTGCTCTTCTTGTGCACGATCTTGTCGTCATCACTGAGCTTTCGAGTCGCAGCAGCAGCCTTCGCACGCTCCTTCGTGTCCACTGTCGTCCCATTGCCGCCGGCAGGCAGGTCACGAATATGACCCACACTGGACTTCACGACAAATTCCTTGCCAAGGTACTTGTTAATGGTCTTCGCCTTGGCGGGCGACTCAACTATCACCAACGATTTACTCATTACTTTGAACGGTTCCTTGATCACTGCTGCGGGAGGTGGACGGGCCGGGTCGCAAGCCCTGCGAGCTTCCGGGGTCAAAAAAGAGCGGACATATATAAGTGCTTGGCGCTCGAGGGTCAAGCACTTGTTGATTTAAATGGGGGGTGTCGCACAACGATGGAAATCGTATAACCCGAGTGTTCATGAGGGGTTGCGGGCAGAATACCGGGTGTCAATCGAGGCAGGTTTACGAGGGACACCAGACACCTTTAAACGCCCTGTCTGTGGGAGCGGGCCTCGCCCGCGATTCATCAACTTCATCCGGGGATGACTTCAACGATCTCGCGAGCAGGGCTCGCTCCCACAGGGTTATCGGCTTTGGATCAGGCTATGGTGACTTCGTAGGTCCAGCCATTCTCGTCGGCTGCCTCACCGCGCTGAATGCCGACCAGCAAGTCATAGACCTTCTGCATGACCGGGCCGACTTTTTCGCCATCACCATAGAACTTGTGCCATTGACCGTCGACCCAGATTTTGCCAACGGGAGACAACACCGCCGCAGTACCACAGGCAGCGACCTCTTCAAACTCGCCGATTTCCTGGCGCAGATTGATGGGACGATTTTCAACCTGCATGTTCAGATGCTGCTCGGCGAGCGTCATGACCGAACGCCGTGTCACGCTCGGCAGAATGGCTCCGGACTTCGGAGATACCAGACGATTGCCCTTCATGGCCACGATGATGTTGGCCGAACCAGCCTCATCTATATAGGTCCTGGTAGCGGAATCCAGATACAGCGCCTCGTTCGCACCCAGAGCCTGGGCCTGCCGGGTCGCCAGCAGTCCTCCGGCGTAATTGGCGCCAACCTTGTAGGCACCGGTACCGGCCGGCGCGGCACGATCAATGTCGGATACCGCAAGAGAGATGACGGCCAGACCTGCACTCTTGTAGTAAGGACCTACCGGAGAACAGAACACGCGGAATTCGAAAGACTTGGCTGTGCGCAGTCCAAGATTCTCCCCGACCCCGATCAGCATGGGGCGGATATAAAGAGAGGCACCAGACCCATAGGGGGGAATCCAGGCGTAATTGGCACGAACGGTCTCTTCGACTCCTCGCATGAACAACTCGCGTGGAACCTCTGGCATCAAGAGACGACCGGCTGCCTGATTCATGCGCTCGCTGTTCAGGTCCGGACGGAACAACAGCACCCTGCCATCCGGTGCCGTCTGCGCCTTCATCCCTTCGAAACACTGCTGGGCATAGTGAATGGCCGGAGCACCCTCGTGCATGGCGATGATTGGCGAGTCCAGCAATTCGCCCT
>MGYS01000100.1:5277-10267 GCA_001802565.1 Gammaproteobacteria bacterium RIFCSPLOWO2_02_FULL_57_10 | reverse complement strand
AAATCTGTCTGGCGATACTGGAAACCCAGATCGGCCCAATCAAGGTTCTTTTTTTCCTTTGCTATACGCACTTCGTTTACCTTCTTCATTTAAGCTTTCGAGATCAGTGCAGGCTCAGCGCTCGCCAATGTCATGATGCGTCCGCGGTCCTTAATGGCGGGCTATTATGGTGGAATAAGGTCGCAAGGTCTACCGCACAACCGTTGATTCCCCTGCGACTGGCAAAGGCGATCTTGTGCTGGTACTCTCCGCGCTCATCCCTGTAAACCAGCGCTCCGAGACTGAAAGTCAGTTTGACGCTGGTCACGAGAAACAAGCCCAGCGGTTTGCAATGTCCGAAGCAATGACCCTCAATTCGCCCCCCCCTCTGATCGACATCGGTGCCAATCTGGGCCACGAGTCCTTCGTGCATGATCTCGATGTCGTCATACAGCACGCTCGTGACGTCGGGATCGTGCACATGATCGTCACTGGCACCAGTCTTCACGCCACGCAGCGAGCGCAGGAGATTGCCGAACAACACCCTGGATTTCTCTCGATCACGGCGGGTATCCATCCCCACGAGGCGAGCACATGCAGCCAGGAAGTGCTGGCACAGATCGGCGCGCTGGCCCGATGCGGAAATGTCGTCGCCGTAGGTGAGACCGGCCTGGATTTCAATCGCGATTTTTCGCCACGCCCGATGCAGGAGGAGATATTTCAACAGCAACTGCAGTTGGCTTGTGAAATCGGCAAACCGGTTTTTCTTCACCAGCGTGACGCGCACTCGCGCTTTCTACCGATCCTGAAAAATTTCCGGGACCAGCTTGCCCGCGGCGGGGTCGTGCATTGCTTCACCGGCGAGAGAGATGAGCTTTACGATTACCTGGATCTGGACATGTATATCGGCATCACTGGCTGGATCTGTGATGAACGACGCGGACAGCATCTGTTGGAGATGGTGGCGGACATTCCGCCAGAACGCTTGCTGCTGGAAACGGATGCGCCTTATCTGTTGCCGCGAACCCTGCGACCACGGCCGAAGAGCAGACGTAACGAGCCGCGTTTCCTGCCAGAGGTGCTGCGCACCGTTGCGATGGCAACGGGACGCACGGAGAGAGAAGTGGCGCTGAGCAGTACGGCCAACGCACAACGTTTATTCGATCTGGACAACTGTCAGTCAAGCTGACCGGAAAGAAACTCGAACACTTGAGCCTGATCAAATGGCCAACCCAACTCGGACTCTCCACTCTGCAGCCTGATCACGGGAATGCGCACGCCATAGCGTTCAACAAGATCAGGTGAGTCAGCAATCTCCACAGGACAGATCACTATCCGGGTTTCACCGCCGCGATTGAGAAAATCGACGACAGGTGCAAGCAACTCTTCTGCCTGCTCACACAAATGACAACCCAACGTCGTGTAAAGCAGCAGTTCTCTCATTTTGACATTTCCGCAATGGCGTCGGCGGATTCCTTTATCAATTCCGGTCCGCGATAGATAAAACCACTGTAGAGCTGAACCAGGGAAGCTCCAGCCTCGATCTTCGCCCGTGCATCTGCACCGCTCATGATGCCCCCTACGCCTATTATCGGCAGACGATCTCCAACCGCATCTTTCATTACACGAATCACATGGGTTGATTTCTCGAACACAGGTGCTCCGCTCAATCCTCCAGCCTGATCCTTCCAGGGGCTATCCTGCACGGCACTGCGATCAAGTGTGGTATTCGTCGCAATCACGCCTTCGATTTCATTGTCCAGAAGAGCAGCTGCAATGAGATGAATTTCGTTGTCATCAATATCCGGGGCAATCTTCACGGCAAGGGGCACTTTCCTGCCGTGCATCTGCGTCAACGTTGCTTGCTCTGTCTTGAGTAAGGCCAGCAGTTTGCGCAGGTCATCACCAAATTGCAGGCTGCGCAGACCCGGTGTATTGGGCGACGACAGATTCACCACGATGTAGCTTGCCGTGGCGTAGCATTTGCGCATGCAGATCAGATAGTCATCCGCCGCATTTTCCACAGGGGTGTCGAAATTCTTGCCGATATTGATGCCCAGTATCCCGCGAAAGCGGCTGCGCGCGATGCTGGCAAGAGCATGATCAATGCCCTTGTTGTTGAACCCCATGCGGTTGATGATTGCGCGTTGCGGGGCCAGTCGAAACAGTCGCGGATGCGGATTGCCCGGCTGCGCTCGCGGGGTCAGTGTTCCGACCTCCAGAAAACCGAACCCCAGTGCACCCAATGCATCGATGTGGTCGGCATTCTTGTCGAGCCCTGCCGCGAGACCGACCGGATTGGGAAACGTCAGCCCCATGACGGTGACCGGATTCGAGGCAACCGGCCCTGCCGACACCAAACCGATCAGCCCTGTGCTCCTGGCAATATCGAGCAGAGGCAGCGTGATGGTATGGGAAGCCTCTGCGGGCAGACAGAACAGAAGATTACGAATGAGGTTGTACAATTTTGGTTATCGCTCTGAAGGGTTGGCGTCAAAGTACTCGAACAGAAATGCTGAAGCATTCTGCCCGACGGTCCGGGACTGGAAACAGCTGCGCATTATAGGTGAAAACCCCCTGCAAGTGTGCGCGACCGGGACTTCACCAAGCTGCAACACTCTGCGACAAATCCTCCCTAGACATCGCAGGTAAAACGGTTACAATCGCTGACTTTCGCCCTAGAAGATCAAGCATTTAACAAAAAAGAAGCAGAGAAAATTATGAGTCACCACGCATTAATAACAGAACTCAAGAACTGGCTTTCACAACAGATCATAGGGCAGGAGCGATTGGTTGACCGCTTGCTGATCGCACTTCTCGCCGATGGACACCTCCTTGTGGAGGGCGCGCCGGGACTGGCAAAAACAAAAGCAATCAAGGACTTGTCGCGAGCCATCGAAGGCGACTTCCACCGTATTCAATTTACTCCTGACCTGTTGCCAAGTGACATCACCGGCACCGAGATTTTCCGCCCTGAAGATGGTTCATTCCGTTTCCAGCCCGGCCCGATCTTCCATAACCTCGTACTCGCTGACGAAATCAACCGCGCTCCTGCCAAGGTCCAATCTGCCTTGCTCGAAGCGATGGCGGAACATCAGGTGAGCGTGGGACGTGAGTCCTTCCAGCTCCCTCCCCTGTTCCTGGTAATGGCCACGCAGAACCCCATCGAGCAGGAAGGTACGTATCCCCTGCCTGAGGCACAACTCGACCGCTTCCTGATGCACGTGACCATCGGCTACCCAACGACCGACGCCGAGCGCCGCATCCTGCAACTGGTTCGCAATGAAGCTCAGAACAAGACCCCTGAGGCACCCCGCATCGTCAGCCAAGAAAACCTCTTCGCCGCGCGTCAGGAAATCCTGGCCATGCACATGGCACCGGCTGTCGAGGAATACATCATCCAGTTGATCATGGCGACACGTCACCCAGAACTCTATGGCGACGATCTGGCGACCTGGCTGGAGTACGGCGCCAGCCCGCGTGGCACCATCTCCCTCGATCGCTGCGCACGGGCCCACGCCTGGCTGCATGGCAAGGACTTCGTGAGCCCGGACGACATCCAGGCCGTGTTCTTCGATGTGCTGCGTCACCGCATCCTGCTCAGCTTCGAAGCCGAGGCCAGCGGTGTGACTCCCGACAAGGTATTGACCACAATCCTTGAGAGAGTCCCGGCGGCCTGAGAGTCCTATGTCTACACCACCGCAGATTGACCCACATCAGGCGCTCTACCAGAGCAAAGGGGCCGTCATCAGTCTGCAGCAGCTGCTGATTCAGCGTCACGCTGCCAAGATTGTGGAGTACGTACCCTACAACCGCTCGATAGCCGGTATCTCCGGCCTGCACATGTCCAAGATGCGCGGGCGGGGTATCGATTTCGAGGAATTCCGTCCCTATCAGCAGGGCGATGATATCCGCACCATCGACTGGCGCGTGACCGCCCGTACCGGTAAACCCTTCACCAAGGTCTTCCGCGAAGAGCGGGAGCGCCCGGTCATCATCGCCGTGGACCAATCCAGCAGCATGTACTTCGGCAGCCAGGTGGCGTTCAAATCCGTGATCGCTGCGCAGGCCGCGGCCATCTTCTGCTGGATGGCAATCGATAACGGCGATCGTGTTGGCGGACTGGTGTATTCCGACACGGACCACGCGCTCGTGCGCCCCAAGCGCAGTCGCCGCTCTGCGCTGCACCTGCTGAACCAGATCCAGACCTACAACAGCCGACTCACGGACCAGGCCAACCGCAAGGCACGCACCGATACGCAACCCGGACAGACCGGACTCGCCGGAGCGCTGGGCCAGATACGCAGAATCACGAAGCCGGGCAGCACACTCTATATCCTGAGTGATTTCACCACGTTGGACGAACTGGCGATGCAGTACCTGTATCAGCTGTCCCGCCACAACAATGTCGTTTGCTGTTTCGTCTACGATGCGCTGGAAGAGAACCTGCCGGTACCCGGTTTCTATAGCATCACCGATGGACAGAACAAGGGCACACTGAACTCCTTCAGTCAGAAGGCCCGCCGCGCGTATCAGCAGAATTTTCAAGATCGCATGGAGACTCTGCAGGCAGAGCTGGTCAGACTGCAGATCCCCTTCCTCAAATTACGAACCAATCAACTGGTAGTCGAGCAGATCAGACAATGGACAGCGCAGACCCTCTAAGCCAACTGGCCGACATTCATCTTCCGGAGCCGATAGGGTTCTGGCCACCCGCGCCAGGCTGGTGGGCGCTGCTTGTTCTGCTTCTTGTCGTCGCATTCGTGTTCTACAGGCGGTATCTCGCCACCTGGAAGCAGAAACGCATCTGCAACTTCGCGCTGCGCGAACTGGACAAGTGTGTGGCAGAGTTCCGCCGCGCCGGTGCGCTGCCCGAGGGTGACAAGGAAAGCGCGAAATTGAACTTCGTCAACGAGGTCAATGCGGTGCTGCGCCGGGTGGCATTGAAGCACTATCCGCAGGACTTGCCCGCCAGTCTGAGCGGGGACCACTGGATAGCCTTCCTGCGCCA
>MGYS01000100.1:3547-5252 GCA_001802565.1 Gammaproteobacteria bacterium RIFCSPLOWO2_02_FULL_57_10 | reverse complement strand
GCCGTTTCGCCCGCCACTGGGAGGTCGACGACGACGCCCTGTACCGCATGGCGCATCAATGGATAACCAGTCTCTATTTGGCTAGAATCGGCTCAGGCAAAGATTCTCCGGGCACCTCCACAACTACAGCGGCTTCCGAACATGCTTGAGTTTACCTGGCCATGGGCCTTCGCAGCCCTCCCCCTTCCTCTGCTGGTGTACCGGTTCATCGCCCGTGCCGCCAGACAAGACGCAGCGCTCTATGTGCCCTTCTACAGACGCCTGTCACAACTGCAGACCGACTCCATCCGGGTGGATGCCAATCGTCTGTTGAAGATCCTGTGCTGTACGCTGATCTGGCTTGCCGTGGTCACGGCGGCAAGCAGACCGCAGTGGGTAGGCGAGCCGATTCAACTGCCTTCGACGGGTCGGGACCTGATGCTGGCGGTGGATATCTCCGGCAGTATGGAAGCGCGGGACATGGTCATCAACAACGTGCAGCTGTCGCGCTTCGAAGTCATGAAGGTGGTGGTCAGCGACTTCGCGGAACGCCGCGAAGGTGACCGCCTGGGTCTGATCCTGTTCGCCGCACACGCGTATATCCAGACCCCTCTCACGTTCGATCGCAGCACGGTTGCGACACTGATTTCCGAACTGGAGATCGGCATGATCGAAGAGTCCGCCACGGCCATCGGCGATGCCATCGGCCTTGGTGTGAAGCATCTGCGGGAGCGCCCGGCCGACAGCCGTGTGTTGGTCCTGCTCACGGATGGTGTGAACAACGCTGGCGCCATCACGCCGATCCAGGCTGGCCAGCTTGCCCAGACCGAAGGCATCAAGATCTACACCATCGGCATGGGCGCCGACACGCTGGTGCAGCGCTCCTTCCAGGGAGCTCGCTCCATCAATCCCTCAGCGGAACTGGATGAAGAGAATCTGACCCTGATCGCCGAGTCCACGGGTGGCCGCTATTTCCGCGCCCGCAATGTCGAGGATCTGGTCGACATCTACGCCGAACTGGATACGCTGGAAGCGATCGAGCAGGACGAGCAGACTTTCCGTCCCATCAATGTGCTGTTCTACTGGCCTCTCGGCCTTGCTGTGGTCCTGAGTTTCCTGCTGGCCCTGCTGACCCTGCCCTGGAGCACCATGCTGCAAAGTGCTCGAAATCGCAGAACAGACGAATCGTCTGATTCCGCGATGGCGACAGGAGGTCAACAATGACCGAACCCGGCTACTTCTCGGAACTGTTGGCAAACTTCCATTTCCTGCGGCCGTTGTGGCTGCTCGCACTGATTCCTGCAATCCTGCTGGTGTCCTGGCTGTGGCGTATCAATGAAACCGCGAGCTCCTGGGACAAGGCTATCGACAAGGAGCTGCTGCCCTTCCTGCTGGACAACTCCAAGAGCGTTGCCGAGCGCACCCCACTGGTGTTGCTGCTGTGTCTCTGGACTCTGGCAATCGTCGCGCTGGCCGGTCCGGTCTGGCAGAAAATCGCGCAACCCGTACAACAGCGCCAGGACGCACTCGTGATCGTCTACGACCAGTCCCTGTCAATGTATGCCACGGACTATGAACCCAACCGACTGACCGTCAGCAAACGCAAACTGCTGGACGCCCTCGATCTGCGCACCGAAGGCCAGACCGGCCTCATCGTCTACGCCGGTGACGCGCATACGGTGACGCCTCTGACCGAAGACTCGGTCACCATCAAGGCCCTCGTCCC
>MGYS01000100.1:444-3524 GCA_001802565.1 Gammaproteobacteria bacterium RIFCSPLOWO2_02_FULL_57_10 | reverse complement strand
CGTCCTTCGGCAGTGACGTGATCACGGCGGTCACTCTCGCGAGAAGCCTGTTGCTGGATGCAGGCGCGACTTCCGGCACGATTCTGCTGATCACCGACGGCATCGAGCGCAGCGAACTGAACGAACTGACGGGTCTGCTCGACCAGAGTGGTTACCTGCTGTCCATTCTTGGCGTCGGCACCGAGGAAGGGGCTCCCATTCCAGCCGCAGGCGGTGACTTCCTGCGCGATAACGGTGGTCGTGTGATCGTCCCTGCACTGGATCGTGCCACGCTTCAGGATCTGGCTGCCAACGTCAACGGTCGCTATATCGACATGCAGCTGACCGGAGGCGACCTCGAATATCTGCTCGCCGAAGATGACTTCTTCCGCGAGGAGGAGCTGACTGACGTCGAAGAGAATTTCGATATCTGGTACGAAGTCGGCCCATGGTTCCTGTTGCTGATTCTGCCGCTCAGCGCGCTGATTTTCCGGCGTGGCTGGATTCTGTCTGCCACCGTGACAGTGGCAACACTGTCGACTCTGCATCCCGGCGCGCAGGTACAGGCTGCAGAATGGACTGATCTGTGGAAGACCAAGGATCAGCAGGCAGCCGAGGCCTATGCCAATCAGGACCCCGCCACCGCTGCGACGCTGTTCGAAAAGCCGGAATGGCTGGGAGCAGCCGCCTACCATGCGGGCGACTATGCCACTGCGATCCAGGCCTATGGCACGAATCCCGGATTCGATCCCGATGCGCATTACAACCTGGGCAACGCCTACGCCCGAGCCAACTCGCTGGAGGAAGCCATTGCTTCCTATGACGTTGCGATTGGTCTGCAGCCTGACCATGCAGATGCCATTCACAACCGCGAAATCGTCGCGGCTCTGCTGGAGCAACAGCAGCAGGAAGAGGCCGAGAGTGAAGAAGATGCCATGAGCGAAGAGGAAGAGCAGCAGGAAGCAGCCGAGACCGAACCAGAAGAAAACGAGACTGAACCCGAACAGGAAGAGCAGAATCAGGATCAGGATCAATCCGGCGAAGAAGAGCAGGAAGAAAGCGAACAACAGGAAGGTGAGCAACAACAGAGCGAAGAAGAGAATCAGGGCGAGCAGCCGCAGATGAGCAACGCGGAAACAGAGAGTCAGGAATCTCTGGAACAGTGGTTGCGCAGGATTGAAGATGATCCGGGTGAACTGCTGCAGCGGAAGTTCCAGTTCGAATATCGGCGTCGCCAGATCGAGAGCCGAACCACCAATCAGTCAGCGGAAACGAAGATATGGTAAATCTGTTGGCCTGCCTGCTTGCAGCGGCAATCACATTGTTCTCGTCACAGACCTACGCGCAACCGGTGACGGTATCCGTCGATCGCACGGAGCTGGTACGCGGAGAGACTGTCCTCCTGACATTGCGAGTGGAAGGTCAGCAAGGTGGTGTGCAGATGGACCTCACGCCCCTGGATACCAACTTCGAGGTGGTCTCCACACGCACCTCAAGTCAGATGCGCACCGTCAACAGTCAGATGGAATCGTGGATTGACTATAACCTGACCCTTTTCCCGCTGGTGGAAGGTGAAGTGGAAATTCCCTCTCTGTCCATTGCCGGTGAGACCACTGAAGCAATACGCATCAATGTGCTGCCCAAGACCCAGACCACCATCGCCGGACAGGATCTGTTCATGGAGACTGTGGTCAACAAGCAAAGCATCTACGTCCAGGAACAGTTGCTCTTCAGCATTCGTCTCTATTACACGATCAATGGCATTCGCAACCCGATCTTCACCGAGCTGGAGATGCCCGAGTCTGTGATTCAGATGATCGGCACGCCGAATCAGTATGAAAAACTGGTGGACGGCGTACGCTACGGTGTCTACGAGAAGCAGTACGCCATATTCCCGCAGCGCAGCGGCACGTTGGAAATACCCGACATCATGTTCCGGGGCGAAGTCACCGATGGCTCCAGCAACTACGTATTCCGCAATCTGAACACGCGCACCATCACGGCATTTGCCGAAGGCTATGAGGTTGAGGTGCGTGAGAAGCCTGCCAGCTTCCCTGCAGATGCCACCTGGCTCCCTGCCAGCGAGATCACCATCAACGAAAGCTGGGATAACGACTTCACCAACGTGCGCGTTGGGGACGCTCTGACGCGCGTCATCAGGATTGAGGCATTTGGACTCGATGGTGCCGCACTGCCACCACTGCAATCGCAGAGCATTGACACCGTGAATGTCTATCCCGAACCGCCATCAATTGAACGTTCCTATATCGACGGCAACATCGTGGGCACGCGTGTGGAATCGAGTTCACTGTTGATGACAGCCACTGGCACGGTACGTATACCGGGTGTCACCATCCCCTGGTTCGACATCGACACGGAAGAGGTCAAATACGCCACTCTGGAGGATACTGCAGTGCGCGTTGGCGCAGCGCGCTCCGGGGCTTCCGGCACTGCCTTGCCTGAAGCCGAAGTCGCCACCAGTGAACAGGATCCAGAAGTCACCCTGCAAGCTGACGCCGAAGAAACCACGCTGGTCAATGACACCAGTACCCCGCTCTGGGTCATCACCCTGGCAGCTGCTCTGACTGCACTGCTCTTTGCGTTCGTGTACTTCAACAGCAAGCGCAAGACTGCACAGGCCGTCAGGAAGAAGGAAACGCCTGTGGGTGCTCCCATGTACAGACAGAGTATTGCCCCCGCTGCCGAAGCAGTCGAGTACAAGGAACTTGCCAAGGCGTGTGAGCAGAACCACATCCCTGCCCTGCGGCTTGCGCTGATAGGCTGGGGACGACAGTATTTCGCGGACGCCGATCTGCACAATCTCGATGACCTTGCCCAGCGTACCGGTATTCCGGAAATTCGCGAACTGTGTGTTCGGGTACAACAGGCTCTCTATGGCCAGAGCAGTGGGGACGAATCCTCATTGAAGAGCGACATCCAGCGCCTGTTGACTCTCGTGAGTGAACTGCGCAACCAGCGCAATCGTGAGCTGAGCAAGGCGGCAAAAGAACTGGATTACACACTGCCCCCACTCTACAAGGCGTGATCCGCGACACTCCGATGAGCAGGAACTCTACCCTCGTCTACTCCACCGATTCCGG
>MGYS01000100.1:0-434 GCA_001802565.1 Gammaproteobacteria bacterium RIFCSPLOWO2_02_FULL_57_10 | reverse complement strand
GTCAGTGCCGTCAGCAGGCGGCGGGCCGACCGGCCCCGGACGGCATCGTCAGAATTCGTCGTGAAACCAAAGGCCGCAATGGCAAGGGCGTCACACTGATCGATGGATTGCCATTGTCCGCTGATGAATTGGCCGCGCTTGCCAAGGTACTCAAGAACAAGTGTGGCAGCGGGGGCACGGTGAAAGACGGGGTGATCGAGATTCAGGGCGAGCATCGCGAGGTCGTCAAAGGCTATCTGGAACAGAACGGCTACAAGGTCAAACTGGCAGGCGGCTGAAAGCCCTCCTCAACGCGATTTCCCCAGCGCTGAAAGTGTGAGACCCGCCCTCCTGGAGCGGGACAACAGCCGCAGACGGAATTTGCGCTGCAATCGTCGGAACTCCTCCAGCAACTGCGGTGATTCGCTTCCTTCCGCATCAACTCTCGCGTAACT
>MGYS01000099.1:16821-24430 GCA_001802565.1 Gammaproteobacteria bacterium RIFCSPLOWO2_02_FULL_57_10 | reverse complement strand
GTCGACCGAAACCCGTTCGTCTTCGCTGAATTCACAACTGGCACAACTGCAGACTGGCTTTGCCGATCTGCTTGCCAATGTGGGCGGGGAAACGGCGACCCACCGTGGTGATTTGCAGGACGGCGATGCCACACTGTCAGGTTATGGTTACGCAGACAGTTACAACTTCAGCGGTCAGAGTGGCCAGGAGGCTGTCATTGATCTGCGCTCCAACGATTTTGACACGTACCTGCTTGTGCGTACCCCAAGCGGCGAAGAGCTGCGCAACGATGACTATGAGAGCAGTACGGCACGTTCGCTGGTGTCGTTCACACTGGAAGAGTCCGGGACCTATGAAGTCACCGTTTCCAGTTTCATGAGTGACGAGACCGGTGACTATGACCTTGCCATCAACGTCGATGGCAGCAATGGCGCAGACCTGACCCCTGCCTCGCGAGTGGAGCGCGGCGAATTGGCATCCAGTGACACGACCATGGCCAGCGGGGAGTATGTCGATGTCTATGAGATCGACGGTCGTCCCGGACAACAGCTCACGCTGGATCTGCGCTCGGACGATTTCGATACCTTCCTCATTCTGCAATCGCCCAGTGGCGAGCGGGTCGAGAACGATGACACCGACAGCATCAGTCGCAGCTTCATCGAGAGCAGTCTGTCCGAATTGGGCACCTATCAGGTCATGGTAACGTCCTATGGTTCCGGAGATGGCGAATACGAATTGACACTGGAGCAGTCCACTGACGCCGCAGGTGCACAGACTTTTGAACGCGATGTGGTGGCACTGGACCTCGGCAATGTCAGCAGTGGCAATCTGCAGGATGGCGATCTGCTCGCTGACAGCGGCTCCTATGAAGACAACTTTTCCTTCCAGGGCAATGCCGGTGACACCCTGCGCATCAATCTCGCCTCCGATGAATTCGACACCTATCTGCGCCTGATCACGCCCACAGGAGAAACCATCGAGAACGATGACTTCGAGGGCAGCACTCAGCAATCTGTCATTGAGCTGACCCTGCAGGAGACCGGACGCTATCGTGTCTTGGTGACGTCGTACTCGGCAGGCAGCACCGGCTCCTATGAGCTCAGTGCCGCCCCGGTCAGCAGCCGCGTCATCGTTGAAGACAGTACCGGTGGGCGCATCTTCGGCATTTTTGCCGGCATCAGTGATTACCCTGGAACAGACGCAGACCTGAGCTACACGGATCAGGACGCGACCCGCGCACGCGATGCGCTGATTGCCGGATCGGGCATGAGTCCGGACAACGCCATCACATTGCTCAACGAGCAGGCCACGATCGGTAACCTGCGCAGCGCCATGGAGAGAATGGCAGCCAGCATCACTCCCGGTGACACTTTCGTGTTGTTCTACTCCGGTCATGGCAGTCGTGTGGAGAGACAGGGCGGCCCCGACAGTGCAGACCCGGATGGGCTCGACGAGACCATAGAACTGTATGACGGCTCCGTGCTCGATGACGAGTTGAACCAATTGCTCAACACCCTGAATGCAGGAACGACTCTGCTGGTGCTCGATTCCTGTTTCAGCGGGGGATTCGCCAAGGACATCGTTTCCAGACCCGGACGCATGGGGCTGTTCTCTTCCGAGGAGGACGTGACCTCTCAGGTCGCCGCCAAATTCAGAGCCGGTGGCTATCTGTCAGTATTCTTCGAGGAGGCCCTGGAAGGCTATGCCGATTTCGATGAGAACGGAGAACTCACGGCCCTGGAGTTGAGTGAATACCTGCACGGCAGATTCCGCGTCGATGTGAAGTCTGTCGGCGCGGATCAGTACGTGTTGACCGGCGGCCCACAGGCAGGCTATCAGCATCTGGTCGTCGATCGCGGCGGCATCGGCCCCTACAGCATCCTGTTCAATCATCGGTGACCATGTCAGACAGCAAATTCCAGCCTCTCATAGAATTCATGGATCTGCTTCTCGACGCCATATGCGTCGTCGATGTTGAGGGAAGATACGTTTTTGTCAGTGCTGCCTTCAAACGCATCTTCGGCTACACACCCCAGGAAGTGCTCGGTCGCCCGATGATCGAACTGGTCCACCCCGAAGACCGGGATCGCACACTGGCCGTTGCCAGAGACATCATCGCGGGGACTCCCCAGTTCGGTTTCGAGAACCGGTATATCCGCAAGGACGGTCGCATCGTCCATATCCGCTGGTCTGCGCGCTGGTCCGAAGGTGACCAGCTGCGTGTCGCTGTCGCACACGACATCACTGAGCGCAAGCGCGCCGAGACGATGCAGTCTGCACTGTACGCCATCTCCGAAGCTGCCAACGCCGCAGAAGATCTTGTCGAGCTGTGCAGCCAGATTCATCGCATCATCGGTGAGTTGCTGCCCGCCGCCAACTTCTTCGTTGCACTTTACGATGAAGAGCGTGACGAATTGAGCTTCCCCTATTTTGTCGACGAATGCGACGAAGCTCCTCTGCCGCGTCCGTTGAACTCGGGCACTCTGAGCGCGGAAGTCATCCGCTCGGGCCAGGCTCTGTTGTTGACTCCGGAAACACGCAGTGCTCTTGTCGAGCAGATGGGCACTGTCGTGGGATCGGACTCTCTTGACTGGTTGGGTGTCCCACTCAAGTCCCAGAAGAGAACAATCGGGGCACTGGTCGTGCAGACCTATTCAGGTGCAGTGCGCTATACAGAGGAGGACAAGGAACTGCTGCAGTTCGTCTCGGCGCAAATTGCCGCCGCGATCGCACGCACCCAGTTGCACTCTCGTCTGATGTTTGCGGCGGGACACGATCCCTTGACCGGCCTGGCCAATCGCGGTCTCTTTCAGGATCGTCTGGAGACCATGCTGGCAAGAGCGCGCCGCGAGTCTGCGCGTTTCGCGCTGCTCTTCATCGATCTGGACAAGTTCAAGAGCGTGAATGACAACTACGGACACGGCACCGGCGATCTCATGCTGCAGGAAGTGGCGGTGCGACTGCGCCGTTGCATTCGCGAATCAGACACCATCGCGCGCGTCGGGGGCGACGAGTTCGTCGTGCTGCTCGATTCCATCGTGTTGCCGATTCACGCCACCCTCGTTGAACGCAAGATTCGCGCAGCACTGAGCGAAGTCTTCGTTCTGCAGAACAAGAAACTGTTCACATCCCCCAGTATCGGTGTCGCTGTCTATCCGGAGGATGGTGAGAGTGAGATCGAACTGATGCACCGCGCAGACGAGAAAATGTACTCCACCAAGAAAAACACCGGCTGAAAGAAGCCGGGCGTGTCACGTCATTTCTCCGAGAGATATGTCGCAAGTCGACGTCGCTGTTCTGCATTGAAGTACAGCCCCAGTTTGCTGCGTCGCCAGAGGATGTCATCCACTTCCACCGCCCACTCTTCGCGCATCAGGTAGTCGATCTCCCGTGCGTACAAGCCATGGCCAAAGTGCTCGCCCAGATCCTCCAGACATCGGGCTCCGTCCAGCAAGCGATAGACCAGAGTGCCGTAACTCCCGACCCAGCGTTCGCGCAGAGCATCGGCGAGCCAACTGTGTCGCGTCTGCAGGTCACGATTGAGCTCTGTCTGCGATGGGAAATCTCCCCCTGGCAGGCGCGCCCCGGCGGTCCACTTGCTTGTCATCTGTGGGAACAATTCCTGCAGCCGCTCCATGGCCGTTTCCGCCAGGCGGCGATATGTCGTGATCTTGCCGCCGTAAACAGTGAGCACTGGCGCTTTCGAGGTATCGAGTTCCAACGTGTAATCCCGCGATACCTTCGAAGCGTTCTCGTCCTCTCCACCCAGCAGCGGACGCACCCCGGCAAAATGATGCACGACGTCAGCAGGTGAAATCTTCGCCTTGAAACACTCGTTGACGATCGCGACAAGATAATCGATTTCCCATGGCGAAATCTGCGCCGTGGCAGGATCGCCAACGAAGTCTTCTTCGGTAGTGCCGATGAGAGTGAAATCGTGCTGATAGGGAATCACGAAGACCACACGGCCATCACTGTTCTGCAGCAGGAATGCTTCAGCGCCGACATACAATCTCGGCACGACAATATGGCAGCCTTTGACGAGGCGCACAGTCTGGTCTTCATCATGAGGCAACTCACCAAGCGCCAGCTGTCCCACCCACGGTCCTGCCGCATTGACCAACGCACGCGCACGCACCTGCTGACGCGTGCCATCGCGAGTGTCCTGCAGTGTCACCAGCCACACACCGTCCTCGACAGTTGCCGCGACACAGCGACTGCGCACGCGGATCTGCGCCCCGTGCTCTCGCGCCTGCATGGCCGCCAGCACCACGAGGCGAGCATCGTCGACCCAGGCATCGGAATACTCGAACCCATCACGCAGTTCGGGCACCAAAGGTCCATCCGCTGAAAATTTCAGACTGCGAGAGGCGGGCAAGGTGACGCGTTGACTCAGGAAGTCATACAGATAAAGTCCTGCACGAATCATCCAGCGCGGCCGCAGATGCGGACGATGCGGCAATTGAAACCGCATTGGTGTGATGATATGTGGGGCGTTGCGCAACAGCACTTCGCGCTCGGCCAGCGCCTCGCGAACCAGGCGGAACTCGTATTGTTCGAGATAACGCAGGCCGCCATGAATCAGTTTTGTACTGGCGGATGAAGTCGCCGAGGCCAGATCATTCATTTCGCACAGCACGACATCGAGGCCGCGGCCGGCTGCATCGGCAGCAATGCCAGTCCCATTGATGCCGCCACCGATGACAAGCAGATCGTGAATTGTGGATTCTTGACTCATGAGGGTAATATAGCCTTCGATTCAATCCAGTGCACGTCAATGGATCACACTTGTCATACGTGTCGCACAGAGGCACCGGATGACAGTGTGCAAATCAAAACCGCGGAAGTTCATGCCATGACTGATTACCTGCTCGCCTTCGACCAAGGGACTACAAGTAGCCGGGCCATCGTCTTCGACAAATCCGGTCAACGCGTCGGCCTGGGCCAGGAGGAGTTCACTCAACACTTTCCCCAGGATGGCTGGGTGGAACACGAACCAGAGGATCTTTGGCTCAGCTCTCTGCGCAGTTGCAGGGCTGCATTGCAGCAGGCCGGGCTGCAGGCGAGTGACATTCGCGCAATCGGCATCACCAATCAGCGCGAGACGACATTGCTGTGGAACCGCCGCACCGGCAAACCCGTTTATCGTGCCATTGTCTGGCAGGACAGACGCACCAGCCAATACTGCCAGCAGATCGGCGAACAACTGCAGCGCGACAATCGCAGTGACATCATCCAGACAAAGACAGGGCTGCTGCTCGACCCTTATTTCTCTGCCAGCAAGATCCGCTGGATACTCGACAATGTCGACGGTGCGCAACAGGCCGCAGACGCCGGCGAGCTGGCCTTCGGCACCGTGGACACCTTTCTGCTGTGGCGCCTGACGGGTGGTCGCAGTCACTGCACCGACGCCACCAACGCTTCGCGCACTCTGCTGTTCAATATTCATGAACAGTGCTGGGACGAGGAATTGCTGACCCTCTTCAACATCCCGCGTTCGCTTCTGCCGGAGGTACTCGACAGCGCAGCCGACTTCGGCGTCAGCGATCCTGCTGTCCTCGGTGCGGCTGTGCCAATCACCGGTATCGCGGGCGATCAGCAGGCCGCGGCGTTCGGTCAATGCTGCTTCGAACCCGGCATGGCCAAGAGCACCTATGGCACCGGCTGCTTCCTGTTGCTCAATACGGGAGACAAGGCGCTGAGGTCCGAGAATCGCCTTCTCAGCACCGTGGCGTACCGCCTGAATGGCAAGGTGACCTACGCGCTGGAGGGCAGCATCTTCATGGCCGGAGCCACCATGCAGTGGTTGCGTGATGGCCTCAAGCTGTTCAAGGACGCCGCAGAAACCGAGGAGCTCGCCCAGCAGACCGACAGCAACATGCATGTCCTGTTCGTGCCCGCTTTCACGGGTCTCGGAGCGCCATACTGGGATGCCGATGCAAGAGGCGCAATCTTCGGTCTGACGCGCGATACGGGCATCAAGGAGCTGGTGACGGCGGCCCTGCTCTCAGTCTGCTATCAGACCCGCGATCTGCAAAAAGCCATGGAGGCCGACGGTGTACGTCCGGAGACGCTGCGAGTGGACGGCGGCATGGCGAAGAATGACTTCGTGCTGCAGAATCTGGCGGACCTGCTGGGCTGCCGCGTCGACCGCCCCCGCGTGACTGAGACAACCGCCTTGGGAGTCGCCGGCCTCGCGGGCTTGCAGTGCGGTCTCTATGAATCACTGGACGCCATCGCCAGCCAATGGCAGCTCGACAAGTCCTTCTCGCCAAAGAAAGACAAACACTGGCGCGACGAGCGCTATGCGCTGTGGCAGGATGCGGTCAACCGAACCCGCAGCAAACTGGTATGTTGATCATCCTGTACACTGCCGTAACCCACAGGGAGCTTGTTTCGTGAGAATTCACTTGATCCGTCACGGACAGACCAACTGGAACAAGGAACGACGCGTTCAGGGACAGAGTGAATCCACACTCACGACCGAAGGCAGAGAACAGGCCGCGAGGCTGCGCTCGACATTGGGCGCTGTCGGCATAGGCAAGGTGTATTGCAGCAGCAGTATTCGCACTCGGGAGACCGCGGCGATTCTGTTTGCCGGGCTGGATGTCGAAGTCGAGTATAGTGACGCACTCAGGGAGATATTTCTCGGCCCATGGGAGGGCTCACTGTACGCTGACATGGAACAGAGGTTTCCAAAGAGTTTCGCCGATTTCTGGCATCGCCCGGATGCGTTTTCATTGGCAGGCGCGGAAACCTTCGGGCAAACTCAGCAGCGCGGGATGCGGGAGCTGCAGAGAATCGTGGCCGACGCCGCGGCGCCCGAGGTGGCAATCGTCAGTCATGGGGTACTGATCAAGAGCATCCTTTGCCATGTGGAAGACAGACCGCTTGCAAGACTCTGGGAGCCACCCGAGATGTACAATTGCTCACACAGTATTATCGGAGTTGACGGGATCGGCACGCAGGATCGCCCAGCCTTGAGGATCATCCGTTATGCCGGGGTCGATATCAGTCACACAGATCACGCACAAAACCAGTCACAAAACCAATCACAAAGTACAAGGACAACAGCATGAACACTTCCTCGGATAATCACTCAGCCACTGGCTCCACAGCGGGCAAGGTGCTGACCACTCTGGCCCTGCTCTCCCTCGTCGCAGGTCTCGGCCTTGGCGCCTACGCACTGTTCGCGTCACTCGGTGTCTGGTTCGGCATGTGGGACTTCCGGGCAGGCTTCGACATGCTGAGAACAGTCAACGCCAGTGCTGACTGGGTGGCGTGGACCTGCCTGGCAGTCACTGTAGGCATCTTCATCGCAGCCCGTCGCATCGCGCCAGCAAGGGCTTCCCGTCTGGCAACATTTGCCGCCATCGGGACTGTCGCGGCGGCACTGGCCTATATTGTGCCGGAAACCTACCGCGCGCCCGAGGGCACTCCCTTCATTCACGACATCACCACGGACACCGATAATCCTCCGCAGTTTGTGGCTGTCGCTCCTCTGCGGGCGAATGCTCCCAATTCCGTGATCTACGGTGATCAGGCCAACTGGGATGCCGTCACCATGGCCGCAGCTCAAAAGGCTGCCTATCCTGATATCGTGCCGCAGGTCTTCACGGAATCGAAAGA
>MGYS01000099.1:15868-16806 GCA_001802565.1 Gammaproteobacteria bacterium RIFCSPLOWO2_02_FULL_57_10 | reverse complement strand
TACTCT
Organism: Gammaproteobacteria bacterium RIFCSPLOWO2_02_FULL_57_10; assembly: GCA_001802565.1. Taxonomy (GTDB): domain Bacteria; phylum Pseudomonadota; class Gammaproteobacteria; order Pseudomonadales; family Pseudohongiellaceae; genus UBA5078. The sequence goes on along the minus strand of MGYS01000099.1, from coordinate 16,800 downwards.
GGCAGCCGTCGACTCTCTCGGTTGGGAACTTGTGGATCAGAACCTTGCAGAGGGCCGTATCGAAGCCACCGATACCACGTTCTGGTTCCGCTTCAAGGATGACGTGATAGTGTTGATCAGCGAGACGCCGCAGGGCACTGTACTGCAGGCCCGTTCCAAATCTCGCGTTGGCGGAAGTGATGTTGGCAAGAACGCTGCGCGGCTGCGTACGCTCTTTGCCGAAATCCAGTGAGCTAAGTCCAGACCGGGCAGGCGCGACCGATCTTCATGACACTTGATCGCGCCTGCTCTTGTTGAGCCGCTTGACCAGCCATCGACGCAACGGCGGTATGTCCGTTGCCAGCAGCGCGACGCCCAGCGGAATCATCCAGAAGCCCAGCACCGGCAGAAATCCCACCATGCCAGCCAGAATCAGCAATATTCCCAGGAAACCGCGGATGAGGGGTGGCAGATAACGCTTGCCTTGCTTCAGGAAACGGTAGGACAGCACAACAAGACGGCGTCTGCCCCGGTTCCTGGCCTTGTTACCGGCCATGCCTGCAGCCTTGTCTCTGGTCCTGTCTTCAGGTACTTCTGAGTTGCTCAAGAAAACCTCGCCCTGTGCTATGCTTGCGGCCCACCAATTCACTGACAGAAATCCAGGCTCTGCACCCGTGTCACGATCCAGATCTCACCAGATGCTCGTCTTCAGCGCGATTGCGTTGGCAGTCCTTCTGATTTCCCAGACAGGCAGCTACCTCGTCAACAGCATGATCCCTGTCGGCACCACGGTCGAGTGGAACACGCTCGTGCATCTGACCCATATTCGTAACATGGGGGGTGTCTTCGGAATGTTCCAGGGGAGTGGCTGGATATTCGCGCTTTTCAGCGTCTGTCTGATCGCCGGACTGGTGGCCTATCTGCTGCGCAGCACCAGTGTGCAAGGCTACGAA
>MGYS01000099.1:4314-15843 GCA_001802565.1 Gammaproteobacteria bacterium RIFCSPLOWO2_02_FULL_57_10 | reverse complement strand
CTGTGTCGGCTTCATCGCCGGAGGCGGGATCAGCAACGTCCTGGACAGATTGATCTACGGCAGCGTGATCGACTTCATCAACGTTCAGCACATTCCTTACTGGCACTACATATTCAACACTGCCGACGTGATGGTGCATGTCGGATTGTGGCCAATGCTCTGGCTCAGCCTCTTCCAGCGCGATCCAGGCACTCCTCAGGCTTGAGTACTCAAACGGACTGTTGCGTGTAGTAGCCGCGCGCCGCCGACAAGGATCTGCCAACAGTGACAGGCGCCCCGACCGACAAAAGTGTGTCTTCCAACGCTGACAGACAGAACAATACGTTCTTCTGATTGCAACCGAACCCCATCAATCCGATCCGCCAGACCTTGCCTGCCAGGCTGCCAAGTCCGGCACCAATCTCCAGGCCATAGAGCTGCAACAACGTCGCACGGACACCAGCCTCGTCCACGCCTTCGGGCACATTGACGGCGTTCAACTGCGGCAAGCGGTGAGTGGGTGCGACCCGCATCGACAATCCCATGGCTTCCAATCCTGTCACCAAGGCCTGGTGATGCAGAGCGTGACGCTCCCACGCACGTTCCAGGCTCTCTTCCTGCAGGATCATCAGTGCCTCATGCAACGCATACAAAGCGTTGATCGGCGCCGTGTGGTGATAACTGCGTTTGCTGCTGCCACCCCAGTAATCCATGATCAGGTTCATGTCGAGGAACCAGCTTTGCACGCGAGTGCTGCGATTGCGAATGGCATCCATCGCCCGTGCACTAAAGGTAATTGGAGAAAGACCAGGCACACAGGAGAGACACTTCTGGGAACCGGAGTAGATGACATCCACTCCCCAGCCATCGGCATCGACTTCGATGCCTCCGAGCGAAGTCACGGCATCCATGATCGTCATGCAGTCGTGCTTCCGGGCCAGAGTCGCAAGAGCGCGCGCATCATTGCGCACTCCGGTAGAAGTCTCCGCATGCACGAATGCGAGCACGCGGGCATCGGAATTGGCTTTCAGGGCATCCTCGACCTTGTCGAGATCGATTGCTGACCCCCACTCGTCCATCACCATGACAGCAACGCCCCCACAGCGCTCGACATTTTCCTTCATGCGGCCGCCGAAAGCGCCATTCTGACAGACTATCACCTTGTCGCCACGCTGCAGAAGATTGACGAACGCCGCTTCCATTCCAGCGGAGCCGGGGGCGGAGACAGGCAGGGTGAGTGCATTCCTGGTCTTGAACGCGTATTGCAGCAGCTCCTTGATCTCATCCATCAGGCGGATGAATTCAGGGTCCAGGTGCCCAATGGTGGGACGGCTCATTGCTTCAAGAATGCGCGGATTCACATCCGAAGGGCCGGGCCCCATCAGCGTCCGCACAGGAGGATGAAACGAGATCATATGAAGCTCCTGAAAACACAAAAGCCGAGACAGGCTCGGCTTTTGTCGTCACTTTCATTTCGTGCAGTACTACAGACTGCGATCAGTCTTCAGCTGATTCGCCATCCACACCCGCAGGACGGTCCACCAGTTCGACATAGGCCATTGGCGCGTTGTCGCCAGGACGCATGCCGCACTTCAGAATGCGGATGTAACCACCGGGACGCTCGTTGTAGCGTGGACCCAGCGCTGTGAACAGTTTGCCCACCGCTGCCTTGTCGCGCAGACGATCGAACGCCAGACGACGATTGGCAACGCTGTCGTTCTTCGCCAGCGTAATCAGCGGCTCAGCGACCATGCGCAGTTCTTTCGCCTTGATGACGGTGGTCTTGATAAGTTCGTGCTCAACCAGAGAAACAGTCATGCTGCGCAGCATGGCCTTGCGGTGAGAACTGTTGCGGCTCAGTTGACGTCCACTTTTACGATGACGCATATCTTCTAATTCCTGTTCGTACCATCGCGCCTGCTGGCACCCGGTCACTCTTTGTTAAAAACTCGTCGTTAAAACCTGTGTAATACTCTAGCGAGTGTTCTTGCCGACCGACTGTCGTGCTTAATTCCGGTCGTCTGACCGAAGGCTTGACGGAGGCCAGTTCTCAAGACGCAGACCCAGTGACAGACCACGCGTTGCGAGCACATCCTTGATCTCTGTCAGTGATTTCTTGCCCAGATTTGGCGTCTTGAGCAGCTCTACTTCAGTGCGCTGAATCAGGTCACCGATGTAGTAGATATCTTCTGCTTTCAGGCAATTGGCTGAGCGAACAGTCAATTCCAGATCGTCCACCGGACGCAGCAGAATTGGATCAATTTCATCTTCCGGCTCTTCCGGCTCGCTCGCTACCTGGCTCTGCAGATCAACGAACACAGCCAACTGGTGCTGCAGAATTGTCGCGGCACGGCGAATGGCCTCTTCCGGATCAATCGTTCCATTGGTTCGCAGATCGATGATCAGTTTGTCGAGGTCGGTACGCTGCTCAACACGAGTGCTTTCTACAGAGTACGCAACAGTCGTCACCGGGGTGTACGACGCATCCAGAAACAGACGGCCTACTGCACGAGTCTCGTCATCGTTGGAAACGCGTGTATCGGCTGGTGCATAGCCACGGCCCTTGCGCACGGTCATGCGCATGTTCAGCTCGCCGCTGTCGTTCAGGTTCGCAATCACGTGATCGGGATTCACGATTTCAACATCGTGACCCACGGTGATGTTGCCCGCTGTCACCACACCCGCGCCCTTGGCACTCAGAGTGATTACTGCCTCGTCCTGGCCATTGAGAATTACCGCAACACCCTTGAGGTTGAGCAGAATCTCGATGACGTCTTCCTGAACACCTTCAATAGTGCTGTATTCGTGCACAACGCCGTCGATTTCCACTTCTTCAATCGCACTGCCTGGCATTGAGGAGAGCAGGATTCGTCTCAGCGCATTTCCCAGAGTATGACCAAAGCCACGCTCCAGCGGCTCAAGCACCACTTTGGAGTGATACTTGTCATACTCTTCAACCTTGATCAATTGCGGTGTCAAAAAATCCGACAAAGAAATCTGCATGAATTCACCCTTCATTTAGTCAGTTTACTACTTGGAGTAAAGCTCAACTATCAAGTTTTCGTTAATGTCAGGAGACAAGTCGGCACGATCAGGCTTGCGACTGAATTGACCTTCCAGCTTATCGCTGTTTACGTTGATCCATTCAACAGGAGAGCGTTGACCTGCCAGCTCCAGAGCAGCCTTGATACGCAGCTGTTCCTTGGCTTTCGAGCGGACAGAAATGACATCACCGGGTGAAACTTGATACGAAGGGATGTTGATAATATCGCCATTCACCAGAATGGACTTGTGAGTCACGAGCTGACGCGACTCTGCACGCGTGGAGCCGAAGCCCATGCGGTACACAACGTTGTCCAGACGTGATTCGAGGAGCTGCAGAAGGTTCTCGCCAGTGGCGCCCTTCAGACGAGCCGCTTCCTTGTAGTAACCAGCAAACTGCTTTTCCAGGATGCCGTAGATTCTGCGGATCTTCTGCTTTTCACGCAGCTGCACACCGTAGTCGGAAAGTCTGCCGCGACGCTGGCCGTGCTGGCCTGGGGCGTTCTCGGTCTTGCACTTGCTGTCCAGCGTGCGAACACCGCTCTTCAGGAACAGATCTGTTCCCTCACGTCGAGCCAGTTTGCATTTCGGGCCTAAATAACGGGCCATATACAGTCTCCTATGTTCTTATCTATGGGAGATAAGCAACTAAATTACACAAATTCCAAACAGAGTGATGCGAAACAGACAATGCAGTCTATACACGTCGCTTCTTCGGTGGACGGCAGCCGTTATGGGGCATCGGCGTCACGTCGGTTATGTTGCTTACCTTCAGACCACAGCCATTGAGCGCACGTACCGCAGACTCTCGTCCTGGCCCGGGACCGTTGACTTTTACATCCAGATTCTTCAAACCGTACAATTCAATTGCAGCTTTTCCAGCACGTTCTGCAGCTACCTGAGCAGCGAAGGGCGTGCTCTTGCGCGAACCACGGAAACCTGAACCACCGGACGTTGCCCAGCTCAGAGCGTTGCCCTGACGATCCGTGATCGTGACGATGGTGTTGTTGAACGAAGCGTGGATGAATGCGATGCCATCCACTACCGCTTTACGCGCTTTCTTCTTCGTTGCTTTAGCTGCTGCTGGCTTTGCCATAAATTATTCCTGATTCAAATCGTCTTAAACTGGGCTTGAAATCTGCTGATTGATTACTTGCGAATAGGCTTGCGCGGACCCTTGCGAGTACGAGCATTGGTCTTGGTACGCTGACCACGCACAGGCAGTGAACGACGGTGACGAATACCACGGAAGCAACCCAGATCCATGAGGCGTTTGATCGCCATGGACAGTTCGCGGCGCAGATCGCCCTCAACAGTAAACTTGGCAACTTCAGCTCGAACACTGTCGAGTTGCTCTGGAGTCAGCGCGCTTGTCTTGGTGCTCGGAGCAATACCAGTATTTGCGCATATCGTTTTCGCCCTGGTAGCACCGATTCCGAAGACGTAGCCAAGGGAAATCACAATATGCTTATTATCCGGTATGTTGACACCTGCAATACGTGCCATATTTTTACTCCACTTTAAAGATTACTTACGCGCCCAAAGGTGCTCTGAGCCAAAATTACGGGGGGCAAAGGATATACTCTGACCAGTAAAAAATCAACCAGACGACTTAGCCCTGACGCTGCTTATGTCTGGGCTCTGACGAGCAGATCACTCTGACTACGCCATTGCGTTTGATCACTTTGCACTTGCGACATACTTTCTTAACTGATGCTCTGACTTTCACTTTAACTCTCCAATAAATCCGGGGCTTCACTCCCGCGGGCACTCAAGCTCTAGAGGCCTCCGCGGCCAAAACTTCCCAGGTTCGATTTCTTCATCAGTGAATCGTACTGATGAGACATCAAGTGAGACTGTACCTGGGACATGAAATCCATGCTCACCACTACCACGATCAACATCGCCGTACCACCCAGGTTGAAAGGCACGTTGGCCATCATCTGGAAGAAGTTCGGCAGCAGACACACAATAGTGATGTAGACGGCGCCGAACATGGTCAATCTTGTCAGTACTGCGTCGATATACTTGGCTGTCTGCTCACCTGGGCGAATACCGGGAATGAACGCACCGGAACGCTTCAGGTTTTCTGCCACATCCTTGGGATTGAACACCAGGGCCGTGTAGAAGAAGCAGAAAAACACAATCATTGCACTGAAGATGATGATGTACAGAGGCTGCCCTGGTCCGATCATCAACGCCAGATCCTGCAACCATTCCGCACCTTCAGACTGTCCGAACCACTGACCCAGCGATGCAGGGAAAAGCAGGATGCTGCTGGCGAAAATCGCCGGAATCACGCCCGCCATATTGACCTTGAGCGGCAAATGGCTGGACTGTGCAGCGTACATCTTGCGGCCCTGCTGACGTTTCGCGTAATTCACGGTAATACGTCGCTGACCACGCTCGATGAAGACAATCGCTGCAATGACCACAACTGCAATCAGAGCCACCACAAACAACAGCAAGCCACTGATCTGACCCTCGTAAGCCTGGGACAACGAGTTGCCGATCGCACCCGGCAGTCCGGCAACAATACCTGCGAAGATCAACATCGAAATACCGTTGCCAACGCCGCGCTCGGTAATCTGCTCACCCAACCACATCATGAACATCGCACCGGTCACCAGAGAGATGATCGCGGTCAGCGTGAAGCCCATGCCTGGGTTGTATGCCATCGGCGCCAGGAGTCCCACCGTCATGCCGGTACCCTGAACTGTTGCCAGCGCCAGTGAACCGTAACGGGTGTACTGCGTGATCTTCCTGCGACCCGACTCGCCTTCCTTCTTCAACTGTTCCAGCTGCGGACTCACCGCCGTCAACAGCTGCATGATGATCGATGCAGAGATGTACGGCATGATGCCCAGCGCCACAATACTCATCCGCTCCAGTGCGCCGCCAGAGAACATGTTGAACAGACCCAGAAAGGTCCCTTCGTTCTGACTGAACAGATTCGTCAACTGGTTCGGATCAATGCCCGGCACCGGAATATGCGTCCCGACCCGATACACAAACAGGGCAAAGAGCAGAAACAGCAGACGCGCCTTGAGTTCGCCCAGGCCAGCGCCTATCTTCTCGGGATTAATATTGGGTCTGGTTGCCATTGGCTTCTACTTAGTCCTTGCTGTCAGCTTTCTTTGGCTTTGGCAGTTTCTTGCCATTCTTGCCGACGTTGTGGACCACCACTTCCTCGATAACCTTGCCGCCAGCAGCTTCGATCGCAGCGCGGGCACCGGCTGTTACGCGCAGTCCCTTCAATGTCAGCGGCTTGCTGACTTCACCAGACAGCATCACCTTGACGCGACGGATCACGCTGGTAATCAGATTGGCTTCACGCAGTGCAGCAATATCAATGACTTCTGCAGTCAGGTTGGCCAATTCACTGGTGCGTACTTCCGCGGTGATGCGGCCAACGCGTGAACTGAAACCGAACTTCGGCAGACGACGCTGCAAAGGCATCTGGCCGCCTTCAAAACCGGGACGTACGCCACCGCCACTACGGGACTTCTGACCTTTGTGACCACTGCCACAGGTCTTGCCAAGACCACTGCCGATACCACGGCCGACGCGTCGACGTGGCTTTGTGCTGCCTGGTGCAGGACTCAACGTATTCAAATGCATGTCTTATTCCTCGCCTTCAACAGACAACATGTAGCGAACCTTGGTAATCAGCCCGCGATTTGCAGGAGTATCCAGGACTTCAACGCTCTGGTGCATACGACGCAGACCAAGACCCTTCAGGCAAAGCCTGTGTCTTTCCATCGTGCCGATTGGACTGCGGACCAGAGTGATCTTTACGTTTTTTGTAGCCATGTCTGCTAACCTAAAATTTCTTCGAGTGTTTTACCGCGTTTTGCCGCAATGCTTTCCGGCGCACGCATGTGTTTCAAGCCCTTGAATGTTGCATGTACAACGTTCACAGGATTCGTGGATCCATAGCACTTTGCCAGTACGTTTTGAACGCCGGCCAGCTCCATGATTGCACGCATCGCGCCACCGGCGATCACGCCAGTACCTTCAGAGGCTGGCTGCATGTAGATCTTGGAAGCACCGTGACGCGCCTTCACCGGATACTCCAGTGTGTGACCGTCAAGAGATACGGAAATCATGTTGCGGCGAGCAGCTTCCATTGCCTTCTGGATGGCCAGCGGCACTTCGCGCGCCTTGCCACGACCGAAGCCAACGCGGCCATTGCCATCACCTACCGCAGTCAGGGCTGTGAAACTGAAAATACGACCGCCCTTCACTACTTTGGCAACGCGGTTTACCTGGATCAACTTCTCCTGCAAACCTTCCTCGTTCTTTTTCGCCTCTTCTTTAAATGCCATATCTCACTCTGCCCTTAAAATTCCAGACCGCCTTCACGTGCGGCGTCGGCCAATGCTTTCACTCGGCCATGGTAGTTATATCCAGCGCGGTCGAATGCAACCTTGCTGACACCTGCGGCTTTCGCACGCTCCGCAATCATTGCGCCGATTTTGGTAGCCGCCGCAATATTACCTGTGACCGTGCCTCGAAGAGACTTGTCCAGGGTAGAAGCGGCTGCCAAAACCTCAGCGCCGCTTGGAGAAATGATTTGTGCATAAATGTGACGCGGTGTGCGGAATACGCACAGACGATTCACGTTCAGCTGACTGATCTTCGCTCTGGTTCTGCGTGCGCGACGCAGACGTGCCTGTTTCTTTACGTTCATAGTTTCAAGCCTTATTTCTTCTTAGCTTCTTTCCTATACACAGTTTCATCGAGATAACGAATGCCCTTGCCCTTGTACGGCTCTGGCGGACGGAACTCGCGTATTTTGGCTGCAACCTCGCCCACTAACTGCTTATCTGCACCGGACAGCACAATCTCCGTAGGAGTGGGCGTATCCGCAGTAACACCTTTAGGCACAACGAAATCGATTGGGTGAGAATACCCGACCGAAATATTCAGTGTCTGGCCCTGCGCCTTGGCGCGGTAACCAACGCCTTGAAGCTGCAACTTCTTCTGGAAGCCCTGGCTGACGCCTGTGACCATGTTGTTGATCAGCGCTCTGAAGGTGCCGGACAACGCATTTGCCTGTCTGGTCTCATTCGCTGCGCTTACACGCAGGGAGTCGCCGTCTCGGGTAATCTGCACAGCGTTGTGCAACGCCAGCTGCAGATTGCCTTTGCTGCCTTTCACGGAGATGAAACCGTCAGTGACGGTAGCCTCAACTCCCTTCGGCAATTGAACCGGGTTATTTGCTACTCTGGACATATTCTTGCTCTATTAACTGGATTTCTGAATTTTGTATTTAGAACACTGTACACAAAACTTCGCCACCAAGACCTGCGGCTCTGGCTTGCTTGTCTGTCATCAGACCTTTGTGCGTGGATACAATCGCAATACCCAGTCCGCCACGGTTCTTCGGCAATTCTGACTTGCCGCGATAGATCCGCAGACCTGGACGGCTTTCGCGCTTGATCTCTTCGATCACCGCACGGCCCTGGTAGTACTTCAGGTCCACGGTCAGGACAGCTTTCTTCTCGACTTCCGCAACTGCGAAGTCAGCGATATAACCTTCATCCTTCAGCAGCTGGCAGATCGCCACCTTGCTCTTGGAAGACGGGCAGACAATCTTCGGCAGCTTCGCCATCTGGGCATTTCTGATCCGGGTCAACAGATCTGCAATCGGGTCGGACATACTCATAATTTAGCTCCAGCTTACCAGCTTGCCTTGGTCAATCCTGGTACATCGCCACGCATCGCCGCTTCGCGCAGCTTGTGTCGGCACATACCAAACTTGCGGTACACCCCATGCGGGCGACCAGTGATCCTGCAACGATTCTGCTGACGAACCGGGCTCGCATCGCGCGGCATCTTCTGCAGCTTGATCTGTGCATCCCACTTTTCTTCGTCGCTTGCGTTGACGTCTTTCAGAATTGCTTTCACAGCAGCACGCTTGGCTGCGAATTTCGCTACTGTATCGGCACGCTTCTTTTCACGGGCCAGAATCGATGTTTTCGCCATACTAAGACTCCTTGGTCCCTGAATTCGCTATCGTACCTTTGAACGGGAAGCGCAGTGCTGTCAGCAGTGCACGACCTTCGTCGTCCGTGCGAGCTGTCGTGGTAATGGTGATGTCCAGTCCACGCAGATGATCCACCTTGTCGTAGTCGATTTCCGGGAAGATGATCTGTTCAGTCACGCCCATCGCATAATTGCCACGACCATCGAACGCCTTCGGGCTCAGGCCACGGAAGTCGCGAATACGTGGAATGGCGATACCAACCAGACGCTCCAGGAATTCGTACATGCGCTCACCGCGCAGAGTCACCTTGCAGCCAATTGGCCAGCCGGCACGAATCTTGAAACCTGCGATAGATTTACGCGCTTTGGTGATCACGACTTTCTGACCGGAGATAGTCGCCAGCTCTGCAGCGGCACTCTCCAGGATCTTCTTGTCGCCGACAGCTTCGCCAACGCCCATGTTCAAAACCACTTTGGTGATCTTTGGCACGCGCATGGGATTGTCGTACCCGAACTGCTTCGTAAGGGCGGGTATCACTTCTTTCTTGTAAAACTCTTTCAACTGAGCCATTTGGGCAACCTGAATATTCGTTAATCTATTGCTTTGTTAGTGGACTTGAAAATCCGCGTCTTCTTGCCATCTTCAATCTTGAATCCCACTCGATCCGCCTTGCTGGACTCGGGATTGAAAATCGCGATGTTGGAGATGCTGATCGCTGCTTCCTTCTCGATGATTCCGCCAGCCTGTCCTGCATTCGGATTCGGCTTGGTGTGACGCTTCACGATATTGACGCCAGTCACGATTACCTTGTCTTCGCCAACGAATCGGGAAACGGTTCCGCGCTTTCCCTTGTCCTTGCCGGTGGTCACAATCACTTCGTCATTGCTTTTAATCTTACGCATAATCCGCGGCCTCAATCTCTGTTCTATAGCACTTCGGGTGCAAGTGAAATAATTCGCATAAACTTTTCTGAGCGCAGTTCACGCGTTACTGGTCCAAACACACGAGTACCGATTGGAGCCTGCTGGTTGTTGAGCAGAATCGCGGCGTTATCGTCAAATTTGATCAGCGAACCGTCGCCTCTGCGTACGCCCTTCTTGGTGCGCACAACCAGTGCAGTCAGCACCTGGCCTTTCTTGACCTTGCCACGTGGAATCGCTTCCTTGACTGTCACTTTGATTACATCGCCAATGCGAGCGTATCGACGGTGCGAGCCGCCCAGTACCTTGATGCACATCACTCGCTTCGCACCACTGTTGTCTGCCACGTCAAGGTATGACTGTACTTGAATCATCGATTCTCTCCGAACCTTTATCTGGTTATCGCATTAGCGACACTGAGTCACAGGACTCAAAAAACTCTATGTTGATACTACTACTCTTGACCCGTCAGACTTCGACAGCTCTCTCGTCGATGGATACGAGCGTCCAGGTCTTGGTCTTGGAAATGGGTCGCACTTCCTTGATCGTAACGGCATCGCCCTCGTTGCACTCGTTGTTGGCGTCGTGAGCATGCAGCTTGGACGAGCGAGTGATGTACTTGCCGTACACGGGGTGTTTAACCCGGCGCTCGATGAGCACAACAATGGACTTGTCCATCTTGTTGCTTACAACTCGGCCAGACACTGTGCGTCCGGTTTTTTCTACTGTAGTTTCACTAAGCGACATATTCAGGACCCAACTTTCTCTTTTTCCGTAATGATAGTCTTAACCCGGGCGATATCTTTCTTGATATTGCCAGTCAGATGCGACTGGGCAAGCTGTCCGGTACTCTTCTGCATTCTGCAGGTGAACTGATCACGATACAGCGTGTTCAGTTGTTCGTTCAGTTCAGCAACGGTCTTTTCACGCAATTCACTGGCTTTCATCACATCACCGTCCTTTTCACAAAAGCGGTATCAAACGGCAGCTTTGCGGCGGCCAGCGAGAATGCTTCGCGTGCCAGCGTCTCGTCAACACCTTCAATTTCAAACATGATACGACCTGGCTGGATCTGGGCTACCCAATACTCCACGCTACCCTTACCTTTACCCTGACGCACTTCAAGCGGCTTCTGGGTGATCGGCTTGTCCGGGAACACACGGATCCAGATCTTTCCTCCACGCTTCACGTGGCGAGTCATTGCACGTCTTGCAGATTCAATCTGGCGGGCAGTCAGACGGCCGCGCGAGATAGCCTTAAGACCAAACTCACCAAAATCCACGTTACTACCACGATGTGAGAGGCCGCGGTTACGGCCCTTCATCATCTTGCGAAACTTTGTACGTTTTGGCTGCAACATCTTGGTCTACCCTCTACTTGGCCGCTTTCTGTGGTGCCGGGACGGCTTCGTGAAGCTTCAGTACTTCACCCTTGAAAATCCATACCTTCACGCCAATCAGGCCGTAGGTAGTGCTTGCCTCAGACGTCGCATAGTCGATGTCCGCACGCAAGGTGTGCAACGGCACACGACCTTCCCGATACCACTCTGAACGTGCGATTTCAGCACCGCCCAGACGCCCACCTACCTGCACCTTG
>MGYS01000099.1:0-4303 GCA_001802565.1 Gammaproteobacteria bacterium RIFCSPLOWO2_02_FULL_57_10 | reverse complement strand
GGCACGGCGGAACATCACTCGGCGCTCCAACTGCTGCGCAACACTGTCAGCCACCAACTGGGCGTCGAGGTCAGGCTTGCGAATCTCTTCGATGTTGATGTGCACGGGCACACCCATCTTTGCGGCCAGAGTGGCGCGCAGTGTTTCCACGTCTTCGCCTTTCTTGCCGATGACGATACCTGGACGAGCTGTGTGAATCGTGATCCGCGCAGTTTGCGCCGGACGCTCGATATCAATGCGGGACACTGACGCCGCCGCGAGCTGCTTTCTCAGGAACGCACGCACTTTCAGATCTGTCAGCAGGTTCTCTGCGTAGTTTCTGCCTTCAGCAAACCACACTGAAGTATGCTTCTTGACGATACCAAGCCGAATTCCGGTTGGATGTACTTTTTGACCCATCCCAATCTCCCTACTTATCGGCTACTTTAACGGTGATGTGGCACGAGCGCTTGAAGATGCGATCCGCTCTTCCCTTGGCACGTGGACTGATCCGTTTCATTGTTAACCCTTCGTCGACGAAGATCGTTGAAACTTTCAACTCATCCACATCGGCACCTTCGTTGTGCTCGGCATTGGCAATCGCCGAATCGAGCACTTTCTTGATAATGTCAGCGCCTTTCTTGGGGCTGAACGTCAGCAGCTGCAGTGCTTCTTCAACACCCTTGCCGCGGATCTGATCAGCTACCAGTCTCGCCTTCTGTGCGGAGAGCCGAGCGCCTTTTAATTTAGCTACCACTTCCATCTCAATATCCCCGTTAACTAGCGCTTGGCTTTCTTGTCAGCCGCGTGACCACGGTAAGTTCTGGTGAGCGCGAACTCGCCCAGCTTGTGACCAACCATATCCTCGGAAACAAATACAGGCACATGCTGGTGACCATTATGGACTGCGAGTGTCAAACCAATCATGTCTGGAGAAATCATCGAACGACGCGACCAGGTCTTGATGGGACGCTTGTCGTTGTTCTCCATTGCTGTCTGCACTTTCTTCATCAAATGAAGGTCTATGAAGGGACCTTTTTTCAGTGAACGTGGCACTTTTATTTCCTCTAGTAGGAGCCGTTATCGGCTCGCATTTCTGCGGCGTACGATCATCTTGCTGGTACGCTTGTTTGTTCTGGTTTTGTAGCCCTTGGTTGGAACACCCCATGGTGATACAGGGTGACGTCCACCAGACGTACGTCCTTCACCACCACCGTGCGGGTGGTCAACCGGGTTCATCGCCACACCGCGAACGGTAGGACGAACACCGCGCCAACGTACGGCACCGGCTTTACCCAGCGAACGCAGGCTGTGCTCTGCATTCGAAACCTCGCCCAGAGTGGCGCGACAGTCAGAAAGAATCTTGCGCATTTCGCCAGAGCGCAGACGCAGTGTTGCGTAGCTGCCTTCTCTTGCGACGAGCTGCACGGAAGCACCAGCACTGCGAGCGATCTGCGCGCCCTTGCCCGGCTTCATTTCAATGCAATGTACCGTGCTACCCAGCGGGATGTTGCGCAGCGGCAGGCAGTTGCCCGGCTTGATTGGCGCATCTTCACCCGAGAGCAGAACATCTCCTGCAGACACCTTCGCCGGAGCGATGATGTAACGACGCTCGCCATCCGCATACAGCATCAGAGCGATGTGTGCAGTGCGGTTTGGATCATATTCCAGACGCTCTACCTTTCCTGGAATACCGTCCTTGTCGCGACGGAAATCGACGATGCGGTATTTCTGCTTGTGTCCACCACCGACGTGACGCGTCGTGATGCGACCCAGATTGTTACGACCACCAGACTTCGCTTTTGTCGCCAACAGCGGGCCATAGGGCTCGCCCTTGTGCAGCTCAGGGTTGACAACCTTGACTACAAATCGGCGACCTGGAGAGGTGGGTTTACACTTTACAACTGCCATGACCGTTAACCCCTTCTCAGCTCAGCTCGGCAAAGTCAATTTCATGACCCTGCTCCAGCTGGACATAAGCTTTTTTCCAGTTTGATTTTTGGCGGATACCACCACGCGCAGTACGCTTGGTCTTACCCTTGACATTGAGAACCTGCAGACCGGTGACAGACACCTTGAAGATCTTCTCTACTGCTTCCTTGATCTCGGTCTTGGTAGCATCGTTGGCCACCTTGAAAGCCACCTGATTTCTGACTTCAGCCATGATGGTGGCTTTCTCGGAAATATGCGGGCCTAAAATAATCGAATACAGTCTGGCTTGATTCACGACAGCATCTCCTCAACTTTCTTCAGCGCAGGTACTGTCATGAGCACCTTTTCGAAGCCGATCAGACTGACAGGATCCAGACCAGCCGCATCCAGCACGTCTACCTTATGCAGGTTGCGCGCAGCCAGAAACAGATTCTCTTCAATGTCTTCCGCCACGATCAGCACGTTATCCAGGGAGAACTCATTCAGCTTGCTAATGAGATCCTTGGTCTTGTGGGAGGCGACGACGAATTCGTCAACGATCAGCAGACGACCTTGTCTGATCAACTCAGACAGGATGCAGGCCATCGCACCGCGGTACATTTTCTTGTTCAGCTTCTTGCTGTGATCCTGAGGACGCGCTGCGAACGTCACGCCACCAGTACGCCAGATAGGGCTGCGAATGGTACCTGCACGGGCACGACCGGTTCCTTTCTGGCGCCATGGCTTGCGACCACCACCACTGACTTCGGAACGGGTCTTCTGCTGCACAGAACCCTGTCTCGCACCCGCGAGATATGTTGTCACTGTCTGATGAACAAGAGTTTCATTGAACTCTCTGGCGAACGCCTCATCAGAAATGGAAATCTTTTCCTTACCCGCTTTGTTACCGGGCTTTGCAATAATCAATTCCATTGCTTACCCCTTGGACGCTGGAGATTTAACAGAGGGACGAATGATGACATTGGAGCCCGTCGCACCAGGCAGAGCACCTTTGACGAGCAACAGGTTGTTTTCAACATCAACCTGCACAATCTCGAGGCTCTGGGTGGTGACGCGAACGTCGCCCATGTGACCAGCCATTTTCTTGCCTTTCCACACGCGACCAGGAGTTTGACACTGACCAATGGAGCCCGGCACACGGTGTGACCGTGAGTTACCGTGAGTGGCGTCCTGCATGTGAAAGTTATGGCGCTTGATGGTGCCCGCGAAGCCTTTACCTTTGGAGGTACCGGTCACATCAACCTTTTGACCTGGAGTGAATCGCTCAACGGTGAGCTCATTGCCAGCAGCAAGATCACCAAGCTCATCAGCATTTGCACGGAACTCCCAAAGACCGGTACCGGCTTCGGTGCCCGCCTTGGCAAAATGCCCTGCGAGAGATTTTGAAACGCGCGATGCCTTACGCTCGCCAGTAGTAACCTGGACTGCGCTGTAGCCATCAATTTCGGCGGTCTTGATCTGAGTCACCCTGTTCGGATGAACCTCTACGACCGTAACCGGTATAGACAAACCTGCCTCAGTGAAAACGCGGGTCATGCCGCTTTTTCGACCGACTAATCCAATCGACATTTTATAAACCTCATCGTGTACGGGGCTGAAACCCGCTATGGCTGCTTTCGCATTACACCATGTTCGCTACAGGACAACTTCAACGTGCCCTCGAGCATGTTAACTATCAGGAGAACTGATAGGTTCGCTGCGCTGTTGCAAAATGGCTCAACACAGGATCGATATCGACGATATCAACCCAGGCTGATTTGCACCTCTACACCAGCCGCCAGATCCAACTTCATTAGTGCATCAACTGTCTTTTCGGTGGGCTCTACGATATCCAGCAGACGCTTGTGCGTGCGGATCTCATATTGATCACGGGCATCCTTGTTCACGTGTGGTGAAATCAGGATGGTAAAGCGCTCAGTATTCGTCGGCAGCGGAATAGGCCCGCGCACTTGCGCACCAGTTCGCTTCGCCGTATCGACTATTTCCTGGGTAGACTGATCAATCAGCCGATGATCAAAGGCTTTAAGCCGAATTCTGATACGCTGATTTTGCATCTACTCAATTCTCCAAAAAACTTTTTAAATGAAACAGTTACTGAACGTTGCTATTTTTTTCGGCTAAATACAGAAAAAAGGGAAGCGAATTCTAAGGTTGCAGCAGACCCCTGTCAAGCGAAAGTACAGAGATTAACGCCTGCACCACGTCTCGACACAACTTCGGCTCAAACACATACCAGCCAACAACAAGGGGCCGACCACGAAGGCCAGCCCCTGTCAGTGATTTACTCGAAAATCTTCGCTACGACGCCTGCACCTACCGTTCTGCCACCCTCACGGATCGCAAAGCGCAGACCATCATCCATCGCAATCGGGTTGATCAGCGTCACAACCAT
>MGYS01000098.1:36821-48452 GCA_001802565.1 Gammaproteobacteria bacterium RIFCSPLOWO2_02_FULL_57_10 | reverse complement strand
ATCGAGATCAAGAGATCAATGCAGAGCTGGTGCTCAAGGCCACCAAGGTTGATGGTGTTTACTCGGCCGATCCGAAACTGGTGCCCGATGCCGTCAAGTATGACCGTCTGACCTTCGATGACGTGCTGGACAAGAAGCTGGGCGTCATGGATCTGACCGCCATCGCGCTGATCCGCGAGCACGACATACCCGTGCGGGTATTCAACATGAATCGACCGGGTGCTCTGCTCAATAATGTGATGGGGCCTGGCGATGGCACGACCATCGAGAATGCACCCGTAGAATAATCAGAACCGCCCGTTTCGGGTGGTAGCAGGATGGGGTAACTGAAATGATTGAAGACATTATCAAAGACGCAGAGCAACGCATGGAGAAGAGCGTCACCGCATTGGAGACAGCCTTCAAGAAAATTCGGACTGGTCGTGCTCATCCCAGTCTTCTCGATACCATCATGGTGCCTTACTACGGTGCCGACACTCCTCTTAATCAGCTTGCCAACGTGACTGTGGAAGATGGTCGTTGTCTGGTGGTTGTGCCTTGGGAGAGGCCTTTGATTGGCGAGGTTGAACGCGCCATCATGAAATCCGATCTGGGCTTGAACCCTTCCAACAATGGAGAGTCCATTCGCGTCCCAATGCCAGCGCTAACGGAAGAGACTCGTCGCGAGTACACCAAGCAGGCCAAATCGGAAGCGGAAAATGCCAGAGTCGCCGTGCGCAATATCCGCCGTGATGCCAATGGGGATTTCAAGGACCTGTTGAAGGACAAGGAGATCAGTGAAGACGATCAGCGTCGCGCCGAAGAGCGGATTCAGAAACTCACTGACAAGTACATTGCGGCAATCGATGCCAGTTATGGCGTCAAGGAAGCGGATTTGTTGTCTATGTAAGGCTGGTCGCAAGTGACTGCACCCATCAACTTTAGAGACATAGACGTCTGATGCAAAACGAGACTTTCGCTCATTCTGGGTCGGCTGCACTTCCGACTCACGTGGCCGTAATCATGGATGGCAATAATCGCTGGGCCAGAGTGAATGGCATGTCTGGTTCCGCTGGCCACCGGGCCGGCGCCGAGGCCGCTCGGCAGGTGGTGTATTCGTGCGTGAAACGCGACATCAAGTACCTTACCCTGTTTGCATTCAGCAGTGAGAACTGGTTGCGCCCCAACAAGGAAGTGAAGGGGCTCATGGCTCTCTTTCTGGCTGTGCTCAAGCGCAAGGAAATTACCCAATTGCACCAGAATAATGTGCGTCTCCAGTTCATCGGCAATCGCGAAAGCTTTTCTGCCAAGCTGCAACACCATATGCGTGATGTGGAAGAGTTGACCGCTGGCAATACGGGAACAGTGGTCACGGTAGCCGCCGATTACGGTGGGCAGTGGGATATTGCCAACGCAGCACGACAGATTGCCGCGCAGGTCGAGCAAGGAAAATTGCGCGCGGCCGATGTGACCGTGGCGACGATGCAGAAGCATATTTGTCTCGGCGATTCACCGATGCCGGATCTCTGTATCAGGACGGGAGGCGAGAGTCGGATCAGCAATTTCCTGTTGTGGCAGTTCGCCTATACCGAGCTGTACTTCACTGATTGTTATTGGCCCGATTTCGACGACAGCCACTTCCAGTTGGCAATGGAGGATTACGGCAAGCGTCAGCGCCGCTATGGACACCTGGATACTCCATCTCACAGCGATGAGCTACGTGCCGGGAGTGCGCGCGGTGCTTAGAACCCGGGTGATCACCGCGCTGGTGATGCTGGCGGTTCTGTATGCCGCGACGGCCTGGTTGCCTCCCTTCGCATTTGCTCTTTTCATCAGTGCCGTTTTGTTGGTCGCCGTGCACGAGTGGAGTGGCCTGATGGGTCTCACCCAAAACCTTCACAAGGCTCTCTATCTTGTTGTTTTTGCAGTATTGATGGCGGGCCTTTCGCAGCCGCTGGGGTTGCGTCCTGCCGCTGTCGCGCTTGATCGCGAAGGCGTGCTTGTCGTCTGCGGGCTCGGCGTTCTGTTCTGGCTTTTCGCGTTTACCCTGCTGAAAGCCTACCCTGACAATCGTGACCGCTGGACCGGAGTCGGCAAGACGGCAGTGATAGGATTCCTGACCTTGTTGCCAACCTGGTGCGCCCTGATTCAGCTGAAGTATCTGGAACCTCGGGGTTATCTTGTGTTGGCGCTGGTTGGCCTGGTCAGCATAGTCGACATTGGTGCGTTCTTTGTCGGCCGTAGATTTGGCAAGAGCAAACTGGCTCCCAAACTCAGTCCGCAGAAGTCCTGGGCTGGATTCTGGGGAGGGATGGCGTCTTGTTTGCTGTTGTCGCTGGTACTGCTTTATCCCATGCATCAGTGGGTGCAACCGCTTGATGTCTCGACTGCTGTTGCGCTGGTGGTCATGGGTTTGGTGGTAGCCGTGTTCAGTGTGGTGGGTGATCTGTTCGAGAGCATGCTCAAACGCAGTCAGGGACTGAAAGACAGTGGTCGTTCGCTGCCCGGCCATGGTGGTGTGCTGGATCGCATTGACAGCCTGACGGCCGCCGCTCCCGTATTCGTATTCTTTCTGATGATTCTGGTAGACGATCTGGCATGGCAATGACTTCTTCGCAAGACAATCAATCCCTTCCGGCGCGAACCAGTGCCAGCATCACGATCCTCGGCTCGACCGGTTCGATCGGGAAAAGCACTCTGGAGGTGATTGCATTGCATTCCCGCTACAGGGTGTTCGCACTGACGGCCAACAATAATGTGGCAGAGATGCTGCAGCAATGCATGCGCTTCCAACCAGTGTTCGCCGTCATGGTTGACGCGGATGCCGCCAATCAGCTTGAACAGGTGCTCCTGGGACAGGGTTCCACCACGCGTGTATTGGCAGGCGAAGAGGCACTGCTGGCCGTTGCACGCCACCCTTCAGTGGACACGGTAATGGCGGCGATCGTGGGTGCTGCAGGTTTGCCACCGACACTTGCCGCCGTTGAGGCATCAAAGAAGGTGCTGCTGGCGAACAAGGAAGCACTCATCATGGCGGGAGAGCTGTTCATGCAGACCCTTGCCGCGAGCGACGCCATCCTGCTGCCCATCGACAGCGAGCACAATGCTGTGTTCCAGTGCCTCCCGCCCGAATCGAGACTCGCGGGCAGTGATATTCGTCGTCAGGGCGTACGCCGCATTGTGCTGACGGCTTCTGGTGGACCATTCCGGGAAACGTCACTGGATGAGCTCGCACAGGTCACGCCTGCGCAGGCCTGTCGCCATCCCAACTGGAGCATGGGCAGGAAGATATCTGTCGATTCGGCCACCATGATGAACAAGGGACTGGAAGTGATCGAGGCGTGCTTCCTGTTTGGAGTGGGCCCGCAACAGATTGATGTGCTGATTCATCCGCAGAGTATCGTGCACTCGATGGTGGAGTATCTTGATGGCTCCGTTATCGCCCAGTTGGGCAGCCCGGACATGCGCATCCCCATTTCCTACAGTCTGGCGTGGCCGGAGCGCATCAATTCCGGGGCCAGCTTTCTTGATCTTGCGAAGCAGCCTGATCTGCAGTTCTTTGCCCCCGATCTGACACGATTCCCCTGTCTGCGACTGGGATTGGAAGCCGCCGAACAGGGCGGGACCGCACCGACAATTCTCAATGCTGCCAATGAAATAGCGGTGGAGTCTTTTTTGCGGGGCGGGATAGGTTTCACGGACATTCCTGTTATCATTGCCCGCGTTCAGGCACAAATGACTTGTCGCAAAGCAGACTCAATCGATATCATTCGGCAGGCCGATGAGCAGGCCCGAGCGATAGCCAGGGAGTTGACGGCAAGGAATTGACCAGGCAGGAATTTGGAAGCAGTAACGACTATGGCTCAACAACTTGTAATCAACATTCTCGCCCTGATCGTCACCCTTGGCATTCTGGTGACAATTCATGAATTCGGTCATTTCTGGGTGGCTCGGCGCTGCGGCGTCAAGGTGTTGCGGTTTTCCATCGGGTTCGGCAAGGCGGTCAAGACCTGGACTGGCAAGGATGGTACCGAATATGTGATCGCCCCCATTCCCCTCGGCGGTTACGTCAAGATGCTCGGTCAGGAAGATGGCACCATCACTGACGAGAACAGCATTCCCGATAGTCAGAAGCACATGTCTTTCTCCAGCAAGCCTCTGTGGCAACGCATGGCGATTGTTGCCGCCGGTCCGTTCGCCAATTTCCTGCTCGCCATTGCCGTGTTCTGGCTCATCAACGTGATGTACGGTCTCAATGGCACAGCCCCCGTGCTGGCCAATGTCGTGAATGACTCGCCCGCTTATAGTGCCGGTCTGCGTGCCGGTGACGAAGTGGTGGCGGTGGACGGTGTCCAGACCAATATCTGGCAACAGGTCACGATGCAGTTGCTCAATCGTCTCGGTGAGACCGGCGAGCTGAACATCTCGGCCATTCCCGCTGGCGAAACATCGCCCCGTGACTACATCATCCTCTTGCAGAACTGGCAGTCTGACAGTTCGGAACCCAATCCTCTGGGCTCGCTCGGCTTCGTGCAGTATGAGATTCCTCCGATCATCGAAGGTCTGGTACCCGGTGGCGCAGCCGAGAGCGCAGGAATGTTGCCCGGTGACCGCATTGTGGCTGTCGACGGCGAGCCTGTGACAGGCTGGGTGCAGTGGGTACAACTCGTTCGCGGCAGTCCGGAACTGACCATGAACGTCGTTGTCCAACGAGAGTCCGCAGCAGTGCCACTGACCGTGGTGCCGCAGAGCAGTGTTGCGGAGGATGGAAGTACGATCGGCGTGATTGGTGCCTACGTACAGGAATTCGATCTGTATGCAAGTCTGCCCGAGGGCATGCTGCGTGAAGTGAATTACAACGTGTTCACTGCGGTGGGCCCGGCTCTCCAGGAAACCTGGGACAAGTCGGTCTTCGTCCTGGACTCGATCAAGAAGATGGTGGTGGGGCTGATCTCCGTCAAGAACATCAACGGACCGATCACCATTGCGCAAGTGGCGGGCGAGACGGCCAGCTACGGGCTTGAAGTGTATCTTGGCTTCCTGGCGATACTCAGTATCAGCCTGGGTGTGTTGAATCTCCTGCCGATTCCAGTCCTGGACGGTGGGCACCTGCTGTACTACTTCATCGAAGCAATCATTCGGCGCCCGGTGCCGGAGCGGATTCAGGCGATGGGGTTGCAGCTGGGTTTGCTGCTGATCTCGGGGATCATGGTATTGGCGGTTTATAACGATGTCAGTCGGCTCTTGTGACACCCTCTCGTGATTCCGGGGAACTTCTGCGCATTACTCACTTTTCATACGAAATCATCGGCCAGCTGGCTTGGGCTTGAACATTATTCATGAATAGAACCTTACTCAGTACTCTCATAATGGCGAGTCTGGCATCGACTGCCGCCTACGGACAGAACTTCGTCATCGAAGACATCCAGATCGACGGACTGCAGAGGATCTCCTCCGGCGTGGTGTTCGGACTGTTGCCGGTGGGCATTGGTGACGAGGTAGGTGCTCAGGTGCCAGCCGACATCATTCGTGCGATTACCGCTTCCGAATATTTCGAGGAAGTCGAAGTTGCCCGAGAGGGTAATGTCCTGTTCATTACGGTACTGGAGCGCCCCTCAGTCAGCGAGATCAACATCACTGGCAACCGCGTGCTCAACACCGAAGACATTCTCGAAAACATGGCCACCGCGGAGATCACCGAGGGCGGAATCTTCACGCGTGCCACACTCGAAGCGATTCGTCAGGGTATTCAGGAAGTGTATTCGAGTCGCGGTCGCTACGGCACCACGGTGGATATCGAAGTGGAAGAACAGCCGCGTAACCGCGTCGCCATCAACATGACGGTGAACGAGGGTGAAGAGAGCCGCATTCAGTACATCAACATCGTCGGCAACAACGCCTTCGATGATGAGGAGCTGCTGGGTCTGTTCGAATTGGGTGTGAAGCCGTGGTACCTGCCGTTCAGTGGACGCAACAAGTATTCCAGTGAGCAGCTGGAAGGGGATCTTGAGCGCCTGACGTCACACTATATGGACAACGGTTATGTCCGCTTCAACATCGATTCCTCACCAATCTCGATTACGCCTGACAATGAGCAGATCTACATCACGATCAACGTGACCGAAGGTGAGCAATACGTCGTCGACGAAGTGAACCTGGCAGGTGATCTGGTCAACGCAGAGGCAATCCTGCGTGCCTATCTGGTTGTTGCCAATGGTCAGACGTTTTCACAGGCGCTGGTCACTGCGACCGAAGAATACATGACACAGGTGCTGGGCAATTTTGGTTATGCCTTTGCTGAAGTGAATGGCACTCCGGAAATTAATGAAGAAGACAGAACGGTCGATGTGACGTTCTTCGTGGAGCCCGGCAACCGCACGTATGTCAATCGCGTCAACTTCGTTGGCAACACGGCAACCGCCGATGATGTATTGCGCCGTGAAATGCGTCAGCTCGAAGCGGCTCCCGCGTCCAGTCAAGACATCGAACTGTCGAAGGTCAGACTCGAACGTCTCGGGTATTTCTCCACGGTGGAAGTGGAGACGATTGAAGTGCCAGGTTCCACAGATCAGGTGGATGTCGAGTTCACCGTGGAAGAGCAGAACTTCAGTAATATTTCCTTCAGCGTTGGTTCGGGCGGCGGTGGAGACTTCTTCATCAGCTCGGCATTGGAGGCGCAGAACTTTCTGGGCACAGGACGCACCGTTGGTGTCGGCATCAACAAGAGTACATTCCAGAAGAGTCTGAACGTCAGCTACCTCGATCCTTACTTCACCGCAGATGGCGTGAGCAGGGGCTTCAATGTCTTCCTGCAGGATCAGGACTCCCCCTTCAATACAGCTGACTTTTCGACCAAGTCCTATGGCGGCACCCTGAACTTTGCGTATCCGATCAGCGAAATTCAGCAGATCGGTTTCAACCTGGGATATACGCATACCGAATTGAGTTCCGGCGGTGCGTCAGTGCAGGAAATCAAGTCCAGCCCCACTCTTGACGGTATTGATACGTACATCGTATCGCCTGTGAACAGGAACCCGTTCGACGGTCCGGTGCAGGATGCCGTCACCGGTCTGATCGCGGATCTGCCTCCGGAGTATGTTGGCGTGAACCCCGATCCGGGATTCATCGACAGAGAGGGTACCGTGTTCGACAACGTGACGCTGTCAACCAACTGGTTGCGCAGCACTCTGAACCGAGGCCAGTTGCCGACAGCGGGTTCTTTCCAGCAGTTGTCCTTCGAAGTCACAGCCCCTGGCAGCGACCTGCAGTACTACAAGTTCAATTACGCCGCCCAGTATTACCGACCTCTGGTGGGCGACTGGGTTCTGGCGCTGCGCGCGAACCTAGGTTACGGCGGTGGCTACGGCGATACGCAAGACCTGCCTTTCTTCCAGAATTTCTTTGCCGGTGGTCTTTCCTCCAACGGGGTGGTGCGCGGCTTCGATGAAAACAGTCTTGGCCCCAGAAGTACCGACCCGCAGTATTTCACCAGCGACTACACACGCCTGCTGCGCGACGAGAACGGCAACATCATTCGTGACGAGAGCGGCATGGCGCAGATCGATACCCGTCCACCGTATGGTTATGTGTCTGAGCCGGTGCTGAATGCCGACGGTAGTCCAGTGCTTGATGCCAATGGCAATCCACAGCGCCGACTGGCCGTGGAGAACCTTGTCCTGAACCGGGATTTAGACGCGTTCGGGGGTAATATATTGACTACCGGTAGTGTAGAATTGCTCTTCCCACTGCCTTTTGTCACCGACAGAAGCAGGGTGCGATCCTCGCTTTTCGTTGACGCAGGTAACGTTTTCTCGTCAAATTGCACCCAAAGACAAAGCTTGCAGAACAACTGCAGCAATTTCGATGTGGGCGAATTCAGATATTCAGCCGGTGTCAGTGTCACCTACTTGTCACCTTTTGGTCCGTTGACGTTCTATCTCGCCAAACCGTTCTCGAAAGATCCGAACGATGACGAGAAGAACTTCGACTTTACCATTGGTGCAGGATTCTGACGCTGAGCCGAACAAGAACACGGCAGTGCAAACGCACTGTCTTTCAAGTGATCCGGAGAGAAGATTGTGAGAACGATTCAGAAAGTATTGGTATGTGCAGGTTTCCTGTTGGCAACAAGTGGCGCATTGGCGCAGACCGCAGCTCCTGTCGTGGGCGTGGTCAATCTCGAGCAGGCGCTCTTCAACACTCAGGCAGCCCAGGAATTGCAGGCTGCGATCGAAGTGGAATTCAGTGAAGATCAGGCGCGCGCAGAGACGCTGAATACCGAACTGCGTGAACTGGTGGAAAGAGCCCAGCGTGACGAGTCCATCATGAGCGATGCCGAAAAGCGTCGGGTCAGTACTGATGCACAAGAGAAGCAGGTGCAGTTGCAGATGATTTCCGAGCGTGTGCAGGCGGCCCTGCAGGAGCGCAATCAGGCCTTCATCGAAAGCATGCGACAGAATCTGGGCACTGCCATTGAAACTGTTGTCAGGGAAGGGGGCTACAATCTGGTTCTCAACGCAGACAGCGTCGCCTTCTTCGACAACGCCTATGACATTACCGGCAAGGTGACGGCTGAGCTGAACGAGCTGAACCAATAATCCTGCGCTGACGGGTTCTCACCACGTGAGCGAAAATACTGTCTACACACTGGGTGAGCTTGCCACACTCCTCGCAGTTGAACTGCGGGGAGACCCCGATGTTCGTGTCAATGGCCTGGCGACTCTCAAGAGCGCCGTGCCCGGCAAATTGAGTTTCCTGAGCAATCCTCGTTACGTGAGTCAGCTGGCAGACTGCAAGGCATCAGCTGTGATTGTTGATCCCGAGTTTGCCTCTGCGTGCCCATCTGCACAGCTGATTTCGTCATCTCCCTATGTGACCTATGCCAAGGCGTCACAGTTGTTTCAACCCGGAGTTTCTGCCAGGCCGGGCATACACCCTTCTGCCAATGTGCATCCGTCCGTTGTGATGGGGTCGGGTGTCACAATCGGCTGCAACGTGGTGATCGACGCTGGTGCCGTGATAGGTGAAGGATGTGTCATCGGAGCCGGGTGTTACATTGGTGAGCGCAGCAGGCTTGGCGAAGGCAGCACGCTGTACGCGAACGTGACGCTGTACCATGATGTGAAGATCGGCAGAAATGCCGTTGTGCATTCATCCGTTGTGATTGGTGCGGACGGTTTCGGATTCGCATTCGATGGTCGTCAGGCGATCAAGATTGCCCAGCTCGGTGGTGTCAGCATCGGTGATGATGTGGAAATAGGGGCCGGGTCTACCATTGATCGTGGCGCACTGGATGACACGGTGATCGAGCACGGCGTCAAGATCGACAACCAGGTGCAGATTGCGCACAACTGCGTGATCGGGGCGCACACGATCGTTTGCGGTTGCAGTGCCATTGCGGGCAGCACGGTAATTGGCAAGTATTGCACCATCGGCGGTGGTGTTGGGGTTATCGGACATCTTAAAATTGCCGACAAGGTGATGATAAGTGCCATGTCACTCGTCAGCCAGTCGATACCCGAGTCTGGCATCTATTCGTCGGGCACCGGGTTGCTCGAATCAAAGGAATGGAAAAGAAACATCGTCAGATTTCGTCAACTCGACGATATGGCAAAGAGATTGCGCGAGCTGGAAAAGCTGTCGCAGGAAAAACAGGAACAAGACAAGCAGACACAAGACAAACAGACGCTGGGAAAATAGTCCTCTCTCAGGTGCAGTGTCACAAAGACGCATGCATGACAGGACGCTCGTTTCAGGAAAACAAGACAATGATGATGAACGTAGAAGAAATCAAGGAATACCTGCCGCAACGATACCCATTCCTGTTGGTCGACAGAGTGCTGGAAATCGAGTTGGGAAAAAGGATTCTTGCCTACAAGAATGTCACCGTGAATGAAGAATTCTTTCAGGGACATTTTCCCGACAAGCCCATCATGCCGGGCGTCCTGATCATCGAGGCACTCGCTCAGGCAGCAGGTGTTCTGGGATTCAAGAGTCAGGAGAAGAAGCCGAAAGATGGTTATCTCTATTACTTCGTTGGCGCGGATGAAGTGCGTCTGAAGCGACCGGTGGTTCCCGGTGATCAGCTCATGCTTGAAGCTTCGATCATCACCAGCAAGCGCGGGATCTACAAGTTCGCCTGTCGTGCATCGGTAGGCAATGAACTGGTGGGCGAGGCCATCATCATGTGTGCAGAAAGGAAAAACGAAATTGGTTGATTCACGAGCGATCATAGACCCGAGTGCGAAACTGGCGCCAGGTGTCACCGTTGGGCCGTGGAGTATCATCGGGCCGGGCGTGGAGATAGATGAAGGGACCGAAGTGGCATCCCATGTCATCATCAAATCCAATACAAGGATAGGCAAGAACAACAAGATCTATCAGTTCGCTTCGATCGGTGAGGATCCGGCTGACAAGAAATTTGTCGGTGAGGAGACCTGGCTGGAGATCGGCTCGAACAACATCATTCGCGAAGGCTGTACCCTGCACAGAGGAACGGGCTTCGGCGGCGGTTACACCCGTGTCGGCAGTGATAATCTGCTGATGCCTTATGTTCATGTGGCGCACGATTGCATCGTTGGCAACCACACGATATTTGCCAACAACGTCGGCATTTCCGGACACGTCGAAGTGGGTGACTGGGCGGTTCTTGGTGGCTACGCAGGGGTCAACCAGTTCCTGAAGATTGGTGCGCATTGCATGATCGGCGGCATGACGCATATCAGCAATGATGTGCCCGCATTCCTGATCGTCAGTGGCACACCGCCTGAGGCACGCAGCATCAATGCGATTGGTCTCGAGCGTCGTGGTTTCGACAAGGACACGATCCTGGAGATTCGTCGGGCGTTCAAGATCGTCTACAAGAAGGGGCTGACGCTGCAGGAGGCGCTTGAGCAACTGGAGCCCATGGCGCAGCAGAATGCGCAGATCAGGGTATTCGTTGACTCGATCGTGTCCTCAACCCGCGGAATTCAGCGCTAGCCGGAATCGTTCGGGTTGACGGCAACAAAGCGGAGAAGAGCGTGCGAATCGGCATCATAGCGGGCGAAGTATCCGGGGACATTCTGGGCGCAGGCCTGATGCAGGCGATCCGCCGCATCTGTCCGGACGCGCAATTCGAGGGCATTGGTGGCCCGCGCATGCTCGCCGAGGGTTTTCACAGTTTCTTTCCGATGGAGCGTCTGTCCGTGATGGGCTTCATCGAGCCCCTCGGGCGCCTGCTGGAATTGCTGCGCATCAAGAAGACTGTCGAGACTCACTTCATCACCAACCCTCCAGATGTCTTCGTCGGCATCGATTCCCCCGGTTTCAATCTGCGCATCGAGAAGGTGCTGCACGATCACGCCATCAAGACGGTGCACTACGTCAGCCCCAGCGTCTGGGCGTGGGGGCAGAAACGCATTCACAAGATTGCCCAGGCTGTCGATCTGGTGCTCGCCCTGTTTCCCTTCGAAACGGCAATCTACGAACAACACAACGTTCCAGCAAGGTTCATCGGCCACCCATTGGCCGACAGTATCGAAATAGACGTTGATGATCGAGAACAGCAACGGCGTGCGCGCGACATGCTCGGCTTCGCGGAAGACGGCAGAATCATCGCGCTGATGCCAGGCAGTCGTCGGGATGAGATCAACCGTCTGGGGCCCATCTTCA
>MGYS01000098.1:33857-36808 GCA_001802565.1 Gammaproteobacteria bacterium RIFCSPLOWO2_02_FULL_57_10 | reverse complement strand
CGTCTGGGGCCCATCTTCATCGCGACGGCGCAGCGCTGTCTGGTCACCAACCCGCAGTTGCAGTTCGTGATTCCGTGCGCGAATCAGGAGCGCAGGATGCAGGTTGAACAACTGCTGACGGAGCAGGCAGCGGGTGCAGCCTTCCATGTGCTCGATGGTCAGTCCCATCAGGCCATGCTGGCAGCCGATCTGGTGTTGCTCGCCTCAGGGACGGCGACACTGGAAGCGATGTTGCTCAAGCGACCCATGGTGGTCAGTTACCGGTTGTCGCCCCTGACCTATGCCCTGGCATCGCGCATGCTCAAGGTGCCTTATGTCTCGTTGCCCAACCTGTTGGCCGGGGAACGTCTGGTTCCTGAATTTCTGCAGAATGATGTCACGGTGGAAAACCTGTCCGCGGAGTTGAACGCACTCATCGAAGACGATTCGCGGCGCGCTCTGCTGGCACAGCGCTTCACGCGCATTCATCAGGATATTCGTCGTGACGCGAGCAGACAGGCCGCGATTGCCGTGTTGCAGGTGGCAGGTCATCCATTGCCGGAGAACTGCTGACGTGCAACTGACCTTTCCCTATCCGGCTTCCGGCGCAACGGAGTTTGTCGCCGGCGTTGATGAGGTAGGTCGCGGACCGCTGGCAGGGGATGTCGTCGCGGCGGCCGTCATTCTCGATCCTGCCCGCCCGATCAGGAATCTGAACGATTCCAAGAAATTGTCGGAACGGCAGCGCGAAAGCGTTTTCGAGGCCATCGTCGAATCGGCCCTGTGCTATGCTCTCGGGCGTGCGAGTGTCGCCGAAATCGACACCATCAACATCCTGCAGGCGAGTCTGCTGGCCATGTCGCGTGCTGTCACGGCACTGAGTACGCAACCCGGGTTTGTCTATGTCGATGGTCTGCATTGCCCGCGCTGGGCCTATCAAAGTGCCGCCGTGGTCAAGGGCGACTCGAAGGTCGACTGCATCGCGGCAGCCTCGATCGTGGCCAAGGTCGTGAGGGATCGCGAGATGCACGAACTCGATGTGCGTTACCCAGGTTACGGCTTTGCGGTGCACAAGGGGTACCCGACCAGGGCGCATCTGCAGGCATTGCACACACTGGGAGCGAGTGAAGTACATCGCCGCTCTTTCAAGCCGGTGCAACTGGTTCTAGCGAAACAAGCGTGAGTGATATGTCCGAGAAGTTTGTCCATCTGCGCCTGCATACCGAATATTCCATCGTGGATGGTCTGGTGCGCATTGACGATCTGGCTGCGCGCGTCGCCCAGTTGCGCATGCCTGCCGTGGCAATCACGGATCACCTGAATCTGTTTGGTCTCATCAAATTCTATACAGCCGCCATGAGCGCGGGCGTCAAGCCACTGTGTGGTTGTGATGTGCTCGTGGAGAACGAGGAAAATCCGCAGCGTCCCACACCCCTTGTTCTGTTGGTGCGCAACCGGCAGGGCTATCGCAATCTCACCGAGCTGATTTCCCGTGCCTACACGGAAAAATCCACGGGTTCCGCGCTGGTCGTCAAGCGCGACTGGGTCAGGCAGCACTCGCAAGGCTTGATTGCACTCTCGGGCGGACGCGATGGCGAGATCGGTCGCTGCCTAGTGGAAGAGGGGCAGGGCAAGGCGTCGAGCGTGCTGCGTGACTGGATGAGCTGGTTCCCCGGCTGTTTCTATCTCGAACTGCATCGCTGTGGTCGCGAGGGCGAAGAGAGTTACATTGAGGCAGCCGTGCAACTGGCGGCGAGTGCAGGCTGCCCCGTCGTGGCAACCAATGATGTACGCTTCCTCAGTCAGGACGATTTCGAGGCGCACGAGGTGCGCGTGTGCATCAATGAGCGTCGCACGCTTGATGATCCACGTCGCTCGCACAACTACACCGAGTACCAGTATCTGCGCAGCGCCGCCGAAATGGAGCAACTCTTCAGCGATCTGCCGGAGGCAATCGAGAACACCTTGCTCATCGCCACGCGTTGCAGCCTCGAGCTGGAGCTGGGCAAGCCCTATCTTCCGAACTATCCGATTCCGGCAGGCATCACGCTCGAAGAGTTCTTCCGCAAGGTCAGCAAGGAAGGCCTCGACGCTCGCCTGCAGAAACTGTATCCGCACGATCACACCGATCGCACACTCACCACCAAACCCTACTACGAGCGTCTGGACTTCGAACTCAACGTCATCAACCAGATGGGGTTCCCCGGTTACTTCCTCATCGTGATGGAGTTCATCCAGTGGGCCCGGAACAATGACATTCCTGTCGGACCGGGCAGGGGTTCGGGAGCGGGCTCCATCGTCGCGTGGGCGTTGGGCATTACCGATCTCGATCCACTGCGCTATGACCTGCTGTTCGAACGCTTCCTCAACCCCGAGCGGGTCTCGATGCCAGACTTCGACGTGGACTTCTGCATGGATGGCCGCGATCGCGTGATTCACCACGTGGCGGAGATGTATGGCAAGGAGGCGGTGTCCCAGATCATCACGTTCGGAACCATGGCGGCGAAGGCCGTAGTGCGCGACGTGGCGCGGGTGCAAGGCAAGTCCTATGGTCTCGCCGACAAACTCTCCAAGCTGATTCCTTTCGAGCCCGGCATGACGCTGGAGCGCGCCGTCAAGGAAGAACCGCAACTGCAGGAATTCATCGACAGCGATGAGGACGCGCAGGAAATCATGGAGATGGCCTACAAGCTGGAAGGCATCACGCGCAACGTCGGCAAGCATGCCGGGGGCGTGGTCATTGCGCCGACCAAGCTCACGGATTTTTCACCACTTTACTGCGACGAGAACGGTGAGGGTCTGGTCACCCAGTTTGACAAGAACGACGTCGAGACTGCCGGTCTGGTGAAGTTCGACTTCCTGGGGCTGCGCACGCTGACGATTATTGACTGGGCCGTCAAGATGATCAACGCCCAGGAATTTACCGCCGCCGACAAGCAGCTGGACATCACGGAACTTCCTCTGGATGACAG
>MGYS01000098.1:26903-33836 GCA_001802565.1 Gammaproteobacteria bacterium RIFCSPLOWO2_02_FULL_57_10 | reverse complement strand
GCGCGGCGAAACCACGGCGGTGTTCCAGCTGGAATCCCGTGGCATGAAAGACCTCATCAAGCGCCTGTTGCCGAGCCGCTTTGAAGACATCATCGCACTGGTGGCGCTGTTCCGTCCCGGTCCGTTGCAATCGGGCATGGTGGATGACTTCATCAACCGCAAGCATGGCAGGGCAGAGGTCGATTATCCCCATCCTGATCTGGAGCCTGTGCTCTCCAACACCTACGGCGTGATCCTGTATCAGGAGCAGGTGATGCAGATCGCGCAGGTGCTCGCCAACTACAGTCTGGGCGGTGCGGACATGTTGCGCCGCGCCATGGGCAAGAAGAAGCCGGAAGAGATGGCACAGCAGCGTGACCTCTTTCTGAGTGGCGCAGCGCAGCGCAATATCGATGCGAAGCTGGCAGGTCATATCTTCGATCTTATGGAAAAGTTCGCTGGCTACGGCTTCAACAAGTCGCATTCGGCTGCCTATGCCCTGGTCTCCTATCAGACTGCCTGGCTGAAGGAACACTATCCTGCCTACTTCATGGCGGCCGTGCTCTCTGCCGATATGCAGAACACCGACAAGGTGGTGACGCTGATCGAGGAATGCCGCCTCATGAAGCTGCCACTGGTGGTGCCGGATGTGAATATCGGCGCGTACAATTTCACGGTCAATCAGAAGCGCGAGATCGTCTATGGTCTGGGCGCGATCAAGGGACTCGGCGAAGGGCCGGTGGCGAGCATCATCGCCGCACGCAGCGCCGGGGGACAGTTCAAGTCCCTGCTCGATTTCTGCCTGCGGGTTGACCCGCGCGCGGTGAACAAGCGGACTCTGGAGGCTCTCATCCGCGCGGGTGCGCTGGACAGTCTGCAGGAGGGCAGCAAGGACGTGGCGCGCGCCATTCTCATGGCGGCGATTCCGGAAACGGTGAAGGCTGCCGAACAGAGCAGTCGCAATCATGCGATTGGCGTACAGGACATGTTCGGTGATATCAGTCCTGTCGCGGAGCCGGTGAAGACCGAGCTCAGTCATCGCCCCGCCGTGCGGCCCTGGAGCGAGCAGATGCGACTGGCCGCCGAACGCGAGACACTGGGCCTGTATCTGAGCGGCCACCCGATCGACGAGTTCCTGCCGGAGTTGGGGCACATCACCCGTGATCGCCTGGCCAATCTTAAGCCAGAGCGTGAGAGTCAATTGGTGGCGGGTTTCGTGGACTCCACGCGCACCATGAAGAGCAAGCGTGGCGAGACGATCGCGTTCGTGATCCTCGATGATCGCAGTGCCCGCTTGGAAGTATCGATCTTCGCTCGCGAGTACGAGCAATATCGCGATCTGTTGCAGAAGGACCAGATTCTGGTGATCGACTGCAACGTCAGCGTGGATGATTACAGCGGCTCCATGCGGGGCCGAGCCCGCAGTGTGATGAGTCTGGACGAGGCGAGACAGCGCACTGCGAGCAGTCTGGATCTGTACCTGCACAGGGACTTCCTGCTACCCGATTTCACTCGCCAGCTGGCGCGCATACTGGAGAGTCATCAGCTGCGGCTGCCTGCCGTCAGTGTCACGGTACGCGCCAACACCAGTGGCGGGCGCGGCGGCAGGGAACAACAGGCCGCCAATGCCGAGGTCAGCCAGGTCGCGTTGCAGCCTTGTCCGGTGCGGATTCACTATGAGCGCCCCGACAGCAAGGGCTGCCTTGTTCTGGGCTCACAGTGGGCTGTATTTCCCACCCAGCAGCTGCTGCAGACCTTGAAAGAGGAGTTCGGCAAGACGCGAGTGGTGCTGAATTACAAATAACCTGTGGGAGCGGGCCCTGCCCTCGATTGTGGCCGATGATGTGGGAGCGGGCTTGCCCGCGATGAACTTGTCCATTAGGGGAATATCGCGGGCAGGGCCCGCTCCCACAAATCGCGAGCACGGCTCGCTCCCACACTGCATGCCGTTTTGCTATCATCCCGGCCAACGCAAGAATCATTACTGGAACATTACAACGCCATGAACCCGAATTATCTTGATTTCGAACAGCCCATTGCCGATCTGGAAGTGAAGATCAACGAGCTGCGTCTGGTGGGAACCGACAACAAGCTGAACATCACCGACGAGATTCAGAAACTGCAGGAGAAGAACAAGAAGCTCACCGAGAAGATCTATTCATCCCTGACCCCATGGCAGATCTCTCAGGTCGCCCGTCATCCGCTGCGTCCGTACACGCTCGACTACATCACCCATATCTTCGAGGATTTCGACGAACTGCATGGCGATCGCCTGTTCGCGGACGATCTCGCCCTGATTGGCGGTATTGCCCGTCTGGATGGCCGTCCGGTCATGATCATCGGTCATCAGAAGGGCCGAGGCACGAAGGAAAAAGTCCGCCACAACTTCGGCATGCCGCGCCCGGAAGGGTATCGCAAGGCTCGCCGTCTGGTGGCGCTGGCCGAACGCTTCAAGCTGCCCGTGCTGACCTTCATCGACACCCCCGGCGCCTATCCGGGCATCGATTCGGAGGAGCGTGGCATCAACGAAGCGATTGCCGAGAACATGGCGATGATGTCCATGGTGCGCACGCCGTTGATCGCCACCGTGACGGGCGAAGCCAACTCCGGCGGCGCGATTGCGATTGGCATTGCCGATCACCTGAACATGCTCGAGTACTCCACGTACACGGTCATCACCCCTGAGGGTTGCGCCACGATTCTGTGGAAGTCATCCGAGTATGCCTCCGCTGCCGCAGAAGCCATGGGGGTGACGTCCAAGCGCCTCGAAGAGCTCGGTATCGTCGATCAGACCATCAGCGAGCCACTCGGTGGCGCGCATCGCGATGTGCAGGCGATGTCGGCCAACATCAAGACAGCACTCATCGAGCAGGTGGATCGTCTGTCCCGCATGAATCCCGATGACCTTGTCGAGCGCCGTTACAAGCGCCTGATGAGTTACGGAATCTCCAACTAAGCGCATGTCCTTCAGCGAACAGGCACTGTCCGCCACTCTCACCGGGCTTCTCCCTGTGGGAGCGGGCCGTGCCCGCGATGACATTGGCGTGGCCCTTCGCGAGCAAGGCTCGCTCCCACAGTCGGTGGTGCCTCCCAGGCTCATCGTCGCCCTGAGCGGCGGCCTCGACTCCTGCGTCCTGCTCCATGCCATGCACCGCGTGCAACACCAGTTCCCCGCCTGGAGACTCGCGGCCATTCACGTCCATCACGGTCTCAGCCCCAACGCGGACGCCTGGCAGGCATTCTGCGAGAGGACCTGCATTCGGCTGGAAATCCCGTTAACGGTGGTGCGCGTCCACATCGAGCGTGCAGCGGGCGCCAGTCTCGAGAATCTCGCTCGCGAGAAGCGCTACGAGGCGTTTTGCCAGGCTCTTGACGCTGGCGACTGTCTGCTGATGGCCCACCATCTCGATGATCAGGCCGAAACCTTTCTGCTGCGCACACTGCGCGGTGCCGGTCCGCGAGGTTTGGCGGCAATGCCTGTCAGTCGTCAGCTCGGCAAGGGCTCGCTGCTTCGACCACTGCTGTCGTTCACTCGCGAGGATCTGGAGCAGTGGGCTCGGGAGCAGCAGCTCGACTTCATCAACGACGAAAGCAACACCAGCCTTCAGTTCGACCGCAATTACTGTCGTCACGAGGTGCTGCCAAAGCTGGCTGCACGCTGGCCTGGCTATCGTGAGAGCTGGTTGCGCAGCGCACACTTGAGTGCCGAGGCGGATGGCTTGCTGGATGAGCTCGCGGAGCTGGATTTTGCCAGTGTCACGACCGCCGATCCTGGTACTGTGCGCTGCGGCGGTTTTCTGCCTCTGAGTGATGCACGCCAGCGCAATCTGCTGCGGTACTGGTTGCGTGAGGCTGGAGCAGGGGAGCCAGGCTGGAATCTGTTGACTCGCATGATCAGCGAGGTGCTCCTTGTCGCGAGTGACGCGCAACCAGAACTGCGCTGGCAATCCGGGGAAAGTGTCCTGACATTGCGTCGCCACGGCGGCATGTTGCACCTCCTGCCGCAATGGCCGCTGCCGGATCTCGCCGGAATTCATTCCTGGAATCCTTTTGAAGTATTGCTGCTTGCTGACAATGGCAGCCTGCATGCCAGACCGTCCGGGATCGGTCCGGCTCGACATGGACTGCGCATGATCGAGGGGCAACAGTTCACGATTCGGTATCGGCAGGGAGGGGAGGAGTGTCAACTGACCGGTCGACCCAGGCGTGCCCTGAAGAAAATCCTGCAGGAGGCTGGCCTGGCACCGTGGTTGCGAGCGCGACTGCCACTGGTCTATGTCGATGATGAGCTGGTGTGTATTCCGGGTGTGGGCGTCAGCGAAGAATGGTGTGCAGGGCCCGGTGAAACCGCCTGGGAGATTGTGTGGACCCCACCACAACATGACCTGTCAACCCGACGCTGACAGATTTTTGCGTTGTGGTCAGGGATGCCTTCTGGTAGTCTGTAATCCCATCTGTAGGTGACTGTTTAAAATGCTGTTTCAGCGCATTTGGCGCAGACGCCCGTAACATTTCTCACTCTGAATTATTCGTGACTACTCTGGATGGGGCGTTAATGACGCGATATATCTTTATTACCGGTGGTGTGGTTTCTTCTCTCGGTAAAGGCATCACCTCTGCATCTCTCGCGGCGATTCTCGAAGCCCGCGGTCTCAACGTCACCATGCTCAAACTCGATCCCTACATCAACGTGGATCCTGGCACCATGAGTCCCTTTCAACACGGTGAAGTCTTCGTTACCGAAGACGGTGCCGAGACCGATCTCGATCTGGGACACTACGAGCGTTTCATTCGCACGACCATGACGTCGAAGAACAACTTCACAACCGGAAGAGTCTACGAAGAAGTACTGAAGAAAGAGCGTCGTGGTGACTATCTAGGCGCCACCATTCAGGTGATTCCGCATATCACCGACGAGATCAAGCGTCGCATCGTCGATGGTGCCAATGGCGCAGACGTGGCACTCGTGGAAATCGGTGGCACGGTGGGCGACATCGAGTCGCAACCCTTCCTGGAAGCCGTACGACAAATGCGCGTGGAACTGGGCGCCGATCGTGCGCTGTTCATGCATCTGACACTGGTGCCCTACATCGAGACAGCGGGCGAAACCAAGACCAAACCGACACAACACTCTGTGAAGGAACTGCGCTCCATCGGTATTCAACCCGATGTGCTGATCTGCCGCTCCGATCACGAGATTCCCGAGTCGTCACGCCGCAAGATTGCCCTGTTCACCAACGTGGATTTGCCGGCCGTGGTGTCGTTGCCCGACACCGATACCATCTATCGTGTTCCGGCGCTTCTGCGCGCCAGCGGCCTCGATGACATCATCGTGCGCAAGTTCCATCTCGAGTGCCCGCCTGCGGATTTCACCGAGTGGGACCGCGTGGTCGATGCGAAGCTGCATCCAGATCGCGAAGTGAACATCGCCATCGTTGGCAAATACATGGAACTGCTCGAAGCCTACAAGTCGCTGATCGAGGCAATCACCCATGCAGGCATTCAGACGCGCACCAAGGTCAACATCAAATACATCGATTCTTCCGATGTGAAGACTCATGGCACCGCGATACTGGAGGGCCAGCACGCCATTCTGGTTCCGGGTGGTTTCGGCATTCGCGGCGTGGAAGGCAAGATCCTCACCGTGCAGTACGCGCGCGAGAACAAGATTCCCTACCTCGGCATCTGTCTGGGCATGCAGGTTGCGGTCATCGAGTACGCTCGTAATGTGGCCGGGCTGACGGATGCACACAGCACCGAGTTCAAACCCGAATGCAAGGACCCGGTGATTGCACTCATCAGTGAGTGGGTCACGGCCGATGGCAGCAAGGAAACCCGCGATGCCAATTCCGATCTCGGTGGCACCATGCGACTTGGCGGTCAGGAGTGCAGACTGGAGAAAGACTCCACAGCCTATGCCTGTTACGGCAAGGAAGTGATCATGGAGCGTCATCGTCATCGCTATGAAGTCAACAATACTTA
Source organism: Gammaproteobacteria bacterium RIFCSPLOWO2_02_FULL_57_10 (assembly GCA_001802565.1). Classification (GTDB taxonomy): domain Bacteria; phylum Pseudomonadota; class Gammaproteobacteria; order Pseudomonadales; family Pseudohongiellaceae; genus UBA5078. Next base: position 27,875 of record MGYS01000098.1, on the reverse strand, counting down.
TCTGGATGTGTTGCAGAAGGCCGGTCTGAAGATTGCCGGTCGTTCGATGGATGGCACGCTCGTGGAAGTGATTGAGGTACCGGATCACCCATGGTTCGTGAGCTGTCAGTTCCACCCTGAATTCACGTCCACGCCCAGAGATGGCCATCCGCTGTTCACGGGATTCGTCAACGCGGCGCTGGCACATCAGGCGGCCAATACGTGACAGATGCAACGAACATGAAGACGATTGCTGTTGGCGACATTGCGTTCTCGAATCGCAGTCCGTTCGTGCTGCTCGGTGGCATGAATGTGCTGGAGTCCGAGACACTCGCGCATGAAGTCGCGGAGCATTTCGTCAACGTGACCAGGAAGCTCGGCATTCCCTACGTGTTCAAGGCGTCGTTCGACAAGGCCAATCGTTCGTCGATTCACTCCTATCGCGGACCGGGTCTGGAGAAGGGGCTTGCCATTCTGGACTCGATCAAGAAGCGCTTCGGTGTGCCCGTGATTACCGACGTGCATGAGCCCTGGCAGGCCCAGCCCGCGAGTGAAGTCGCAGATATCATTCAACTGCCTGCGTTTCTGTCGCGGCAGACCGACCTGGTGCAGGCCATGGCGAAGACCGGTGCGGTGATCAACATCAAGAAGGCGCAGTTTCTCGCCCCACAGGAGATGCGTCATATCCTCACCAAGTTCGAGGAGGCGGGCAACGACAGACTGATGCTGTGTGAGCGCGGCTCCAGCTTCGGTTACAACAATCTGGTGGTGGACATGCTCGGGTTTTCCGTGATGAAACAGTTCGCCTATCCACTGGTGTTCGATGTCACACATTCGCTCCAGAAGCCCGGTGGATTGTCCGCGAGCGCCGATGGTCGCCGTGCGGACGTGACGACGCTGGCAAGAGCGGGGATGAGTCAGGGAATCGCCGGTCTCTTCATCGAGGCGCATCCCGATCCCGCGAATGCGAAGTGCGATGGCCCATGCGCATTG
>MGYS01000098.1:18643-26790 GCA_001802565.1 Gammaproteobacteria bacterium RIFCSPLOWO2_02_FULL_57_10 | reverse complement strand
GGCAAGGGAAATTCTGGACTCACGTGGCAATCCCACCATCGAGGCCGATGTCATCCTGGCATCCGGAGTAGTAGGGACCGCCTGCGCTCCGTCCGGAGCCTCTACCGGATCACGCGAAGCACTGGAGCTGCGTGACAAGGACCCATCCCGCTATCTCGGCAAGGGCGTCCTGAAAGCTGTCAAGAATGTGAACACATCGATTCGCGAGCTGATCATCGGCCGTGATGCAGCAGATCAGGAAGCCCTGGATCGCGCGATGATTGCACTGGACGGTACGCCGAACAAATCCAGTCTCGGCGCCAACGCGATTCTTGCCGTGTCTCTCGCGGCGGCGAAGGCCGCGGCAACCGAGAACAAGCTGCCGCTGTACGCGCACATCGCGCAATTGAATGGGGGAGCTGGCACCTTGTCACTGCCCGTGCCGATGATGAACATCATCAACGGTGGCGAGCACGCCGACAACAACGTCGACATTCAGGAGTTCATGGTGCAGCCAGTGGGTGCGCCGTCCTTCTCCGAGGCACTGCGTTACGGCGCGGAAATCTTCCACAGCCTCAAGGCCGTGCTGCACAAGATGGGTCTGAGCACTTCCGTGGGCGACGAAGGGGGTTTTGCACCAAACCTGCCGTCCAACGCTGCTGCACTGGATGCGATTCTGCAGGCCGTCGAGAAGACCGGCCTGAAGATGGGCACTGATGTGCGTCTCGCACTGGACTGCGCGGCATCCGAGTTCTATCACGATGGCAAGTACCATCTGAAGGGTGAGAACGCCGTGTACGATTCTGCCGGATTCGTCGACTATCTCGCCAAGCTCGCAACCGATTACAAGATCCTTTCCATCGAAGACGGCATGGAAGAGAGCGACTGGGATGGCTGGGCCAAGTTGACTCGCAAACTGGGCGACCGCGTACAACTGGTGGGAGACGATCTGTTCGTCACCAACACGGAAATTCTTGCGCGCGGCATCGAGCAGAACATTGCCAACTCCATCCTGATCAAGTTCAATCAGATCGGCACGCTGTCCGAGACTCTGGCTGCGATTCGCATGGCGAAAAAGGCAGGTTACACGGCGGTGATTTCGCACCGCTCAGGCGAAACCGAAGACACCACGATTGCCGATCTGGCCGTGGCGACTGGCGCGGGTCAGATCAAGACCGGATCACTGTGTCGCTCTGACCGCGTCTCCAAGTACAACCGTCTGCTGCGTATCGAGCAGGAGCTGGGTAGTCGTGCGCTGTACCGAGGTATCGAAGAGTTCAGTCATATTGCAGGGTAATGTTGTCAACTACTGAGATCGCTGGCAAAGGAACCAACATGAGAGTTCTACTGGGTATGCTGGTCGTTATATTGGTGGTACTGCAGTTCAATCTGTGGGTGGGAGAGGGCAGCTATTCGCAACAGCTCGATCTCGAAGCCCAGGTGGAAATGCAGAAGGAAGAGAACGTCACTCTCGCAGAGCGCAATCTGGAACTGGAGAATGAAGTGCTCGATCTGAAGACCGGACTCGACGCCGTGGAAGAGCGAGCGCGCAGCGAGTTCGGCATGGTGAAGAAGGACGAAACGCTTTATCTGATTGTTGAGTAAAACAGCGCAGGAAGTGATGCAGATGCCGGTTGATAGCCGGCATCGTGCTTTCAGCGCATTGGATAATCTGACCATTTTGTAGAGACGACAGGCAACGCATGGCGATCTGGGCAATTGTTCCTGCCGCAGGTATTGGTGCCCGCATGATGGCCACCACACCCAAGCAGTATCTGCAGGTCAATGGCAAGTCTGTCATTGATCACACGCTCTCTCGCCTGTTATCCGCAACGCAGATCGATGGAATTGTCGTTGCACTGCACCCTCACGATGAACTCTGGCACTCTCTCGGCATACTCGGCAACACGCGGGTGACGACGTGCACTGGCGGCGCTGACCGCTGTCAGTCCGTCCTCAATGCCCTGTACTCGCTGCAGGATCGTGCAGGTGAAGACGACTGGGTGCTGGTGCACGATGCCGTGAGGCCTTGCGTCAGAACAAGTGACATCGAGCACCTGCTGCGGCAGATCGAACATCATTCGGTCGGTGGTTTGCTCGCCATTCCTGTGAGCAGCACGCTCAAGAAGGCGGGGGCGGATGGCAGCGTCACCGCCACTCTGGATCGCCGCGATGTGTGGCAGGCTGCCACGCCGCAGGCGTTTCGTTACGCCGCATTGCTGAAAGCGCTGTCCGCTGCGATCGCCAGTGGCAGTCTGGTGACAGACGAGGCCTCGGCACTGGAGCTGGCAGGTCACGCGCCGCTGCTGGTGCAGTGCAGTGCAGACAACATCAAGATTACCTACCCCGAGGATCTCGCCCTCGCAGGCCTCATCCTCCACGCTCAACAATGTGGGAGCGAGACCTGCTCGCGATTACCCATCGGACACACACAGGAACCCCAATGATGTGGAACAGAATCCGCACAGGCCACGGCTACGATGCTCACCGCTTTGCAGACACCCTGCTGCCGGAGAAGCCATTTATCCTCGGTGGTGTGAAGATCCCTCACGACAGGAGCCTGCTCGCCCATTCCGATGGCGACGCTGCCATTCATGCGCTCTGTGATGCCATTCTGGGTGCGCTGGGATTGGGAGACATCGGACACCATTTCTCCGACACCGACAAGGCGTTCAGCAATATCGACAGCGGTCTGCTGCTGCAGCGTGTCTGCGGATTGATGAAGGAAAGGGCTTGGCTGATCGGCAATGCCGACATCACGATACTGGCGCAGGCCCCGCGCATGGCACCGCATATTGCCGCGATGCGTACTCGACTTGCAGGACTGATGAACATTCAGCCCGAGCAGGTCAACGTGAAAGCCTCGACGACGGAGGGCATGGGATTCGTGGGTCGTCGCGAAGGCATCGAGACTTATGCGGTCGTTTTGCTCTATCGTGACCTGGAAGGGGATGGCCAGGAAGTGCATGGATAGCACTGCTGTGAGTCAGTCACGTGAAGCCATCGCGACGCTGGCATTCGCATTTGGCGCGCCGGAGTGCTCTGCAGTGTTCAAGCGCGAGCCCGCAGACTTCTGTGTCGATGAAGAGCTGGGATTCGAACTGAGCGGCGCTGGCGATCATCTGTGTCTGCAGATTCGCAAGACGGGCGTGGCGACTCCACAAGTTGTGCGCCTCATCGAGAAAGCAGCAGGCGTGCGCGAAGTGGACATCGGTTACGCGGGGCTCAAGGACAGACAGGGAGTGTGCGTGCAATGGTTCAGCATCCATCTTCCCGGCAAACAGGCTGCGGAGAAGGGCGAGCCCGAAATTGTCGGCCCCGGAATCGAAGTGCTGCAGCGGGTGCGCAACAACAAGAAGATACGCAGAGGCAGCCATCGCGGTAATCGCTTCAGAATTTGTTTGCGGGATCTGCAATCGAGCGCGTCAGACGTGACAGCAACACTGACTGCACGACTGGAAACGATTGCAAGAAGAGGCGTGCCGAATTATTTCGGTGAACAGCGCTTCGGCAACGAGAACAATAACGTCGCCATGGCGCTGCAGATGTTCGCGGGCGAGCTGAAGGTGGCCAGAGGTTTCAAACGCAGCATGCTGCTCTCGGCAGCGCGTTCACAGTTTTTCAACGCGGTATTGTCGCGGCGCGTCGCTGCACAGAACTGGGACAGGTATTTGCCTGGTGATGTCATGAATCTGCAGGGCAGCGACAGCGTCTTCGTGCCATCGGAATGGGACAGTGTGCTGGAAGATCGTCTGCAGCAGTTCGACATTCACCCCACCGGTCCGTTGTGGGGCAAGGGTGAGCTGCGCAGCAGCGGTGAAGCGGCGGCGCTCGAACTGGCTTGCGAAGCACAACACAAGACGTTGTGTGCAGGACTCGAGGCCGCAGGGTTGCAGCAGTCGCGACGCAGCTTGCGTTTGCCAGTGCAGGATCTGCGGTGGACCTTCACGCAGGAAGGGAATCTGGATCTGGATCTGGACCTGGATCTGGAGTTTGTGCTGCCACCTGGCACCTATGCAACGTCCGTTCTGCGCGAACTGGCAAGATTGTCCTGAAGTGAATCTGAGTTGTTGAGTATGAGGCTGATGCAAATTGAATAATGTGAACCTGGCCGGAATCGGCATGACATCGCAGCGCACGCGTGAACGTCTGGTCGGACGCCTGATTGAACAGGGCATCAGCGACTGGACTGTGCTGGATGTGATCAGAAGTACGCCGCGCCATATTTTCCTGGAAGAAGCACTGGCGCATCGCGCCTACGAAGATGTCGCATTGCCCATCGGCTACAACCAGACCATTTCGCAGCCCTATATCGTGGCGAAGATGACCGAAGCTGTGATGCGCAATCATCCCGCTCTGGAGCACGGCAAACTCGGCAGCGTGCTGGAAGTGGGGACGGGTTGCGGTTACCAGACGGCGATCATCGCGCCACTGGCCCAGAAGGTCTATTCGGTGGAGCGCATCAAGCCGTTGATGGAGAAGGCGAGAAAGAACATCAAACTGCTCGGATTGCACAACGTGCAGTTCAAACACGACGATGGCAGCCTTGGCTGGAAGGAAAAAGGGCCATTCGACGCCATCATCGCCGCTGCTGCGCCACAGCAGGTGCCGCAGGAGCTGCTCGCACAGCTTGCTGAAGGTGGTCGTCTGATCATTCCGGTGGGTGGCGAGGACGTGCAGGAGTTGCGTCTGATTACCCGGACAGGCAACGATTACCACACCGAGGTAGTGGCAGCCGTTCGATTTGTCCCGCTCTACATTGGTCAATTGCAGAACTGAACTGCTCGGCAGGAGTGTCATGGATTACAGATCGGAAGCATCAGTGAAGGGACGGCTGACCATTTTTCTCAAGGGCATGGCCATGGGCGTGGCAGACTCCGTGCCGGGTGTGTCAGGTGGCACCATTGCGGTGATGGTCGGTATTTACGAGGAACTCATTCACTCGCTGAAGAATCTCAATCCTGTGCTGTTGCCTGCGCATTGCAAAGGCGGAGCACGTCAGTTCTGGATCAACATCAATGGTGGTTTTCTCTTCTCGCTGTTGTTCGGCATCGTCACCAGTCTGTATCTGAGTGCCAACACGGTGTTGTATCTGCTGGAGTTCCAGTATCCGCTGGTAATGGCCTTCTTCTCGGGACTGGTGTTCGCCTCCACCTGGTTCCTGCGCAAGCAGATCACGCACTGGCAAGTGCGAGAGTTTGGCTTTCTGTTGCTGGGCATTGCGCTCACACTGCTGATTTCTCTGGCCAATCCCATGGCGGGCACCTTCAACTATTTCTATCTGTTCTTCTGCGGACTGATTGCGATCTGCGCGATGATTCTGCCCGGTATTTCTGGCGCCTTCATCCTCATACTCCTTGGCGTATATGACCACGTGCTCAGCGCGCTGCGGGCGCTGGATCTGGGCGTCATCTTCGTGTTCGCCAGTGGCTGCGCGATCGGCCTTCTGAGTTTCGCGCACCTGCTGTCGTGGACTTTTTACCACTACCGTCAGCAGACCTATTCCTTTCTCACCGGCATGCTCGCCGCATCGATTGTGGTCCTGTGGCCGTGGAAGCGCGTGTCCGAAGGTGAAAGCACAGAAGTGACTTACCTCTCGCCTGCGGGATTCGAGGCTGCGACAGGGCAATCTTCTCAGCTTCTGTCTGTCATACTGCTGGTAGTGGTGGGCTATTCAGTGGTCGCAATTTTTGAAAGAATCACGAGAGTTCGCCCGTCCTGAAGGGGACGCAGGGTTTCGTGAACAACAGTTTGGACAAATCCGATGGTAGATGTCATGAGAACCAATTTTTTTCCCGTCACGATGCTGGCTGCTCTGGCGCTGTTGCAGGCCTGTGGCAGCAATTATCAGGCACCTCTGGATGATCAGAGTGCGGTGTTGCAGCGTGCGCCTGCGCCGATCTATTCCACGACCGGCACACCGACTTCTGTAGGAGCCGTCATCTCGAGTACTGGCGTGTCAACGTCAGCCACGTCGTCGAGCACTCCAGCCCCCGCCACGACGACTCCTGCCCGCGCTGTTGCCGCAGGTGTGCGCGTGGAACCCGCTGCCGGCGTGAATGTGAACGTGGTGAACGAGCAGGGCGGTATTCGACGTTCGGGGATCAGCCGAGCACCGCTGGACTCCGGGACGCCCGTACCTTCGGGCACATTGGACAGTCCTGCGTCGTCAACACCCGCTGCCGGTTCCTCCAGGCTGCCGCCTGCGGCCAACTCCATTCCCACTACCCCGACGTCGGTTCCCACTGGTGGCCAAACCCATACCGTCGCGCGTGGTGAGACCCTGTATTCCATCGCCTGGCAGTACTCGCTCGATTACCGCGCTCTGGCCGTGGCCAATAACCTGGCCGAGCCTTACACCATCTACCCGGATCAACGTCTTACGCTGAATATTGGTGGTGTGTCCGGCAATGCGCTGGACAGAGTGCCATCCATTCCTGCGGCACCGGCGGGTGATCCCGTGGCTGTTCCGACTGAACGTCCGGCCGCTTCGGTAGCGAGTCGTCGCACCGGCAACGTGCCGACCCGTGAGGTCGAGAACATTACCTGGCAATGGCCCGTGGATGGCAGAGTGCTGCGAGGCTTCAGCGCTGAAGCGGCAACCACCAGTCGTGGCATCGACATCGGTGCGAGTCGTGGCAGTCCGGTGTATGCCGCAGCCGATGGTGACGTGGTCTACTCTGGTCGCGGCATACAAGGGCAGGGTGACCTCATCATCATTCGACACAGTGCGCGACACCTGAGCGCGTATTCTCATAACGCCAATATGCTGGTCACCGAAGGCGCACGCATTCGTGCCGGTGACAAGATTGCTGAAGTTGGCACCGACACCCGTGGTTCCGAGCTGTTGCATTTCGAAGTGCGCGTGGATGGAACTCCTGTAGATCCCTCCCGCTACCTCCCTCCGCAGTAAAGTTGTCGCGCAGGCTGTCTCTTTTCAGAGCAGCCTGCTTCCGTTCGTAACACCTCTCTCAATACGTCGTTGTGCAAATATCGCTCCGTCTATTTGGCGGGTATTTTTCGTTGCGGCGTTTTTAATGGAATGTTAAGTTCGGATCGCCTGAGTAATGGATATTCCCGGGTGATCGTATGGACGAACCACATATGGAAGAAGATCTTGTAGATGACAAGGAGTGCATCATGGAAGACTTTGCAGAATACAGCAGTGCCCCGCTGGATCTGGACGATGCGATAACGGAAGACGCGACGTCCGCACAATGCCCACCCGAAATCAGTCGCTTGAAGCTTGGCGCCGAAAGCGTTCGACAGCCGCCGGACATGACCCGGCTTTATCTCAACGATATCGGCAGTGCCGCGTTACTCAACGCAAACGATGAAGTGGAATACTCACGCCGAGCGCGCAGGGGTGATGCTGAAGGACGCAGAGTGATGATCGTCAGCAATCTGCGTCTGGTCGTGAAGATTGCGAGGCGCTACATCAACAGAGGCCTGACGTTGCTGGATCTGATTCAGGAGGGCAATCTCGGCCTGATGCGTGCCGTTGAAAAGTATGATCCCGAGCGGGGATTTCGTTTCTCGACTTATGCGACATGGTGGATACGGCAGACAATAGAACGGGCGATCATGAATCAGGCCAGAATCGTGCGCCTGCCCATACACGTCTTGAAGGAACTCAACACCTATCTGAAGGCTTCCCGTGAGTACATGGCGGAGACTGATCGCGAGCCCTCGGCCGAACAACTGGCACAGTTGATGGACAAGCCACTCGCGGAAGTCAAACGGGTGCTGTCCTATCACGAACGCATCGTGTCGATCGATACTCAGCAGTTCCAGGTTCAGGAGCCGTCCTTGCTCGAATCAATGTCTGAAGCTTCCGAAGGCACTCCCACGGAAATGCTGCAGAACGATTTCATGCGCGAGAACGTCAGTGCCTGGCTGCACATGCTCAACGCCAAGCAGTCTGAAGTGATTGTGCGTCGCTTCGGATTCCAAGGCCATGAGTGCCGCACGCTGGAGGAGGTCGGAAGGGAGATCGGTCTGACCCGGGAGCGGGTCAGGCAGATTCAACTGGAGGCTTTGGAGAAACTGCGTGAGATCGCAAAGGAGCGGGGCTTCACAAAGGATTGCTTCTGACTGTGTTCGCGATCTGCTTGTCTGTGGAAGCGAGCCTGCTCGCGATGAGAGGGCACTTAACCTCATCGCGAGCA
>MGYS01000098.1:18006-18606 GCA_001802565.1 Gammaproteobacteria bacterium RIFCSPLOWO2_02_FULL_57_10 | reverse complement strand
CAGGCTCGCTCCCACAGACAGGCTCAGCCCGCATCCTTGATCAGATACTGCAGCTTGCCTGGTACGTTCTTCCACTCCTCGGCGTCCGGCAGGGCGGGCTTCAGCTCGGTGATATTCGGCCACTTCTGTGCCAGCTCCGCGTTCAGGGCAAGGAATACCTGCTGGTCTTCCGGCAACTCGTCTTCCGCGTAGATTGCATCCACGGGGCATTCCGGCTCGCACAGGGCGCAGTCGATGCACTCATCGGGGTGAATCACCAGGAAATTCGGGCCTTCATAGAAGCAATCCACCGGGCAAACTTCAACGCAATCGGTGTGTTTGCATTTTATGCAGTTCTCGCCAACAACAAATGTCATGATCTCTCCAGCTCAAATGGCCCGGTTGTGCCGGGGCGGTAAAATGCGGCAATTATAAAGAGGTTGGGGCGGACAGGGAAAATACTTTTTCCGATATCAGATACTTATCTTCTGGTGCGCTGTACCACCTGCACTACTGCATGACCTGTGGGAGCGAGCCTGCTCGCGATTGCCCTGCTGTTACTCCGTATCCCGAGCCGCGCGTGTGGGGTGAGAGTGGCAGGACACGCCGTAGACCCATCCA
>MGYS01000098.1:10306-17941 GCA_001802565.1 Gammaproteobacteria bacterium RIFCSPLOWO2_02_FULL_57_10 | reverse complement strand
CACGCCGTAGACCCATCCATGGGGGCTCGGCTGCCGCTGTCCCTGCGGCAGACGGTCCTGCCACTCTCACCCCACACGCACGGCTCTAGTCTGGCGGTTGCGTCCGGCAATCGCGAGCAGGCTCGCTCCCACAGGTGGTCACAGGGTTTGTTTCAGGGTGTAGAGGAGTTCCAGGGCTTGCTTGGCGGTTAGATTGTCGGGGTCGATCTCGGCCAACTGCTGCAAGGCCGGGTGAGGTTCGTATTGGACGAACAGCTCGTTCTGGATTGGTTTAGCAGCCTTTGATGGCGGCGGATTCAGGATGCCGGTCACCGTGTCGCGCTCCAGTTGCTGCAGCTTCTCGCGGGCCTGGCGGATGACCACGAGGGGGACTCCGGCCAGCTGCGCCACCTGCAGGCCGTAACTCTGGTTCGCGGGGCCGGGTTTGACGGCGTGCAGGAAGACGATGCCGTCCTGATGTTCGGACGCGTCCAGATGCACGTTGGCGATGTTGCCGAAACGCTCCGGCAATGCCGTCAGTTCGAAGTAGTGGGTGGCGAACAGCGTCCAGGCCTGCAGTTTTTCCGCGATATACACCGCACTGGCCCAAGCCAGCGACAAGCCATCGAAGGTGCTCGTGCCGCGGCCCACCTCGTCCATCAGCACCAGACTGTTGGCCGTGGCGTTGTGCAGGATGTTGGCGGTCTCGGTCATTTCGACCATGAAGGTCGAGCGGCCACCGGCCAGATCATCCGAGGAGCCGATGCGGGTAAAGATGCGATCGATCGGGCCTATGCGGGCGCTGCGTGCGGGCACGAAGCTGCCGGTGAAGGCGAGCAGCACAATCAACGCCGTCTGCCGCATATAGGTCGATTTACCGCCCATGTTCGGGCCGGTGATGATGAGCATCTGGCGATTGCCGTGCAGGTCCACATCGTTGGCGACGAACACGTTTTCGGTGACCTGTTCCACCACGGGGTGACGCCCCTGTTCGATCTGGATGCCGGGTTCATCGGTGAGTGCCGGCTGGCAGAAATCCAGCGCACGAGCCCGCTCGGCAAAGTTCACCAGCACGTCCAGCTCCGCCAGCGCGGCGGCACTTGCAAGCAGCGCATTCAGATCGAGAGCGATGGTTTCAAGCAACTCGTCGTAGAGCATCTTCTCGCGGGTCAACGCCTTGCTGTTGGCGCTCAGCACCTTGTCTTCGAACACCTTCAGTTCCGGCGTGACGAAGCGCTCGGCATTCTTCAGCGTCTGGCGCCGCTGATAGTCCACCGGCATCTGATCTGCCTGAATCTTGCTGACCTCGATGTAGTAACCGTGCACGCGGTTGTAGCCGACCTTCAATGTACTGAGACCGGTGCGCTGCTTCTCGCGGATCTCCATGTCGATCAGAAATTGTCCCGCGTTGCTGCTGAGATTGCGCAGTTCGTCGAGTTCGGCATCGTAGCCCTCGGCGAGCACTCCGCCTTCGCGGATCACCACGGGTGGATTGTCGATGATGGCGCGGCCGAGGAGGGCGGCGAGGTCGGGGTATTCCGCGATGCTGTTCTGGAGTTCACTCAAGCGTGGCGAATCATCCTGCCGCAGGATTTCTGTCAGGGCGCTCTGCAATCTTGGCAGCGTCCACAGCGCATCGCGCAGGCGTGCCAGATCGCGGGGTCGCGCCGAGCGCAGTCCCACGCGGGCAAGAATGCGTTCGATGTCGCCGATCTCGTGCAGCAGCGGATGCAGTTGCTCGAAGCGATACTGATCGATCAGTGTCGAGACCACCTGCTGGCGCAAACCCAATTGCGCGCGATCACGCAGTGGCCGATGCAGCCAGCGGCTCAGCAGTCGTCCACCCATCGCGGTGGCGGTGTGATCGAGCACGGACATCAGCGTGTTGTCGGTGCCCCCGGCGAGGTTGCGATCCAGCTCGAGGTTGCGACGACTGGCAGCATCCAGGATCAGGCTGTCGCCGGGCTGCTCGAGTTGAATGCCCTGAATGTGTGGCAACTGCGAACGCTGCGTCTCGCGAGCGTAGGCGAGCAGACAACCGGCGGCCTGCAATGCGAGCGTGAGATCCTCGCAGCCAAAGCCATTGAGATCCTTCGTGCCGAAGTGCTGATTGAGACTGCGTTTGGCGCTGTCGAGATCGAACTCCCACAACGGGCGGCGCCGCGAACCCTGACGGGATTCCAGCAACTGCAGCGCGCTGACTTCCTCATTCAACAGCAACTCGGCAGGACGGATGCGTTCGATCTCCGCGAGCATGCCCTCACGGGAATCGACTTCACTCAGCACGAAGCGGCCACTGCTGATATCGAGCCACGCCAGACCGAAACGGGAGCGTTCGGGGTCACCGCTGTGCGTGCCGGTGACAGCCAGCAACACGCTGTCGGCACGCTCGTTGAGCAGAGCTTCATCGCTCAATGTTCCAGGGGTGATGATGCGGACGACCTGGCGCTCCACCGGCCCCTTGCTGGTAGCCGGGTCGCCGATCTGTTCGCACACGGCGACGGACACACCCGCTTCGACGAGCCTCGCCAGGTAGCGATCGGCGGCATGAAATGGAATCCCGCACATGGGGATTTCCTTGCCATCGGTCTTGCCCCGTGCGGTCAGCGTGATGTCGAGAATCTTCGACGCAACGCGCGCGTCCTCGAAGAACAATTCGTAGAAATCGCCCATGCGATAGAACAGCAGCTCATTGCGGTGCTGAGCTTTCAGACGCAGATACTGCTGCATCATCGGTGTGTGCTGAGAGTAATCGTCTGAAGACAAGGCATTGCTTCCGCAAGACAAGAAAAGTGGGGTCAGGGACAAGTTTCAAGGCTCCGGATTCTACGCGATTAAACCGGATTCGTCAGCGCGGCCTCACGTTTGAAAATCTCTGCTAAGCTTGAGGACAAAGAGAGCCCCTGTGGGAGCGAGCCCTGCTCGCGATTGCTGTTCGCGCAAGATCTATCGCGAGCAGGGCTCGCTCCCACAGGAGGAGGATCAAGTCCATGAACAAAACCCTTTTCGCCCTCAGTCAGCAATGTGGCGCACTACTGTTGCAGCACCACTGGAAACTCGCGACGGCGGAATCCTGCACCGGCGGCTGGATCGCGCAGAGCATCACCGCCGTGGCCGGCAGTTCCGACTGGTTCGAGATGGGCTTGGTGACATACTCGAATGAGGCCAAACAGACATTGCTGAAAGTGCCCGCGACGTACTTCGAGCCGCAGGCTCCGGGAGCGGTCAGTGAGGAGACAGTGCTGGCCATGGCGATGGGGGCGCTGCAGGCTTCCGGCGCGCAGTTCGCGATTGCCACCAGTGGTGTCGCCGGGCCAGGGGGCGGCAGCGCGGACAAGCCGGTCGGCACCGTGTGGATCGGCTGGGTGTGGCAAGTGCCAGGTGCCCCACTGGGTTCGCTGGCACGGGTGCAACGCTTCGCCGGAGATCGGGAATCAGTGCGTCGTCAGACCGTGCAGGCCGCTCTTGAAGGGCTGCTCGAGGTGCTGCGACAGGCCGCGCCATGAGCGTTTTTGAGGACTGACGAAATACTGGTTGAATATACAGTAATTACCTGCTTTAATAATTTCACCGACAAATCCTGTCGAAACCCAATAGGCCCGCCCATCACCGAAAAGGCAGGCCCGATCAGAGAAAGGAAAACACCATGGCCGCAGATGCGATGAAAGACAGCAACCGGGAAAAGGCACTCACAGCAGCGTTGTCACAGATTGAGCGCCAGTTTGGCAAAGGCTCCATGATGCGCCTCGGCGACAAGGGCAAGGAGGCGATACCGTCGATCTCCACGGGCTCGCTGGGTCTGGATATCGCACTTGGCATCGGCGGGTTGCCCCGCGGGCGTATTGTCGAGATCTACGGTCCAGAATCGTCGGGCAAGACCACGCTCACGCTGCAGGTGATCGCCGAGTGTCAGCGCAATGGCGGCACCTGTGCCTTCATCGATGCCGAGCATGCCCTCGATCCCATCTATGCGGGCAACCTGGGTGTGGATGTCGAGAACCTGCTGGTCAGCCAGCCCGATACCGGTGAACAGGCATTGGAAATCTGCGACATGATCGTGCGTTCCGGTGCTGTTGACGTTGTGGTCATCGACTCTGTCGCGGCGCTGACGCCGAAGGCCGAAATCGAAGGCGACATGGGCGACAGTCACATGGGTCTGCAGGCTCGTCTGATGTCCCAGGCGCTGCGCAAGATGACAGGCAACATCAAGAATTCCAACACGCTGGTGATCTTCATCAACCAGATCCGCATGAAGATCGGCGTGATGTTCGGTTCGCCCGAAACCACGACTGGCGGTAACGCGTTGAAGTTCTACGCCTCCGTGCGTCTGGATATCCGTCGCATCGGCTCCATCAAGGAAGGCGAGGAAGTGGTGGGCAGCGAGACCCGTGTGAAGGTCGTGAAGAACAAGGTCGCGCCACCCTTCCGGCAGACCGAATTCCAGATCATGTATGGCACCGGCATCTATCGCATGGGCGAGGTGATCGATCTGGGGGTGAAGCTCAACCTCATCGACAAGTCCGGTGCCTGGTATGCCTATAACGGCGAGAAGATAGGGCAGGGCAAGAAGAACGTGGCCACCTATCTCGAAGAGAATCCCGCGATGGCCAAGGAGATCGAAGACAAGATTCGCGCTCAGCTGCTGGGCGGCGCGCCACTGCTCGTCGCCTCGGATGCAGAGCTCGACGAAGAAGTCGGCGAATTCGAGTAAGCGCTCATGACAGAGGTCCGGCGGGCGGCAATGGATCTGTTGGCGCGCCGTGAACATTCCAGGGCCGAGGTTGTTGCGAAACTGCAGCAGAAATTTCCTGAACTGGTCCAGCACTTCGATGAAGTTCTGGATCAGTTGGAGCAGGACGGCCTGCTCAGTGATGAACGTTTTGCCGAGGCCTATGTCCGTTACCGTCGCTCACGTGGCTTCGGCCCGCTGCTGATCCGCCAGGAGCTGCGCGGCAAGGGCATCGATGCAACGCTGCTGGAAGCGGTCATTGATCTGCGCGCAGAAGAGTGGCTCGACACCCTCCGCGACCTGATCGCCAGGAAGCGCCGCACTCTCCCATGTGGGAGCGAGCCCAGCTCGCGATCAAACTCTGCACAAGATCAATCGCGAGCAGGGCTCGCTCCCACAAATTCACAGGATGCCGAACTCAAAGCCCGCCAGAAACTCTGCCGCTTCTGCCTCTCCAGAGGCTTCACTTCAGATCAAATAGCGCGCGCAATGCGTTGATATTGATGTTAAATGGCATGCCCCTGTAGGAGCGAGCCTGCTCGCGATGCCTTTTCCCGTCGAACCCCGGAACAATACCCCTTCGAAACCCGGAACAATCGCGAGCAAGGCTCGCTCCCACATCTTGTTATATACTCCCCTCACTTTTTTCGTCACCGCTGGTTTTCTTCAAGCACCGGGTCATGCAGGGGAATTCTATGGGCAGTCCGCACTACCGCACACCGATACGCAAGCGCACTTGCGGAGCAATTGCCTCACTGTTTCTGCTGGCCCTGTACGCGGGCACTTCCGCTGTTGCGGCCGAGCTGCGCATCACTCTTCAGGATGCCCAGACCGGCGCACCTCTCGAGGACGCAGTGGTGGAAGTGATTCTTCCCGAACAGCAGCAACCGATGCACCTCACAACCGGCGAGGTCAGTGTGGATCAACAGCAGAAGGAGTTCGTCGCCAACGTCACCGTCATCACCAGGGGCAGTCGCGCGAACTTTCCGAACAGCGACGACATCCTTCACCATGTCTACTCCTTTTCGCCCGCCAAGGTCTTCGAACTGCCGTTATATGGCAGCGGCCAGAACATCGACTACTTCCAGCTCTTCGATCAGCCCGGCATTGTGGAGCTTGGTTGCAACATTCATGACTGGATGCTCGGCTACATCTATGTCGCGGAAACCAATCTGGCGGTGAAGACGGACGCGATGGGGCAGGCCGTTATCAACGATGTTCCCGCAGGCGATTACACGGTGCGCATCTGGCATCCCCGTGCAGACCTCGAAGCTCCGGGAATGACTCAGCAGATGACTTTCAGTGACGCGCAACCGACCCGCTTGCAGATGGCATTGACGCTGGAGCGCGACAACCGACTGCGTCGTGCGCCGAATGCCACCCGCAGCAGTTATCGATGAGATGCCATTACCGATGAATGGATCAATCCCTTGATGTCACTGTTTGCATTTCGCAGCTTCAGAACCCGCCTGCTGGTGTTCCTGCTCGCACTCATGGTGCCTGTGCTGCTCGGGATCTATGTCTTCGTCAATCGCGAGAACAATGATTACACCGCTGACACCATCGACAGTTATCTG
Organism: Gammaproteobacteria bacterium RIFCSPLOWO2_02_FULL_57_10; assembly: GCA_001802565.1. Lineage (GTDB taxonomy): Bacteria > Pseudomonadota > Gammaproteobacteria > Pseudomonadales > Pseudohongiellaceae > UBA5078. The sequence continues at coordinate 11,656 of MGYS01000098.1, read as the reverse complement.
GAGCTGGGCGCCGACGTTTTCGACTTCACCCGCGAAGAACACAAGAACACACTGCTGACCATCACGAGCACCATGACTCGCGACTGGGGATTTCGCAATGCCTTCGGCACGGGTGATCCCTTCACCATCATCGACGCTGCGGACAACATTCTGCTGCGCTCGCTCGGTGCGGCAGACATGATGCTCATCGCCGCCATGGATGGTGAAGTCATCATCGACACCAGGACTCAGGGGTTCGAGCATCTGGAAGGTGAGTGGCTTGAGCTCATGAATACCGCAGCGAACAGTGACGACGGTATCGGCGATGCCATCATCAACGTGGCCGGTGTCCCATATCAGATCACCGTGATTCCGTTGTATCTCCCAACACCCGTTGCATGGATCTTCGGCGGCTTTCCTCTGGACAATCGCTTTGCTGCCACGGTCAAGCAGAGCATTGTGTCCGACGTTTCGATTGTTGAATACGAACTGCCAGCCGCTGGTGCGAGCCCTCTCGCAAACGCAACCGAGAACCTCACCGAAAACGCGATCGGCGAGGCCGATGTCAATGTCATCGCGTCCACGTTGCAACCCGACGATCAGCAGCGTCTGGTCGAGCAACTGCAACTCACCGGCATGACCTACACCGACACGCAGCGCATCACGCTCGGCGACGGCGAGTACGGCACACTCATGCGGCCACTCTATGGTCAGCCTGGTGATCAGTTGCAGATCGTTGCGGTGATACAGAAGTCCTACAACGAGAATATCGAGAACGTGGAAGCGTTCCAGCGTGGACTCCTGCAATTCTATCTGGCGGTGATTGGTGTGAGTCTGCTCGCGGTGGTGTTTCTCGCACGCTCGGTGACAAGACCTGTTCTCGATCTGGCAACCCGCGTGAAGCGTATAGAAGCAGGCGACTATGGACAGGCGGTGCAGGTCAGCAGTCGGGATGAAATTGGCGAGCTGGCAAAGTCCGTGAACAACATGGCCACCGGTCTTGCCGAGAAGGAGAAGGTACGGGATCTCCTGGGGAAGGTCGTGTCCCACGAAATCGCGGAGGAGCTTCTCAGCAAGAAGATCGAGCTGGGGGGAGAGGAGAAGATCGTCACGGTCCTGTTCGCGGACATCAAGGGCTTCACGTCATTGTGCGAGAACACACCGCCGGAGAAGGTGCTGACGCTGCTCAACAGTTATCTGAGCGAGATCACCGGGGTGATCGAACGTCATCATGGCGTCGTGGACAAGTACACCGGAGATTCCGTCATGGCCTTGTTCGGCGCGCCGCTCAGTCGCGAGAATGACGCGCAGAATGCGATCCGCACGGCGTTGGCAGTCCAGCAGGCCATGGCCGCGCTTAATCAGACCAAC
>MGYS01000098.1:7594-10224 GCA_001802565.1 Gammaproteobacteria bacterium RIFCSPLOWO2_02_FULL_57_10 | reverse complement strand
GACCCGCAAGTATTTCGTGCCTAATATCGTCAGCGATACGGCCCGTCTGAGCGCTCCGGGGTTCGTCTACCGTGAGCTCGACCTGGTGCGGGTTGCAGGCAAGAGGGAGCCTGTTAGAATCCACGAAGTGATTGCCGAGGAGGGGAGTCTCGCGCCCGAGCGCCTGCAGGAGCTCGATACGTTCGCCCGCGCTCTGAGCTGCTATAGGGGCAAACAGTGGGATGACGCCGAGGAACTGCTGACCCGGTTGCTGGAGACTTTACCTGCGGAGAAGCGCCAGGATTCTCTCTACAACGTATACATCGAGCGCATGGAGTATCTGCGCAAAAGGACACTGCCTGACGACTGGGATGCAGTCTTCACGTTCGACAGAAAATAACTGTGGGAGCGAGCCCTGCTCGCGATTGAAAGAAACGCAATCGCTTGCAGGCAAGCTCCCACACAAGCTTTATTTACACATCAACATAGGAACCCACATGAAGTTGATCAGACCGTTTAACGCACTGCGCCCCCGCAAGGAACTCGCTGCAAAAGTCGCCGCGCCACCCTACGACGTACTGAATCGCGAAGAAGCCTTCGAGATGGCCAAGGGCAACGAGTACAGTTTCCTGCGCATCAACAAGCCCGAGATCGATGTTGATTTCGCGATCGATGCCTACGACATGCGCGTCTATCAGCGTGGCGCAGAGAACCTGCAGAAGTTCATCGACAAGGGCATCATGCAGCGCGACGCGCGCAACACGTTCTATGTCTACAAGCAGGTGATGGGCAAGCATGAGCAGGTCGGACTCGTCGCGGCTGCATCGGTGGAAGCTTACGAAAAGGAACTGATCAAGAAGCACGAGTTCACGCGTCCCGACAAGGAAGATGATCGCGTCAATCACATCAACACGCTGAGCGCTCAGGTGGGCCCGGTGTTTCTGACGTATCGTGCACAGCCCGAGATCGATGCACTGATCGCCACTGTCACTGCGACCACTCCGGAATTCGATTTCGTCTCCGATGACGGCAATCGCCATGTGCTGTGGGTCGTCGCCGATGACGCAACCGTGCAGAAGATTCAGGCAGCATTCGACAAGGTGCCATGTCTGTATGTCGCAGACGGTCATCACCGTTCCGCCGCCGCGCAACGTGTGAAGGATCTGCGCAAGAAGGCGAATCCGGCGCATACGGGTCAGGAGTCCTACAATTTCTTTTCGACGGTGATCTTCCCCGACAACCAGATGCAGATTCTCGACTACAACCGTGTCGTGAAGGATCTGAAGGGAATGAGCGAGGAAGAATTCCTGCGCGCGATCCAGGCCTGGTTCAATGTGCATGAGAGCAAAGCCGGAGCAGTGAAGCCGACGCGCGAACACGAATTCACGATGTATCTGGGGGGCAAGTGGTACATTCTGGAGGCAATCGATGGCACATGGATCGAGAATGATCCGGTGCGCAGTCTCGATGTCAGCATTCTGCAGAATAACTTGCTGTCACCGCTGCTGGGCATCGAAGATCCGCGTCGTGACAAGCGCATCGATTTCGTCGGTGGTATTCGTGGTCTGCAGGCGCTGGAGAAGCGCGTGGATTCCGGCGAATGGAAGGCGGCGTTCGCTCTCTATCCAACATCCATCAAGAGTCTGATGGCGATTGCCGATGTGGGCGAGGTTATGCCGCCGAAATCCACATGGTTTGAACCGAAGCTCAAGAGCGGCCTGTTTGTCCATATCCTGGACTGATTCCGCGATCTCTGTGGGAGCGGGCCTGCCCGCGATTGATTTGTTCAGAAGCAATCGCGAGCAGGGCTCGCTCCCACAAGTTCTATCGCGGGCAAGGCCCGCTCCCACAAAGTCAATCGCGGGCCGGGTTTGCTCCCACCTCGTCGGAATGCACCGCATCACGGAACTGCGTTGGGGTGATCTGGTGCAGATCCTTGAAGGCCTTGTTGAAGGATGAAAGTGCCGAGTAGCCCACATCAAACGCAATGTTGGCGATCGGCTCACGCTGATCGTGCGGCAACGCCAGGCGTCGGCACGCTTCCTCGATGCGGAACTCATTCAGGAACTGATTGAAGTTGCGATAACCGAGTTGCTTGTTGATCACTCTGCGCAGCCGATATTCCTGAATCGACAATCTTTCCGCCAACTCACCGATGGTCAGCCCCGGACGTGCATACAGTTTCTCCTGTTTCAGCACGTCGAAAATGCGTGACACCAGCGCCGGGTTATCGACGCGTGCTGTGTTCGGCACAGGGGTGAGGCGTGGCACCTCCTGTTCGGGAGGCAGCACGATGACCTGCAACGCCTCATTCTGCAAGCGCATGACCGCGACGTTGAAGAAGAACGTGATCAGGAACATGTAGAAGAACAGCCACTCGATCGGAATCGGCGTGAGGGGCAGGGGAGCGGGAATGTTCATCGCATAACGATTGATCGCATCGATGAACCCGTTACCCAGAATCAACACCACGAGAATGCCCATCGCTGCGATGAAAGGGACGCGCACTCTGCGACGGGATTCGACAAGGTCGCTGCTCAGTCCCTGGAACGCCAGGAAGACGGCATGCCCCGAGAATCCCATCATGACGAGTTGCGGAAAGACGTAGCAGATCAGGTACATCAGATCCGCGGTCGGCGTCTGGAAGGCAT
>MGYS01000098.1:3964-7578 GCA_001802565.1 Gammaproteobacteria bacterium RIFCSPLOWO2_02_FULL_57_10 | reverse complement strand
CGCAGCACGATATAAAGTGCCATCAGCCCCCAGACAGGTTTGGGGACTTTGGCGTTGTCGACAAACAGATAGAGCGCGACGAGCCAAAGCACAGCAGGTGCGACGGTAGCGCCACGGTACAGGAAGTACTGCAGCCAGAACGGCACCTGACCACTCGTCAGATTGCCAATCACGTGGCACAGGAGACAAAAGGCGTACAGCGCCAGCAGCCTGCCGATCAGCTGGCGCGAGTGATACATGGAAAAGAAAACCATCATGAACAGCAATTGCGAAATTGCCAGCACACCCACGGTGTTCAGCGTCAGTCCCAGCATGAGAAACCTCTGGTTATGTAATTATTGTTGGTTTCACGTTCACTCCGTCACGTGCACCGTGATGTACTGATCGTGATACAGACCACCATCGTCCGCTCGACCCCACAAGACATAGGTGCCAGGTGCATCAAAAGTGACATGAGTTCTGTACATGCCATCCTCCGGTACTGGCGGAGGTGTCCAGAGAGCGCCCCAGGGGGAGTTGGCCGAGGTGCGAGTGTCTTCCCATGGCTTGATCTGGGGAGGATCAAAGGTTGCGTTCACCGCGCCTCGATAGACATTCCAGGACAGGAACAGTCCGTTGGTCTTGCCTACCGTCGTGCGGCGTGGCGGGGACATCATGCGCTCGAAACCCACCAACTCAGTGCGAGTGACGGACCCTGCACGTGGTTTGGGTAAGCCATCGTCGGCGACGTGCGCTTCAATAAGCAGCGGTTCTCCCACTCTGACGCGGCGCACGATCTCGCCGCCCACGCGCTCACCCTGCACAGTGACGACAGGTGGCACGTTGGCACGGGATTCTGGGCTGCTGGTGCCCGCACCGAGAGAGCCGGTCTCCGAGGCAATCACCACGTTGTCCACGACATAATCGCGGGCCAGTGTGCCGTAGGCGGTCTTGGTCACGCCATTGACAGTGACGGTCCACGCCAGTTCGCGATCGCCCCAGTCTGCGGGCACCTGCACCTCGAAGGTAAAGCGATTGCGGCGGGGCAGGAAGTGCGTGGGCTGGCCACGATCCGGGTCGCCAGGGGTGAAGAAGTTGTTGTCGCCGATCTCGACGTCCAGCTCCTCCTCCCAATTCTCATTGTGGTAGCCGAACATCATGTTGTAGGTGCCGTCTTCGTTCTGACGCCAGCCCTCATATGCGGGTTCGATGTACTGTCCCTTGCGGAAAGTCTGGCCGAAACCCGGTTGCGAGAACGCAAGCGCGGCAATCAACAGGAGCAGGATCGCAGGCAGATGGATGATCCGGGTCAGGGAAGTGGGGGAAGAACGCAGGCAAAGAGACGTCGGTGACGACATGGCATACCCTCCTTAGGCGCTCATCTCCGCTGGCCGGTGGCAGGGATTGAGCTGATTATTATTGTCGGCATACCCCCTGATTAGATGCCTTGCGCCGCCGGTTGTCTTCCGTGAAATGAAAAACCCCTGACGTAAAGTGAATAAACCTGTGGGAGCGGGCCTGCCCGCGATGATTTTTTATGCATGCTCAATCGCGGGCAGGGCCCGCTCCCACAGCACTTGACGTTCCTACTTGAAATTTTCCGAGCAGCCCATACTTGATAAATCGTGGCAGACGCTCCCCGGAGGTTTGCTCCGCGGTCCGATCGCAAGATGGGCCATCACTATCAATCATATTGCTTACGAGGATATGCACCATGAGAACTTTTGATTTTGCACCACTGTACCGTTCCACCATCGGCTTTGATCATCTGACTTCGCTGCTCGATGCAGTGTCTCAGCGCGAACAGACTCAGCCGGCGTACCCCCCCTACAACATCGAGCTGCTCGACAAGGATCAGTACCGCATCACCATGGCTGTGGCCGGATTTGTGGATCAGGAGATCGAAATTCAATCCGAGCGGCAGACGCTCACGGTCAAGGGCAAGAAGGGCGGCGACGACAAGGAGAGAAATTATCTGCATCAGGGCATCGCCGGCAGAAATTTCGAGCGCGTGTTCCAGCTCGCCGACCACGTGAAGGTGACAGGTGCTACTCTGGCAAACGGCCTGCTCAACATTGACCTCGTGCGGGAGATCCCCGAGGCCATGAAGCCGCGCCAGATCCTGGTCAATGGCAAGGCTCCGCAGCTGATCGAAACCAAGGCCCAGGACGCCGCCTGATTCGGCGCTACTAGCGCGCTTGACGCTCTATGACGCCCCTGTGGGAGCGAGCCCTGCTCGCGATGGGCTTTGAAGATCGGCACATACCCCATCGCGGGCAAGGCCCGCTCCCACAGTACTTGACGCTCCCACAGCGCAGCTATACTCCTCCTTGAGATCAAGGAGGATCCCCAAATGTCTGCAAAACCCCAATCCCGGAACCTGCGTCGTGGTCGCCACAGTGAGACCGGCCGCATCTATCACATTCGTCTTGCCTGCTGGAGTCGTGAGCGTCTCTTTACCGAAATGCTTATGGGTCGCGAAGTCGTGTACGCAATGCGCAAGTTGGATAGCGAAGCCAACACGCTGTGCTTCGTCGTCATGCCAGATCACGTCCACTGGCTGATGGAGTTGAAGAAAGGCGTCAATCTCAGTTCAGTGGTACAAAAATTGAAGTCACTGGTGACAAAGAAGCTGCATCAGCAGTTCAGCCTGCAAGGGAATATCTGGCAGTCGGGCTTCTTTGATAGGGCAATCCGGCGGGATGAGGACCTGCAAGCTGTTGCCCGCTATATAGTGATGAACCCGCTGCGGGCGGGGCTGGTCAACTCGTTGAGGCAGTACTCATTGTGGGATGCAGTGTGGCTGTGACTATGGGGCAGCAAGCCCTGCCATGTGGGAGCGAGCCCTGCTCGCGATGCTTTTCAGGGATTCGTGCCAATTCATCGCGGGCATGGCCCGCTCCCACAGTGCATCATGCCCCCCTGTGGGAGCGAGCCCTGCTCGCGATGGCTGTTGCACAAAGTCAATCGCGGGCAGGGCCCGCTTCCACAGGGTAGGGTGGTTAGATCACCAACATGGACATGAACTCATGCACCGGGGTGGCTTCGAGCGCCTTCTGGTCCTTGCACAGCGCGAAGATCTTCTCCACGCGTGCCGCCGGGAAGCGCGTGGCCAGGTTGCTGCGGAACTTGCTCTCCAGCAGCGGGATGCCTTCCGCGCGACGGCGGCGATGTCCTACCGGATACTCCACTTCGACCTTCTTCGTGGACGATCCATCCTTGAAGAAGATCTGCAGCGCGTTGGCAATCGAACGCTTGTCGGCCTCCAGGTACTCGCGCGTGTAGCGCGGCTCCTCGATCACTTCCATCTTCTCGCGCAACTCATCGATGATCGGATTCGCCTTGTGGAAATCGTCCTCGTAGTCCTCGGCCACCAGATTGCCGAACGCCAGCGGCACCGCCGTCATGTACTGCAGGCAATGGTCGCGGTCGGCCGGATTGTTCAGAGGCCCGCTCTTGCTGATGATGCGAATCGCCGACTCGTGGGTATGAATCACGATGCGCTCGATCTGCTCGAGGCGATCCTTGACGAGAGGGTGCAATCGCACGGCTGCCTCGGCCGCCGTCTGGGAATGGAACTCAGCGGGGAAGGAGATCTTGAACAGGATCTGTTCCATCACATAGCTGCCGTAATC
>MGYS01000098.1:0-3950 GCA_001802565.1 Gammaproteobacteria bacterium RIFCSPLOWO2_02_FULL_57_10 | reverse complement strand
GCTTATTTCCCTTGAAAGAAACGTCGTAGAAACCCCACTTCGGCGTGGTCAGCACGCTCGGATAACCGATCTCGCCACGCATCGTCAGGTCGGCCAGTCGCACCGCGCGAGACGTCGCATCACCCGCCGCCCATGACTTGCGCGGGCCCGCATTGGGAGAGTGGCGATACGTGCGCAGACTGGAGCCATCGAGCCACGCCTGAGAAAGTGCATCGATGATCTGCGACTGCGACCCGCCGAGCATCTGTGTGACCACGGCAGTGGACGCAATCCTCACCAGCAACACATGGCAGAGTCCGACGCGGTTGAAGCTGTTTTCCAGCGCGATCACGCCCTGGATCTCGTGCGCCTTGATCATCGCCGTCAGCACATCGCGCATCAGCAATGGTGCCTTGCCCGCTGCCACGTTGCGCTGCGACAGATAGTCGGCCACCGCAAGAATGCCGCCGAGATTGTCAGACGGATGACCCCACTCGGCCGCCAGCCATGTGTCGTTATAGTCCAGCCAGCGGATGATGCAGCCGATGTCCCACGCAGCTTTCACCGGATCGAGGCGGAACTGTGTGCCGGGAACCCGCGCGCCGTTGGGCACAATCGTGCCTTCCACCAACGGGCCGAGCAGTTTCGTGCACTCGGGGAAACGCAGCGCCAGCAAGCCGCAACCGAGCGTGTCCATCAGACAATTGCGGGCGGTGTCATACGCTTCGGCCGAAGTCACCTCGTAATCGGTCACGTAACGGGCGATGTCGACCAGCTCTTTGTCCGGAGCGGGTCTCTGGTTGTATTCAACATTGGCTGACATAGGGCATCTCTCGATTGTGATGAAAAACTGGTAAAAATTTTCAGGAATTTATTGGCGCACTTCAAAAACGTGTACTACTTTTAATTTCGAGCACAAGGAAGGTGTTTAAAAGTCTGCCAGGGATGACAGGCGGTTGGACCGACCAGGCAAAAGCTTCCTGCAGGTGCGGTCCATGGGGGCAGCCTGGCTGCCCCCGACTTTTTTGATTCCCCCCTGTGGGAGCGAGCCCTGCTCGCGATGCTTTTCAAATACAGCGTAATCCCTCTCCCCCTGTGGGAGCGAGCCTTGCTCGCGATGCTTTTCAAATACCGCGCAAACTCAATCGCGGGCACGGCCCGCTCCCACAGTCAGCGGTTCTGGATATCCACCCACTCCATCGTCGCCGGCCCGATGTAATCCGCGCTCGGCCGGATGATGCGATTGTTCGAGCGCTGTTCCTTCACATGCGCCGCCCAACCCGTCACGCGGGACATCACGAAGATCGGCGTGAACAGCTTGGTCGGAATTCCCATGAAGTGATACGCCGACGCGTGGAAGAAGTCCGCATTGCAGAACAGTTTCTTCTCACGCCACATCACTTCCTCGCAGCGCACGGACACCGGATACAGCACCTTGTCGCCCACGGAGTCGGCCAGTTTCTCGGCCCACTGCTTGATGATCACGTTGCGTGGGTCGGATTCGGCGTAGATCGCGTGCCCGAAACCCATCACTTTTTCCTTGCGAGCGAGCATGCCCAGCAGCTCGCGTTCGGCCTCGTCCGCGCTGCTCCAGCGCTCGATCATGTCCATCGCCGCCTCGTTGGCGCCGCCATGCAGCGGTCCACGCAATGACCCTATGGCTGCCGTCACGCAGGAATGCATGTCCGAGAGGGTGGAGGCGCACACGCGCGCGGTAAAGGTTGATGCGTTGAATTCGTGCTCGGCATACAGAATCAGCGACACATTCATCACCTGCGTGAACAGCTCGTTCGGCTTCTTGCCACTGAGCATGTGCAGGAAGTGCGCGCCGATGGATTCGTCGTCCAGTGCGGTGTCGATGCGTACGCCGTCGTGGGAGAACCGGTACCAGTAGCAGATGATCGAGGGCAGGGCGGCGACGAGGCGGTCGATCACATCGTCCTGCTGATCGAAGCTGGTCTCGGTCTCGAGATTGCCCAGCATCGAGCAGCCCGTGCGCATCACATCCATCGGATGAGCGCTGGCGGGGATGCGCTCCAGCACTTCTTTCAGGGGTTGAGGTAGGGATCGTAACAATTTGATTTTTCGAACATACTCATCAAGCTCAACCTGTGTAGGCAGGTGTCCGCGCAGCAGCAGAAACGCAACCTCTTCGAAGCGCGCCTTCTCTGCCAGTACGCTGATGTCATAACCGCGATAAGTCAGTCCTGACCCTGTCTTGCCGACGGTGCACAGGGCTGTTTCGCCCGCCACCTGGCCGCGCAGGCCGGCGCCGCTCAATTGTTTTGTTGCTGCCATCCAATCATCTCCTCACTAAAACAAACCCATCGCGTCTGCAAAAACTGACCTGCCTGTGGGAGCGAGCCCTGCTCGCGATGTTTTTCTAGAACAGCGCAAACTCAATCGCGGGCAGGGCCCGCTCCCACAAGATCAAAATCGATCGCGGGCAGGGCCCGCTCCCACAGTCAGAGGGTCAGGGGGTCATTCGGGTTTGAACAGCCTGTCCAGCCGCTCTTCGTAGGCGTGGTAGCCGAGCACGTCATACAGCTCCGTGCGCGTCTGCATCATGTCCACCACGCCGCCCTGATCGCCATTGTGCAGAATGCTTGCGTACACCTTTTCGGCCGCGCGATTCATCGCCCGGAACGCGCTCAACGGATACAGCACCATCGACACGCCCGCGTCGGCCAGATTCTGCTTGTTATAAAGAGGTGTCGCGCCGAACTCGGTGATGTTCGCCAGGATCGGCACATGCACGGCCGCCGCAAACCTCTTGTAATCGTCCAGATTCGTGATTGCCTCGGGAAATATCGCATCCGCACCGGCTTCCACACACGCGATTGCACGCTCGATTGCGGAGTCGATTCCCTCGACCGCGATCGCATCGGTGCGAGCCATGATCACGAAATCGTGATCGATCTTCGCGTCGACGGCGGCCTTGATGCGATCCACCATCTCGTCCTTGCTCACGATAGCCTTGTTCGGTCGATGCCCGCAGCGTTTCTGTGCGACCTGGTCCTCCAGATGCACCGCCGCGGCGCCCGCTTTCTCCATCGCCTTGATCGTGCGCGCGATGTTGAACGCGCCGCCCCAGCCCGTGTCGATATCGACCATCAGGGGCAGGTCGCATGCATTGGTGATGCGATCCACATCGATGATCACATCGTTGAGGCTGGTCATGCCCAGATCGGGCAAACCGTAGGAAGCATTCGCCACGCCCGCGCCGGAAAGATAGATGGCCTGATGGCCCGCGCGCTGGGCGAGCATCGCGGAATATGCGTTGATGGTGCCGACAATCTGCAGGGGAGAGTTGTCTTGCAGCGCCCGGTGAAAGCGAGCCCCGGCGCTCAGCGGAAGAGCCATGGAAGTGTCCTCAGGGTACGGATCGGAAACAGGGTTGCAAGGTAAAGGAAACCTTTGGGGAAGTAAAATGGAGCCTGCCCCCACGCGCGCGCATTGCCGTATCCACTAACGATTCCCTGTGGGAGCGAGCCCTGCTCGCGATGAACTACGCTCTCAAAAAAATCGCGAGCAGGCTCGCTCCCACAGAGGTTTGACCATACTCGGATTCGCGTCTAAACTCCATTTAAACGTTTACCCATGGAGATCACTCGACATGACCGATGCAGTGCTGGACATCAAGCAATGGGGCAACAATCTGGGGGTGCGCCTGCCCGCTGCAGTCGCTCGCGCCGCTCAGCTGCATGTTGATCAGCGTGTGCGAATCTCGGTAGAAGACGGGGCCGTGATTATTCGACCACTGAAAATCACGCCTACACTTGAAGAGCGACTCGCGCAGTTCGACCCCGTGCGGCACGCTGGCGAAATCATGCAGGCTGAACCACTGGGAGCGGAGAAATGGTAAGAGGCAAGGATGCTGAAACGACAAAATGGGCGCCGGACCGACAGGTTGTCATCTGGATTGACTGCACCCCCCAAGCGGGTCGAGAGATGCGGGATATCCACCCGTT
>MGYS01000097.1:98730-102338 GCA_001802565.1 Gammaproteobacteria bacterium RIFCSPLOWO2_02_FULL_57_10 | reverse complement strand
GAGTTGCGTGTGACGTGATTGGTACTGAGCCTCCGCCTGACGCAGCGTAGGGTCGTTGTCCATGGCCAGTTCGAGGATTGACAGCAGGTCGTCGGCGAATGCGGGTGTCGAGCCGACAGAGAGACAAACCAGAAGCCCGAGGCGTTGAGTAAATCGTCCCATAATGAATAACCTTGTAGTGGTAGAAACTGTTGTTGAAACCTTCTGAGGATGCGAATTGCGGTCGTCTTGACGAAAAAGCAGTTCCCCGCGCTGGCACTACTGAAACAGAGCCCTCAACGTGATTTCTCGGCTAGCGGCATTCTACACAGTGTCACTATAGGTGACAAACCAGTGGCCAAACTAAATGCCGAACCGCTTGATTATGTCCGTCAACGGTGTATTTCCGACGTTAGCGTTGTACGCAGGGTGTGATATTTCCTGTTGGTTGCGTGGCAAATTCGTGGCCACTGCTGTTTGCAGACAGCTCCGCCCGCAACCTCAAGGGGGTGGCCCTCCGCGTCAGCTCTGGCTATGACAGCCCAGTCCCGATGAGGCATAATGCAGCCCGGCCTCACGATATGAAAAAGGATAGACCATGAACGCGAATGCAGAGCAGTTTCTCGACAAGATCACCCGTCTGGACGACACCACTACTTATCACTTCACCGGGTCCAACAAGGTGTACGTGCAGGGCAGTCGGCCGGATCTGCTGGTGCCGATGCGCGAGATCGTGCTCTCCGACACGCTGACCGAGAAAGGTCGCGAACCCAATGCTCCGATCCGTGTCTACGATACCTCAGGAGCCTATTCCGACCCTGCGGTGAAGATCGACCTGCGCGCCGGGTTGAAGCCCATTCGCGCCGCATGGATCGAGGAGCGTGGAGACACCGAGGTATTGCCCGGCGTCACGTCCACCTACGGGCAGCAGCGCCAGAGCGATCTGCGCACCGAGCATCTGCGCTTCGAGCACCTGCGCGCGCCGCGTCGCGCCAAGGCAGGCCAGAATGTCACGCAGTTGCATTACGCACGCAAGGGGATCATCACTCCTGAGATGGAATACATCGCCATCCGCGAGAACATGAGCTACATGCAGGCCCGCGAACAGGCAGCTCTGAGCGCTCAGCATCGTGGCGAGTCCTTCGGTGCCGCGATTCCGAAGGAGATCACGCCCGAGTTCGTGCGCTCCGAGGTGGCTCGTGGTCGCGCCATCATTCCACTCAACATCAACCACCCGGAAGTGGAACCGATGATCATCGGTCGCAACTTCCTCGTGAAGGTCAACGCCAACATCGGCAACTCTGCGCTCACGTCCTCCATCGAGGAAGAAGTGGAGAAGCTGACCTGGTCCGCCCACTGGGGTGCCGACACGGTGATGGATCTGTCCACTGGCAAGAACATTCACGAGACCCGCGAGTGGATCATCCGCAACTCCATGCTGCCAATTGGCACCGTGCCGATCTATCAGGCGCTGGAAAAGGTCGATGGCATTGCCGAAGATCTGACCTGGGAATTGTTCCGCGACACATTGATCGAGCAGGCCGAACAGGGCGTTGACTACTTCACCATTCACGCGGGTGTGCTGCTGCGTTACGTGCCGCTGACTGCCAAGCGCGTTACCGGCATCGTGTCCCGTGGCGGCTCCATCATGGCGAAATGGTGCCTGGCGCACCACAAGGAGAATTTCCTCTACACGCACTTCGAAGAGATCTGCGAGATCATGAAAGCGTACGACGTGTCCTTCTCCCTCGGCGATGGTCTGCGCCCCGGCTCGATTGCCGATGCCAACGACGAAGCGCAGTTCGGCGAACTCGAAACCCTGGGCGAGCTGACGAAGATTGCCTGGAAGCATGACGTGCAGTGCATGATCGAGGGCCCTGGCCATGTGCCGATGCACATGATCAAGGAAAACATGGAGAAGCAGCTCGCCGTGTGCGACGAGGCGCCTTTCTACACACTCGGACCGTTGACCACGGATATCGCTCCTGGTTACGACCATATCACTTCAGGTATAGGAGCGGCGATGATCGGCTGGTTCGGTTGTGCGATGCTGTGCTACGTGACGCCGAAGGAGCATCTGGGCCTGCCCAACAAGAAGGACGTGAAGGATGGCCTGATTGCCTACAAGATCGCGGCGCACGCGGCCGATCTGGCGAAAGGACACCCGGGTGCGCAGTTGCGCGACAACGCCCTGTCCAAGGCGCGTTTCGAATTCCGCTGGGAAGACCAGTTCAATCTGGGTCTCGATCCGGAGACTGCGCGCAGCTTCCACGACGAGACGCTGCCCAAGCAGTCAGGCAAGGTCGCGCATTTCTGCTCGATGTGTGGACCGAAGTTCTGTTCGATGAAGATCAGCCAGGAAGTGCGTGATTATGCGGCGCAGAAGGAGCTCGACAACGTCGATGCCGCGCTGCAATCGGGCATGGAAGAAATGGCTGAGACCTATAACCAGACGGGGCGCGAACTCTACCGCCGCGTGTGAAAAAGAATCCCTGTGGGAGCGGGCCCCGCCCGCGATCAAGTGCCTTGTTGAACAGCAATCCGGCACAGAATTCGCGGGCAAGGCCCGCTCCCACAGAGACCACATGAAATTCTGAAAGAGAAGACATATGTCCAACGCACGCACAGATGACACCAACATCGCTTCCATCGAAGCGCTGATCACACCGGAAAAACTCAAGCAGGAGCTGCCGCTGACGGGGGCTGCACTGGAGTCGGTACGCAATGCACGCCAGACCATCTTCAATATTCTGGATCGCAAGGATCATCGCCTGTTCGTGGTGATAGGGCCATGCTCGATTCACGATGTCGACGCCGCCATCGAGTACGCGCAGCGGTTGAAGAAGCTTGCGGCAGAAGTACAGGACACTCTCTATCTGGTGATGCGCGTCTACTTCGAGAAGCCACGCACATCAGTGGGCTGGAAGGGACTGATCAACGATCCGTACATGGACGACTCGTTCAAGATCGAAGATGGGTTGCGCAAGGGCCGCAAGTTGCTGCTCGATATCGCGGGCATGGGCCTGCCGACTTCGACCGAAGCGCTCGATCCGATTTCTCCGCAGTACCTGCAGGACATCATTGCCTGGTCCGCGATTGGCGCACGTACTACCGAGTCGCAGACGCATCGCGAGATGTCGAGCGGGCTGTCGTCCCCTGTCGGATTCAAGAATGGCACGGATGGTGGTTTGACTGTGGCGATCAACGCGATGCAGTCGGTCAGCAGCCCGCACCGTTTCCTCGGCATCAACAGTCAGGGTCAGGTGTCTGTCGTGACGACCAAGGGCAACCCGTACGCGCATGTCGTGCTGCGAGGCGGCAGTGCCGGACCGAACTACGACTCCGTGCACGTGGCGCAGTGTGAAGCGGCATTGCAGAAGGGCAAGGTCAGCAGCAACATCATGATCGATTGCAGCCATGCGAACTCCAACAAGGACGCATCAGTGCAGCCACTGGTGATGAAGGATGTGACGCATCAGATTCTCGAGGGCAATCAGTCAATCATCGGCCTGATGGTCGAGAGCAACCTGAACTTCGGCAATCAGAGTATTCCCAAGGATCTGTCGCAGCTGAAGTACGGCGTGTCCGTGACCGATGCGTGCATTGCGTGGGATGACACCGAGAGAAGC
>MGYS01000097.1:68179-98713 GCA_001802565.1 Gammaproteobacteria bacterium RIFCSPLOWO2_02_FULL_57_10 | reverse complement strand
GCGATTGTAGTGCCACACTGAAGAACAATGCGTCATTTCAATCGCGGGCAGGCCCGCTCCCACATTCAGAGGTCAGGCAGGGCTGCAACAGGGGAGGCCAACAATTGGTTTATGTGGGAGGGGCCGCCTGCAAACGCCACTGGCAATTCGCGAGCCGGGCCCGCTCCCACATAATGCTTTGAGCAAACAAGAACATTCTCACAACGAGTCTTGTTTGACGAATTCTACATATAGCTGACGTTTCCCATGGAGATGGCAGTGGCTTCCTGTTCTGCGCGTCCCTGAGCAATCCACTCCTGCACATGAGGGTTCGCCAACAGGGTGTCGGCGTAACGCTGTGCCTCCATGCTCAGCTTGGCGCCGTAGGACTGGAAGCAGATTGCCATCGGCGCGTACATGGCATCGGCAATCGTGAAGCGACCGAACAGATAATCTCCTCCCACGCCGTGCTTGCGGCGGCAGCAACTCCAGATGGCGTCGATGCGGGCGATCTCGTCAGAGAGCTTGTCGGACACGAGCAGATTCACCGAGGCTTTGCAGTTCATGGGCCAGTCTTTCTTCAGATTGGGAAATTCGGAATGTATCTCTGCGCAGATGGAGCGGGCACTGGCGCGCTTCTTCGGATTGGCCGGCCAGCCGCGTCCGTCCAGGAGCTGCTCGGAGATGTACTCGCAGATCGCGAGGGAATCCCACACGGTCGTCTCGTTGTGCAGCAGTGCGGGGACTTTCAGTGACGGCGAGTACGGCCCGAGCTTCTCGGCAGTATTCTTCTGGTAGAGAGCAATGTTGACTTCCTCGAAGGGGATTCCAAACGCCTTCAGCAGGAGCCATGGGCGCATGGACCAAGAAGAATAATTCTTGTTGCCGATGACAAGCTTGGTCTGACTCATATGAAACACCCCACTGAAGATCCGCGATTCCTACCTGCATTTAGTGGACAGGATAGCGAGAAAGTTCCCCGTTGATGCGGGCATTGTGATGACTGAATATGGCAGAAAAAAGGCATGTGATTCCGGCCCGTCGGCGCCTTGATGCAATGCTCACTATTGCCCGGCAAATACTGTATAGTCGGCCCGAAACAGCCCCATAATCAGTGCATTACGCAGAGGACCCGGGCGTTTTTCGGTGTGAGGTGGAACGGTGTATATGGCCAGAAGAATCGCGATTGTGGAAGACGAGGCAGCCATCCGCGAAAACTACGCGGACGTGCTGCGCAAGCAGGGTTATGAAGTGCAGACCTACGCCAATAGAAAGGATGCCATGCGCTCCTTTGATCTGCGTTTGCCCAATCTGGCCATCATCGACATCGGTCTGGAAAACGAGATCGACGGTGGCTTCACGCTGTGCCAGTCGTTGCGCTCCATGTCCGAGACACTGCCGATCATTTTCCTCACCGCCAGAGACAACGACTTCGATACCGTGAGTGGTCTGCGCATGGGGGCTGACGACTACCTCACCAAGGACATCAGCCTGCCGCACCTGTCGGCGCGCATCGCCGCCCTGTTTCGACGACTCGATGTGCTGGATCAACCGACTTCGCCAGAGAATCTGTTGCAGCGCGACAAGCTCACACTCGACATCGGGCGCCTGACCATCCAGTGGAACAATATCCCGGTGCCGCTGACGGTCACGGAATTCTGGATGGTGCACGCATTGGTGAAGTTCCCCGGTCACGTGAAGAGTAGACAGGTGCTGATGCAGGAGTCCAAGATATTCGTGGATGGCAGCACCATCACCTCCCATGTCAAACGCATTCGCAAGAAGTTCATCCAGGTGGATGAAGACTTTGATTGCATTGAAACCGTCTATGGCATGGGGTATCGCTGGAATACTCAGAATACTTCCGGCAACACCGACCAATAAGACAGCATCATGAAACCGATTCATCGCAGCGACACATAATGTCCCGCTTTCTCAAGAATCCGTTCGGTATCCGCTTCAAGCTGGTGTTTCTGTCCAGCTTCCTGCTGGTGATCCCCTGGCTTGGCTACCAGTACATTCTCGAAATGGAGGAGTATCTGCGCCGTGGCCAGGAGCAGACGGTGCTGGGGACGGCGCGAGCGCTGGCCACAGCCCTGAACGAACGGCCAGAGTTGTTCGACGAGGGCAGTTACGGCCCGGCCCGGCAGAGCGATGACCTCTATGTCTACCCCGTGTTCTATCCCCTTTCTCTTGACGATGACACCCTGGTGGACTGGCAGGACTACCAGCGCTATGAGTTGTCCTATGGCAAGGACGACACGATTGGTACCTTGCTGAATCCCCACAGCCCCTTTGCCCGCTACTATCATTACGACGATTCCCTGAATTTCAAATTGCTGGTCGGCGAATACAACCGCTCGTTGTATGCCTATCTCAAGGTCGTGGACGACCACGTGGTCTACCGCAGTGAGGAGAGTCTGAGCATTCATCGCAACGACTTCCTGCAGATCTCCCTCGTGACACAGGAGGGTGAGCTGAAGCGCTACGTGATTTCGCCGCGTGGCCCCGAATTCATCTACGCGTACGCGGTGGGCGAAGACCTGCGGGATCTGGCGTCGTTGTCGCACGAGGAGGGCATCAGCGGGCAGTGGTATGAAGTCCCCGGAGGATACGAGGTGGAGTTGCGCCTGCCGTTGACGATGCTCGGGGATCAGCTCGGCTTCGCTGTCTATGATGTCGACGATGAGGTCGAGCGTGAAGTCTCCTCCGTAGTCGCCACGTCCGATGTCAACGATCGTGAGCGACTTGGCTCCTTGCGGAGACCCACGCCGGAGATCGACCGGATCGTCGAGGGCATGGGCCATACCAACTCCCGCATTCAGGTGGTCGATCGTGCCGGCCGGATTCTGCTCAGCGTCGGTGACATCCAGTCGGCCACGGGTCTGGTGCTCAGCGAGCAGGCCTATCAGGAGCGCGTGAACAAGTACTGGCTGTTCATAGAGGACAATGTCCTGCATCCGCTGTACTACAGAATCCTGACCAAACCCTCCAACGATTTCATCGACGAGCTTTATGCCGGAGGCACAATCGAGGGGCAGCACATTGCCTCTGCACTCGGTGGTGCGCCACAGACTCAGTTCCGCACACTGGAAGATACGCAGACGAGAATTCTCGAGGCCGCTCATCCCATTCTTGCGGATGGTGAAGTGCTGGGAGCGGTGATTGTCGATCAGAACATGAATGGCATCCGCACGTTCCGCAATCAGGCACTGGAGACTCTGTTCAACACGATTCTCGGCGTCATGGTGATCATCTCCTTCGGGCTGTTTGCGTTTGCTTCACGCATTTCCGGCCGCATACGCGACCTGCGCAACCAGGCCGAGAGCATCATCGACGACAACGGACGCTTGCGGAACACCATCGTGGCGAGCCGTAACTCCGATGAGATCGGCGATCTGTCGCGCAGCTTCTCCAATATTGTGGAACGACTTGGGCAATACACCAATTATCTCGAGAACATGTCATCGCGTCTGTCTCATGAGTTGCGCACGCCAGTGACTGTGGTGCGCTCTTCTCTGGAGAATCTGGGTCTCGTGGCGCATGGCAAGGAATCGGAAATCTATATTCAGCGCGCAGAGGAGGGCATCAACCGTCTCAATCTGATTCTCACCAACATGAGTGAGGCGACGCGACTGGAGCAGATGCTGCAGACTTCGGAAAAGGAGCGCATGGATCTGGCGAAGGTCATCAATGGTTGCGTGGAAGGCTATCGACTGGCCTATCCTGATTTCGAACTGGTGGCCGATATCGAAGGCCCGGTGATGATAGAAGGCGTGCCCGAATATATCGCACAGTTGATGGACAAGCTGATCGCCAACGCCGTCGAATTCTCCTACGAAGGCAAACCGATTTCCATTTTCTGCAGAGCGATTCGTGATCAGGGCGTGGTAAGAGTGTCCAACTACGGACCCTTCCTGCCGGAGGAAATGAAAGGCAGATTGTTTGACTCGATGATCTCGGTGCGGCCGCAGGAGAAGCAGAGACAGCCACATCTGGGGATAGGTCTGCACATTGCGCGACTGGTCACCGAATTCCATCACGGCCAGATCCGGGCGGAGAATCTGCGTGATGCCGAGGGCGTCGCGATCACACTGGCCATTCCGCTGCTCGACGAATGACTTTGCTCAATCAATGAAGCAGCGCGGTCAATCCTTCCCGGTATAGAACTCCGGAGCATTCTCCTTCACGACCGGAGAATCCTGCGACCACGCGTGGCAGGTGTTCAGAACGACGGGCTTCTTGCCCAGATGAGAAATGTCCGAGTCGGGCTTGTTGGCCCGATGCTTCTTCAGCGGCATGATGGTCTGGAAGGCCACTGTGGCCATTGGGTAAAGAAGTTCCGTGATATGTGTGCAACCTGCCACTCCAGAGACTCGCGCGCGAATCCCTTCGCGCCAGCCTGGCCCCATGGTCAGTCCCTTCAATGACGCGTAGTTCGGTGCAATGTCCGGACAGATGGAGAAAGGACTGTTCTCGGTCGATGCCTCGACATTCTGCACCACGAAGCTGCTGTCGACGGTCACACGCACCAGCATCTCGTGCAGCGCCATGCCCGGAGTGATCTCGCCGCGCCAGTTGTTGCGGAAGCCGTAGGTCTTGGTGTCGGTCATGTGAGCTTCGATGTCGAACAGGCCATCTTCGCGTTCATAACCCTTGAAGGTAATTGCTCGAGTATGGATATGTGTGCGTGCTGCGGGTGCTGACAGGGGCATGACGAAAACCTCTTCTACCCGGATGGGGAGGGCGCGAATTATAACCCGGTTTCTGACCGGACTGTAAACCCGCGCGCCGCAGCACGAACATCACGGATCAGCGCGGCTCTCGATCAGCGAGATGCCTGATCAGCGAGACGCCTGTCCAGGGAGATTCTCCGCGTACTCGTAGAGAATCACCACGCTCTGCGGGCGGCCATCGTCATCCGCGAGATTGCTCGTGCCCTTGAACATCTGCAGGCGTCGCGTCTCAAGGTCATAGGCAAGGTACAGGGGTTCGAGAAACCAGCCCACCACGCGCAGCAGCCCTGCAGGTCTGATCAGCAGGCAGAGAATTTCGCCGCTGGCCTGCGCGCACTCCTGACGCTCGACCGGGACGATGCTGATGCGCAAGGATTCCAGACGCGAGGGCACATGAAAGAGCGCGGTCACCGAACGTCCGGACAGGAGTCTCGTCCAGTGGCTGCGAACGTAGGGATCGAATCCCGCATCGATCACGAGATCATCGGCTGGCGTGTAGGTGCGAGTCTCCAGCGCCGAGCCGCCGCGCTGAAATCCGGCCTGCAGTGTGGTCTCCGCATAGCGGGTAAAGAAACGGGTCTGCGTGCGAATGTCGAGTTGTTCCACCGCAGGCGCAGTCAGGGACCGAGAGTAGTCCATGTCCTTGTGTGCGATCAGACGATCATCGTCAGTCATGTACTCAACTCGCCCCGACAACGGTTCCTGTGTGGGAGCAAGATAGTGGAATTCCCGATATAGCACACTGTTGTCCGTCGCTGAGCGAGCCGTGCCGGTTACCCAGGGCGACGCGAAGGCATGGATGTTGACGACGAAAAGAAGCAGTGCAAGTGACAGGCGTATCACGAGAAAATCTCCCTGCGCTTGCGCGCGTCAAGATGTGCGGAAATCCGGCCACGCAGAAGCAGCAGCCCCGGAAGTACCACGGCCCATGCGCAGCCAATCAGCCCGGCAGTGAGCCAGGTCGGTTCCATCAGATCGATATCTGTTAATCCAGCGCCCGCGATATAGGAGAGCGGCGCGAAGACTCCTGCAAAGATGCCTGAAATCAGCAGACGCTGTTCAAACCAATGCATGGCGTAACCCACTGTGGTTGCAAACAGGAACCACAGGCAACACATCCACAAGGGTTGAATCGCGCTGCCGGACTCGAGCAGGCCGATCTGCAGAAGCGCCAGATCGAACACGAAGCCGATGGCTCCCGCACACAGCAGGAAGATCAGCTCCGTGCGTCGTTCCTGCACCATCGCAAAATGGAAGAGCAGCGACACAATGGTTGTAACGAGAGCAACCGTGCTTCCACCCAGCACACAGAGCGGCCAGCTCACCTGGAAGGCCAGAGCGTTTGCAACAACATACTGCCGGTTGCTGAGCAACATGATACGTGGCTTCCTGACGTGGTTACTCGACTGCGTTGCTGTCTGCTTTGCTGTGGCCCATGGGCAGCCCGACGCGCGGGGTGTCTCTGAACATCGGTTTAGCCATCAGTATCTGCGCGGTGTGAATCACACGCTCCATGAAACCGCCCTGGCAGTAGGCCAGATAGTAGTCCCACATCCGCATGAACTCGGACGTGAAACCCTGTCCCTGGATGTCTCTGCTCTGCGCGAGAAAGTTGCTCCGCCAATGCTCGATCGTCAGAGCGTAGTCGCGAGTGATGTCTTCCAGGCCAATGATCTGCATGTCAGTGTTCGCGCTGACGTGGTGGGCAATGACACCGTTGCTGGGCAGGCAACCGCCGGGGAATATGTAGCGCTGAATGAAGTCGACTGCGTTCTTCGCCTTTTCGTAGCGCTGGTCGGAGATGGTGATCGCCTGGATCAGCATCAGCCCCTTCGGCTTCAGGAGGGACGAACACTTGGCGAAGTAGTTTGCGTAGTACTCGTGCCCCACTGCTTCGATCATCTCGACGGAAACGAGTTTGTCGTAGCTGCCTTCGAGGTCGCGGTAATCCTTCAGCAACAGTGTCACGCGATCCTGCAGACCGGCTTCGCGAATGCGCTGTTCGGCAAAGGCGTACTGCTGTTGCGATAATGTGGTCGTCGTGACCCGGCATCCATAGTGGGTCGCCGCATGAATGGCCATCGAGCCCCAGCCGGTACCGATCTCCAGCAGATGATCCTCAGGTGTCAATTGCAGGCGCTCACAGATATGCGTCAGCTTGTTGAGGGATGCTTCGTGCAGCGGTGTGGCATCCGTGGGGAAAATGGCGGCCGAATACATCATCGTCGGATCGAGGAAGCTGGCGAAGAACGTATTGCTCAGATCGTAGTGTGCAGAGATGTTGCGGCTTGAGCCTTCTCGGCTGTTGCTGTTGAGGCGGTGCATGATGCGGGTCGCCAGACGCTTGAACCAGGAGCGCTCGCCGTCCACGCCATCGAGTACGTGCAGGTTCAGCACCATGACTCTCACCAGGGTGACGAGGTCGTTCGACCTCCAATGATGACGCATGTAGGATTCGCCACAGCCGATGCTGCCGCCGCGCACGAGATCGGTGTAGAACTCGGGGCTGAGCACTTGAATATGTGCGGTGAGAGCCTGCGGATTGTCCTCACCATAGGTCGTTTGCTCGTCACCGTCCTGAAGAAGGATGCGCCCATTGCGCAGTTGAGACAGCACGCTCAACACGAAGCTTCTGGCCCAACGATCCACGAAGCCGGTCGCGCGTCGTTCGCTCGCCTCAAGCGTCCGGGGCTCGAAGGTCTGGGTCTGGCTCATCTCTGTGTTTGCCTCAAGTCCGGCGGATTTCATGCTCACGGATTTCATGGGGTCAATTTCTCTCCTGTAATTGTCGGGCTGTCTTCTGAAAGGGGGATTGCGAATCCGGTTTCCTGCGTCCGGCGGCCAAAGAACGGGGTGCGCTTCCACAGCAGCTTCATGGCCTGCCAGTAGATGGCAAGACCTACCTTCGCGGTCATGAAGGGATGGCGCAGCAGGAGGCGATTCAGTGTGCGCGGTGTGATCTCCACGCGACGCAGCCCCACGGTGGCGTTGAACGCCTCCTCGCCATCCTTCCAGTTCTGCAGATGGATGCTGATGGAGGTGCCGGGTGTCCTGCTTTGCCAGCGATAGGTCATGTCCATGGGCATGAATGGCGATACATGCATCTGCTTGGCAAAGCTGTGGCTCTGATGACGCTGCTTCGGGTCGCAGGGAATGACGTAGGGAATGCGTTCATGCCAGGGAGTGTTGGTGACCTCGGCGACGATGTAGCGAAGATTCTCGTGGTCATCGAAGCAGTAGTAGCAGCTGATCGGATTGATCAGGTAACCGAAGTAACGCAGGTTGGTGAGCAATCTGATCGGGCCGGTAATCGTTTCACCGGTTGCCTCGGCGACACAGCGGCGCACGGCAGTGTCCAGCGAGGGCTCTTCCGGCAGCAGGTAGTCACTGCGGCGGAACCACGCGAGATTGCAGCGCCGGGCAGACCAGAATCGCGTGCTGTTGAACACCCGATCCAGTTCCGCGAGATCCAGATACATCATGAACACCTGATAACTGAATTCGTGAGGCTTCGGCGACAGGCGTCGATGCCGCACGGTTCCCTCGAAGATGGCGCTCTTGAAATTCCCGTTGGTAGGTGTCGGATTCATGATCACTCCTCAGGCCTGCTTCCGTGCCATGCCGGGAACGATGCGGCGGTACCACACAGCGGGAAGGAGCTGAGCCAGACGCAACGTCCAGTGCAGACGCCTGGGGAAGGCCAGCGTCAGCGGGCGTCGTGGCAGCCGCGCAGCAATCGTGCGTGCCGCTTCCTCGCTGCTGATCAGGAAAGGCATCGGAAAGTCATTCGCGCTTGTCATCGGGGTGGCGACGAAGCCCGGGTTGATGACGGTCACGTCAAGCCAGCTGCCGAAGTCGGTGCGCAGCGAATTCAGCAGATATATGGCAGCGGCCTTGGATGAACCGTAGGCCTCGGCACGCGGGAAGCCCACGTAGCTCGCCATGCTTGCGACTCCTGCCAGGTGTGGTCGCGAGGGGGCCACGCGCAGCAGGGGCAGTGCAGCGTTGAAGGAATTGAGCATGCCGAAGAAGTTGGTGGCCATGACCCTCTCGAACATGGCCATGTCGAGAACTGGTGGATCGACGTACTCACACGTGCCTGCATTCAGAATGACGCAGTCGAGCCACGGCACCAGGGCCTGCAACTGCTGAGTAGCGAGAGAGGTGGCAAAGCTGTCGGTCACATCGAAGACCAGGGCATGGATTCGGTCCGGATTCCTGGCGGCCACCGCCTGCAGTCGGCCTGCATCCCGTCCGCTGATGATGATCGTGTGGCCAAGATCGGCGAGCAGCAGTGCCAGTTGCTCGCCGATTCCCGAGCCTGCGCCTGTGATCCAGATGTATTGCATGCTGTTTGTCATATCTTTGTCAGCGGCCGATGCGGCTGTTGATGTAGCGGATGATCCGGCCCAGCACGGGAACGTGCTGATAGATCATGGCGCCGAGATCGTAGAAGTCTTCGTGATAGTAGATCCGATCCGTGAAGCGGATCTGTGTGATACCCCGCACGGTCACCGGCTTGCCCCCGGCCAGGGCGCGGTTGCTGAAGCGCATGAACCAGGTGATGGTGGCCCGGTTCTCTCCCACCTCCTCGTCGGTATATTCGAACTCGACGCTGGTGGAGGACGTATACAGATTCCGGATGTAGCTCTTCACGGCCAGGATGCCGAGCAGGGTGTGCAGCGGATCGCGGAACTCGATGTCCTGCGTGTAGATCCTGTCTATGCGCTCCAGACTCGCCAGGGTGCCCTCCTCATAGAAGGACTTGAAGTCCTGCAGGAGGGTTTTCCTGCGATTGTCTGCCACACTGCTGCTGTCGTTCACGATGATGGGTTCCCGAGACTGTTGTTGTCAGGGGATACGGCTCTCGTGAGCGATCGGATCAGAGTGTCTATGCCGTCAGCTGAGTGCGGTCCGAAAAAAGAATTTGCTCTTGGCTGATCCGGGGAGCAGGCTGGCGCGTAAAAGCATTCAAACAAACCGATTCCAGGCAAGATCTGCAAGCAAGAACAGGATAATCCGTGACGGGCACTGACGATATCAACAGCAGAAAGAACGTGACCGGGTGGGGCACTCAGACCGTGCCGGACCCTTGGGAGGCGAGCCTGCGCAAGGTGGCCCAGAGCGGCGACCGCGTGGAGTTCCGCAAGCTCTTCGATCACTTCGCTCCCCTGATCAAGGCGTTCCTGATGAAGGGTATGTCTGCCTACGCCGATCGGTCGATGGCTGAGGAGATGACCCAGGAAGTGATGCTCAAGGTCTGGAACAAGGCGGCATCCTTCAACAGCGGCAAGGCGAGCGTCAATACCTGGATATTCACGATCGCACGGAATACACGGATCGACTTCATCCGGCGCAATGATCGTGCGGAGCGCAACATCGACATAGAAGACATCTGGCACGAAGCGGACTCTCCGGAACCCCTGGTGGATCTGCAGCAGCGCAGGGTTGAAGCGGTGATCCGCAACGCGCTGTCCACGTTGCCGGAAGAGCAATCGCTGGTGCTGGAAAAGGCCTTCATCGAGAGCAAGTCACACAACGAAATTGCAGAGGAACTGGATCTGCCCCTGGGCACCGTGAAGTCACGTATCAGGCTCGCGCTGAACAAGCTGCAGATTCTCATTGATCGTTAAACGTACAGGTAAACTCATGATTTCCTATCACCCTGACTCAAGATTCCTGACAGACTTTGCTGCGGCAAATCTGCCGATGTCGGAAGCCGTCTGTGTCTCCGCGCATCTGGAGTTCTGTGGCAAGTGTCGCGCGCATGTCCAGCAGCTTGCCGACATAGGTGGGCATATGCTCGCCCGCCTGCAGCCTCGGGCAGTCGAAGAGGACAGCTTCGAGCGCCTCATGTCCCGTATAGGCGATGGCGATGGGGCGCAGCAGACTGCCGATGCAGTGTTGCCAGCGGCTCAGGAGTCGCTGGTATTGGCGGAGGAAGTTTCTTCGCGAGCAGGGCTCGCTCCCACAAGGGGGGTGTTTCTGCCCCGTGCCCTGCGTCGGCTCTCAGCCGGTGGGCTGCACAACCTGAGCTGGGTTCAGCTTGGTAACGCCTTGCGGGTAGCTCCTGTGCGTATTTCCGGAGACGCTCGCGACACAGCCATCTATGACATCAAGGCCGGTGGCAGAATGCCGGAGCACGAGCATCGTGGTGAAGAGATCACGGTGTTGCTCAAGGGCAGCTTCTCGGATGCCGAGGGCAGCTACAGTCGTGGGGACTTCGTGGTGCGCAATGCGGGTGAGGCCCACCAACCCATGGCGACCCAGGATACGGACTGCATCTGTCTGGTGAGCCTGGAGCGACCGGTGCGTCCGCGAGGCTGGTTCTACCGGCTGCTGGAACCCTATGTGCAGTACCGACTGCAGAAGACACTGGAGCGCAATACGACATTCTGACACCGCAAGTTTGCATGCCCCTGTTGTGCTCAACCTTTCCATGCCAGACCTTTGCCGCCTTCGGGCGGCTTTTCTTTTCTGTGACTGGCTCGGAGTTCTGCGGTTCGATTTCAGAGGTTTGCTCGGGCATAATGACGGTACATCCCATTCCATCAGTATCAAGAATGCATTATCGCAAGGAGTTATCGCATGCCATCAGCCACCGCAAGACACATACTCGTAGACACCGAAGCCCAGTGCCTGGAGTTGAAAGCCCGAATTGAAGCCGGTGAAGATTTCGCCGCGATCGCCAAGCAGTACTCGTCCTGTCCCTCGCGACAGCAGGGCGGAGATCTGGGCCGTTTTGGTCCTGGTCAAATGGTGAAGGAATTCGACAAGGTGGTATTCAGCGCAGAGCCCAATACTGTGCAGGGGCCGGTGCGCACGCAGTTTGGCTATCACCTGCTGGAAGTGACAAGCCGCACGGCGTGAACAGGAACAGCTTTCAAAATCGATGACTTCCCATCAATCAGACTATGGTCTCGACGACGTCGCTCTTGTGAGTCGCACGGCGGGTTATCGTGGTTTTTTCTCCATCGACACCATCCGTTTGCGGCACAAACTGTTCGCGGGTGGATGGAGTCGCGAGTTCGAGCGCGAGCTGTTCATGCGCGGGCATGCGGCGGGCGTTCTGCTGTACGACCCTGACCTGGACAAGGTTGTGCTGGTCGAGCAATTCCGGATAGGAGCCATCGAGGACGCGCAACGAGACGGCCGGAGCCCCTGGCTGCTGGAGATTGTGGCGGGGGTGATCGATGCGGGTGAAACTGCAGAAGCACTGGCGCGCCGCGAGGCGCAGGAAGAAGCGGGTTGCGTGATCAGCGCACTCGTGCCGATCACCGAGTACTACAGCAGTCCCGGCGGCAGTGATGAGGTGATCAGCCTGTTCTGTGGTCGCGTGGATGCCAGCAATGCGGGTGGCATCCACGGCGTCGAGGAAGAAAATGAAGACATTCGTGTGGTTGTGCTATCTTCAGATGAGGCATGGCAGGCCATGCTGGACGGCCGGATGAACAATGCGATGGCGATCATTGCCATGCAGTGGCTGGTCATCAACAGGCAGGGACTTCGACAGCGCTGGATGCAGACCGGGCAGGCAGGCAACCGTGATGAATGACAGGCAGTACGTAATCAATCTGAGCCGACAGATGGCGGACTGCGACGCCAATTATATTCGTTTACTAAAACTGATGCCTGAACTAGAATCATTCAGGATAAAATGCCTTGAAAGCCTCGCCAGCACTGCGTCATACGGCAATCAGGAAGGGGCAGTTCCAAACTTTCGGTCGCGGGATTTCTACACCGTGGGAGCTGCGGGCTCCGAGGCAGATTGCACAAGGGAATTTGTCATAGCATCACCCGTTGGTGGGGGGGAAGAAGTCAGGGTACGGATCAGTGCCATCGAAGTCTTTCGCTACACAAGCACTCTTGAAATCGTGCAATTGACCAGAGTCAGCCGCTGGATCGATCCCCCCGGCATCCTGGTTCGTCTCTACCACGATGCAGTAACAGCCGAAGCCGTGGCCTATCAGGGGCACAGATCCTTTCTGGCGAAGTACGCGACACCTAATTCAAAAATGTACCATCAGGATGAGAAAAGACAGATAAACGAATTCCTGGGTGAATGGCTGAGTCTGTGCATACAGGCCGGTCGCAGTCTCAAGGTTCCGACGTTCATCTGTGCTGCTTAAATTATGACCAGAGTGCAAGCGGACATTCCATTGCGAGTGGTACAGATCACCGACAGTCATCTGTTTCGTGACCCTTCGGCTGCGCTTCTGAAACTCAATACCCAGAACAGTTTTGAACTTGTCCTTGAGCTGCTGCAGCACAAGGAGCGCGCCATCGACCTGATTCTCGCCACCGGAGACATTGCCCAGGACGCTTCCATGGAAGCCTATGTCCGATTCGGTGCGGCGATGGAGCGGATTGGCGCGCCTTTCTACTGGATTCCCGGCAATCACGATCGCCGTGCAGTCATGGAAAAGGTCGTTGCTCACAAGGACGCCTTCATCAATCTGGTGAAGGTCGGCAATTGGCAGATCATCATGCTGGACTCCAGCATCGTTGGCGAGGTTCACGGCAATCTGTCGCCCGGTGAACTGCAGCACCTGGAATCCTGCCTGCAGGCAGCGCAGAGCGATCCGGCCATCGAGCACAGCCTCGTTTGTCTGCACCACAACCCCGTCCCCGGCAGCGCATTGTGGATGGATGGCATCGGTCTGCTCAATCAGGATGAATTTCTTGCCATCGTGGATCGATACTCGACAGTGCGTGGCGTTGTCTACGGACACATCCACCAGGAGCTCGATTTTCTGCGCGAGGGCGTGCGTTACTTCTGCACCCCGTCAACCTGCATACAGTTCAAGCCGGAAGTGGAAGACTTTGCCCTGGACGATGTGAGCCCCGCGTATCGCTGGTTCGATCTGCACAGTGATGGCAGTATCAGCTCCGGCGTAGAGCGTGTGACTGGACACATCTTCGATGTGGATCACAGTTCCACCGGCTACTGAAGCGTGGACACACCGCCGTCTCTCCCTTTCGATTTCTTCCTGCTCTATCTTCATGGGTTCAACAGTTCGCCACTCTCGCACAAGGCCAGAGTGACGCATGATTATTGCGTTGCCATGGGTGCTGGCGAACGCATTGGCGTGCCGGAATTGCCGCATGTGCCGGATCAGGCGATCGCGGAGATGCGGGCAATCATCGAGGCCCAGACCAGGCCGGTGGTTCTGATCGGCAGTTCCCTCGGGGGTTATTACGCTACCTGGCTCGCTGAGGAGTATGGTTTGCGTGCTGCGCTCATCAATCCGGCAGTGAACCCGGCTGACTTGTGGCATGAGCATCTGGGCGAGAATCGCAACTACTATTCCGGCAAGCGTTATCACATCACCCAAGAGCATGTGGAGCAACTGCGTCGCCTTGAGAGACCGACACTGCATAAGCCACAGAATCTGCTTCTGCTGGTGCAGACGGGCGATGAAACACTGGATTACCGCCTTGCCGTAGACAAGTACAAGTCGGCAACGAGTATAATTCAGGAAGGCGGCAACCACAGCTTCGTGAATTACGAAGCGATGTTGCCCGACATATTCCGGTTTCTCGCCGCGCGCAACGATCAATAGAACCCGGGGGCAAGAGAACCAGGGGCAAGAGAACCACATGCAAGAGAATCGCACGCAATGAGCAACAGCTATAACGCAGATGCCATCGAAGTCCTCACCGGACTTGACCCGGTACGCAAGCGTCCGGGGATGTATACCGACACCACCCGCCCCAACCACCTCGCCCAGGAAGTCATCGACAACAGCGTCGACGAAGCGCTGGCCGGGCACGCCAGGAACATTTCGCTGACGCTGCACAAGGACGGCTTCATCGAAGTGACCGACGACGGTCGCGGCATGCCGGTGGATATGCATCCCGAAGAGAAGGTCAGTGGTGTGGAGCTGATCCTCACGCGTCTGCACGCGGGCGGCAAATTCTCCAACAAGAACTACAAATACTCGGGTGGTCTGCACGGTGTGGGTGTCTCCGTGGTCAACGCGCTGTCCAGTCAGCTCGAAGTCATCGTCAGGCGCGATGGCGTCGTTTATCAGATGAAATTTCGCGACGGCGAGAAAGTGTCTGAACTGACCCCTGTTGGTACGGCACCGAAGCGTGTGACTGGCACCACGGTACGTTTCCTCCCTGATGAAAAATATTTCGACTCCAACAAGATCTCCGTACCGCGTCTGCGGCATGTGTTGCGTGCCAAGGCGGTATTGTGTTCCGGCCTGCACGTCACGTTCATCGACAACTCTGCGGGCGAAGACAAGAGTCAGATCGAGGAATGGTTCTACGAAGATGGCCTCACCGATTATCTGACCAGTTCCACGCGTGGCTGGCCGACACTGCCCGAGCTGCCATTCACCGGTTCGATGCAGGGCAATGATGAGGCAGTGGAGTGGGCCGTGCAGTGGCTGCCGGAAGGCGGCGAAGTCACGGCTGAGAGTTATGTGAACCTGATTCCCACCGCGCTGGGTGGCACGCATGTGAATGGTCTGCGCACCGGGTTGCTTGATGCGCTGCGCGAGTTCTGCGAATTCCGCAATCTGCTGCCGCGCGGTTTGAAACTGACGCCGGAAGACGTGTGGGAGCGCTGCTGTTACGTGCTCTCGGCGAAGATGCTTGATCCGCAGTTCTCCGGACAGACGAAGGAGCGATTGTCGTCGCGTCAGTGCGCCGTCTTCATCGCAGGGGTCGTGAAGGATTCCTTCAGTCTCTGGTTGAACCAGCACACTGCGGAGGCTGAATTGATCGCCGAACTGTGCATCAGCAATGCACAGAGTCGCATGAAGGCGAGCAAGAAAGTCGAGCGCAAGAGGATCACGAGTGGCCCTGCGCTGCCGGGCAAACTCGCGGACTGTTCGACGCAGGATGTGATGGCGGGTGAGTTGTTTCTCGTCGAAGGTGACTCCGCAGGGGGTTCCGCCAAACAGGCGCGCGATCGCGAGACCCAGGCCATCATGCCGCTGCGTGGCAAGATTCTGAACACGTGGGAAGTGGACTCCAGCGAGATTCTCGCGTCACAGGAAGTGCACGACATCGCTGTGGCACTCGGCGTCGATCCGGCCTCCGACGATATCAGCGGTCTGCGTTACGGCAAGATCTGCATCCTTGCCGATGCCGACTCAGACGGACTGCACATCGCCACGTTGTTGTGTGCACTGTTCGTGCGTCACTTCCGTCCTGTGGTGCAGGCGGGTCATGTGTACGTGGCGATGCCGCCGCTGTATCGCATCGACATCGGCAAGGAGGTCTACTACGCGCTCGATGAACAGGACAAGAACGGCATTCTCGACAGGCTCGTTGCCGAAAAGAAGGCCGGCAAACCGAACGTGCAACGCTTCAAGGGCCTCGGCGAAATGAACCCGCTGCAGTTGCGCGAGACCACCATGAATCGCGACACGCGTCGTCTCGTGCAGCTCACCCTCGACGATGACCTGCATGCGCGCGAGACCGATGAGATGCTCGACATGCTGCTAGCCAAGAAACGTGCGCCTGACCGTAAGGAATGGCTGGAAGAAAACGGCAATCTCGCTGACCTCGCCGAATAGTCAACGAACGACAGCCCCAGACAGTAGAACAATACAGCAGAAGAAAACATGACCCAGAACATTACAGTGAACGAAGAGGGCGTCGAACAGATAGCGCTGAGCAGTTACTCGCAACAGGCGTATCTGAACTACTCGATGTACGTGATCAACGATCGCGCATTGCCTCACATTGGCGACGGACTCAAACCAGTGCAGCGTCGCATCATCTATGCGATGTCAGAGCTGGGCCTGAAGTCGGGCGCCAAATTCAAGAAATCCGCACGCACCATAGGTGACGTGATAGGCAAGTTCCATCCGCACGGCGATTCTGCGTGTTACGAGGCGATGGTGCTGATGGCGCAGCCCTTCAGTTACCGCTATCCGCTGGTGGACGGGCAGGGCAACTGGGGTTCGCCCGATGATCCGAAATCGTTTGCGGCGATGCGCTATACAGAATCGAAACTGCGCAAGTATGCCGATCTGCTTCTGTCGGAACTCGATCAGGGCACCGTGGATTGGAAACTGAATTTCGATGGCACTCTCGAAGAGCCACAGATTCTCCCCGCACGCCTGCCGAACGTATTGCTCAATGGTGGCAGTGGCATTGCAGTGGGCATGGCGACGGACATTCCGCCGCACAATCTGCGCGAAGTCGCCAACGCCTGCATCCACTTGCTCGACAATCCGGACGCGACAGTTCGTGATCTGATGGAGTACATCAAGGCGCCGGACTTTCCGACTGCTGCCGAAATCATCAGCCCGAGCGAGGACATCGTGGCGCTGTATGAGACTGGCAGAGGCTCGGTGAAAGCCCGCGCAACCTATCAGGTGGAGAGTGGCGATGTCGTGATCACGGCGCTGCCCTATCAAGTGTCAGGTGCCAAGGTGCTGGAGCAGATTGCCGCACAGATGCAGAAGAAGAAACTGCCGATGGTGGTCGACCTGCGTGACGAATCCGATCACGAGAATCCCACTCGCATCGTCATCGTGCCGCGCTCCAATCGCATTGATGCCGACGCACTGATGCTGCACCTGTTCGCCACCACGGATCTCGAGCGCACCTACCGCGTCAACTTCAACATGATTGGCACCAATGGCCGACCGCAGGTGAAAGACCTGCGCGCACTGCTGGTGGAATGGCTCGCGTTCCGCACAGCGACGGTCAGGCGTCGCCTGCAGAATCGTCTGGATCGCATCCTGCAGCGCCTGCATATCCTGGAAGGCCTGCTGACCGCGTTCCTGAACATCGACGAAGTCATTCATATCATTCGTACCGAAGACAAACCCAAGCCGGTGCTGATGGCGCGCTTCGCGCTTTCCGACGTGCAGGCCGAAGCGATTCTGGAGTTGAAGCTGCGTCATCTGGCCAAACTGGAAGAGGTGAAGATCAGGGCAGAACAGGAAGAACTGGATGCCGAGCGCGAGCGCCTGGAACAGATCCTCGGTTCGGCCGCGCGTCTGCGCTCACTCATTCGCAAGGAAATCATGCAGGATGCCGATGCATTTGGCGATGAACGCTGCTCCGCGCTCGTGCAGCGCGTCGAGGCGCAGGCGTTCAGTGAAACCGAATTGATGTCCACCGAGCCCGTGACTGTCGTGCTATCTGCGCGTGGCTGGGCGAGAGCGGGTAAGGGCCACGATCTCGATCCAGTGACGCTGCAGTACAAGTCAGGCGACAGTTTCAAGTATGCCGCGAAAGGCCGCAGCAATCAGAATGCGATCTTCATCGACTCAACGGGGCGCACGTATTCGTTACCGTCGCATTCGCTGCCGACAGCGAAGGGGCACGGAGAGCCATTGACCGGTCGTCTCACGCCGGAGTCAGGTGCCACATTCGAAGGTGTGATCATGGCCGACGACAACCAGCAGGTGTTGCTGGCCAGTGATGCCGGTTATGGTTTCGTGGCAAGAATCGCCGAACTGCAGAGCAAGAACAAGTCTGGCAAGAGCGTACTGAAGTTGCCTGCCGGGAGTCGAGTGTTACCGCCGCTGATGGTGAGCAACTACGAGGCCGATACGGTCGTGGCGATCACCAATGAAGGGCGCATGTTGATGTTCGCACTGTCCGAGCTGCCGGAGCTGCCGCGTGGCAAGGGCAACAAGATCATCAGTATCGCGTCAGGTCGAGCCAGTGAACGACTCGAATTTGTGGTTGCTCTCTGCGTGCTGGGCAGTAACGATGTGTTGACCGTGTATGCGGGCAAGCGTCACCTGACCATGAAAGCGGCAGACCTCGCGCACTATCGTGGCGAGCGCGGGCGAAGAGGCAACAAGTTGCCACGAGGCTTCCAGAATGTTGACCGGGTCGAAGTGACTGCTGCTTCGTCGTGAGCCGCCTAGAGTCTGCCAGTCCGCGCCACGGGCGAAAGTCGATACACCATCAGAGTCAGGTTTGCTGACTCTTCGTATGTAAATGCCGGTCCGACGACCGGCTTGCAGGTGACATGAAAGCGATTTCTGTGTGGGATTCCCTGATCCGCTTCTTCAGGATATGCCTGAGTGACGCCATCAAGGTGTCATGCCTGGCCATGGGGTTGCTGATCAGCCTGTTGCTGAGCGCATCCTCCCTTGCCCAGAATGACGACCGTTTCGTGCTGCAACTCAAATGGGAGCACGAGTTCCAGTTTGCCGGGTACTACGCCGCGCTCTGGCAGGGCTACTACGCGGAGCAGGGGCTGGATGTCGAGATTCGCTCCGCCATCACTCCTGACGGCAGCTTCCTGGCACCGGATCAGCAGATACTGCAGGGCAACGCGCATTTCGGAATAGGTGGTATCGACACCCTGGTGGGGCGGGGGAGAGGTCATCAGTTTGTCGTTCGGTCGCCGATATTCCAACGATCACCAATCGCAGTGTTCTCTCTCGATTCCGTTCCTCTCGATTCGCTGGAGCAACTGAGCCGCCTGCGCATTGCCGCTGTCACCGATGATTTCATGCGTGCCCAGATCGAAGCGATGTTCATTGCGAATGGGTTCGATCCGACGAGTGTGCAGTTTCTCGACAGCGAAGCCAGTGTGGATGCGCTGGTTGCCGGGACTGCCGATGCCATTGTCACCTACGACGTTTCCGCGACCTTTCGCGCGGAGGAACTTGGGGTCGAACTGAACTCATTGTCCCCCAGCGACTACGGCATCAATTTCTACGGTGATGTCCTTTACACGACGGAAGAAGTGCTGGAAGCCAATCCGGAGCAGGTCAAACTCTTTGTGGATGCAACACTGCGCGGTTGGCGTTACGCATTGGAGAACCGCGAAGAGGTCGCGGACCGGATCTCTGCACAGCTGCCTCGCCATACTTATCGCTATGACGACTTTTTCGCTTACAACCGCCACTTTGCCGAACTGATCGACAACTACATCCAGTATCCACTCGTGCCTCTGGGGCACAACCAACCGGAGCGCTGGCAACACGCCTATCTTTTGTTGGAGCAACTCGGCCTGATCGAGCAGGAGTTCAGCGTCGATGATCTGTTGTCATCGCTGGCGCGTCCCCCTGTCGAAACCACGAATGTTGCGGCCTGGGTAGTGGCTTCGGTTATGCTGGTCCTGCTCGCCTTGTTGTTGATTTTCGTGCGCCCATTGTACCTGCGTCTGCTGATCGCGGCGCCGATGCTGATTCTGATTGCCGAGCAGCTGATCGAGTCGCGCTACAGGTTTCTGCTTGGTGAACAACAGCGACTCGAAGTGTCCGAGCAGCTCAGCACTATCCGTTACCAACTCGAAAGCCGCCTCTCCAACAATCTGTCCCTCATCAACGGATTGTCCGCGTTCATCGCGTCCAATCCTGATTTTTCGCAGGCAGAGTTCGATACCTATGCCGCGACCGTGTTGGCTCGCGAACCGTCACTGATCAATCTTGCTGCGGCGCCAGATCTGGTGATTCGCTATATCTATCCGCTGCAGGGTAACGAGGCTGCCTTGGGGTTGGACTACAACGCCAGCGTGGAGCAGCAACCGGCTGTGCAGCGAGTGATCCAGACTGGCTCGATGGTGATTGCAGGTCCGGTCGATCTTGTACAGGGCGGCGCGGCGTTTGTCGGTCGTGCACCGGTGTACACGATGGATGAGCAAGGCAACCGTTCGCTGTGGGGGATTGTGTCGGGGCCAATCTCCGTGTCGTATATTTACAGCGAGACAGATCTGTTCGATCCCACCTCCGGTCTCGAGATTGCCATTCGTGGACGCGATGGATTGGGCGCCGAGGGTGAAGTGTTTTTCGGAGCGTCGGAAGTCTTCGACAATCCGCGCAGCGTGGTGATGCCGGTGGTTCTGGGCGGCGGGTCCTGGCAGATCGCCGCATATGCCTATCAGGCCAGGGCCGCTGCACCAGGACTGTTGTTGATGCGTTTCATCAGTTTTATCGTCGCCGTGCTCATCATGGCAGGGCTTTATTTTCGCAACCGTACAGTCCAGAAAGAACGTGCCTACGAGCAAGTGATATTTCGCAATGAACAGTTTCTGCGCGAAGTGGAAACTGTTTCTCGGGTTGGTGGCTGGCGCCTTGATGTAGATGGAGTGTTCACGGAAATATCTATTCAGTTCATACGGATCATGCATCTTCCCCAGGCGCGTCAGGTTGTTTCCCTGGCCGAGCTCTGCGATCTTTTCACGGATGAAACCGGTGTGGTGTTCAAGTCGCTGCTGGAGCGCGCGCAGTCTCGAGGCGATGGGTTCGACACCGAGGTGCGTCTGCAACGTCGCAGTGGTGAGTACATCTGGCTGCATGTGCGTGGCGAAGTGGTGGAGCTGGATGCCGAACGTCGCGAGCTGGTCGGTGCCATACAGGACATCACGCAGGCAAAGGAGGCGGATAGTCTGATCGAGTATCAGGCCAACTTCGATGCGCTGACCGGCCTCGCCAATCGCTCGCTGTTCCGTGATCGTCTCGACAACGCCCTGGCACAGGCCCGACGTGGCAGCACCAAACTGGCAGTGCTGTTCATCGATCTCGACAATTTCAAGTCCGTCAACGACAACCTCGGGCACGACGTGGGCGACGAAGTGTTGATCGAGACGTCGCGGCGCATCCGCAACTGTGTGCGCGAAGTCGATACGGTGGCGCGCTACAGCGGTGACGAGTTCATTGTGGTGCTGCGCGATGTGTTCTCGGAGTCTGCCGTGTGTCGCATCGTGGACAACATCGTCGCGGCGGTGGGCGATGCCTATACACTGCGTACGCATCAGGTCTACTGTGGTGCCAGCGTGGGAATTGCCTTTTTTCCGGACGATGCGAGTGATGCCGATACACTCATCATCAAGGCCGATCAGGCTATGTATGAAGTGAAGAAATCCGGACGCAATGGCTGGCAGTTCTATACCGATGAGATGCAGAAGAAGTCGGAGCGTCGCCATCACCTGTTCAATGAGTTGGTCACGGCGCTGAACGAGGGTGACCTGAGTGTCTACTATCAGCCCATCAAGTGTCTCACCAGCGGGCAGATCAGTGGTTGTGAAGCGCTCGTGCGCTGGCGTAGGCGCGATGGCACGTATGTTCCGCCCGACATGTTCATTCCACTCGCCGAAGAGAGCGGGCTGATCATTCGCATCGACTATCTGGTGCTGACTTCCGCACAGCAGTTCATTCGTGCGCTGAATGCGGAGCTGGGAACCCGTGTCGGTCTCTCGGTGAATGTCTCGACACGACTGTTGTACATGCGTGATGAATCTGCTCAGGCCTGGTTCTATGCCATCAAGGCGCCCGACAATGTACCAATGACAGTGGAGATCACGGAGCGTGTGCTCGTGGAAGACGCGACACGTGCTCGACATGTCCTCGATGAACTCAGCGCCGCCGGAGTGCGCATCACCATCGACGACTTCGGCACGGGCTACTCCGGATTGAGTTACCTGTCCAGATTCCCTGTTCAGGGCATGAAGATTGACCGCTCATTCGTCGCCAAGATTGGCAAGGTGAAGACAGAGGAAGCGTTGATCGAAACCATGCTGATGATGGCAGAGAAACTGAACATTCATGTTGTGGCGGAAGGTGTCGAGACGCAGCAGCAGCTCGACTTCCTGAGTGCTGCACATTGCGACTACGTGCAGGGATACTTCATCGGCAGACCCATGCCTGCGGAGGAATTCCGCGACTATCTCATTGCCACTCTGGTGCGATGACACAGCACTCACCCTGGATAGATTTTCGTGCTATCTTCGCCTCAAAAATCAGGATGGCAAGGTGATATCAATGCATTCAAGACGCTGGTTTCCTCTCGCGGTGATGTGTCTCGGCAGCAATGCCCTTTCCCAGACGGGGACGGTCGGCAACCCGCCCGCAGTCGCGCAGAATCAAATTGATCAAGACGTGATTGAGGAAATCATTGTCAGCGCTCGACGTCGCGACGAGGACAGTCAGCAGATCGGACTCACGCTTGCCACAGTGAATCGCGAACAGCTGCAGCGCGGGCTGCTGCGCAATCTGCCTGATCTTGCCGACAGTCTGGCGAATGTCGAACTCTTCGATGACTATGGTGGACAGGGTCTGCCTGTCTGGGTGATTCGCGGTGTCGGTCTGCAGGACTTCAATGCCAACAATACTCCCACTGCTGCCGTGTATGTGGACGAGGTGTATCAGAGCTCTTCAGTGCAGGGCGGCAGCGGACTCTTCGACAGCGAACGCGTTGAGGTCATCAAGGGGCCGCAGGGCGGACTCTATGGTCGCAATACCAGTGGCGGTGTGATCAGACAGCTGACTCGTCGAGCCAGTCTGCAAGGCAATGAAGGGTATGTGAGCGCCGCGACCGGAAGTTGGGATGAACAGCTGGTTGAGGCGGCTACCAATCGCGTGCTCTCGGACACGCTGGCAGTGCGCGTGGCCGGACGCGTCAATCGCAGTCAGGATGCCTGGCAGAAAAGTATTCCGTCCGGGCAGGAGCATGGCCGCAAGGACGTCTGGGATCTGCGCAGCTGGTGGTTGCTCGACATATCCGAGCGCACACGAGTCGAACTCAAGTTGTATGGCGGTGCCAATGAATCGGAGTTGCCGCTGACACGCTCCATCGGTCTCTATGACGCGACCGGCAATTTCTGTACAGCGGTGCTGGACGGGAGGCGTGACGATGCAGCCTGTCTCAATTATGCGGGTCTGGTCGACGTATTGACTGGCTCCACCACGCCTTCACTCTCGCCTTCGGTGCAGAAGCGTGATGGCTCCACATCACTTTCCAGTCCGCTCAATCGCCTCGACAACCGTCATGCGGGAGGCACGCTGCTGCTGACCATCGACACCGGTTGGTCAGCAATGGGCTCTCCCCAGTGGCAGGCGATCAGCAATGTTGAAGAATTCGACTACGGCCTGCGTTTCGACTACGACGGCTCAGGCGCGGAGCTGGGACATCAGATCACCAGCAGCGAGATCAGCACTGTATCGCAGGAGCTGCGCCTGGTCTCGACCGCGCAAACTGCATTGAGCTGGCAGATTGGCGCGTTGCTCAGCCGTGAGGAGTTTGTCGAGGACAGACAGTTTCGTCTGCGGGACAACATTCCGGTCGGTCTTGTGCACGGGCAGCTCGATTACACACAGGTCACACGCTCGCGTGCGGTCTATGCGCTGGGCGATTACGCCTTCAGCGAGCGCTGGTCCGCGAATGGATCGCTGAGGTACACCCGGGAGTGGAAGACTTATCGTGATGGAAGCGTGCGTGCACCGGCATTTCCTGCACCTTTCGACGTGGTGGTCAGCAATCTGAATGGCGATTATTCGCTGGGCAGCCGCTGGTCCGGAGCGCTTGGGCTGAACTGGCAGATGAATGACAACAGTCTGATCTATTCGTCACTGTCACGCGGCTTCAAGGCGGGAGGATTCTTCGGTGGTTTCATCTTCGATCCGGCCGAGTTCGCCCCCTACAAGGAAGAGACCGTGCTCGCATGGGAAGCCGGCATCAAGACGCAGCGTGCCGACAATCGTCTGCGTCTGAATGCAGCGGTGTTCTACTACGATTATCGAGACGTGCAAGGCTTCGCCAATGTCGAGACCGGTCCGACCGGCGGTCCCAGCGTGGTGCTCGAGCGCCTCGCGACACTGGGCGATGGAGAGCACTCCGGAGTGGATATCGATTTGACGTGGCTGCCTGGCGACGGCTGGAGCGTTGACGCAAGTCTGGGTTATCTCGATGCGCGGATTACCGGCAATGGTGGGGAAACGCTCAATATTCTGAAACAGCTGGTCAGCACCGAAGGTGAGCGAGCCTATGCGCCGCATGTCAGTGGCAGTCTCGCGCTCAACAATACCCGTCAGGCATTCGGCAGCTTCACACTGGAAAGCGGTGTGTCCTGGCACTATCGCAGTGACTTCTCCGGCACACTCACTTCTCCTGTGGACAAGGCGGTCAGTCGTCTGGATGGCTATGGTCTCATGGATGCATATGTGACACTTAGCCCCGTAGAAGGTAGCTGGTCTCTTTCTCTGCTTGGGAAAAATCTGCAGGATAAAGTGTATTCTCCGCGCAAGGTCTACGATTCTCTTGGCAGCTACGTCGAGATAATGGGACAACCGCGCTCCTGGACTCTGCAGGCAAGATTCGATTGGTAGCGTGTAGGAATTTTCCTACACGCGACTCTTGTTCAGAAAAATTAGTAACTGTAATTTCCTCAGTATTTTTCTTGAGATGTAAAAAAATACCTGTTTTTACCGCATATTTCTTTCTCTGAGAATATGTATCAGGTCTCCTTTCATTCACTTGTAAACCATCTATACCGAAATGGTTGCGTTGCCAGGATTCTGTAACTATTCCTGGTGTATCGTATTATCATGTTCGCGCTGTCATTCTTTTCAATCCCGCTTCAGCCTGAATCAGATCCGGCGTCGAAATACTCAGTGTCCTCTGCTTCAGGTGCTAGTCATCGCAATATTCACTGATTGGCACTTCGCCGGGCTATCTCACTGGTCCGCGCAGCGACCCATGTTGCGATTCAACTTTCAAAACCCGTCACTACCTGAACTGCAAGTCAAGGAGCAATACCATGGAACTGCGAAAAACCGCCGACTCTGACACCCGTGTCAACCACATCAGGAACTTCCCGCTTCCGGTGAAGCAAGGTTTGTACAAGGAGCTGATCTACAAGGTCTTCGAGCAAAGTGCGGAGCAACAACAGCTCGCTCTGCTCAACAGGACTGTCAGAGAGAAGCTCGGCGAAGACTATGAACTGAAGACTTACTGTGGAGAGGAGGTGCTCGACATCAGCGAAGCTACCTTCGATGCTTTGGCCATCTGCTACAAGACGGTGTTCAACGAGAGTTGGGGAGAGTCCTGGACCGAGGCTTCCGCGAAGCAGGAGATCAAGGACAGTCTGCGTTGGGACCCGGAACGTATTCCC
Source organism: Gammaproteobacteria bacterium RIFCSPLOWO2_02_FULL_57_10 (assembly GCA_001802565.1). GTDB lineage: Bacteria > Pseudomonadota > Gammaproteobacteria > Pseudomonadales > Pseudohongiellaceae > UBA5078. The sequence goes on along the minus strand of MGYS01000097.1, from coordinate 73,171 downwards.
TTGCTCTCGTTGTTGTACAAGGGGCAGGACATCATCGGCTTCTGTTGGGTACTGCTGCTGGACAAGCAGGCCCTGAGCGTCGACCGCGACATGCCATGGGAGTTGTCTGATGCGGAGAAGGCCAATGGCATGGCGATTTCCGGTTACTGGATGGAAGAGGTGGTCAAGAAGGACAAGATCATGTTCATCAAGGAGCTGGGTGCCCTCAAGGAGCATCGTCAGAAGGTGTCGCCATTTCTCTCCATTCCGCTTTTTGAGCGTGCGGTGAAGTTGGGCTATGATGTCGCCTTTTTGTGGACCAACGTTTACAGCAAGGCCTTCAAGTGGGGGCTTGGCGTCGGTTTCTCCCCAGTGCATTTCTTTATCACGAACAACCTGCTGTTGATGTATGGCAGTGTCAAAGGCTCGCTGGACACACTGAAGGCCGTCGTGGATGCCTCTTTCAGCAAGCAGAGCCAGTACTTCATGATAAAGAACATCAACAAGTATCTGCTCAAGGGAGAGGCACGCAACTGAAGAAGCCAGGAATATGAACAAGGGAAGTCCATGAATTACATCTTCGTGCCCAATGCCATCGTACTGGTACTGCTGGGTCTGTACACATGGCGACAGAATCCGGGACGTCTGTCGCAGTGCTACCTGGTGACCAACATAGCGGTGGCAATCTGGGCACTGTGCTTTCTCGCCCTGCACGAATTCCAGACCGTTGTGCCAGTGAATCCGATCTCACAGATTCAACTGGTGACAGCGCTGGTATTTGCCAATGGTTTCTACTACACCAGTGTTCTCTATCCCAATCCGGCGAACCTGCCGGGAAGGACGGTGAACGTCATCAATGCACTGATCATGCTGACGTTCAGTGTGCTTGTGCTGTTCACCGACTATGTGTCGCGTGCGGTGTTGGAGGACGGTGTTGTTGTTTTTATCGATGGTGCCGGGTATCTGTTCTTCTCGCTTTATCTTGTGCTGCTGGGTTCTCTGACGATCGTGAACCTTGTTCTGAGCTACAGGCGTTACCCGGAGTATCGCATCCGCGTCGCGTACATGCTCACAGGACTCGGCCTGTTCATCCTCATGGCGATCATCTTCGATCTGGTGCTGGTGTTGATAGGCAACTACGAGCTGCTCGTAGTCGGACATCTGGGTTCTGTATTCCCGTCTCTGTTCTTCGCCTATGCGATTACCAAGCACGATCTGCTGGATATCAAACTCGTTGTGCAGCGCAACACTGCCAAGATAATCGTTGCAGCATTGGTGGTCACCACATTGGTGCTCGCCTTCGAGATATCACTCATCAGTCGCCCGTGGAGTGTTCTGTTCATCTGTGCTGTGGGTGTTTTCTGGGCCTTTGTTGCAGGTAAACTCGAACTGCTTCTTGTCACCACAGCGCGCCGCAGGTTCGTGCGCAACTGGTACGACGCCGAGGGAATTCTCAATCGACTCGCCGGCAAGCTGGAGCTGGAGAAGAACCGCCGCGACATCTTTCGCAAGCTTGTAGAAGAGCTTGATGAGACGTTCGAGCTGGAGCGTGTGCATTCGATAGTCGCCGTGCGAGGCGATGATGATCGTCTGCAACGCTATGAACTCCTCGACGGAGAGGCGCGGCAGAAGCCGCGTGAATTGCCCGTCGATGACGAGTTCATCGAGGAATGCAAGAGCAGATCAGAACCCACCGAGCTCGCAGCATTCAGTACGGGTGTGCAACAGCGATTCGCCGCACTGGGGCATGCCGATGCGGAAAAGTGCCTCGTGGTGCCATTCTTTTCTCCAGAGATACTGGAAGGCATCCTCGTGCTCGGAGAGCGCAGCAATCAGGATGCCTTCAGCAGAAACGACAAACAGTTTCTGGTACGGCTCGTGAGCTATGTGTCCGCGATACTGTACCGCCTGACGCCTTTCGAGAAACTCGAAAAACTGTACTTCGAGAACCAGAGGCGTCTGCACGAGGCAGAGATACAACTGGTGCGTGGAGAGAAGACCCGGGCGATTGCCCACGCGACACGCCAGGCGCATCACGAAATCAGAACGCCACTGAACATCATCCGCTTGAGTGCGCGACGCATCAAGGACATGGAGTCGGCGGCAAAGTACAAGGAGATCATCGAAGCACAGATCGAGCGCGCAATGGAGATCGTCGAGGAGACGCTGGCAATCACGGATGCCGGGACTGGCGACGAGGAGCGCTTTCAGGCCGTCGATATCAATCACGTGGTGGCGCGCTGCCTGCGGCTTCTTCCAGAGTCAATGCACGAACGGCAGCTGGAGTTTCAGGAGGGCCTGCCCGCCGTGCAGGGAATTCCCAGCGAGATGCAGGTGCTGTTCTCGAATCTACTGAAGAATGCGCTGGAGGCGATGCCGGAGCGAGGCCTGCTCAGCGTGCGTACCTTCGAGGTCAGAGGCGAAGTCGTGGTGACGATCAGTGACACGGGCAACGGCGTTGCGCCGGAGCTGCGGGAGAAGATCTGGGAGCCCTACTTCAGCGGCAAGGTCACCGCTGCGGGCAACCTTACGGCAGGGCGGGGGTGGGGGCTGACTATCTGCAACAGGATTGTGACCGAACACAAGGGGACAATTCAGTTGACGAGCGAGGTGGGCAAGGGCACCACGTTCACCGTACGCCTGCCTGTCGATCTGCCAGCCTGATCTCTTTCTATTTGCGTACTATTTACGTAGTTCCTTGACCCAGCGTGCCTCACGCTCGATCAGGATCTCGCGTAGTATCTCTGCTTCCCTGTGGATGATGATACGTTTGAGCAGCGTGAGCAGTTCCTCTTCCTCGAACGGTTTGACAATGTAGCCGGAGGCGAGCCCCAGCGTGGGGTCCTTGGCCAGTTGCAACCGCTCCTTGTCACTGTAGGCAGAGAAGATGACGATGGGGATGTGGCGCTTGAACGGGCTGCCTCCTTCCTCGGCGCGCAGCCTCTTGATGAAGACCTCACCATTCATCTTTGGCATTTGCCAGTCGAGCAGAATGCACGCGATGCCATTGCTGAGAAAGTTGAAGCCGCGTTCATGACCCTTGAGAATGCTGAAGGCGTGTTCGCCATCGTAGGCAGGGATCGCCTGGTAGAGCCCGGTTTCGTTGATGATATCCACGACGAGATCGGATTGATCCCGGTCATCTTCCACGACCAGCACAATGGGTTTGGATTTCATGGTCACGAACCTGTTTGCAGAATATTCTGCCAGGCGCCCCAGGTCTTTCTGAACACGAACACCGGTCCCTGGAAAGCCCCCATCAACAATGCGAAGGGTAACAGCACCAGAGCGATCAGTGTGTTGACCACAATCACGAGAAATGGAAAGGGTTCGCGTTTGAATTCTGTCTGGATCTGACTGTTGGTCAATGCGATCAGTTCGATTGGCTTCGACTTCATGCGATGGGCGAGAATGGCAGAAGTGAATTTGTTGTAACTGCGCAGCGGATAACGCTTCCATTGAATGATCTGCAATCGGTTGAGATTTATCCAGTTTTCATACACTGCGAGCAACTTGAAGAAAATTCCGCCCAGAACTCCGTAACATACACTCCAGACGATAATCAGGGGAAAGAGCACGATGGTCAATAATCCGTTAAGCATGATGAAACTCCATGTCCGTGTTGGCGTGATCCATATTGGCGTTTGTCATCTCAGTGTTTCTGCTTTGTCCCGGCACTGATATACACTAACGCCTGCTTGCCCCAAACCGCAACCATTGAAATCAGGAAATCGGCGTTATTGTCCCTTTTTTTCACCGGAAAAACGGCGTCGCGTCACAGAGACTAGTGCATGACAACCAATACACTCGTAAAGGCTCTGCTGGGAGTCGCGTACTCGGCGCTGTATGGGCTGATGATCTGGATGCTTGCCGGTACTGTTAATGACCCGTTGTTCCACGCTTTATTTCAGATCGCGTACATCACCTTCATTTGCCTGACCTACGATCTGTTTTACCCCTATATGCTGATGGGTTTCAAGTCCACGCGTGGCAGTCTGCCGATAAATCGACTTGGCTCCTTCGTCGCAACCATGGATGCCATGCATGAGCACACGGATCTCGACTCGCTTCTGGGTCATGCATCAAAGGCGCTGACAGATCTGCTCAACGTTGAAAGTACCACGATATTTGTGTGCGACATTCTTGCCGGAATGCCGGATGCCCCACAAAAACAGATGATTCAGTGGCGTCATGGTGGCGCGGTGACGACGGACAGTGACGACACATCGGGTGCCGCAGATCCTGTGATTCTTGATGAGCGCAGTGCGCTGCAAGGTTTCGCGCGACAGCACAGGGGCGTGTTGCTTGCGGCACGCAGTCCCCTTGCAGTTGCGCAGGAGATGCGCGAGTACGGTGGCGAGCTGGCGGTCTCTGCGCACAGCGAACAGCGATTGCTCTGCCTGTTTCTCCCTGGGCCACAACTGCCCAACAGCGCTCATGAAAAAGAAGATCTGCACCTTCTGCAGTTCTTCAGCAGACAGTTGAATATCGCCATCGATCGCATTGATGCGTTGCGCAGGCAGCAACTGAGAAAGGAAGCTGCGTACGCGGAGAAGATGGATCTGCTCGCCAATCTCAGTGCCAATATCGCGCACGAAATGCGTACACCGCTGTCTGGAGTGCGTGCCAGCATCAGCGGTGTCGAATCCTATCTTCCCGATCTTCTGGAAGGCTATCGCTGCGCGAGCGCACTCGAACCCGGGCGATTTGCACAGATTCGTCCAGAGCATCTGGAGATGCTGGAGAACACACCGGCCCGCATCAAGGCGATGGTGGATCAGGCCAATACCGTCATCGATCTTCTGCTCGTCAATCTGCGCAATCGCAAGCTCGATCGTGCAAGTTTCACGGAATGTTCGATGGCGATCTGTGTGGTGGAAGCCGTGCAGACTTATCCCTTCAAACGCAATGAACGTCAGAAGGTCAGTTATTCTGTCGAGAAGGATTTCGTGTTTCAGGGCATTCCCGCGATGATGATCTATGTCCTTTTCAATCTGATCAAGAACGCGCTAT
>MGYS01000097.1:60784-68156 GCA_001802565.1 Gammaproteobacteria bacterium RIFCSPLOWO2_02_FULL_57_10 | reverse complement strand
GGGGACATACGGATCACGCTGGAGCGTGATGCGAAGAGTAATCGTGTAGTTTTCACGGACACCGGTCTTGGCATGGATGCCGAAGCGCTGCCGCGTATATTCGAGGGATTCTTCACGACCAAGAGTGAAGGCACGGGAGCTGGCTTGCCGTTCTGCAAGCGCACACTGAACAGTTTCGACGCGCAGATTCATGTCAGTTCGGTGAAAGGCGAGTACACCACATTCACGTTGGAATTCCCGATTGCGGCAAACGGTGCAGGGGGTAACTCGGGAATTAGTGCAGGAACTTCTGTGCGCCAACTGGCGCATTGATATGCGAGCTGTAGGGAATGATATCGTCGGGCCGGTACTTGCGCAGCAGACTCCTGGCCATTTCCGCTGGCAGCAATGCACAGTAGTACGGAGCGCGATCCGAGATGCGTTCGGTCGGCACATAGTACTTCTTCCAGTTGTCGAGAACGGCGCTCTCCACTTTCTCGTTTTCGTTCGAGACGTTGAACAGGGGCATCATGGCACCTTTGTTCAATGTATCGATCAATTCCTTTGGCGCTTTCGCTTCCATACACTGCTGCGCATGATTACGCAGGCGTGACTCAGGCAGTACCAGCAGTATCGACACTGTCCCTCTTTCATCCAGCAGGAAAAAACCCGAGTAGGGTTCGTCGATCAGGTAATACTCGGAGATCTTGCGTTTCGCGAGGATTTCGCGGAAATAATTCACGAACTCGGGATTGTTGACGAAGCGACTCTGATTGTTGGCAATCACCGGGTCCGTGATCAACTTGAACGTTCTGCTGAAGTAATGCTGCTGCAGGTTGGCGATGGAGCGATTGAGCTTGGCTTCGAGATTCTGGTCTTTCTTGCTGATGTACTGATCGATGAGGCCATCATTGAACGCCTGCACCGCGAGGTCTGTATCCGCCTGACCGGTCAGCAGGATCTTCTTGACGTAGGGATTGGTGAGGCTCATGCAGTACTCCAGGCCATTCATCTCCGGCATGGAATAATCCACGACGACAACAGTGGGCGTGGAGAAGCGTGCGGGGTTGTAGACTTCCTTGTAGATCTCGTTGATATCGATATGGTTCAGCGTGTCGGAATCGAACGGGCCGGTCTTGTATGAGGAGTAGCAGCGGCGGATCATCTCGATGTGCTGGTTGGAATTGTTGACGTGATCGAGGGCCTGACTGGCAGACTGGAACAGTCGATAGCTGAGATTGCGCCTCAGCAACAGGCTGACTGCGTCGAGAAAATCCGGATCGTCATCGACCAGAACCACCTGGGTCGGGTAGTAGAAGAGGTGACAGATCGGGAAATTGATGTCCATTACAGGGCTCCATGTGCTGAATCTGCAGCGATCAGCGACTGACGAGGATGTTACTGGTTACCCCGTCATGTTGCAAAGTCAGAACGTCATTTCCTGTGCAAGCAGGTGCTCGACCTGACGGCTGAGCAGGGCCTTGTAATTGACCATGGGCTCATTCACCAGCCAGGTCTTGATGAACTCTCCGTTGCTGTCGTCCACCACCTCGTTGAATTCTTCGGTGATCAGCCGCGCGCCTGCATCGGATTGCACATAGGCCGCCTCGCTGATGATCAACGTGCCATCCGGACCTTCCTCGCAGATCTGTCGAGTCAGCGCCAGGTTCTCGCCCGCGACGGTGTAACTCTGTTGCTCCAGTGAGAGCAGCACGCCGGTGAGCAGCTCCCCGCAATGCAGTCCGGCCTTGAACTGCAGAGAGGGCAGTGACTGAGCCTCCAGTTCCCGACCCAGTGTCTCGCTCAACTCGAGAAACAACAGGGCGGCACATACCGCGTGGAAGCAATGGTCTTCATCCGTTTGCGCGGCGCCGAACGTCATCAGGATCTCGTCGCCCGCACATTTCTCGATATTGCCGTTGTAGAGCTGGGAAACCTTGTGGATATAAAAGTAATACGTGTTCAGCAACTCGACGGTTTCCAATGGCTCCTGTTCGTGGAGTGCAGTGCGATAATTGCTGATGCTCAGGTGCAGAATGCTGACCACTGTACTGCCTGGTTTGCGGTAGGCAGGAGGTGTCTGCACGACGGTCGGCGCATCCGGCTCTTCGCCAAAAATGGCCTGACGATTCTCGGGATCCTCAAGCTCATAGATCATGCGATTGTACTGACGAATCAGCACTCCCATCTCATCGCCACGCTCGCCGTAGGGACAGGGTTCCGGTTCACCTTTTCTGACACTCTGCACAGAGGCCGTCAGCATCCGCATGGGGAATGTGATGAAGTATTGGGAAATCGCCAGTGTCACGCTCACCGCGGCAAGGATCAGCAACACCAGCGCGACCAGCATGAAAAGGAAATTTCGCGTCACCCCCTGCTCGATGTAACGCTGATCGAGATGAATCCTGACGTAACCGGCCAGTGAGTCCTGCAGGGCAATCGGTGCCAAATAGCTGCCAAACAGATCCGTACTGGCGGGTGTTGCGGAGGCGCCAGAGATGGCAATCACCTGATCATCAATGCTCAGGATCGCTACCTGGGAGATCGCGGCCTCGCGGGTCAACTGATTGAGCAGGACATTCATGCTGATGAGGTCGTTGGCGAGAACCAGCTCAGTCGCCAGAATCGCGGTCTGTCTGGCGAGAGTATTGCCCAGACTGTCGGCCTGTTGACGCAGGATGTTTTCGGTAGTGAGGTTGGTGACCAGCCAGAATACGCACATCGCCAGCACGACCAGCACGGATGTGCTGATGGCAAGCTTCTGTCCGATGGTCAATTGCGAGGCGTGCTGGGCGTAGAGTCTGGACTCGTAGTCCTGGTCTCGTGACAGATTATCTGTTGGCAAGATTCTTCTCTTCTGACTGATTGCAGCCATGTGATCGCGTCAAGGTCGCGCGCTGTTGGGAGGCAAGTGTAATCAATCGGAGGGGCTCAACGGAAGGAATCCAGTGTCAATTCTTCGTCACGCACAAAGCTGAAGTCCATCTTGTCGGTGGGCTCCTGAAGGAAGTTGCCCTGCACGAAGTTGACGTTCGCCTGCCACAGCAGGGGCAGAAGATTGATCTGATCGATCATCGGAGCGATGACCAGCAGGCCCTTCGCATGCAGCGCATTCACTGTCGTATTGAGTTTGTCGCGTTGAATCAGATTCAGGCCGATATCGTCCAGCAGGGACTTGTCCAGCTTCACGTAGGCGGCGCTTTCGTGGGGCAGGTATTTGAACGGGGTCAGTGTGCAGCCAAAGTGTGTGACCGAGAGATCGATGCGCAGTTGCTGCAACTGCTGGCAGAAGTGTTTGACTTCCTCGGGCGAGCTGACGATGTCCAGTTCGCTGATCTGCAGCACGATATTGTCAGATGCCTGGCGTCGCTCGTGCATGCGCCGCTGCAGCCAGGGCAGAAAGTCCGGGCTGACGATGGAATTGTGAGTCAGATTGACGATCAATTGCAGGTTCGGATTGCCGCGCTCCTGCAACACCTGCAGGGATTTCTCTGCCACCCAGCGATCGATCTTTTCCCCCAGGCCATGCTGGTTGGCCAACTCGAGGAAGCGCGGTGGGTAGATCATGTAGCCCTTGTCCTGCAGCCTGATCCTGACCTCATAGCGCTGAATGCCATCTTCCTTGAGGCTGACAACCGGCTGGAAGACCAGCACGAAGTCTTCGTTCTCGAATGCTTCCTCCAGTCGGTGGAACATCTGATCTGGTGTGGCGTAAGCATCTATTTCGAGATCGCCGTTGCTCTTCATGTCGCGCATGGTCAGATCGTGACGCGCGCGTGTGATGACGATCTCGGCATCGGGAGATAGTTCGTTGATGGCGGCCAACCCGGCGCTGATGGTGATCGCACTGCCTGCCGGAAGGAGGCTCTGCAAACCGTCGCTCAGGGCGCTGCGGATGGTACTCAGCAATTTCTCGTTTTTGGCACTGCGGGTTGTCTGCAGCAGGAGTGCGAATTCGCTGTCGCCGCAACGTCCGACCACGGTGCCTTCGGGAGCGGTCTCGCTGAGCAGACGAGCGGCATCTGCCAGCAACAGGTTCGCGGCAGCGCGTCCGGCCAGCGCGGAAAAATCTTCAAAGCCTGTCAGTGCGACCAATAACAGGGAGCCATGCTGGTGCTCGTATATCGCGTTGGCAATGGCCTGGTCGACTCGTGCCAGCAGGCTGCTGCGATTCAGCAGATTGGTCACCAGGTCCTTGCCCTGTTGATCCTTGATCCTTGATTGCAGCTCGATGTTGCCGGTGGCCGGACGCACGATCACCTGCTGGCTGCGCTCTTCCTCGTAAGGAATCACGGAGCATTCCATGTTCAGGCGGGTTCTGGTGCCCGCGCTGGTCATGCCGTGGAAGAGACAACTCTTGCCCGCACTCTGCGGATCGCGCAAGAACTGTCTAACTGTTTCCACATCCTGATCATCGACCAGATCAAGAAATGCCACGCTGCGCAGTTCGGCAGACGTATGGAATCCGAAGAGGTCGGCGTATGCCTGATTCGCGTAGATGTGCAGTCCGTCGTGCAGATAGCATACGGCGTCGGAGGCACTGTCGAGCAGCAGCTGATAGCGTTGCTGCAAGTCCTTGAGAGCGGCAGTAGTCTTGCGCAGAGCCCTGCGCATGTCGAGGTTGTGCAATTCGTTGTGCGTGATCTGGACCAGTTGCGCAGACTGCTGGTGATCGTGCAGATTGCTGACGTGGGTGTGGAGTACATGGTCCGGGAGGCTGATGTTCTGGGTAGTGCCAAGCGCCAACGCGGGCAGATCCTGATCCATCTCTTCAAGCACGGCGTGCAGACGGTCGGGAGACAGGCGTTTGTTGCCGACGAAAATGAAGAGCAGATCCCAGGTCTTCAGATGGAGGCGTTCGCGCAGGTATTCCTCATTGCGCACAGCCTCGGCATGGACGCTCAATCCGGCCTTGCGCAGAATGTTGATCAGCTGCTCGCCATCCGCGAGAACGTCGGCAACAATCAATACATTGGTCGTCGGTTTCTGGTCCATACCCGTTCTGTCATCGCCTGATCTGTCGCTTGTCCGGGATTCGGGCTCGCAGGGCCGAGTTTAGCACAGTAATTCCGGTCGCCTGAGAAGCAGGTCACCATGTTAAACGTTGGAACACCACGAAGAAAGTGGGCGATTTTTGAGACTGTGAACCAAATCCCGAGAGCATCGTGTAAACTGCCTTGGTCCTTATAGCGATGGGTTGAGGAAACATGCCTGGCGACAACGATCACGACAACCACCACCACAACGGTCATCCAGACAGCAGCAAGCAGGAAGAGAGGCAGGTCAGGCTGGACGACATTCGCCGGGCAAGAAATCGCCTTTTCGTCTGCTTCTGGACCTTTCCGGTGTACGTGGTCGCCGTGACCCGTGTCCTGGATTCAGGCAACTCCACGACGACAATCATGTTCGCTTACATGCTGCTTTATGCGTATTTCGGCATAAATGCCTCGATCAAACGCTGCCCCGAATGCCACGAACAGTTCTTTGTGAAGAAACTCTTCCTGAATCCCTTCTCAGGCAAGTGTGTTCACTGCGGACTGGCACTGAAGCACGCTGCGTGACCTGATTGCTCACTACTGCTGCGGGGTCGGTTCGGACGTGATTTGAGCGCGCGGCCCGAAGATTGCCGATCCGATCCTCACAATGGTGGATCCTTCGGCAATGGCGGATTCGAAGTCATCACTCATGCCGATCGACAGTGTATCCATATGGGGATAGTGCGGGGCGAGTCTGTTGAGCAGGTCTGCCAATGGTCGAAACACCTCTCGCTGGAGCACAGGATCGGCACAGGGCGCTGGAATCGCCATCAATCCTCGCAGCCGCAGATTCTTCAGCTGCCCGATCTGTGCGCACAGCGCTTCGACTTCCTCAAGACTGGTTCCCGATTTGGTCTCCTCGGCAGAGAGATTGACCTGGATGCAGACATTCAGTGGTGCCATGGAGACAGGCCTCTGGGCATCCAGTCGCTGGGCAATCTTCAGACGATCAACGCTGTGCACCCAGGCAAAATTCCCGGCAATCTCCCGCGTCTTGTTGGATTGGATGGGGCCGATGAAGTGCCAGCAAATTCCGGGCAGGGGCAGGGCAGCGATCTTGGCCAGCGCCTCCTGCACATAATTCTCGCCGAAGTCGCGTTGTCCAGCGGCAAAGGCCTCGCGTACCCTCTCCGCACTCTGGGTCTTGCTCACGGCGAGCAGGCTCACGCTATCGGGTGATCGGCCAGACGCCACGGCGCATTTCGTGATCTGCTCACGAATTGTGGAAATGTTTTCTGCTATGCTTGCCATCGCCGCACTATAACAAAACAGCCGTGACATGGCATGACTGCGCTGCCGGGTTTAGTTGACCAGGAGCACATGACCAGCTCACCACATTTCGAAGCAAGGGGCCGACATCACCATGGATATCACCGAACTGCTGGGATTCAGTGTCAAACAGGGCGCATCCGACCTGCACCTCACCGCGGGTATGCCTCCGCTGATCCGAGTGGATGGCGACATGCGCAAGATCAATGTGCCCTCCATGGATCACAAGGAAGTCCACGGTCTGATCTACGAGATCATGACGGACAAGCAGCGCAAGGACTATGAGCAGTTCATGGAGACCGACTTCTCCTTCGAGGTGCCAGGCCTCGCACGTTTCCGAGTCAACGCGTTCAACCAGAACCGTGGCGCCGCCGCCGTGTTCCGTACGATCCCCTCCAAAGTGTTGTCGATGGAACAACTCGGCATGGGACAGGTATTCCGTGACGTCTCCGATCTGGCGCGCGGACTGGTCGTGGTCACAGGGCCGACAGGTTCTGGCAAGAGCACGACCCTTGCCGCCATGATGGACTACGTGAACAACACGCGTTACGAACACATCCTCACCATCGAGGACCCCATCGAATTCGTGCACGAGAGCAAGAAGTGTCTGGTGAACCAGCGCGAGGTGCATCGCGACACGCTCGGCTTCGCAGAAGCACTGCGTTCCGCGTTGCGTGAAGACCCGGACATCATTCTGGTGGGTGAATTGCGCGACCTCGAAACCATTCGTCTCGCGCTGACCGCAGCAGAAACCGGCCACCTCGTGTTCGGCACGCTGCACACCACATCGGCCGCCAAGACCATCGACCGTATCATCGACGTGTTTCCCGCGGCAGAAAAATCCATGGTGCGTTCAATGCTTTCGGAATCATTGCAGGCGGTGATTTCCCAGGCGCTGCTGAAGAAGACCGGTGGCGGTCGTGTCGCTGCGCACGAGATCATGATCGGCACTCCGGCGATCCGCAACCTGATCCGCGAAGACAAGGTCGCACAGATGTACTCGGCGATTCAGACGGGGTCGTCTGTGGGCATGAAGACGCTGGATCAGTGTCTGAAGGAGCTGGTACAGAAGGGCACCATCACGAAGG
>MGYS01000097.1:57603-60738 GCA_001802565.1 Gammaproteobacteria bacterium RIFCSPLOWO2_02_FULL_57_10 | reverse complement strand
TCAATCTGGCACTGAATCGCGGGCAGGGCCCGCTCCCACAGGGCGTCGTCAGGTTCCGAATCGATCATTCATTTCGTTGAACCATGCTTCCAGAACCAGCTGGGCGGACAAGCTGTCCAGCTGCGCATCCGATTCTCCGCGCATGCGCTGTCCGCGCGCCTCGAAGGTGCTCAATCTCTCATCCATTCCGTAACAGGGTTTGGCATAGCGCCCGTTCAGGCGATTGCCGAACTTGCGCGCGCGCACCAGCAACTCACTCTCTGTGTCGTCCATGTTGTAGGGAAGGCCGACGAGAAAGGCATCCGGTTGCCACTCGGCGATCAATTTGTCGAGCACCTGCCAGTCCGGAATGCCATCGCGTGCAGTGACGGGTGACAAAGCGCTTGCCGTGCCAGTCAATGTCTGTCCGAATGCAACCCCAATACGTTTGGTGCCGAAATCAAACCCCATCACGGAAAATTCGCGCGTCTTCTTCAGTGGAAATTTTTCCATGTCAGTGTGCTGCCTTGCATGAAGCGATCATGAGTGACCTGCAAAGGAAGACAACTGGCTCAGATTGACACCAAGAATGGAAGCAGCGGCATTGGCCTTGCCCGCGTGATCGGAAGAGAAGATCAACGCAGGAATGGCTGGCACTGTCAGCCAGAAGTTCTCACTTATTTCCTTCTCGAGCTGGCCTGCCTCCCAGCCTGCGCAACCCAGTGCCACCATGTAATTTTCCGGGCCCTTGCCCGCAGCGATATCCGCAAGAATGTCCTTGGACATGGAGAGGCTGAGTTCGCGCGTCACCGGCAGAGTGTATTCCCACTCGCGACCACTTTCGTGCAGGATGAAGCCCTTGTTCTTTTCCACCGGACCGCCGCTCATCACGCGCTGGCTATGGAAGATTATATCGCCGCGTTTCTGCGCGGTTTCGATGCCGAGCTCGGAAAGCAATTCCGCCACGCGCATGTTGGAGGGCTTGTTGATGACGATGCCGAGTGCGCCTTCCTCACTGTGCTTCCACAGATAGGTGACGGTGTGCGCGAACCACGGATCATCCATGTGGGGCATCGCAATCAGAAACTGATTGGCCAGCGTTCCCGGTACAGCCTCGTAATCCATGTCGGAGTCATGTTTCATATCGGCTCGGTTGTCTTCTCGACTGTATTCTCGATCAGGGTCACTCACTGGAGAATGAATTGCCACGGTGAAAGCGCCAGGTGCGGATGATTTCCAGAATGTCCACGTCGTCGCGCAGTTCCGGTGGGAACGGATCGAACGGTGCAGCCAGGCTGACGATTTGCACAGCCGCCTCGTCCAGTACACGTTGACCGGACGACTGCAGAATGCGGATCTCCTGCACGGAGCCGTTCGGGCGCAGTGCCACCAGCATGCGCAGACTGCCGAAGATTTCCTGCGCGCGCGCCTGTTCCGGATAGTTCAGATTGCCGACGGCTTCGATGCGTCGTCGCCAGGAGTCGAGATAGAGGGCGTCATGGCGCTTCTGTGTGGAGGCAGAAGAGATCGTGTACTTGCGTGGTCGCTTCGCATATTCCTGTTGCTGCAGATCCAGTTGCGCCTGCAGACTGGCGATGGCCAGACTCAGCTCTTCGGGTGTGGCCTGTTCGGAGAGAGGGTTGTCGGTTTCAGGCGCATCTTCTTCCAATTGCTGCTCGACGCTGAGCTCGGCGGCCGACGAAGTGAGCAGCGACAAATCAGGCGGTTCCACCTGCTGGTTGGGTGCGGGTGCCTGCGGAATCGGATCGACCTGTTGAATCACTTCATCGTGAAACTCGGCCTCGAACGGGGTGCTGGGAGCCGCGGCCGTATCGAGTGACCCGCTGCCGGTCTGATTTTCCTGTGCGATGAAATCTGCCTGATCAGGCGCGATGTCGCTGCGATACTGTGCGAGCGTGATCTCGATGGCGGGCGCGCTGTTGGATTCTTCCAGATAACTGAAGCCCACTCCCGCAATCAGCATGATGTGCAGACATGCCGACAGGAAGATGGTGAAGCCGAATCGCTCCTTGCTCAGATCAGTATCTTTTGACATGGGCCTCTATCTGTTTTTTCCTTCGATGCACTCACTGTGGGAGCGAGCTCTGCTCGCGATCAATTGTTAGCTGAAAGTTTCTTCTCGATGCAATTCATCAGATCCCCGGCGATGTCGAGATTATACGCCTTATTCAATTCACGGACACACGTCGGGCTGGTCACGTTGATTTCCGTGAGGTAGTCGCCGATCACGTCGAGACCGACAAACAACAAACCCTTCGCCTTGACGACATCTCGCACCTGGCTCGCAATCCAGCGATCGCGATCGCTCAAGGGCTGTGCCACTCCGGTGCCGCCCGCTGCAAGATTGCCGCGGGTCTCTCCCTGCATCGGTACACGGGCGAGTGCATAAGGTACCGGGTCTCCGTCTATCAGGAGAATGCGTTTGTCGCCCTTGACGATATCGGGAATGAAGCGCTGCGCCATGATAGGCGTGCGTCCGTGACCGGTGAGAGTCTCAATGATGACACTCACGTTCGGATCATCCTTTTTCAGACGGAAGATCGAAGAACCGCCCATGCCATCGAGGGGTTTGAAGATCACATCGCCGTGTTCGGCATGGAAGGCTCTGAGCACCGAGGTGTTGTTGCTCACCACCAGTGGCGGACAACACTGCGGAAACTGTGTGGCAAAGAGTTTCTCGTTGCAGTCACGCAGGCTCTGGGGTTTGTTCACTACCAGACACCCGGCATTCTCGGCCTGCTCCAGCAGATAGGTGGAGTAGATGTACTCGTTGTCGAAGGGCGGATCCTTGCGCATCAGGATCACGTCGAGATCGCCCAGAGGTTCGTCGTGCTGCTCGCCCAGCGTAAACCACTGCTGATCATTCCACGCCACCTGCAGGTCGCGCATCAGACCAAAGGCCACGCCATCCTTCAGGTAGAGATCGGACTGCTCCATGTAGTGCAATGACCAGCCGCGTTCCTGGGCAGCCATGAGCATGGCGAGGCTGGTGTCTTTCTTGTAGTTGATGGTCTGGATCGGGTCCATCACGATGCCGAGTCTTCTTGTCATGGGGGCGCCTGTTGTCCTGATTTGATGAGGGTCAGGGGGATGACCCGAAAGTTGGACAGATCATAACGCAACTCGACGGCGGTA
>MGYS01000097.1:33628-57579 GCA_001802565.1 Gammaproteobacteria bacterium RIFCSPLOWO2_02_FULL_57_10 | reverse complement strand
CTCCCACAGAAGAGGTTGATCTTTCACAGGAGATATTGGCATGGACGCTCACCCCCCCATCAAGGTCCTGCTTGTCGATGACAGCCGGGCCATCCGGCACAGTGCCCGACAGATTCTCGAAGAAGCAGGCTGTCAGATCACGCTGGCAGAGGATGGCTTCGATGCCCTGTGCAGAGTTGCGGCACTGCGGCCGGACATCATCTTCATGGACATCATGATGCCGGACCTTGACGGATTTCAGGCTTGTGCCCTGATTCGTTCCAGGCCCGAGTTCGGTGCCATTCCGGTGGTGCTGGTGTCTGCCAACGACGGCGTGCTGGATCGTGCTCGCGCCGAACTGGCCGGGGCCAGGCGCTACATCCTGAAACCGTTTCGCAAGAGTGATCTGCTTGAGGCAATAAAGGCCCTGGCGCGGCCAGGCAAGGAGGAAGGCCGTGGCCCGCATTCTGCTCATTGACGATTCGCCACTGCAGCTGCTGGGCATGTCTCGCATTCTGCAGGCGCTGGGGCATGAGGTCAGCTCTCGCACCGGGCCGCAGGAGAGCGTGTTGGTGTCCAGTCCCGAAGCAATCGATCTGGTGCTGATCGAACTGCTCATGCGGACAGGCAACGGTTTCGAGACAGCTCTGCAGCTGCGTGAGGCTGGTTACTCCAGAGTGCTGCTGTTGACCGGGGTATATCGCGAGACTGATGAGATCTGGGCACAGTCTCTGGGCATCTGCGGTGTGATCACCAGGCCATTGCCGCGGGAGCAGTTGCAGGAGCGTATCGAGATGAGTCTCCGTCAGAGCGCATCAGGGCAGTAGCCGCAACAAGGAGAATGAGGGATGTCCAGGGAATCGGAGCAGGGGATGCTGATGAAGCAGCAGTTGCCGGAGACGCCGTACTCCGCCGTGCAAGGTTGCAGCGTGCAGCTCGGGCAGACTCTCATGAAGAGCATCGTGAGTGTCCTGCGGGATGGCGATGCGGAGACTCTGGCAAATGCTCGCGTGCAGCTCGCAAGAGTCAACGGTCTGTGCAGAATGTTCGGCGCGAGACGTGCCGCCCTGTACTGCTCGGAGCTGGAATGTCTGCTGCTGCACTGCAATGCGGGACGCGAGCAATGGGCGCATGCACGAACGCAGGCAATCACACAGGCAATCACGCAGTCAATCACGCAGAACCCCACACAGATCGGTGTTCAGGCGTTGCTGGTGCAAGCGGTCGTGCAACTGCAGCACTTCCTCCTTGCCCCTTGGGTGCCTGCTGCGGACGAAGCATTTGCTGTCTCCTGCATCAACGTGTTGCGCAAGGCGCGAGGAAAGGCTGCGTTGCCGATCGACGCCTGCGCCCCTGATGCCTCCTGCACAGAGACTGCCTCCTCGCATACTGGCTCCTCGTATACTGCCTCTGCGTGCGGTCGATTTCCCGTGCCCGATTTTCCGCAGCGCGTGCTCGAAAAGATTGCGACGCTGCAAGCCGCATTGCAAAACACTCGAGAGACAGATGAGCAGGCAGCGTGCGAGTGGAGACAACATCTGGCAGACCTTGTCTCGGTGCTTGAGATCTGTGGTCTGCCTGTCGAGATGCGTCGTCTGCCGGTGGCGCTGGCGCATCTCGAGTGGCACTTTCGCCACCTTTCCGTGCGCAGTCTGCCGTGCACCCCGGAGCGCCTCGCCAACACGCCGCGACTTGCCGCTGGCGAATACCTGCTCATGGACGGCCACAGCTCTCTTCTTGCAATCCTTGCTGACAAAGTGGCTACGCTGCTGCTTGCGTTGAGTCAGGCTGTGCGCGCCGGTCCGGGACAGAGTTTGACGCGAAGCCTCTCGCGTGTGGCGCAGGATTTCCTGCACGTCAGTCAATCGCTTGGCCTGATGATACAGGGTGGGATGCTGCCAGCGATTTCATCCGATCATGAGAGCCTCATGCAGCACGGCAGGGCGCTTTGTCGGCATGTGAGTTGCAATGTGGTCGAGCGCTTCTTCGATGATGACAGCGCCGTGCACGGTGCCGCGTTGCTGATGCGAGTCTGCCTGTCACTGCAGAAGGCGCTGACGATGCAGGGCGCGCGGGATCGTCACTCTGTATTGCTGGCCCGCAAGATATGTCGCGACAGCGCGCGCTTCGTCCTGCTGAGACACAGTGAACTGCGGCATCGCATGATTGATCTGCACTGTGTGGACAACGAATTGCTGAGCGTGGCCGATCACGAGATTGTCGGCGCAGGCCAGACGCTCTCCGCATGCCTCGAAGAGCTCAGGACGGTACAGGGCATTCACTACGTCAGCGAAACGCTGTGCACGACCGTGAGCAAGCTGTCGCAGGCTTTTCTGGTGACGGGGCAGGTGGCATGCCATGAAATCCTCGAGCAATTGCGTGAGTGTCTGACACGCGGTCTCGAGCAACAACAACGCATCGGCAATGAACTGCAGGAGTGCATTGCAGCACTGAGTGAAGCGCTGCAAAGATCAGAGCCCATGAATGCGAACGATGTCCTGGGCAATACATCCGAATGGACACTGTTATGCGATTGCATAGATCGCTGTATGCGACAGATGGAATTCTCGCGCAGTCTCGATGAATCATCGGTGTCCGTCCTCTGTCACAGCGACGTTTGTCACAATGACATTAACAGGCAGAGCAGGGCGGACATCGCCGTTGCACAGCTTCCGGTGCATCTCGCCCGCAACATTCGCGATCTGCTTTGCAGTGCCGAAGAGCTAGCGATGTGCGTTGCCAACCCCGAGCGCTTCGACGGTTTGAATAGACGCCTCATTGTCGAGCTGAGAATGCTCGCAGCAGGGGCTCGCGCTCTGCGCGTTGATCGTGTGGCCGCGTTGAGCGCAGTGCTGGCGGAGGTGCATCAGGAAATCGCCGGTGACGGTGAGCGCGAGCTGCCATTGGCACTGTTGGTGATGGCGCATCGACAGCTGCGCAGTGGCCTCAATCAGGCGGCGGCGCGTCAGGAGGTGAGCAGCAGTCGGGAAACTATTGCTGTGCTGTATCAGTGGCTGGAAGATCATGCCACGCAAGGTTTCACTGAAGATGCGGAAGGCTTCGCCATCTTTCATCGCGAGGCGGAGGAAATCATGGCGAGCATCGAAGAGAGCGCCAGTGGGCCCGCGCAGGTTCTCGATACAGCAACGCTCCTCCATCATTTGCACACACTCAAGGGCAGCGCGAGGTTGTTTGGTGCCGACGAAATCGCCACGCTGAGTCATCGCTTCGAACAGCTGTTGCAGGAACTCACTTGGAAAAATTGTTCGGCATCCGCTGTGGCCGAGTGTGGTCCTGGTGTCAGCTATGCCTCCGAGAATGAAGAAGGGGATGAACTGCGTCGCCGCAAGATTTCCGTACTGGTGCAGGCGTTGCGCGCAGCGATAGACAGATTGATATCGAGGGCTCCGAGAGCACAAGGTGGAGAGGCGGGCAGCGAAGATTGCCGATCGCCACAGCGCATTCCACTTGCACAGCCATACGAGCGAAGCGTTGTCATTCCTGTCGCCTCGTTGCGGCGCATGGCCGAGCTGGCAGCGGCGGCGAGAACCGGCAGTCGCTCCATGAGTGATGTGCTGCAGTCCTATCGTGTCAGCGCGGAGCCCTCGCGTCTCAACCTGCTGGCCGATCTGCTCGTTGAGCAGGACCGCTGCACGGTGCAGCTCGACGAAGAGATTGCCGGATCAACGCGCATCAGTTTCGCGCGCCTTACACAGCGGCTGCAGCGTCTCGTCGGGCGTCACGCCAACCTTGTGGACAGGCAGGTGTCCTTCCATGTGAGTCACGATGAGCTGCGCGCCGATCGCGCCCTGATAGAAGGTCTCGTGGCACCTGTTGAACAGTTGCTGCGCAACGCCATCGATCACGGTATCGAACCTGTCCTGGAGAGAAGGGCGCGCGGCAAGCCGGACATTGGCACCATCACATTGACGCTGGAGGAGACAAACGATCAGCTGCTGATCGTGTTGATGGACGACGGTGCAGGGGTGGATACGGACGCGTTGCCTGGTCATGCCTTGCGCCTCGGCATTGACGTTGATCTGCAGGCAGAGCCCGCTGAGCGACTGCGATGGCTGTTTCTTCCAGGGTTCAGCAGCAGGGAGTCGGCGACGCAGGACGCCGGACATGGGATCGGACTGGCGATGGTCAGCAGCGCCGTTGCGGCTCTCGGCGGGAGGGTCGAAGTCGAGTCCGTGCCAGGTCAGAGCTGCTGTTTTCGGATCGTGCTGCCGCGCTGACTGCCGCGTTGGGATATTGTCGCGAAGCCGGTATAATGCCGCCTTCGTTTTCGACACTGGCAGACAACGTTTTGAAAATACTGTTATGAAAACCCTGGGGTTCGCCTGGGGAATTGGCGGGATACTGCTGCTTCTGCTGTTCGCCGTGGTGCGCCTTGGGCCCATGGCGCTTGAGCTTGCCGCACTGGAATTGGGGCAGATGCACTGGTTCGCCCTCGCTCTCAGCATTCTCTACATGGCATATGCCGAAGGTTACAAGGGCTTCCATCTGGGTTTCGCTCCCCGTGTCGTTGCCAGGGCGAGCTACCTGAGTGCCAACCCTCGTCCGCTGCATATTCTGCTGGCCCCCGCTTTCTGCATGGGTTACATCTATGCCACACCCAGGCGCAAACTGCTCTCGTTTGGCCTGACTGGCATGATCGTGTGTTTCGTCCTGCTGGTGCGCCTGCTGCCACAACCCTGGCGCGGCATTGTGGATGCGGGTGTGGTGACAGGCCTGGTGCTGGGCATGGCATCGATCCTGTATTTTCTCGTGCAGCGTTTGCGCAGCCCGGGAGTCGCCATGAATGTGTCTGTCGACGTTCCTGAAGAAGCACTCTGAACCTGTGGGAGCGGGCCTGCCCGCGATTGCCCTGGATTGAGGTTCGGTGTGGCAGTGAATCGCGAGCAGGCTCGCTCCCACAAACAAGGTCGCTCCTACAATAGAGTCAGCCTCAAGACATGCAGAACAACAGAATCAGCGCATGCGCCATCATCGTCACGTACAACCCGGCCCCTGAGGGGCTGCTGGCTCTTGTGCAGCAGATTTCCCGGCAGTGTGATTTTCTCGTCATCGACAACGCCTCCGCCAACTCCGCAACGTTCATTGCGCAGGTACGTGCCAGCGCTCGCTGCGTTGGTGTGCAGCAGCTCGACAGCAACATCGGTCTGGCGAGCGCCCTCAATGCAGGGTTGCAACAGGTGCGGCAGGCAGGGTACGGGTTTGCGGTGCTGTTCGATCAGGATAGCCAGGTGCCGGTGTCTTTCTTTGCCAATCTGCAAACGGCATACGTCGAAGCAGTGGGCCTGTGTGGTCAGCGCATCGCTGCCATCGGACCGCGTATCCGTCATCCTGCCAATGGCAGGGAGATGCCGTTCAAACTGTTCACTCGTCTCTTCAGACGCACCGACATCAAGTTGCCAGGCAGCGATCGACTCTACCGCGCAGACTTCCTCATCTCTTCAGGTTGCCTGCTGGCCCTGGAACATTTCGATGAGATTGGCCCGATGAAGGATAGCTACTTCATCGACAACGTTGATCTGGAGTGGTGCTTCCGGGCGCGCGACAAGGGCTTCCTGGTGCTGGGCACCGATCACACGCATCTGCTGCACAGTATCGGCGAGGACGCAGACAATGCCCTGGTGCGTGCGGGGGTCATGGTCAGTCACAGTCCGCTGCGCAGCTACTACTCCACCCGCAACCGCGTGCACCTGTGGCGACAATCCTACGCCCCGCTCGGGTGGAAGCTGCGCGACATTCCGCGCTTCGCTCTCAAGGCACTGTGGCTGCTGTTCTCCCCGCAGCGTGCGCAGTACTGGGAAAACATTCGCGACGGCATCGCAGACGCCAGAGGATTGGAGTGATGAGCGAGCAGCAGCCACGCATCGTGATCCTGATGCCGACGTTCAACAGTGTGAAGTTCATGCATGAGCAGGTGGACTCGCTGCTGGCGCAGACCTGGCGCAATTTCGTGATAGTCACGCGCGACGATGGTTCGTCCGATGGAAGCCCTGCCGTGATGGCGAACTATGCGAGTGCGCATCCTGAACATTTTCACATCGTTCCCGGCGATGGCAGAAACCTTGGCGCTGCAGGCACTTTTGCGTGTCTGCTCGACTATGCATTGGCAAACAAGTCTCTGCTGGGTCTGCAGAAGATGTGGTTGATGTTTTGTGATCACGACGACGTGTGGTATCCACACAAGATCGCCGTGACGATGCAGCGGATGCAGACGCTCGAAGCGGATAATCCTGGCGCGCCTGCTCTTGTGCACAGTGACCTGCATGTCGTCGATGACACAAGGCGCCAGATCGCCCCTTCATTCGCTCTTTATCAGGGGATCCAGCCACACAAGAATGGTTTTGCAAGAATGCTGGTGAGCAACACCGTCACCGGGTGTACGGCCATGATCAACGAAGAGCTCGCCAGATTGGCGATGCCGATACCGGACGATGCGATCATGCATGACTGGTGGCTGGCGCTGGTGGCGAGTGCGTTCGGCAGGATCGCGTACATCGAGGAGGCTTTGATCGACTATCGTCAGCACGGAGCAAACACGATCGGGGCGCGGGAGTTCAGCAGATCGGGTCGTCCCAACCTGCTTGTCAGGATCTTCGATAATCAGCACGCCGAGGCATTCAGCGCGACGGCAAGACAGGCGCGTGCATTCAATGCCGTCTATGGTGCCAGGTTGAATTCGCGACAACGATTCGCTCTCGGCCTGACGCGGCTGATGAGGCTGAAGGCAGCGCCGGTGCAGAAACTGCTGCTGAAGATACTGCAGGGCTGACCTTGCGGCGCGAGCCGTCCTGAAATGCTACAGCTTGCTGTAGATCGCCTCGATGCGTCGCTTCACCTGTCTGCCAATCTCCGCGTCCGAGAGCAGCGCAATGCAATCCGCCTTCGCACGTTGGCCGATGCGTCGACGCAGTGCAGCATCGTCGCAAACGCTGCGCATCTTCGCTGCCGCATCGTCCAGATCGGGATCCGCCCAGATCTGTCCCTTGCGATAAGGACCGTAGTCCTGCGGCAATTCCACCAAGGTGTAGTCCACCGGCAGCGAGTTCGCAGTATTCATGAATTCCATGTTGCCGGACCAGCCTGTGGCGATCACGACCTTCTCGCGCGCCATGGCCTCGGCGATCACCAGGCCGAAGCCCTCCGAGCGGTGCAGGGACACGAAGCAGTCCACGCTGCGAATCAGCGTGAAGACTTCCTCCCGACTCAGATAGCCTTCGAGAATGTGGATATTGTCGTGCGTCTCGGCGTAGCGACGCAGCGTCTCCGTGATATCGGGTCGCGCATCGCTGTTCGACAGTTTCACGATCAGTTCTGCGCGACTGTCGCCGGCAAATGCCTTGATGAAAGCCTCGACTGCACCGAGCGGATTCTTGCGCTCGGGAATGCTGAACATGTCCGCCATGGACAGGAAGCAGATGGTGTCTTCGCGCAAACCGAATTTCGCGCGATCTCCCGCCTCGGCCGCCGGAATGATGACAGTGTGCGGAATGCACACGACCGGGATTGGTGACTTGTTCGCAATCGCCTTCTGACAGAATGTGGATGGCACCCAGATCTCGTTCAGCGGTGAAAAGCTTTCCAGCCACTCATCTGGAAACTCGCCGAGCTCCCAGGCCCAGTAACCAATTCGATAGCGAGAGGCGAAGAATTCACTGCCAAGAAAATCCCGTGCAACACCGATCTGATCAGCGTTGACGTGAAAAAGATTGATGCCGTAATGCAGGCCCGATGGTTTGTCAGTCGCTACCTGCTCGCCCTGGCGCGATGCATTGCCATAGTGATAACCGACGACGGCATGAGGGACATCCGTGGCGGTGAGCGCACGCAGCATCGAACGTGCCGACTCGCCCACACCACTTTCCGCATTCAGATAGCCGATGACATTCACGCCATGTTCACTGGCGTTGACCGGATCGCCACCGCTGCTGGCAACGCGGTCCTGTTCTGTGGCTGTCAGTTCGGCGTGATAGGCCTTGCGCAACAGCAGCATCCGCACACGATGGCGCAGCTCAGTGCTGAAGAAAGGACGAAACAGAAAGCGGATGGACCACGCGATGCGATAGAGCAGGTTATACAGCGATCTGCCCGCAGGGGCCTCAGGCTGTGGTGCCACAGATTCTTCGGCAGCCGGTGCGGCGGCAGCGACGGATATCGCAGTGCCACTCATCAGCATCGGCGCAATGAATACCGGGTCAATGGCAGACTGCTTTGCAGCATTGGCGATGAACCAATCGACGAAGGCGAGGCGGTGAATGCCTTCCATGTCGGGGAAGGCCGCAATGAGGTCGGGTCGCCCGCGATACAGGTTTGCGGCGAGCGCGGTCACGACAGGCTGTTTCCTGTCGATAGGCGTATTGAGCAATTCGATGATCAGTTGTTCGCCTTCCGCCGTCCGGAAGTCAGGCAGAGGTTTGCTCCAGTCGAGGGTCTTGTGAAGGAAGCTGCGACCGGCATCCGGCATGCGAATGCCGCTGTGCAGTTTCGCGAAAGCGTAGGGCAGCTTGGCATAGTTGGCGCGACCACTGTCATCCACACAGCGATTGTAGATCTCGAACAGGCGCTGACAGGCCAGTGGCAGATCGGCGAGATCGAATCGGTTCTGATGCTTGCTGATGCGTGGGCTGCCGAGTTCCAGGCCGGAGAAGTGGAAGAAGAACAGCGGTCTGCCATTGACCTCGAACTGGTTGCTGCTCACTTCCTCGATGTGACGATGCTTCAGGTTCCAGTAGGCGACATTCCAACCGGCGTCGCGCACGATCTCGCTCTGCGGAAAAATTCCGGGCACGAGATCCATCCACTTCTGATCGGTGAACAGTCCGTTCGGAATGTCCACGATGCAATGACGCAGCAGTTTTTCCTGCCACCAGTTCAGCAGCTTCGTCGCCGCACCGGAACGGGCGAGCGCCAGGAAGCCCAGATTGTAGGTGCCACTTTGCAGAATGGCGACTTCGGAAGGCTGCTTGTCGTCGTTGAGAAAATCGGTCAGGTGCGGAGTCAGCACTATCTGTGCGCGATCAAGCGTCTGCAGCAACGGAGTGCCAGTGGAGAACAACTGGATATCCGGATCGAAGTAGATGACCTTGGCGTGCGTGGATGTCCGGAACAAGTGCGAGAACACGAAGGGTTTTATCGCGGTGTTCAGTTCGAGAATGGAGTACTGCACCAGCAGCTTGTCGAGGTGCGGAATATTGACGTCTTCGAGACTGATCACCTCGAACGGAAGTGATTGCAGATCAAGCCCATCGGGTCGATCGCACAGCGCAACGACTCTGCGGGCTTCGGGCATGAACGTCGCCACGCTGGCCATCAGGTTGATCGCGTAGTGCATGTAGTTCTTGGAAACGATGGTGAAAATGCAGCAGTCTTTCGTTGTCATGCCAATCTCTGTCTTGCCGCCGATGCGGTCGATGATGTGTTCTGTAGATTCTGTGTATGGAGGTTCCGTTCGTCAGGACTTTTTCTGCACCAGCAATTTGCCGAGCAGCCAGCGGCGACTGCGCGTGGCGGCCTGGAGCTGTTCGAGGCTGGCGCGAACCTGTGCGATTTCTGCATCCCTGGCCGCAAGAATTTCTTCCAGCCCGCGCGTGTGTGTCTGGTAGTTGAGCAATTCTTCTTCGCGCGATTTGAGCACCGTGTTCAGGCTATCGACTTGTTCCCGAGCAGCCTGGACGCTGGTGCCGAGATTCTCGACGTCCAGAAGCGACGACTCCAATGCGGCTTGCAAGTGCTTCGCGTGCGATGACTCTTCCGCCAGATCGCGATACAGCCCCTGTGTGTAGTCGAGAAGTTGCGCAAAGCGTTGCGGCGCGAGCCTGGACAACCACTTTTCCTGCAGTTGCTGCACCCGCTCCGTGTTTGCATCCGGTGAACTGAACACTCCGGAGCCGTCAGTTGTGTTGAAGTTGTAGAAGGCAGACACATGACCCGTACCGGAAAGAGTTCCGCGATTGGAAATCTGCAGCCAGAAGTCCCAGTCCTCGAACACGTCCATCGTCGTGTCGAAACGACAGGCCCAGTCGTCACGCACCTGCTGCACGCGGAACAGTACGGAGTGAATGGGCAGATAATTCTCGAACAGCAGGCGGCAAGGATCGTAGCTGGCGTTGAATTGATGCTTCACCTGCCAGCGCTCCTGCGCATCGTCGCTCTTCACGAGTTGGCCGAACTCCACACCGGAGAACGCGGCGGCGGCGTTCGGGTTGTCGCGCAGATGAGCTACGAGATGAGCGATGTGATCTGGCGCGAACCAGTCATCGTCGTCGAGGAAGATTGCCAGTTCTGAATTGGCATTTTCCAGAAGCAGATTCGCCGCCTGCGCGCGTGGCACATTGGTGGTGCTGTCGATGAAGCGCAGGGGGAGTGATCCCGCGTGGCTTTCGAGCTTCGTGTGCGCCGCGCCCTTCGCATTCAGCACGACAACCTCGATGTTCGACCACGTCTGCAGCGCCACGGAATCCAGCGCGCGACTCAGAGACGGGCGATCCATGCTGCGGATCAGCACACTGACTTTTTCCTGCTGGCTTCGTGTATTCACAAGATTCAGTCGCTCCTGGCGATGCAGTTCCGGCTCCGCAATCAGCACCGGCTGCCTCAGCTCTTCTGTATCCAGCAATCGATACGCTTCCGCAAATCTCGTCTGCGCGGGCAGCGTGTAGGAACGGAACCGGTTCAGTCCC
The DNA here is from genome assembly GCA_001802565.1 of Gammaproteobacteria bacterium RIFCSPLOWO2_02_FULL_57_10. Lineage (GTDB taxonomy): Bacteria > Pseudomonadota > Gammaproteobacteria > Pseudomonadales > Pseudohongiellaceae > UBA5078. The sequence goes on along the minus strand of MGYS01000097.1, from coordinate 46,906 downwards.
ATGATCAGTTCGTCGTAGCGCGAGATTGCCAGTTGCGATGTGTAGCAACCCACGGCGTTCTTCTTGGTCGCCTCATGTGCGGTGATATCCACCAGCACGTTAACGCGCGGCAGAGGAGCCCCGATCTCGTAGAGTGCCACGCGCAGATTTCTGCCCGCTGCGACAAGGCGTCTGGCTGCCTCGATGGCGATCCACGCAGTCGCGCGATGATCGGGATGTATCTCGCTCGTTGACGGCGCGATGATCAGATCTGCATTGCTGTCGAGGATCGCCTGCTGTGCAGCTGCGATGGTGCGTTCGTTGTAGGCCACGCCGCGATCGGGCTCGCGCCAGAAGATGAGTTTCGCGATACCGAGAAAGTCGGCGGCAGCGCGACTCTCCTGCTCGCGGACGTCCGCGCCAGCCTTGCCATGTTCGCCGTGATCACCCGATGTGACGATGACCGCAGTGACCGGAATGCCCGCAGCCTTGTACGCACAGAGCAGACCACCACAACCCAGCGCCTCGTCATCTGGATGCGGCGCGAACACCAGCGCAGCAGTGCATTCGATGAGCGGGCTTGCCTGGTAGGGCGTCAGTCTGGTTTCCATTGCGCAGGTCCCTGTAGCTTTGCGGTGGATTCAATCACCGTCAGTTGATTTTCCTGGCGATGACCGACTCGAGAACCTCGCCTATGAAATCCAGGAACATCGTGTCCAGATCTGCGTTGAAATATTCCTGTGCCTTGTTGCCGATGGCGAGGACACCGAGCATTCTCTCGCGCCCTATCGGACACAGCGCGGCGGAACGGATGGTGCCGGAGCGTTGTGGGAAAAGAAACGCAGCGGTTTCCTTGTCGATGGCGCGGCACTGTGTGCGACGATCGCGCAGCAGAGTCGGAAAATTCTGTTGCAGAAACTCCGCGGATTCCTGACGGGCATGCTCTACATTTTTCAGATGTTCGGACTCGAACAGAATGACGCTGCAGGCGTCGATGCCGGGTTGTGTGCACAGGTTCGCCTCGGTGGCACTGGCGATCTGGGCGACTTCATCTTCCATCAAGAGCGCAATCACGAGCGCGCGCGTGACGTTGAAGAGCTGATCGTTGTACTTGGCATTTTCCAGCAGCGTGTTGAGCGTATGGCGCGACTCGATGGTGCGCTCGCGCAGAATCTTCACCTGGCGTTCGAGCAAAGAGATGGCCTTGCCGCTTTCGTGTGGCAAGGTGATCTCTGCCAGGAGGCTATCGCGATCAACGAAGAACTCTGGATGCTCCTTCAGATAAGCGGCCACCTGTTCTGCAGTCAGATCAGTGCTGTGTTCCTTGTGTGACAGTGGAGAAACGTCGCTAGTCATACTTGTTATTCACTCGTCGGCTGTTTTTATGATGTTATGGTGAAAATGACGGTCGTCAGATCCTGATCGTTCCTTCGTAAACCGTGGTGGCAGGTCCGCGCATGATGATCGGATGGCCTTCACCCTGCCATTGCAAGTGCAGATCGCCGCCGGTCAGATGCGCACACACGGATTCGTCGAGCAGACCCGCTGCGCGGCCTGCTGCCATCGCTGCGCACGCGCCGGTTCCACACGCTGTTGTCTCGCCCGCCCCGCGCTCGTAAACGCGCAGACGGAAAGTATTCCTGTCGACTATCTGCATGAAGCCGACGTTGACGCCCTTCGGAAAATCCGCATGCGCGCCCAGCGCTGTGCCGATGCCTTTCACATCAGTTGTGTTCACATCGTCGACGACAATCACCGCGTGCGGATTGCCGACGGACACGATGCGAAAACTCACACTCTGCTGCACACCGTTCACGTTGATGGTGCGTTCGTAGATCGGGCGCAGCTCCGCATCGTTGAACGGCAGCGACGCAGGCGTGAAGTTCGGCGCACCCATGTCGACCGTCACCAGCCCATCGTCCTGCACACTCAGCGTGAGAATGCCGTTCATGGTCTTCACGCGTATTTCCTTGCGGGCAGTCAGTCCCTTGTCGAGCACGAAACGCACGAAGCAGCGCGCGCCATTACCGCAGTGTTCCACTTCGCTGCCATCGCAGTTGTAGATGCGGTAATTGAAATCCACATCGGGCTGCGTTGGCGGCTCGATCATCAGCAACTGGTCGAAGCCCACACCAAAATGACGATCACCGAGCGTGCGAATCTGCTCCGTTGTCAGCGTGACCGGATGCGAGATCATGTCGAGCACGACGAAGTCGTTGCCGAGGCCGTGCATTTTGGTAAAAGGTATCTGCATATTTTCCGTTTGCTGATTCTGTCACTTCTTCCACTGACTGTGGGAGCGGGCCTGCCCGCGATTCAGTGCCACATTGAACTGCTGAGAGGCATCCTTATCGCGGGCAGGGCCCGCTCCCACATGTCATCAATTCATCACGCGAGTGTCGATTCCAGAGACAGCTGGTAGTCGAGCGTCTCGCGCTGTCTCACCACGGTGGCCGTGCTGCCATCCACCATGATCTCCGCCACGCGATTGCGCGTGTTGTAATTCGAGCTCATCACGAAGCCATACGCTCCGGCACTGCGCACGGCCAGCAGATCGCCCTGCTGCAGCGCCAGTGGCCGTTCCTTGCCGAGGAAGTCCGAGGACTCGCACACCGGGCCCACCACATCGTAAGTGAGGGTCGGGACACTGCTCGTCGGGCTCTGCACAACCGGCACGATGTTCTGCCAGGCGCCATACAGCGCGGGTCGCAGAAGATCGTTCATGGCGCCGTCAACAATAGCAAAATTCTTGTGGTCGGTATGCTTCAAATACTCCACGCGGGTCACGAACAGTCCGGCGTTGGCGCAGATGGAGCGACCCGGTTCCAGGAACAGCGACAGATTGCGTCCTGCCAGTTTGGCCAGTATTGCCTGAATCAGTTCCGCAGGCGCGGGCGGTGCCTCGTTGCGGTAGCACACGCCGAGTCCGCCGCCCATGTCGAAGTGGCGAATGTGAATGCCCTGACTGGCGAGTGTGTCCACCAGCAACAGCACCCGGTCTATGGCGTCCAGATACGGCGCGATGGTCGTCAATTGCGAACCGATGTGGCAGTCCACGCCCACGATGTCGATGTTGCTCATCTGTGCGGCGCGCTGATACACGGCCACGGCGCTGTCGATCGCGATGCCGAACTTGTTCTCCTTCAGCCCCGTCGAAATGTACGGGTGAGTGCCTGCGTCCACGTCGGGATTCACGCGCAAGGAGATGGGGGCGCGGTGACCCATTTTCGCGGCCACGGCATTGATGCGGTCCAGCTCGGGCTCGGACTCGACGTTAAAGCAGAGAATCCCCAGCTCCAGCGCGCGGGCGATTTCCTCTTCAGTCTTGCCAAGGCCGGAGAAGATGACCTTCTTCGGGTTGCCACCGGCGCGGATCACGCGTTCGAGTTCACCGCCGGAAACGATGTCGAAACCGGCACCGAGTCTGGCCAGCACATTGAGCACGGCGAGATTGGAGTTGGCCTTCACCGCGAAACAGGTCAGGTGGTCACTGCCGGTCAGTGCCTTTTCGTAGGCGAGCAGGTTGTGTTCGAGCGCGGCGCGGGAATAGACATAGCAGGGCGTGCCGTGACGGCGGGCGATTTCGCTTACCGCGATGTCTTCGGCAAAAAGTTGATTGTCCTGGTACTGGAACGGGTCCATGGCAAAGGCTACCTGATTTCTGGGATTGAGTAGGGCGACTGTCAACTGACAGAGATCGTCACGGCGATGTCAGTCATGCTCGTCTGGTCTGGCCGCTGCAGCGGGCCCTTCTGGCCGCAACTGTACAGTGCGCAGGCGAGCAGAACGATCAGGAGCAGTTTCTTGGAAGTTGGAAAACGCATCACGATTCTGGTGTTGTCCGGGTTCTTGAAGTGGCCGGATTATACCCGCAGAGCGCGAACAATTGCCAACCCGACAGCCACAAAAATAATCACGCAACTATCGGAAAAACACGGAAATTTCGTAATTGTCACGAATGTTGTCCAGCCTTGAAAAGGGGAGGTAAGGAGCCTATATTTGCCCCTCGACTTTTTGGGTGAAAGACAATTCATGCGGTCTGCGATCGTGTGAGTCCGTCCGAAGAGCGTCCGCACTGGCGACGTTCAGATTTGGGTTCAATGCAATTCGGAAGAATAAAATATGATTGAAATTAGTCACTTAACTAAGAAGTTCGATAGTTTTACGGCAGTGGATGATCTGAGTTTCAACGTGGCTGAGGGGGAAGTTCTCGGGTTCCTGGGACCGAACGGGGCGGGCAAGTCCACCACGATGAAAGTCATCACCGGCTTCCTCGCGCCCACCTCCGGTTCCGTCACGGTGTGTGGCCACGACATCAGTACGGACCCCATCGCGGTGAAGTCACTGATCGGTTATCTGCCGGAAGGTGCTCCCTGTTATCCCGACATGACCGTGCTGGAGTTTCTCGATTTCATCGCCGACATTCGTGGCATTCACGGTGAGGAGAAGAAGCAGCAAATCGCCAGAGTCGTGCAGCAGGTCGAGCTGGGTGAGGTCTGCCACAAGACCATCGACACTCTGTCCAAGGGTTTCAAGCGCCGCGTCGGTCTCGCCCAGGCCATCATCCACAACCCCAAGGTCCTCATTCTCGACGAGCCGACCGATGGTCTCGATCCCAACCAGAAACATCACGTGCGGCAACTGATCCGCAATCTGGCACGGGATCGCATCGTCATCATCTCCACGCACATTCTCGAAGAAGTCACCGCAGTGTGTACGCGGGCGATCATCATCGCTGCGGGCAGAATCGTGGCCGATGGCACGCCGAAGGAACTGGAATCGCGCTCGCGCTACAACGGCGCGGTGAGCATTCAACTGACTCGGGACTTCGACCTCGCCGCTGCGCTGGAAAGCGTGAGCGAAGTCGTCGCCGTGGAGGAGAGCGACGAGGAGCGTCGTCGTTACACGATCATTCCCGCCGCAGGCAAACAGATCTTCAGCAAGATGCTGGACAAGGCGCAGGGCGAACAGTGGCCGGTGGCCGAGTTCCATCTGGTCGAGGGCCTGCTGGAAGATTTCTTCCGCAGTGTCACGCAGGACGCCGCGCTGTCGGCTCATGCCCAGCGTCATCAACAGCAATCCAATTCAGTAGAGCGAGTGTAGTGCCAGGAGTTATGAGATGAGAAATCTGGGAATCATTTTCAAACGCGAGCTGGCGGGCTACTTCGCCACGCCACTTGCCTACGTGTTCATCGTGATATTTCTGGTGATGAGCGGCATCTTCACGTTCGACCTCGGCGCGTTCTACATGCGCGGTCAGGCGGACTTGATGCCGTTCTTCAGTTTTCATCCGTGGCTGTATCTGTTCATGATCCCCGCGATTGCGATGGGACTGTGGGCAGATGAGCGCAAGTCCGGCACCATCGAACTGTTGATGACGCTGCCGGTGAAACTCTCCGATGCGGTGCTCGGCAAGTTTCTCGCCGCGTGGGTGCTCACCGGTCTCGCGCTGCTGCTGACGTTTCCGATCTGGATCACCGTCAACTATCTCGGCAATCCTGACAACGGCGTGATCGTCGCCGCGTATCTCGGCAGCTGGTTGATGGCCGGTGGATTCCTCGCCATCGGCTCGTGCATGTCCGCGATGACGCGCAACTCGGTGATCGCCTTCATTCTCACCGTCGCCATCTGCTTCGTGTTCGTGGCCTCGGGTTCGGAGATCGTGCTCAACGCCTTCAACTGGGCGCCGCAGATTCTGGTCGATGCAATCGCTGCGTTGAGTTTCCTTACGCACTTCGATTCGATCAGCAAGGGCGTGCTCGATCTGCGCGACATTTTATTCTTTGTAGTGTTCATTGGTTCATGGCTGTTTGCATCGGCAATCGTCATCGAAATCAAGAAAGCGAATTGAGGAACTGATGATGAAGAAAAAATCCTTGTACTCATCTGCATTTTCGGCGACAGGCCTAGCCCTCACCGGGGTATTCCTGCTCGTCAGTGTGGCTGTGATCAGCCTTTTCCCGCGTCTGCGGATCGACCTGACCGAAGACAATCTCTATACCCTGGCCAGTGGCACGCGCAACATCGTCAGTGGTCTGGAAAAGCCGGTGCAACTGTTGTTCTTCTACTCCGAAGAAGCCACTGCCGACGTGCCACAACTGCGAACCTATGGTGTGCGCGTGCAGGAACTGCTGCGCGAGATGGTGATCGCCAGCGACGGCAATCTGGAACTGCAGGTGATCGACCCGGTGCCGTTCTCCGAAGAGGAAGACCTGGCCGGTGAATACGGCGTGCAGCCGGTGCCACTGACTGCCGGTGGCGAGGCCGTGTTCTTCGGCCTGGTCGCTGTCGATCCTTCGACTATCCCTGCGGAAGGCGAAGAAGCGACTGGCGAAAAGATTTTCGAAACCATTGCGCTCATTCGTCCCGATCAGGAAGAGTTTCTGGAGTACGAGTTCTCCAAGCTGATCACGCAGGTTGCCAATCCTGAGCCGCCCATCGTCGGTTTCATTTCCGGATTGCCGATCGATGGCGGCATTGATACCCAGACCATGCAGCCCACTGGTCCCTGGATGTTCATGGACTCGATTCGTCAGCTCTACGAAGTGCAGCGCGTCGAGATGGATGCCGAAGAGATTGATCCGGCCATCGACATCCTGTTGATCGTGCATCCGCAGGACTTGAGCGAGCAGATGCTGTACGCGATCGACCAGCACGTCCTGCGCGGTGGCAAGGCGCTGGTGCTGCTCGATCCGAATGCGGATTCCACAGCGCAACGCGGCCCGGATGGCGTGCCTTCCATCGAGAACGGTGCGTCCGATCTTGATCCGCTGCTGGCTGCCTGGGGCGTCGAGTACGACAGCACCAAGGTGCTCACCGACAGCGAACACGCGCTGCTGGTCAGCGTTGGTGATTCGCCACGTCCCATTCAGCATTTCGGCATGCTGGGTGTGCCGCGCGAAAGCTTCGTCAACGACATCGTCAACACCGGTCTGCAGGTGATGAACTTCTCCACGCCGGGCGCGCTGATTCCGCTCGAAGGTGCGACCACGGTCTTCGAGCCGCTGGTGCTCTCCAGTGGTTCTTCCATGCTGATGGAAAACACCTTCTTCACCCAGATGGCCGACCCGACCATTCTGGTGGATGAGTTCGTGTCTGCCGATACGCGCTATGCCGTTGCTGCGCGCGTGCAGGGCAGTGTGCGCAGTGCATTCCCGAATGGGCGGCCTGTGGCTGAGGTGGCAGAAGAGACAGCAGCAACAGATGGTGCAGATGCCGCTGCGGACGCTGATGCAGAACTCGCCGCCGCCGCACCTGCCGAAACCGATGCCAACCTGCAACCACACCTGAATGAGTCAACTGGCACCGTCAACCTGATCCTGGTGGCAGACACCGATTTCCTCTCGGACAGAATGTGGGTACAGATCCAGACCTTCCTCGGTCAGCGCATCGGTTCGCCCTTCGCCAGCAATGGTGATTTCGTGATGAACGCGCTCGACAATCTGTCCGGCAACGCCGAGCTGGTGACGATCCGCAGCCGTGGCCGTTACGCGCGTCCGTTCGAGACAGTGCTCGACCTGCAGCGCGCCGCCGATGACCGTCTGCGCGAGGAAGAGCGTGAGCTGCTGGAGAACCTGCAGCAGACCGAACTGCAGATCGCCTCTCTAAATGCCAGCCGCGAGAACAACGAGATCACGCCTGAGATGCAGGCCGAGGTGGATCGTTTCTACGCGCAGCAACTGGAGACGCGACGTCGTCTGCGGGAAGTGCAGTTGCAATTGAATCAGGACATCGAAAACCTGGGCAGTGTGCTGAAGTTCATCAACACCGCGCTGGTGCCGATTCTGCTGATTGTATTCGCGTTGACACTGGCGTACCTTCGCAATCGTCGAAGACAGACTGCTGGTTTTGCGGCCCCTGTTGTTTGAGGGGCAGCAGTTGAAGAAGAGCAACTGAAGAAGAGCACTTGAATAAAAACAACTGAGGAAATTCTTATGAAGCGCCTGTTTGCAACACTGCTCGCAATCCCGACGTTCTGTGTGTCAGCCGCAGTAATGGCTCAGCCGGAATACGTGACAATTGAAATGGAGATCGACGTGGCCAAACCGGCTGCCGATGTGTGGGCCGCTGTGGGAGAGTACTGCGACATCTCCGAGTGGTTGAATCTTGATTGCACGATCACATCCGGCGACGGTGGTATCGGCACCGTTCGTGTGCTGGCCGGTGGTCGGGTGACAGAAATCCTCGTGGCGCAAACCGAACTTTCCTACGGTTACACCCAGCCGGCAGTGGAAGGCTCCTTCTACAATCTGTACCACGGCTTCATGGAAGCGCGTCCGGTCACGGCGACGACTTCCAAGCTGTTGTACACGTTGATGCTGGATGTCTCCAACATGGCCGATCAGGCCGCGAAGGATGCGGATGCCGCGCGCCGTCGTGCGACTTTCGAAAGAGCGCTGGCCACGATGAAAGGGATCGCTGAAGGGGCTTGAACCACCTAGTCTGACCCATCCTGATTGGGGTGTTCCTGCTCCTGCTCATAGGGCAGGAACACTCTCACATGAGTTCCCACTCCCAGCACGCTGCTGATCTCCAGACGTCCACCGTGGGCCTGGGCAATCAGGCGGCACAGATACAATCCCAGACCGAATCCGCCCGTGTGGCGCTGTCTCGCGCTGTCGGCGCGATAGAACGGCTCGCTCAAATGCTCGAGATGTTCTGCGGCAATGCCTTCGCCCTGATCTTCCACTTCCAGGATCGCCTCGTTGTTCACAAACGACACCGTCACCGTAATGGGTGCACCCTCACCGTGCCGGATGGCATTGTTCACGATATTGGTCAGCAGCAGCCGTGTGCGCAACTTGTCGATGGAGATCGAGACGTCCTGCTCGGGGCGCTTGTAGCGCAGCCCGCCCTCGTAGTCGTGATAGGCCTCCAGTACAAGGCCGATGTAGTCGGCGAAGTCCACGTGCTCGGCGAGCAGGGCGGCGTGCTGGTTGCTCAGGCGTTCCGCTTCGATCAGATCGGAGATCAGCAGATCGATCTCGTTGATGTCGTCGTTGAGATTGCTGCGCACCACGCCTTCGTCCATGAATTCGAGTTGCAGCTTGGCGCGCGTGATCGGTGTGCGCAATTCATGACTGATGGCGAGCAACAACTGGCGCTTGGCTTCGAGCATCGACTGCAGTGAGTCGGCCATGTGATTCACGGAATCCGTCAGCTCACCCAGCTCGTCGGTGCGATTCGTTTTCACCCGATAACTCAGATCACCATCGCAGATTCTCTCGGCACCTTCGCGCAATCGCCGCACAGGCTCCAGCAGTCTGTGTACCAGGCCATAATTGAGTAGCAGCACCAGCGCGGCCACTGCGAGTCCGACATACACCACCACGAGATCGTAGTCGCTCAGGGTGGGGACACGGCGATTCAAATAATACTCGTAGCCGCCGCGAGAGACGCGGATCACTTCCTCATTGCCCACCTGCATCATGTCCGCTTCATCGGAAAGCGTGCGCATGAACACGGCGTCGGAAATATCCAGATCATTCTGATCATCGGACTGCCAGTTGATGTGCGGGCTGCGAATGATGATCGTGAGGGAAAGCTCCTGCGACAGTTCACTGGCGCGCTGCAGATCCGGTGGCACGCCGATGTTGCCGACGATGAGCGTGATGTTGTCGAGATAGAAATTTGGCAGCGGGTTGACGCGCTCGGCGCGCCAGTTCGCATCGATCTGTCGCAGCGACACGACAATGATGAAGAAGAACACCAGCACCGTGGCGCTGAAGATCAGGAACAGACGAAAGAACAAGGAGTGTTTGAAACGTCCCGGCAGCGTCACAGCAACCCTCCGGGCTATTTGGGCTCGCCGACGAAGGTGTAGCCTCTGCCCCAGACCGTCTTGATGAAGCGCGGGGTCTTGGAGGTGTCATTCAACTTGTGGCGCAGGCGGCTCACCAGGGTGTCCACGGCGCGGGAGAACAGCTCCGCATCGATACCGCGCAGACGATTCATCAGCTCGTCACGGGTGAAGGTCTTGTTGGGCGACTGCATGAAGAGGATCAGCAGCTCATACTCCATGGTGGTCAGTTCGATGACTTCATCGTCCAGTTTGACGATGCGCCGGACTGTGTCCACATCCAGACCCTGAATCTTCGGTACTTCCTGCTGGCTGCGCGCCTCATCGCTGGTGCGACGCAGGATATTGGTGATACGTGCTACCAGTTCGCGCGGCTCGAAGGGCTTGGGCAGATAGTCGTCGGCGCCGAGTTCGAGACCAACGATGCGGTCGGTCACTTCGCCGTGGGCCGTCAGCATCAGAATCGGGAGCTGGCCATAGATGGAAGACTTGGCGCGGATTTCGCGGCAGATCTCGAAACCGTCCTTCTCGGGCAGCATGACATCGAGGATCAGCAGGTCGGGCTTGTTTCTCTTCAGGTGCTCGAAACCCTTGGATGGCGTGTGGGCGGCGGTGACAGTCATGTCGTAGCGCTCCAGGTACTGCGTCAGCAACTGGCCCAGTTTCTCGTCATCATCAATCAGCAGTATCTGTTTCATAACGTGGTCCCGAAAAAGTGCCTTGAGTTTACGAACTCGGCCAAGGGAAATCAATCAAACCTGCATGTGGGAGCGAGCCTGCTCGCGAAGGGGTGCCGCGACGTCCGCTGTGGGAGCGAGCCCTGCTCGCGAATGATTTCAGCACCCCCTTCGCGAGCAGGGCTCGCTCCCACAGCAGGCACGCGAATGCCGTGCAACACCTCACCCATCAATAGTATGATTGCGCGCATTTCCGACCCAGAGCTCAAGCAATGATATCCCTGACCAACGCCACGCTGATGCGCGGCGAACTCACACTGCTGCAGAACGCCAGCCTCAGCATCCACAACGGACAGAAGATTGGTGTGATCGGTCGCAATGGCAGCGGCAAGTCCAGTCTGTTCGCCTGCCTTCTGGGGCAACTGGCACTGGACAAGGGTGAGCTGTCCATCCCCGATGGCATGCGCTGTGCCCACATGAAGCAGGAGACCGTGGCATCGGCGGTCTCTGCCGTGGACTATGTGATCGACGGCGACGAGCGCTATCGTGAAATCGAACGCAAGCTCCATGCGGCAGAGAAAGCCGAAGACGGTGCACAGATCGCCCACTGGCACAGCGAGATGGACAAGATCGGCGGCTACGACATTCGTTATCGCGCGATGCAACTGCTCTCCGGTCTGGGGTTCGGTGCCGACGAGTTCGATAACGCGGTATCAACATTCTCCGGAGGCTGGCGCATTCGTCTGAACCTGGCCGCGGCACTCATGGCACCTTCCGATCTGCTGCTGCTCGACGAGCCCACCAACCACCTCGACATGGAAGCCACGCTGTGGCTCGAGCAATGGCTCAATCGTTATGAAGGCACGCTGCTCATCATCTCCCACGATCGCAGCTTTCTCGATGGCGTGATCTCCTATGTGGTGAGTGTGGAACAGCAGCGGCTCAATCTGTATCGCGGCAACTACAGCAGCTTCGAGTTGCAACGTGCCGAGCGTCTCGCGCAGGAACAGGCGATGTTCGAGAAGCAGCAGCGTCGCGTTGCCGAGATCGAGGACTTCGTGCGCCGCTTCCGCGCCAAGGCCACCAAGGCAAGACAAGCGCAGAGTCGATTGAAGGAACTCGATCGCATGCAACAGATCGCGCCTGCGCATATCGATTCCCCGTTTCATTTCGAATTCCCCACACCCGATCGTCTGCCTGATGAATTGATTGCATTCGACAAGGTCAGTGTCGGCTATGACGGCGCGGCGCTCGTCAGCAATATTCGCCTGACTGTGCGCAATACCACGCGCATCGGTCTGCTCGGTTTCAACGGTTGCGGTAAATCCACACTGCTGCGAACAATGGCGGGGCAACTGGCACCTGTGGCCGGCGAGAAGCGTGAATCGAAATATCTGCAGGTGGGTTACTTTGCGCAGCATCAGGTAGATGTGCTCGATCAGCGTGCCAGCCCCGTGTTGTTGATTCAGCGTCTCGATCCTTCTGCGCGTGAACAGACCGTGCGTGATTTTCTCGGCGGCTTCGATTTCCGTGGCGAGCGCATCAACGAGACGATCGAGAATTTCTCCGGTGGCGAGAAGGCGCGACTCGCCCTCGCACTCGTCGTATGGCAGAAGCCGAATCTGCTTCTGCTCGACGAGCCGACCAACCACCTCGATCTCGAAATGCGTCACGCACTCACGGTGGCGCTGCAGGGTTTCGAAGGCGCGTTGGTGATTGTGTCTCACGATCGTCACTTGCTCAGCAATACCGTCGACGAGTTCTACTCCATCCACAACGGCCGCTGCCAGGAATTCGATGGCGATCTGCACGATTACGAAAAGTGGATGCAGGAAAACAGCAAGTCCGGCACCGGCACGGCAACAAGTGCGCCGGACGAGAAGAAGGGCGACAAGAAGGAACAACGTCAGCAGGCGGCCGCACAGCGTCAGCAACTCGCGCCGCTGAAGAACGAGATCAAGAGACTGGAACAGAAGCTCGAAAAACTCCACGTCGAACTCAAGCAGGTGGAAGACAAACTCGCCGACGCAACCCTGTACGAAGAGTCCAGAAAAAAGGACCTGACCACACTGTTACAGAAGCAGGCGACCCTGAAGTCCGAATGCGACACGGTCGAAGAACAATGGCTGGAAAAGAGCGAGCAATTCGAATCCCTGACCTGACCCCTGTGGGAGCGAGCCTGCTCGCGAAAGACTTTGCACTGCCCCATCGCGAGCAGGCTCGCTCCCACAAAAGACGGATAAATCCCCACCCCACGTACAACCCCACACAAACCACCCCAAGGAGCACCCCCATGAAATCCCGATTCCTGATCCTACTCAGCACCTTGTTGCTGACACTCTCAGTCCACGCCCAACCCGGCTCCGGCCCAGGCGGCGGCATGCGCATGATGAACCCCGAAGCCCGCGTAGCCGAACTTATTGCGGCACTCGAAATCACCCCGCAACAGGAACCCGCGTTCCGTGAGGCGATGACCGCAATCGCTCAGCAACAGAGAGCTGCCATGCAGTCCATGCGCCAAGGCGCAGGTGGTGGAGGGCAGGGCGGTGGTGCACCGGCCGCACCTGCTGCTGACGCCGCTCACGACCACAGTGGCGATGCCGCAAGTGCAGGCGCGCAGGCAGGCGGAGGCGGCCAGGGCGGTGGTCAGGGAATGGCGATGCGCGCGGATATGCAGGCACAGACTGAAGCAGCTCTGGCGCCGATTCTGACCCAAGCCCAGATGGCCAAGTTTCGCGAAATTGAAGCAGCAAGAATGGCAGAAATGCGCGAGCGCATGATGCAGCGTCAACAGTAAGCACAGACCCTGCCCCTGTGGGAGCG
>MGYS01000097.1:15243-33615 GCA_001802565.1 Gammaproteobacteria bacterium RIFCSPLOWO2_02_FULL_57_10 | reverse complement strand
CATCGCGAGCAGGGCTCGCTCCCACATATCGTCTGGTCGTTCAAACTTGCGAACCTGCAGTTCATGGCGGATACTTCATGCAACTCATTCCTCGGACATCGAGGAGGACTTGAATGATGAAAATTGCAGAAATAGTTCCGCAAGCGGACAGCGTTCTGTTCATCAAAGCGGATGACGGAAGAACGGGGTATTTTGATGTGAAACCCTATCTGGACTCCGAAGTATTCTCTCCGCTCAAGAATCAGACTGAATTCCAGAAAATCACCAACGGCAGATACTTCGTTGAATGGAGTTGTGGGGCTGACTTATCCGCAGATACTTTGTTCACTAAATGGTCGGCGAAGTAGCCAGATAGATTTTCACTCAAGATTTACAAGTAACCGCTGATAAGGCCCTTGCGCAAGCAAAAAATCATGATCGCCAAAACACCCCAACCTCCCTACTACGCCGTCATCTTCACCACCACTCGCACCGCAGGCGACAACGGCTACGGTGCCATGGCCGATAGAATGGTCGAACTCGCCGCCGAGCAGGAGGGCTTCCTCGGCATTGACTCCGCACGCGAAGACATCGGCATCACCGTGTCGTACTGGGAAAGCCTCGACGCAATCCGCAAGTGGAAGCAGAACGCCGAGCATCTCGAAGCGCAACGCCTGGGCCGCGAGAAGTGGTACTCGGACTTCATGTTGCGGATCGCAAAAGTTGAGCGGGATTACGGAATGTGAGTATCGTGGCCTTCCTGATCGATTTCCATAATCAGAGACCCGGGCTGACCGCTATCGCTCTCGCCGATCTGCCCATCACGTCCGGGGCTCAACACTACCCATCGACTTATGCATTGCTCGCCTCAGTTGTTCCAGTCAACGCCGCCGAAACCAGCGTGCTCGATCTGGCCTGCGGCGACGGCTTTCTGCTTGCCCTTCTCGAATCTCGTCGCCAACAGAACCTGCATTTATCCGGTATCGACATGAGCACTGGAGAACTGCATCGCGCAAGAGCACGACTGCAAGCGAGCACGGAACTCATTGAAGGAACGGCGCAGCACCTGCCATGGCCAATCGAGTCATTCGACCATGTTCTGTGCCATATGGCGTTCATGCTGATGGAGAATGTCGAAGATGTCGTGCGGGAGATCTGCCGCGTTCTGAAACCCTCTGGTACATTCTCGGCAATCGTCGGTGCATCAGCTCCTCCCTCCGTCGTGATCCAGGCGTTCAAGACAGTGTTTCCCAAGTATCAGAGAAAACCGGGTCTTGAAAAGGTTCGATTCGGTGATCCTCGCACCAGGAGCAGTGAGGGTATTCGCGAGTTACTGTCACCCGGCTTTTCCAATCTTGTGCTCAAGGACGTTCAGATCACTTTGCGCCTTACACCCGAAGAAGTATGGGATCGTTTCACCAACATGTACGACCTGTCTCTGATCAGCGTGAGTGATGGCGACTCCGTACGAGAGGAGTTCTTGCCACTGATCCACTCCGCCTGCGGTGCAGAAGGAAAGCTCGACTACGAGGAAAACTTGCGCTACTTTTCAGCCCAGCGCTGTTGACCATTCCCGACCGATTACTCTCGAGACCAGCATGCAATCCAAACAACACTGGGAAACCGTCTACACCACCAAAGCCACCGACGAAGTCAGCTGGTTTCAGAATCACGCCGAGTTGTCGCTGAAGATCATCCGCGACAGCGACATACCACTGAGCGGAAAGATCATCGACGTCGGCGGTGGTGCCTCCACACTGGTCGATGATCTGCTGGGCGCTGGCTACAGCAACATCTCCGTTCTCGACCTTTCCGGCGCGGCGCTTGCCAAGGCAAAGGCGCGACTGGGCGAGAAGGCAGCAGCGATCAAATGGCTGGAAGCCAACATTCTCGATGTGGATCTGCCTGCGAATCATTATGACGTCTGGCACGATCGCGCCGTCTTTCATTTCCTCACCACCGAAGCCGAGCGCCACCGGTACGTCGAACAGGTCATGCGAGCCGTGAAGCCGGGTGGTCTCGTGATCGTTGCGACATTCGCCGAAGACGGTCCCGAAAAATGCAACGGTCTGCCGGTGATGCGCTACAGCACCGAGGCATTGCACTCCGAGTTCGGCGATGCTTTCCAGCTGCTGGGCTCGGAGCCCGAAGTTCACATCACACCTGCAGGCAAGGAACAGAAGTTTGTCTACTGCTTCTGCAAACGCATGCCACAAGGCTGAAAAAATGGAGCAATCAGTGCAGCCACTCGACGTCCCGACGCCCATCGATTTCCGCCTGATGACCGACGCCACGGAGTGGGAGCGCACCGCACTCGAGAAGCGCCCCAATCGACCGCAGGTCTTCGATGCTTTCGCGTCCGAACTGCTCGCGCTCGGCAAACCCAACCTCAAGGTGCTGGAGCTCGGCTCCGGCCCCGGCTTTCTCGCGCAGCATCTGCTTGCGAGAATTCCAACGATGCATCTGACTCTGCTCGACTTCTCCGACGCCATGCATACGCTGGCAAAGTTACGACTAGGAAGCAGGGCAGAGCAGACCACCTTTCTCACGCGCAGCTTCAAGGAGCCGCAGTGGGCAGAAGGGCTCGCGCACTTCGATGCCGTCGTCACCAATCAGGCAGTGCACGAGCTGCGTCACACGCGTCATGCGGAAGCGCTGCACCGACAAGTCGGGCAGGTGCTGAAGAAGGGTGGCGTCTATCTCGTCTGCGATCACTTCTTCGGCGAGGGTGGACTGAGCAACGATCAGTTGTACATGACCATAGAAGAACAGCAACGCACACTCGAGCGCGCGGGCTACGACGTGAAGCCGATTCTGAAGAGTGGGAGTCTCATGCTGTACAGGGCGACATGAAACTGAAGACCGACGTCACCATCAACGGCAAGCTCTACCCTCAGGGCAAAGAAGTCCCGTGGCTGATGATCTATCCCTTCTTCATGGTCCACATGCTCGCGTTCGGCAGCTCGGGCTTCTTCATGGCCTATAGCGACGACGGCCCGCCCATCCTCTTTCTCTACCTGCACGGCGGCATCGCCATCACCGCGTACCTCGCGTTCTATCGACAATACTTCGGCAGAGACGAAATCCGCTGGATGTTCATCAACGCCGCGCTCGGCCTCATCGGCATCACGGTAGAGATCGACTGGTTGCTCTCCCTCTACGGCCGCACGGTGGACAGCTACCCGATCTACGTCCACGTCATCCCGTTCCTCTACTACATCCTCTACACATTCCTCCTGCGCCAGGCCGTGCTCGACCTCACTCGCTCTCGCGACAATGAAGCGCGCCGCAAGCGGGTGGAGCAGGTGTATGTTGTGGGGTCGTTGGTGGTTTATCTGGGGATTTATTTGTTTGGATGAGACGGGGAGCAGGCAGAAACGAAATTAATGCATGCAAGCATTTAGGGCCAGTTTGGTTGAGTGCTTCAACAGGCTGTATTTCCCGGCAATTAAGGAATAGACTCCCGTCATTGTCAATGACAAGGTGTGCGCGCACACTATGCAAATGTTAGGCTAATTATGAGCACAACCCTACTTCCGATAACTGTAATTGCTGCAATTCTGATATTTTTCGTTAAAGAGTTGTTGGAGTATGTTCGTAGCAAAAAGAAAAAGTCCAAAAAACTGGCAGTTTACAAACGGATGATTGCTGAAGAAATCGAAATTAACAAAACAGCGCTGGGAAGTCTTAGCCAGACCTTATCTACTATTCGTGATGGAACGGATGAGCGAAATCGTATTCCAAGAATCATTCGAACACCAAGCGGTGCGTTACGGATTGAGTTCAAGGAGGACGATGAGGACTACGGATCTGGCTGGCCTATACCACCAATCTCTAAAGCAGTATTCGAAAAGCTATATCTCGAATTGGCGGAACTCGATCCATCCTTTTTTGAAGAATCAGCTAGGACATATGAAGCTGTCGCGGAAATAAAGCACATTAGGGACAGTCTTATCGACTACATAGAGGAAGACACACTAAGACCGAATGGATTCCTGAACAGCTTTGCAGAGTGGGGCGAAGGGCAATTGGAACACTCGAAGAGCGCACTATCGGATCTTTATTTTAAGTGCACTGGAAAGCAGCTAGAGCGAGGCAGGCTTAGATCGTTCGCCTGACAAAGTCATCAACTGCGCGCCTTTGGCCGCGCCAGTTATGAACGGCGTTATGCCTTAATCAGAGGAGTCTAGTATGGCCGACAAGAAAGTCATCTTCATTGCCTTCGCAATCGAAGACGTAAGCATCCGCGATATGATCAAAGGGCAGTCTTTACTCACTAAATCGCCATTTGAGTACGTAGATATGTCTGTTAAGGAAGCCTACGACGCAGAATGGAAAAAGAAGGTACGTACCCGTATTCTTCGGTCGGATGGCGTGCTGGTAATCGTCACCAAGAGCTCCCTCAAGTCTAGTGGGCAAAAGTGGGAGATTCAGTGCGCCAAAGATGAGAAAAAGAAAGTTCGCGGCATCTGGGCATATAAGGGTGATCGCACCGATCTTGCCGGAGTGAATACTATGGTCTGGACATGGAACAACATTGCTACGTGGATTGATAGCCTATAATGCGCAAAGCACTCGTCGTCGGTATTGACTACTACGCCAATGTATCGCCGCTCTTTGGATGCGTAAACGATTCATTTGCCGTAAAAGCTATGCTCGACAGGCACGCTGATAGTTCGGTGAACTTCGGTGTGAAGCATCTCGCTGCCACTGGACCAAAGTCGCAGTGTGGGCGAGATGAGCTTCGACAAGCTATCGCAAACCTCTTTTCTGGGGATGGAGAAGTTTCTGTCTTGTATTTTGCCGGCCACGGTCACATCGAGGCTACTGGTGGGTATCTCTGCTCCTCTGACGTGAAGACTGGCAATGATGGTGTGCCATTGGCTGAGATTATGATCATGGCCAATCAGTCGAAGATACAGAATCGCGTGATCATTCTAGACAGCTGCCACAGCGGCGTCGCAGGAGGAAGCGCGTTGCAGCAAAAAGTGGCCGAGATCAACGATGGGGTAACCATTCTTACAGCCTCAACTGCGGAACAGTATGCTACCGAAGAAAATGGTGTCGGAGTTTTCTCAAGCCTTTTGGTCGATGCACTAGGTGGAGCGGCCGGAAACCTCGTTGGGGACGTGACGCCAGGCGGTGTATATGCCCACGTGGATCAGTCTCTTGGGCCGTGGGCTCAACGGCCAGTCTTCAAAACCAATGTCAATCGATTCGTCTCTTTGCGGAAGGTTCAGCCTGCATTGGAACTCGCCGAACTTCGCCGAATCTCGGAGTTCTTCCCAAGCCCCGGTTTTCAGTTCCAACTTGATCCCACATATGAGCCTGAGCGGCACGAATCTTGGTTCAAGAATCCTCAAGATATCCCGGCACCTGACCCTGTACATAATGCAATCTTCAAGATCTTACAGAAGTACAACCGCGTGGGTCTTGCAGTGCCTGAGGGAGCACCACATATGTGGCATGCTGCCATGGAGAGTAAGGTGGTTCGCCTTACTGCTCTAGGTGAGCATTATCGGCGGTTGGCGGCGAAGGAACTGATATGAAATCCTGCTTTGTTGTCATCGCACTGAGCAGAGACAGGCATGACAAATTCTTGCAGTCGGACAAAATAATGCCGTCACGCCTCTTGCTTGCGCAACAGGCGCGGAAGCATGCTTTGGACGCCGAGCAAGAGTGCTATGAGCCATCTTCGAAGAAAGAATAAGACCATAGCCTTCATCCACCAAGGTCGATTTGACACGGAGAATGAACTCCTCACTCTACGGGAAAATGCACTACGCCTGAATAATGTGAAGGCGCTTGACGCTGTCAATATGCGTCTAAAGAAGGTGTTCCCAAAAATATCTCAGCGTCTAGTCGGCCCGCTTTATGATCGGAAAAGAGATAAACGCTTTCAGTGTTATTGCAACGTGCCAAAAAGCCTTTATGCAATTCACTTGGATATCTTGAGCGGAAAAGTCCCAACAGATGCTCTAACTTGCGATGCCTGTTGGCAAGAAGACTTGGCTACAACATGGGGATACTACGGCTGGGCCAGCAAAGAGATCCCGATAGAAATTTGGAAAGCGCTATGTGCCGAACGCGGAGATGATAAGTTTGCATATGGCTCATAGCACGTTGCTCAGAAAGTACTGAAGTCAAATACCCCCCTCTCCCTTGAAGGTGCTCAACAATGACAAAAAGCATCAAAGACTCAATAGCGTTCGGTCAGATTGCACGTTTGATTCCGGTGGTTGCAGATTCGAAGAAAGAGGAAAGAGCGACTTCGTCACTTTTGGCGTCCTTCATGGTGGTGCCAGCTTTCGCGAGTGAAGTTCTATCCGATCTCGGCGCTCCTATTGGAAAGCGGTCAGTCATCGAATGCTACACCGAGGTATGTTTCAAGTCAGAGGACAAAGCTAAGCTCAGCAGACCGGACGGCCTGATCATTGTGAGCTCTGGATCAAAGACCTGGTCGGCACTGGTAGAGTCCAAGATCGGCAACTTTGAACTGCGGAAGGACCAAGTTGAGGAGTATCTCGATCTCGCAAAAGCGCATGGTATTGATGCGGTGATTACCATATCAAACCAGTACGCTATCACTTCAAGGCATCATCCTATTGCGATCGCCAAACAAAAATTGAAAGGTGTCGAAGTCTTTCACTATTCCTGGCTTTCACTGATAGCGAAGGCTGTACTAATAACAGACAACAAGAAGATCGAAGATCCTGAACAAGCCTATATTCTCAGCGAGCTTATCCGCTTCTATAACCATGAATCGTCGGGTGTTACACAGTTCACGAGGATGGACAGTTGCTGGAAGGATGTATGTACGTCTGTTATGCAGAAAGCAGCCTTATCCAAGTCATCTGCCGAAGTGCAAGCAGCAGTGGGTAGTTGGCAACAACTGCTGAAGTACCTTGCGCTGGATCTAAGCATGAAGATTGGCCAGCCGGTTTCAGTCTTCCTGTCGCGAAGCAAAGTGCAGGACCAGGAATTGGGTTTTCAGGAAGATTGCGCGCAGTTGGTAAGTGATCATTGCCTGACGGCGGAGTTCGATATCCCAAATGCGGCATCACGGATCGTTCTTCACGTCGATATCGTAAGGCGAACCCTGAATCTCAGCATGAGGCTGGATGCCCCGAAAGACAAAAGCAGAGCAACCGCCAGTATCAACTGGTTTACGAGACAGCTCAAAGGCAAGCCCAATACGATTGATCTTGTCATTCGTGCACATTGGCCACGGAGACGTCCTACGACTACTGCCGCGTTGGTAGATATTCTGGAGAAACCAGAAAAGCTTGTACCGGAAGGTGTCTCCGAAATTCCGTCCAGCATTGAGGTGACAAGAGTTGTAGACCTGATGGCAAGGTTCAAGGGAGCACAGACCTTCGTTGAGGATGCGACCAAGAACTTTTCGGGTTTCTATCACGATGTCGGACAGCATCTCGTTGCGTGGGTGGCGAAGGCTCCGAAGGTCAAGGAGAATGTACTCGATACGACTGCCCTTCCTACCATAATGTCCGGCGCAAACGATATTGTGATGCTCGACGAAGGCGAAGGAATAGTTGAACCAAAGGAGCAGGTCTCCTCGTTTCTTGGTAGGTTTATGAAGAGCTAGAGTGCAACGGACCAATCGACTGAACAGGAAGAGAATCTTGAGGGTATGAGCTACTGGGAGATGTTCTTCGTTAAGGAATCCACTCCAATCAGTATTCTCGCCAAAGCGTGCGTGCACACTAATACAATGTTATGTGTAAAGGATGAGCCACAGTGGAATTCAAGGAACACTTATCTAGACATCTGAGATTTATTAAAAAATCTTGTGATAGTTTTGATGCCGGGGAATCGGATGAGGCATTGCGTATAGCGGTGTCATTGCGAGTGATTTTTCACGACACTATAAGTAGCACTTCACTACTTACTCATTTAGCGGTTAAAGACTCTATAAAGCTTGCTTCGACGTTTTCTTTTGCCGAAACACTAACTGAGCTCAGTGGTGGAAACTTTCAAGCTGTAGCAATTTATCCGATCATGATGACCTCTGAGGGGAGGAAAGTTCCACTTAAGGAATGGGAGATTGGTTCTTGGAACGGCGTCGAAGAATGGTGGAATGAAATAATATGGGCAGAAGATGGTGAAAACTACTCTCGAAAAGACGTTGTTTTATCTGCGGCCAACCAAGACGGAGGAGCCCATGTAGATGCTAATCCAAGTTACAAAACATTGAAGTTTAGAAAGGGTCCTAGTGTGTCAATTAAGATCAATGGAAAACCGGTTCCTAATGCTCTGGATAATCATCATTATGCATTAATCCGGCAAATTTCTTACGAGATACAATCTAGTACGGATTTGATCAGTTTGGCAGAAAACACATAACAATCCGTTCCAAAGTGACCAAAGTATGTCGTCATGCCTTTTTGCTTTCGCAAAAGCCACGCCAACATACTTTGGCCGCTTGAGCAGCGGCGTTAACAGTTACAGGAGAGATCGTGCAGATATTCGTAAGTCGCCCCACTTGGGTTTCTTCTGAGTTTGAAGAAGGCCTTAATATATTTTTGATGTCTCTTAGCAATATGGGGCTAACTCCTAGAACACTGGGGTCAACGGACTATCCAAGCAAAGCGCCTTTAGACGAAGTTCTTGAAATAATGGATCAATGTCAAGGAGCAATAATACTTGGTTATCCGCAACTAAAGATTGATACAGGCTCCATTAAAGGTATTGCTATAAACGAATCCATAAGTTTGCCAACAGAATGGAATCATATTGAGGCTGCATTAGCTTATTCAAAATCTTTACCCATAATGATTCTAAACAATAGAGGCGTGTCTCGGGGAGTTTTCGATCGCGGTGTAATGAACGCATTCATTCACGAAGTCGATTTCATAAAACCCGGTTGGTGCATGGAGCCGAGCCTGAATGGTGCATTACAGAAGTGGAAGTCAAACTGCCAATCTGGGACTCCGAATTTTGTAGGTGTGGCTAAGGCGGACCCTTCAAAGCCATTGTGTCCAAACTGCAGCACTTCATCCAAGCCGGTCTACCTTAGTGAATTGCCAAAAACATTCCGAATGGGCAGATGGACTTGTAGCAAATGCAATTACATCCAGCAGTGACTGTTAACAAGGCTAAGCGCGGCGACAGCTTTTTCGTTGCGGCTTCGCGTCCACTACAAAGCCGCGCGTGTTGGCAGCGTTAGAAGGCTTCCTCCGCCCCATCTGAGGTGTTAACTCCAGTTGACATCCTCTCTATAGATAACTATAGTTCACACATGATAGAAGTCCGCACAACAGCCCAATTCAGGAAGTGGTTCGACTCCCTCAAGGATCGTAAGGCACGATTCCGAATTCAAGCCAGGATCGACAGAATGGAGATTGGGCACTTTGGAGACGTCGAGGCAGTGGGCGAAGGCGTGAGCGAGTTACGCATTTTTTATGGGCCGGGTTACCGAGTGTACTTTGTGCAAAGAAATGCAGTTGTCGTAATACTTCTATCGGGTGGCGACAAGAGCTCTCAGCAGGCCGACATCGCCAAAGCCAAAGAAATCGCCAGGCAACTAGAGGTGTAGGCTATGGGCATCAAGACAACTAAATGGGATTCCGCAGAGCATCTTAAAACTGATGAAGACGTACAACTGTATCTTGAGGCTTGTATCGAGGAGGCCGGTGATGATCCTGCGTTCATTATTCACGCGCTGGGAGTTATTGCTCGCGCCAAGAATATGAGCCAGCTGGCAAGAGACACGGGTTTGACTCGCGAAGGGTTGTACAAAGCATTCTCCACGGACGGAAATCCTACGTTCACTACCGTAGCAAAAGTCGCGAAGGCACTGGGCTTGCAGATTACAGTGCAAATGTCATCCAAAGAGCCTTCTAGCCATCAATTCCACGCGACCAGCAAAGCTGGTGCGTGAATACGGGCGTTGTGCGTAAGTTAAAGACAGAGAGCACTGATAATGTCAGATAAAAATATAAACTCTCGGATTCCTGCTTACAAACAAGCTTTCGCGAGTGGAGAGCTTCAGAAGACCTACCAAAGTCTGGTCGGTACCGTTCAAAACCTTAGAACTGAATTCTCAAAGAAGTACAAAGATGAGTTCGCTGTCGCAAACGTTCTGCATGGCTACATCGATTTCACCTATTTCTATCTGCAAAATGATTTCTTGAAAAGGAACAAGCTCAAGCTGGCAGTTGTGTTTAATCATCAGCATGCACATTTCGAATTGTGGCTTCTCGGTCAAACGAAACATGTACAAATTCGTTATTGGGAAAAGCTAAGAGGCGTGAAATGGGTGAGCTCGGAAACAATGCCAGAGTACTCGATTTTTGAAGTGACCTTGCTCGCCAATCCGGATTTTGACAATGGTAAAAAGCTTTCTGAATCTATTCTCAAGGCATTCGGATCGTTATCGCAGGAAATTTTCAGTACGCTGAAGGCTTACGAGTAATGGCACGTAGCAATCTGAAAAACTACCAACGCATCATGAATAAGCGGAGAAGGGGTATTTGATGAACCCGCACAGCGACATGAAAATTGTCGATTCATGGGGCAAGAATGCGTCCCAATGGACTGCGGCTGTGCGAGAGGGTCAGATTGAGAGTCGCAAGCTGGTAACAGACAAGGCGATAGTCGATGCCGTGATGAGTCACTCTCCCGAATCAGTCGTGGATATTGGTTGTGGTGAGGGATGGCTGGTCCGGGAACTTGCTTCTCGGGGAGTCCGTGCGGTGGGGGTCGATGCGATCCCCGCCCTGATTGACCATGCCAAAGCGGCAGGGGGCGGCGACTTTCTTGTCATGCCCTATGAAGCGATCTCACACGAGTTGGTCGAAGCCCAGTTCGATGTCGCCGTATGTAATTTTTCGCTCCTTGGAAAGGAAGTGGTCGAATCGCTGTTTGTTGCAGTGCCCTCACTGCTCAAGCCCGGTGGCGTCTTTATAGTGCAAACACTGCATCCAGTCGTCATGAATGGCAATTCACCTTATGTCGACGGCTGGCGAGGCGGTTCATGGGCGGGTTTCAGCGAAGAGTTTGTTGATCCGGCGCCTTGGTACTTCAGAACCGTCGAAAGCTGGCGCACGCTATTCTTTGATAGCGGTTTTGCGTTACGGGAAATTCATGAGCCGGTAAATCCCAAGACCGGCAAACCCGCCTCAATCATATTTGTTGGTGAATCGGAGATCTGATGTTGGTCGATTTGTTGATTGCCGGTGTTCTAATCACGTTCTATCTCATCGTTGCGCATTTCATCAGCTATCAACTTGGCAAGAATCGAATCCTGAGGAAGCAGAAATGGGATTTGAATATCTGCTGCGGCAAGACCGATGGCGGTGGCATCAATGCCGATATTGTTCAGCATAAGGAGTTGCCTGGTTTTCGGCTGGTAGACAGCATCTATGATCTGCCGTTCGAGGACGGAGAGTTCGAAGCGGTTTTGTGCTCACATGCCATAGAACATGTGGATGATCCCAAAAGATTCTATGCGGAATTGCAGCGCGTCGGCCGGAGCGTCACCCTGGTTGTGCCCCCTCTGTACGATTTGGCCGCCGTCTTGCACATTATGGAGCACAGGTGGATTTTCCTGACCTTTAGAAAAGAGCATCATACCTTGCCTGCGTTTGTGAGGTTGCCCTTTGCGGAGACGTTTCAAAAGCGCTTCGGTCAGAGAAACCGAGCATGATGTTCTGGCAGACGGGCTGATGACCAACCGGGGGAGAGGAGTTTGACCAGTTCCACACGAAGTCTGCTTGTCCTCTTGCGCGAAGGCACGGAGGCAAACCACCAGCGCTTGGAAGAGCACCCCCTGTTGCGTCCACTGATGGCCTCCACGCTTTCTCTCGAGCAGTATTCCCGCGTGATAGCGGCGTTCGCAGGATTCTACGCGGCTCTTGAGCGCGGCATTCAGGAGCTGTCCTCCGGTATCGATTTCCCTGGCTATCACTATGAACCGCGCTTGCCTCTCCTGCTGGACGACCTTGCCGCATTGCCGGTTTGCACTGTCGTACCATGCACAGTGGCGCCGGAGTACTCCAACGAAAATGAATTGGTGGGTATGCTCTACGTGCTGGAGGGAGCGACACAGGGTGGTCGCGTCATTGCGCCAAGGGTGCAGCAACACCTGGCGTTGAGTGAGACGTCTGGCGCCCGATACTTCAACTTCTATCGGCAGGATAGCTGGCGTGAATTCCGAGCCATGGTCGAAAAGCGCCAGGAGCATTATGATTGCCACCGTGCCCGGGATGCGGCTTGTGCCACTTTCGATAACTTGTATTCTCATCTCGAGCATTGCCTGAGCAATTCCGGAGACTTATTCAGTGAACGACACGATCAGTAGCGACATGATCAGTAACGATCTGGCAGAAGGATTGGCCAATTGTGCGCGGGAACCTGTGCATATCCCTGGCGCTATTCAGCCTGCTGGCTGCCTGGTCTGTGTCGACAATGCACTCCAGCAGGTACTGAGCGTCAGTGCGAACATCGCAGAGATTCTGGGGGTCACGCCAACGGAGGCCTTTGGTCAGTCACCTTCGCAGCTGCTTGGCCCTGATCTGCTGGAGCAACTGGCGAGTCGTCTGGAGCTTGATGACAGTTTGCCGCTGACGCTGGAGTGTCAGTATCAGACAGACACATTCGAGGGCGGCCTGCAGGCGACGGTCTATCAGAGCGACACTCGCTGGGTTTTCGAGTTTGAACCGATTGTCTCTGTACCCGAGCAACATTCTCTGGCGTTGCTCAATCGCTGGATCAAAGTGCTGGGTCGTACCCAAAGTGTGGAGCGGTTGTTGTTCCGATTGATCGAGGCTGTCGAGAGTCTCACAGGCTATGGCCGCATCATGGTCTATCAGTTTGATGAGGAATGGCACGGCACCGTAATCAGTGAGAAGCGGCACGATGCGTTGGAGAGTTTCCTCGGCCATCGCTTCCCGGCGAAGGACATTCCACCGCAGGTGCGCGCACTCTATAGCGTCAACCCTGTGCGCAGCATTCCGGATGCGGGCGCTCCGGCAGTGTCCCTGCTCAGCCGTGCGGGCAGCCGCGATGCGCCTATCGATATGGGGCCTGGTTATCTGCGCGCATCCTCGCCCGTGCATTTGCGCTACCTCGCCAACATGGGAGTGGGCGCCTCTCTGTCGGTGGCGATCTTCAGTGAGGATAACCTGTGGGGGCTGTTGGCCTGTCACCATGGCACGCCCAAGGCACTCTCACCGCAGATTCGAGATACCCTGCTGGCGTTGGTGCAGATGGCGAGCCAACGGCTGTTCCTGCTGGAAAGCCGGGGCCAGATGCGTTACCTCAAGAGAGTGATGGACAGTCGCGAACTCGTTTCCTACAGCCGTGGGCACCTGATCAGACCCGACGAGCTGATTCGGGAGCATGGTAAGAGCTGGCTGGCATTGTTCGATGCCTGCGGGTTGGCTCTGATGTCCCGCTTTGGAGTGTCGCGTCTCGGGATTACTCCGGACGACGCCGTGCTGAAGCGTATTGCCAGCGGCCTGACTGCCGGAAACCGACACAACGGGCCATGGTTCACCGATCAATTGACCGACCACATGAGTGTGACGACTCTGGTGCAGGGGGACGACATTGTGGGCTGTTATGGATTGCTCGCCCTGCCCATGAATGTCGAATCACCCCCGGGCTGGTTCCTGTTGTTCCGTCAGGAGCAACCCAGAACCCATCGCTGGGCGGGCAAGCCCGAGGATGTGGTGGTCGAGGAGGAGGGGCGCAAGGTCCTCAATCCGCGACATTCGTTTGCCACCTGGGTGGAAGAAGTGAGGGGGCGCAGCCGTCCGTGGTTGCCCATTGAGGTGCGAGCGGCACTGGATCTGGCGGAAGACCTGGCGATTGCCGTCTCCGTGAACCACATTGCCCACCTCAACAGTGAACTGCAGTCTGTCAACAAACGGCTCGAGTCATTGGCCCATACCGATTCGCTCACAGGTGTGTGGAACCGCTATCACCTCGAGTTGTCCATCGATGCGGAGATCAAGGTCGCGCATCGCTATCAACGACATTGTTGCGTGTTGCTGTTCGATATCGATCATTTCAAGCAATTCAACGACCAGCATGGCCATGAGGCGGGCGATCGGGTGCTGAAAACCCTGGCGACAACGGTGGAGAGTTGCCTGCGTGCCGGTGATCGTTTCGGCCGCTGGGGTGGCGAGGAGTTCCTGATACTGACCGGCATTGATCCGAAGGGGGCGGAGCTTCTGGCCGAACGCCTGCGCAGGAAGGTCGAGGAGATTGATCTCGGCGATCTGGGTCAGGTGACGATCAGTATTGGCGTGGCTTCTTACCATCCCGGAGATAACCGCAAACAGTTGGTTGCCCGCGCCGACCAGGCGATGTACCAGGCCAAGAGCGAAGGGCGCAACCGGGTGGTGAGTTCGCTGTGAGCTGGATGGACAGGCGCTGAGGAGCGCCCGTCAGATTACGCCCCCAACTGCTTGGCCAGATCCAGAAAGTCATCCGCAAACAGATCGAACTCATCTCTGGCCGGAGGCACCTTCGGATTCTCGGCACCACGCTCCAGCGCACGATGCACGTATCCAGTTCGCAGTCCCGCTTCTGCCGCACTGCGCAGATCGCCCGGATGCGTCGCGACCAGCATCACCTCGTCGGGCTGCAGACTGAACAGCTCCGGCGCCTTGAGATACGCTTCAGGGTCAGGCTTGTAGTGGCGCGACAGTTCCGCCGACAGGATGGTGTCCCACGGCAGTCCGGCATTCTTAGCCATGTTCAGCAGCAGTGAGACATTGCCATTGGAGAGCGGCGCGATGGTGTATTCATTGCGCAGCCGACTGAGTCCGGCGATGGCATCGGGCCAGGGACTCAAACGGTGCCACGCGTAATTGAAGTGCTGCAGCTCTTCCTCGGTCATTCCGGTCAAACCGAATTCCACCACGAGCTCATCGAGCACCATGCGATGCAGATCGTCGAGCTTGGTCCACGGCAGCTCGCCATTTCGCACGCGATTCATGGACGGGCCATACCCACCACGCCAACGATCCGTGAACTCGGCCCAGTCGATGTCGTAGCCCTTGCGTTCACCCAGCATCTGGCCCTCGCGAATGATCGAGCCGCGCCAGTCCACCACCGTGCCGAACACATCGAATACCAGCGCCTTGACGCCGGGCACGACGGAGTTGCTTGCAGCAAGAGTTCGCAGACTGGTCAGGCTTGTGCCTGCCAGCACGGCAGAAGAGAGAGTGAGATTGAGAAATGTGCGGCGGGAGATCGGGTGCAGCATTGAATTGCGTTCACGCATGGCCAGCTCCTTTTCTTGGACTATTATTGTTTTGTCAGGCGCGCTTTGGTGACTTCCGTGGCGGGAGTCTACCACTCCGGCGAATCGATACAACGTAGTCCTGACTTAAGTTGACACGCTCATTTTTGGCCACTATGGTTCGGGTACTTTTCAGGTGATATAGCAACGCAATTGGAGGTTCAGCCCATGCACATCAAAACCACCCGTGGGGATTCGGCAGGGCACCTTGGAACTGATGAAGATGCTCGACTTCGCCTTCAGGCTCGCAACAAGAAAGCCGCTGACGATCCTGCGTTGCGTGAAAAGCCTTCAAACTCCGGGTACAGCCTATTGGCCGACGAGTGTAGCAAGTTGGACGCCGCCTTTGAGAAAGCGATGGCAGAAGAAGGAATGTCTGACGAACTTGCTGCATGGCCAAAGAATTGAGCAGCAGAATTTCTCGGGCAGGTCTTCACATTTGATCGTGCAGTAATTGCACAGAGAAGAATGAGGGGAGTTTCGAAACATGTTGGAAATGCAGTACACCAAGAGAGCCAATGAATGAGTAATTTGCCAAGTTGTCCGAAGTGCAATTCAAGCTATACATACGAAGACGGAGAAATGCTGATATGTCCGGAGTGTGCCCATGAGTGGAAGTCCGGCGACTCCATTCAGGTGGAGACTGGTCTGGTCGTCAAGGACTCGAACGGAAATCTGTTGGTCGATGGCGACACCATCACGGTGATAAAGGACCTGAAAGTGAAAGGCACCTCGCTTGTCGTGAAGGTCGGCACCAAGGTCAAGAACATCAGGCTCGTTGAGGGCGATCACGATATCGACTGCAAGATCGACGGCATCGGGCCAATGAAACTCAAGTCAGAATTCGTCAAGAAAGTCTAGAATTGCATTGCAGATTCAGTGGCCAGGGAGCAACCACAATGGCAGAACATCGCATCTACAAGACAGCGTTTGCGAGCGTCTATCCGATGTATGTGCAGAAGGCGGAGCGCAAGAGTCGCACGAAGGAAGAAGTTGATCAGATCATTTGCTGGCTGACGGGTTACGATCGTGCGGGGCTGCAGCAGCAACTCGAGCAGAAGAATGACTTCAGCACTTTCTTTGCAGAAGCACTCGCGATGCATCCGAATTGCGCGTTGATCAAGGGCGTGGTGTGCGGCGTGCGCATAGAAGATATCGACGATCCGTTGATGCAGAAGATTCGCTATCTGGACAAGCTGATCGATGAGCTGGCGAAGGGCAGAGCGATGGAAAAAATTCTGCGGCAGTGACAAACCATCCCGTATAAAGCAGAACGCCCCGGATCAGATTGATTTGATCCGGGGCGTTCTTGTTTCAACTGCCTGTTGTTACGGCCTGAGCTTGTAGCCCAGGCTCGTCTATCAGGGCAGTGCGTACACGACCAGCTCAGCAGGATTGCTTCTGCCACCGACGAACAGTGCCAGGTATTGCTTGCCACCGTGCTCGTAAGTGAAGGGCAGGCCAGTCTGGTTGTCAGGCAATTCCATGACAGCCACGACTTCACCAGTCTCCTTGTTGACCGCACGCATTCTCGGGCCGGCGTCGGCTGTACCGATGCCTTCTGCAACGAACAGCAGCGACTTGGTCAGCAGGATACCGGAGCGAGTGGGCACGCCAGTTGGCTCCAGATCCACGCCTTGCAGCAGAGGGTGATTGGCAATGCGATCAGGGGTATCGGCGTTGGGAATCCACCACAGATGATCACCGGAGTTCATGTCGATCGCAGTCACTCGGCCATAAGGCGGCTTGAAGACATCAAGGCCGTCGATGCGTGGGACGCGGGCGCCAGTACCCTGGCTGAAATCGGTATCAGACGTGGGGTTCTTTGCCAGCGACAGCAGTTGCAATTGCGTTCTGGAGGGGATGTAGAGAATTCCCGTTTCCGGATCGATCGCAGAACCTTCCCAGTTGGCGCCACCGGTGGAAGACGGCAGGCTGAGGAGACCACGTGTCCCATCCGGCGCTTCCAGCTGAGAGGGAGGTGAATACAGGCTGGGGCTGAGACGGAAACCCTGGATGGCTTCCAGTGCCCTCGCACGCAGCTCCGGCGTGAAATCAATCAGGTCGTCCTCGGTGAAGCCCTGCTTGTCGAACGGAGCCGGGCGTGTCGGGAACGGTTGTGTCAGCGAATACCACTCGCCGGGAACATCGCCGCCAGGAACCGGACGCTCTTCGATCGGCCAGATCGGCTCACCGGTTTCCCGGTCGAAGGTGTACACGAATGCCTGCTTGGTCACGGACATCACGACCTTGCGGCCGTTGGGCAGATCCGCCAGCAGCGGCGCTGCGGGAACGTCCCAGTCCCAGATGTCATGGTGAATGAATTGATAGTGCCACTGACGCTCGCCTGTCTTGATGTCCAGCGCCACAAGGCTGCTGGAGAACAGATTGGAGCCTGGTCGATGACCACCATAGTAGTCGCCCGTAGGATCTTCTACCGGCAGGTAGATATGGCCCAGCTCAGGATCGCCGGACATCGGGGCCCATACGCCAGTGTTGCCGGTGTAATCCGCGCTGTTGTCCAGCCAGGATTCATAACCGGGTTCGCCCTGTTCGGGAATCGTGTGGAACGTCCACAGCAGTTCGCCGGTGTGGACATCAAACCCGCGAATGTCGCCCTTCACGTTGGACATGGAGCGTGGTCGACCGCCTGTCGCGTGCGCTGCACCGACGACAATCACGTCATTCATGACGAAGGGGGGGGCAGAGGCGCCAATATCGATATTTTCATAGCGCTCATCGTCGGCATTTCGCAGGCCGACCATCAGGTCCACGACACCGTTGGTGCCGAATTCCGGATCGGGAATACCCGTCTCGGCATCGAGGGATACCAAGTGGTAGCCGGGGGTGATGTCGATGATTCGGGCCTTGTCACCATCGCGGTAGTACGCCACGCCACGGCCAGCGCCCTTGCGTGGAGCCATGTCGAAGCGTTCGCCTTCCTGTGGTCTCCACAGCCAAAGTACCTCGCCGGTCGTGGCATCGAGTGCGACGACGTTGCGCGTGGTGCCAATGTTGGCATACAGAACGCCATCAATTTCCAGTGGTGTTGAAGGATTGGTGTAGTCAGTGGGCGGTCCGAAATTCTCGGTGGAGAAGCGCCAGGCTATCTGGAGCGA
>MGYS01000097.1:11660-15198 GCA_001802565.1 Gammaproteobacteria bacterium RIFCSPLOWO2_02_FULL_57_10 | reverse complement strand
ATTGCCGTGGTAACCCGGCCAATCGCCATTGTCAACACTGGTGCCAGTCTGCCCGAGGGCCAGTGGGACACAGGCAAGGGCACTGGCGGTGAGCACGAATCGTGAAACACCCTGTATTGCCATCTTCATCTCGGTCTCTCCTGAACAAGCTTGTTTATTGTTATTTTCGTACGGGGCAACAGACTACCGTTTTAATGGCCAGAATTCAAAATTCTGTTGTATCTTGTTGTGTCTTAAAGCCCTCTCAGTCCGATAACAGGAGTAATTTCGATGATTAAGCGACTTTTAGCAGGTACCACGCTGTTGTGTGGTCTTTTTCTCTCGGCCTTCAGCGCAGCCCAGGATGCCGCACCAGCCCTGACCTATGAAATGGCAGAGCGGGCAATGGCTGCCGCTCTGGCAGAGGCCCGGGCCAACAACTGGAATCTCACTATTGTGGTGGCGGATGCAGCGGGTCTTCCCGTCATGATCCATCGTATGGATGGGGCTTCTGCCCGTTCTTACGACATCGCGCTGAGCAAGGCCAAGGTAGTGACCGAGACCGGGCTGGCGTCCGGCGAGTATGGCCGCAGACTTGAGGCAGGTCAGATTGCAGAGGTGGAAGGTGGCGTGACCTTCGCCGGTGGCGTGCCTGTCATGCGTGGCGGCGAGAGGATTGGCGCGGTGACCTCCAGCGGTGCCCGAGGCATCGAGGATGAGCAGGTGTCCCTGGCTGGGGCTGCTGCGATCTCCAACTAACTAAATCCTGTGGGAGCGGGCCCTGCCCGCGATTCAAGACTGCTTCGCGAGCAGGCTCGCTCCCACAATGTGCCGATTCAGCGGATGCGGCACTGAATTGCGAGCAGGGCTCGCTCCCACAGGGTCCGCAGTCAGCGGGATACAGCCACCTTCAGAATCGCCTTCCACTCCGCATCACTCACGGGCATCACCGATAGCCTGTTGCCCTGCTTGACCAGCGGGAGTGCCTCCAGCCCCGGAATCGCCTTCACCTCATCCAGCGACAACAGTCGCGGGAATTTCTCCACAAACAGCATCTCTACAGCATCCCAGCGCGGATTGTCGCGTGGGCTCTTCGCGTCGAAGTAGGGCGACTTCTGGTTGAACTGCGCCGGATCGGGATAGGCAGTCCGTGACACTCTGGCTATCCCGGCAATGCCGATGAGCTTGCAACTGGAGTGGTAGATGAACACCTTGTCGCCCTCGCGCATCTGCCGCATGAAGTTGCGCGCCTGATAATTGCGCACGCCTTCCCATACCACCGGCTTGTTCGGGTGATTGGCAAAATCGTCGATGCTGCACTCCTCGGGTTCT
Source organism: Gammaproteobacteria bacterium RIFCSPLOWO2_02_FULL_57_10 (assembly GCA_001802565.1). GTDB lineage: Bacteria > Pseudomonadota > Gammaproteobacteria > Pseudomonadales > Pseudohongiellaceae > UBA5078. Next base: position 13,887 of record MGYS01000097.1, on the reverse strand, counting down.
GTCTTGGCAAGCCAGTGGGCCATGTTCATACTCCTGTCGAAATGATCTGTTCCGGTTCGACTACCAGGGGATAGCCAATAGCCAAACAAAGGCAACGTTGGCATTTACTATAACCGCAACCCCTTCAGAAGGAGAAACACCATGGCCCACATCAAACAGAAGATCGTTCCTCACCTGTGGTTCGACAAGGAAGCCAAACAAGCGGCGGAGTTCTACTGCGCGGTCTTTCCGGATTCAAAAGTGACGAACGTCACCACCATCACGAACACGCCGTCGGGCGATTGCGATGTGGTGTCGTTTGTTCTTGCAGGACAACCGTTCATGTCCATCAGCGCCGGGCCGTTCTTCAAGTTCAGCGAGGCGATTTCCTTCATGGTGTATTGCGATACGCAGGAAGAGATTGATTACTACCATGACAAGTTGTCCGCCGTGCCAGAAGCCGAGCAGTGCGGCTGGCTCAAGGATAAGTATGGTCTGTCTTGGCAGATTGTTCCCACCGTCATGGACGCAATGATGCAGGACAAGGATGCTGCAAAGGTGGCGCGTGTCACACAAGCATTCCTGCCGATGAAGAGACTCAATATCGCGGCGCTGCAAAAGGCGTATGATGGCAAGTAGGAAAAATTTCCATTGCTGAAATGACTGCTCGTGGCGCTTCTGGAAACTAGCGACATCAATTGGCGAGGCTGGGTGACGGAGCGCCAGGGACCACTTCAAATCGGGTCAGACCTATCAGCTGACCTGAATCGGTGAGCACGCGAATTTGCCAGTCACCGATCACTTCATTGGGGAAATTCAATTTGTGCGTCCAGGCCCGGTAGCCCGTATCGCCACGCCCTTCGATATCCAGCGTGATGCGGTCCACTTCTTCACCGTTGTAAATCCACACGTGATGAATGTTCTCGCGCAATCCGCGTGGAGCGCGCACGGAAGTCCAGGCATAGAGACCTGACTCACGCAGCTCGCCTTCACTGATGGATTGCAGGCTGACGCCTGGGCTGCGCTGTTCGCGATCCACCTGCTGCGAGAGCGTGATGCCGTTCAGCTCGAGTGCAGCGGGAGGAATCAAGGTGCGAACCTGCCACAGCACGGCACCAAGTGCGACGAGCACCAGAATGGTCGCGGGCAATCGCCACCAGTGACCGTCCGGCATGACGTCGCCGAGGCTGGGCAGACTGAACGCGAGCGCGATTGCGAGCGCGAGTATCAGGCTCTGCTCGGTGTTGATCAGGAGCATCAGCGGCAATACCACGAGCAGCACGGCGAACAGCGTCATGGCATGAAAAACCATGTAAAGAGAGCGACGTCTTGCCAGGTGGCCGTGATAGATCGGATCGATCACAGAGATGAGTGCAGAGACTGCCAATGCGCCAGTGAAAATAGCCTGCGCGTGATTCCAGGTGGTTGCAGCAAAGAAGAATGGCAGTGCGAAGAACAGACTCTCCTGGTGCACCATCTGCGTGCCGAAGCGCATCACCATTGTGGGCAACTTGACGCCAAATATTTTCAGGAACAGCGCGCGTATCCACGGCTCCATGACGAGCAACAACCAGCTCACCAGCATCAACGTGGCGATCGCCTGGGCAAACTCCTCGCGTCCTTCTACCAGCACATAACTGGCAAGGCCTGACGCAAAGCCGAACATCGCCATCAGGCCGGGATGCAGCCTCAGTGATTCGACCAGGCGGACTACGAGAGTCTTTATCAGTTCCATAACGATCTTGCTGTCGGTGATGGGTTGGCGGCTGGCCAATATACTCTGATCCTGCGTGAGCGGGTAACTTGTCTGCGCAGAAGCGGGTGTAATTCGCAATCAGCTGTCGTGGCTGTTCGTGTGGCGTCAGAGCCGTCGTGCCAGAAGTGCGGAGATCGCGATCAGAATGCTGGAGATGAGCAGGCACGCTTCCAGTCCCCAGACCTGATACACCAGTCCGGAGAGAACGGTGCCCAGCAATCGGCCTGCGGCGTTCGCCATGTAGTAGAAGCCCACATCGAGCGACACGCCGTCCTGCCGTGCCCAGGACACGATCAGGTACGAGTGCACGGACGAGTTGATGGCGAATACGACCCCGAAGAGGAGCAGGCCCGCGATGAGCACGGCGTCCGGGTGCCAGCCAAGCAGCAGCGCTGCAGCAATCCCCGCAGGGAGAAGACAAAGCACGGTGGCCCAGATGAACGCGGTTCCCCCTGTGGGAGCGGGCCCTGCCCGCGATGGTGTTGGTTCAGT
>MGYS01000097.1:8007-11651 GCA_001802565.1 Gammaproteobacteria bacterium RIFCSPLOWO2_02_FULL_57_10 | reverse complement strand
CCCACCGGTAATCAATGGCGCCAGCGCCTGCACCCCGCCATAGGCAATCACCCATACCGCGAGCAAGGTGCCAACTGCCACATGACTCCAGTCGAGCTGGCTCTGCAGATAGACCGGCAGTGCCACGACGAACCAGACATCCCGCGCGGAAAACAGAAAGAAGCGTGCGGCGGAGAGCCGGTTGATGGCGCTGCTGCTGGAGAACATGTCGCGGAACTTTGGCTTGAATGAGGCGACACCGAGGTTTCGGTCGAGCAGCAGAACGCTGAGCAGCAGCACGATGACGAGCGCTCCGGCCATCCACAGCAGCGCGCCGCGAAAGCCGACACCAGTCAGGAGTGCGCCGCCAAGAAAGAAGCCGACGCCTTTCAACGCATTCTTCGAACCGGTCAGGCGCGCGACCCAGCGATAGAGACCTCCGTCTTCGTCACTGACCAGTCCCTTGATGCTACTCTTCGCGCTCATCTTGTTGAGATCTTTCGCGATGCCCGAGAGCGCCTGCGCCACCATCACATAAGCAACGGTCAGCAACGTCGGCTCCACCAGCAGCATCGCCAGCGAGAGAATCTGCAATGCCAGACCGACATGCATGGTGACGTTGAGCCCGATACGACTCGCGAGCCAGCCGCCAAACAGGTTGGTGACCACGCCAAAGAATTCATACAGCACGAACAGCATGGCGACTTCGAGGGGGCTGAAACCGAGCTGATGGAAGAACAGCACGATCAACATGCGCAGTGCGCCGTCAGTCAGCGTGAAGGCCCAGTAGCTGGCGGTGACGACCAGGTATTGGGCGAGGGGGGTGTGGTGAGGCTTGTGGTGTAGCTTGTGGCTGGGGCTCATGGGAGCGCTTCTCGGTCATTCGCCTGCAGGCAGGCTCCTACAGGGTTATTGTGAGCGGCCCACCTTCAGGGCCAGTTCCATCATGCGGTTCACGTAACCGATCTCGTTGTCGTACCACGCCAGGATCTTCACCTGCGTGTGATTTATGACCATGGTGGACAGCGCGTCGATGATGCTCGAGCGCGGATCGTTCAGATAATCCACAGAGACCAGCGGCCTTTCTTCGTAACCGAGTATGCCCTTCAGCCGCCCGTCGGCCGCTTCCTTGAGTGCGGCGTTGACCTCCGCCACCGTGACCGACCGCTCCACTTCGAACACGCAGTCGGTGAGCGAGGCATTGGTGATCGGCACACGCACGGCGATGCCATTCAGGCGTCCCTTCAGCTCGGGGAATATCTCGGTGATGGCCGTTGCCGAGCCGGTGCTGGTAGGGATCAGGGACATCCCGCAGGAGCGGGCGCGGCGCAGGTCCTTGTGATACCCGTCCAGAACGCTCTGGGTGTTGGTGATGTCGTGTACGGTCGTGATGCTGCCGTGGCGAATTCCGAAGGTGCGGTGGATGACATCGACCACTGGGGCCAGACAGTTGGTGGTGCAGGACGCCGCAGTGACGACGTGATGCTTCGCCGGATCATAGAGGTGATCGTTCACGCCCATGACAATGTTGAGAGTGCCGTCCTTGATGGGAGCGGAGACCACGACCTTGTGCACGCCGTTAGTCAGGTAAGGCTGCAGCGCTGCCGCAGATTTGAACTTGCCGGTGCACTCCACCACGACATCGGCTACGGTCCAATCGGTGCCTTCAAGAGCACGATTGGAGGAGAAGCCGACACGTTTGCCGTCAATCAGCAATTCGTCGCCATTGCCGCTGATGTCCTTCGAGCAGATGCCATGCAGGGAATCGTACTTGAGCAGGTGTGCCGCATCTGCCGCGTTGCCTGCGGGTTCATTGACGTGAACGATCTCGATGTCAGGCCAACCCCAGGCGGCCCGTAATGCGAGGCGGCCCATGCGGCCGAAACCGTTGATGGCGATCCTGATAGGCATGGTCTACTCCTGTTGCTTGATAGCGGGGGAGTATACCTTCAGGCATATATGCGTATAAACAAATATATTGCTTGAGCCAAACCAGACAGGAGACCAGGCAGAAGATCCGGCAAGAGGTCAGGCGCAGCAGTTCTCCTGCTTGAGTTTGGTGAGGCTGGTTTCGAGCTCTGCGCCCAGATCTCCCGACGGCGCCAGCATGGCGAGCAGGGGGCTCAGCGAACTGCGGGCGTTGTCGCTGATCCGGTAGTACATCCAGACGCCACGCCGCGAAGCGTTGGCCAGGTTGTGGTTGCGCAGGTAGGCAAGGTGCCGCGATACGACGCTCTGCGGCAGACCGAGCGCTTCGACAAGATCGCAGACGCAGAGTTCTTCACGACTGAGCAGCAACGCCATGAGGCGCACCCGCACGGGTTCGGAGAGGGCCTTGAACAGGCTGGCAAGTTCGACTGATTTCATGGCGGGCAGTATAGTTTGCGGGTCGTGGCCGGTCACGGGAATTGTGCCGGGTGGCACTTGAAACCGGAGCGATTGGCTGCATTTTATACCCTGGCCACCCCTTGTGGGAGCGGGCCTCGCCCGCGATTCATTGCCACTCAAGAGCTCAGTGAGGCACCGAATCGCGGGCAGGGCCCGCTCCCACAGGAAACATTATTCGGAGCACAGAGCGCATGAATTTTCGAAAATACGGTGTTTACCTGATTGCACTCCTGGGGCTGCAGCTTGCCGCCGCCAGTGCAGTGGCACAATCGAGTGCCCCCCAGGACTACGCGACCTTCAAGACCAACGATGAAGAGAACAACATCGAGGTCTTCAAGCAGGCCAGCCCGTCGGTGGTTTACATCACCAATTCGCGGCTGGTGCGCCGCTCATTCTACTCGTTGAACCCGCAGGAAATTCCGCAGGGCAGTGGCTCGGGCTTCATCTGGAGCGCCGATGGTTACGTCGTGACCAACTTCCACGTGATCCAGCAGGCCTCGCGCCTGACGGTCACGCTGCAGGACGGCAGTGCCTACGATGCCGAAGTGGTGGGTACCGAGCCGGACAAGGATCTGGCGGTGTTGCGCATCGATGCCCCACGCGAAAAACTCACGCCGATCCAGGTGGGCGATTCGTCATTGCTGGAAGTGGGCCGCAAGGTGATCGCCATCGGCAACCCCTTCGGGCTGGATACGACGCTGACGGTCGGTGTGGTCAGTGCGCTGGGCCGCGAGATCGACTCGGTCAGTCGCCGCAAGATTCGCGACGTGATTCAGACGGATGCCGCGATCAATCCGGGTAACTCCGGTGGACCATTACTGAACTCCCTTGGTCAACTTGTCGGGGTCAATACGGCAATCTACAGCCCGACCGGCGCCAGCTCGGGCATCGGCTTCGCGATTCCGGTCAATACGGTGAAGAAGATCGTTCCCGAACTGATTACCTATGGTCGCGTGCAGACGCCGACCCTGGGCATCGCGTTGCTGCCACCGCAGTACGCGGACTATTACCGGCAGAGTTCCCGCATTCAGGGCGTGATCGTGATGGATGTGATCGAAGGTGGCAGCCCCGAGCAGGCAGGCATGCGCGGCCTGCGTGAAACCAATCAGGGCATCCTGCTGGGTGACGTGATCACGGCGATTGATGGTGAGACGATCGTGAATGAAGACGACCTTCTCAATGCGCTGGAGAATCGTCGCGCGGGCGATGTGGTGCGTGTGACCACGCAGCGTGACAGCGAGACGATGACCTACGAAATCGAACTGCAGGCCACTGCG
>MGYS01000097.1:1584-7996 GCA_001802565.1 Gammaproteobacteria bacterium RIFCSPLOWO2_02_FULL_57_10 | reverse complement strand
TGGACGATCAGGGGCACCATTCGCGAGCAAGCTCGCTCCTACAGATAACAGTCAGGCGCGACCGGCCAGCTCTTGACGGCGCTTCGCCACCGCCAGCTTCACCTGCGCCGGAGCCGTGCCACCCACGTGGTTGCGAGCCTGCACGGAGCCTTCCAGTGTCAGGACCTTGAATACATCATCGCTGATCTGGGTAGAGAACTGCTGCAGCTCCTCCAGCGACAGCGCACTCAGGTCCTTCTTCTGCGCGATGCCATAGGCAACCGACTTACCAACGATCTCGTGCGCATCGCGGAAGGCGATGCCCTTGCGGACGAGGTAATCGGCCAGGTCGGTGGCAGTCGCGTAGCCCTTGAGTGCCGCGTTGTAGAGATTCTCCTTCTTCGGCTTGATCGCCGGAACCATGTCGGCATAAGCCTTCAGACAGTCGCGAACGGTGTCGATCAGGTCGAACAGCGGTTCCTTGTCTTCCTGATTGTCCTTGTTGTAGGCCAGCGGCTGCGACTTCATCAGCGTCAGCAGTGCCACCAGATGGCCATTCACACGACCGGTCTTGCCACGTACCAGTTCGGGCACGTCGGGATTTTTCTTCTGCGGCATGATGGAGGAGCCGGTGCAGAAACGGTCGGGCAGGTCCACGAAGTCGAACTGCGAGGATGTCCACAGCACCAGTTCTTCGGAGAAGCGCGACAGGTGCGTCATCAACAGACTGGCGAATGCCGCGAGCTCGATGGCGAAATCGCGGTCGCTCACGGAGTCCAGTGAATTGCGCGTCGCGGCAGTGAAGCCCAGCAGCTGCGCCGTGTACTCGCGGTCGATCGGGTAGCTGGTGCCTGCCAGCGCGGCAGCGCCCAGTGGCGAGAAATTCATGCGTGCGCGGCAGTCCTGCAAGCGGCCGAAATCACGCTCCAGCATCTCGTACCAGGCCATCATGTGGTGGCCGAAGGTGATGGGCTGAGCGGTTTGCAGATGCGTGAATCCCGGCATGATGGTCTCGGCCTCACGTTCGGCGACATCCAGCAGTGCCTTCTGCAATCGGGTCAGTTCCTTGCCGATCGTGTCGATCTCATCGCGTACATACAGGCGAATGTCGGTCGCCACCTGATCGTTGCGCGAACGGCCGGTGTGCAGCTTCTTGCCGGTGATGCCGATGCGCCTGGTCAGCTCGGTCTCGATATTCATGTGCACGTCTTCAAGCTGCACGGACCACTCGAAGCGTCCGGCCACGATGTCCTCGCGGATGCCCTCGAGGCCGCTGACGATGTCCTGCACTTCCTGCGCCGTGAGGATGCCGACCTTGCCGAGCATGGTTGCATGGGCGATGGAGCCATTGATGTCATGGTGATAGAGGCGCTTGTCAAACGTCACGGAGGCGGTGAAGCGTTCCACGAAGGCATCGGTAGGCTCGGTGAAGCGGCCGCCCCAGGGTTTGATCGCGTCTTGTGTCTTGTCGCTCATGGCGTTTCTCGATGGTTTCTCGATGAATGGGTCGCTGAAAGTCTGGTCTGACGTGCAGGGGCGGCGATTATAACAACATAATCCAGGCTGTAGCAGCTGACACCTGTGCTGCGGCTGTATATCTGACTGTGGGAGCGGGCCTTGCCCGCGATGGAATTTGCACAAGAACAATCGCGGGCAGGGCCCGCTCCCACAGGGTGCGGTGCCTCCCTGATTGACGTAGAATCGCCCCAGAACTTCAGCAAAAGCACATTCACACCGCATTGAGAGAGACCATGGCAGTACAGAGAATTCGCATCGCAACCCGGGAGAGCCCACTGGCCTTGTGGCAGGCCGAGTACGTCAAGCGCGAGCTGATCGCGCATCACCCCGGCCTCATCGTCGAACTGATCGGCATGACCACCAAGGGCGACATCATCCTCGACACGCCGCTGGCGAAGATCGGCGGCAAGGCGCTGTTCGTGAAGGAGCTGGAAGTCGCGATGCTGGAAGGCCGTGCGGATATCGCGGTGCATTCGATGAAGGACGTGCCGATGGAATTTCCGGAGGGTCTAGGTCTCGCGGTGATCTGCGAGCGAGAAGACCCGAGTGACGCATTTGTCTCCAATGCCTATGCGCGTCTGGAAGACCTGCCGCATGGCGCTCGCGTCGGTACTTCAAGCCTGCGTCGTCAGTGCCAATTGCGTGCGACTCGTCCCGATCTGCAGATCGGTGATCTGCGCGGCAACGTGGGCACTCGCTTGAGCAAACTGGATCGTGGTGATTACGATGCGATCATTCTCGCAACAGCAGGCCTGGTGCGACTCGAACTCGGTTCACGCATTCGGCAACGCATCGACACCCGCATGTCATTACCAGCAGGAGGACAGGGGGCAGTTGGCATTGAATGCCGTACGGCAGACAAGGACGTGATTGCGCTACTGCAACCTTTGCATGACCGCGACACCGCTGATCGTGTCATCGCCGAGCGTGCAGTCAATACACGACTGCACGGAGGTTGTCAGGTGCCCATCGCCTGTTTCGCAGAACTGGAAGGCGATGATCTGTTCCTGCGCGCACTCGTCGGTGAAGCGAATGGTCAGCGCATTCTGCGCAGCGAGATTCGTGGTCCGCGCGCGCAGGCCGAGCAGCTGGGTATTGCTGCCGCAGAAGCGTTGCTGGCACAAGGGGCAGATGTCATCCTTAACGCATTGCACGAGTCAGCGTGACGTGAACGTGCCGACACACCACACTCTCGCGGGCATCAGCGTGTTGCTGACCAGACCCGCGACACAGGCAGTCGGTATCGCGCAGGCAATCCACAATCTTGGCGGCAACGTCGTGTCATTGCCGCTGTTGGAGATTGAGGCGATCACGGAACGCGTCGCTGTGGAAAAACTGAAGTCCTCCATCATGGCGCTGGACAACTATGATGCGGCTATCTTCATCAGTACCAACGCCGCCACGCTGGGTGTGGAATGGATAGAGAACTACTGGCCGCAGTTGCCGCTTGGTATCGAGGCATACGCCGTGGGGCCGGGGACGGCGGAAATTTTGCGCAAGTTGCCGTGGCAGGTTCATTGTTCTGACACCGGTGTCACCAGCGAGGATCTGCTGGCCTTGCCCGGTTTGCTGAATGTGAAAGACAAGCGCATCGCACTGTTTCGCGGTCAGGGCGGGCGTGAGTTGATCGCGGAGAGTTTGCGCACGCGTGGGGCCAGGGTGGACTATCTGGAGTTGTACGCGCGAACGGTGCCGCAGTACTCTCGTGACGAAGTGCTGCAACAGATCGAACGCGAAGGGATCAACGTGGTGGTGACTACCAGCATGCAGGTATTGGACAGTTTTCTGCATCTCATTGACACCGCCACGGTATCATCGGAACTGCTGCGACGATTGAGTGTGATCGTTCCCTCGCAGCGTGTGCGCGAACATGCACTTGCGGCGGGATTCAAGCATGTGATCAACGCGGGCGGTGCGGACGATCAGACTGTGCTGCGCAGTCTGCAGCAACTCCAGTCCGCATCGGCAACGAATTCGGAGGCAATGTGACAGAGAGTACAGGTTCGGGTAGCGGTCATCATGATTCAACCGGGGTCCGCATCGACACGTCCAAGGTGCTCGACGAACTGAGCAGAAGCAACGCTGCGAAGAGCCCACTGCAGGACCGACGCAAGCGCGGACTGCGACGGTTTCTGATCATTCTCCTGATACTCATTCCAGTCGTCCTCAGTGTGTCATGGCTCGTATTCCAGCAATTGCAGATCAGCGCGGAGATGGCCTTGCTGCGCGATGAAAATGCGGCGCTGCAATCTTCTCTCGATGCGATTCCGAGCGATCTTCCGGTCTCCGTCCCCACAGTAGATCCGTTGGTGCTCGACGAATTGCGAGCGGAGCTGGAGTCGCGCCTCAACGCGCTGGCCAGCACCACGGCCTCGCTGCAGCAACGAATGGCGGAGGAGCCGCAGGAGCGCGGCAACGACGAACTCCTGTGGTCGGAAACCGAGTATCTGCTGCGACTCGCGAATCAGAAGCTGCATCTTGAAGGTGACACGGAGTCAACGCTTCTGTTGTTGACCACCGTAGACAGTCTGTTGAGTGATGCGACCGCGCCTGCGCTCTTTACCGTGCGCGAAGCGATAGCGGGCGAGATACTCGCCGTGCGCAGTATCGAGCCGATCGATGTCAGTGGCCTGTATGCAAGGCTCGACAATCTGGTGCCCATGGTGGAACAGTTGTCGCTGCGCAATACCCTGGTGCAGAACTACAACGCCCGTCTTGCTCAACAGCAGGACAGCGCCAACTCCGAGCTGGGCTTCATGGCACGCTCGGTGGAATTGTTGCGCTCTGTCTTTGTCTGGCAACGTTGGGATGTGGCGCCAGAGGCGCTGTTACCTCCGCAGCAGGAAGCAGTGCTGAAGCAGAATCTGCGCCTCATGCTGGAGCAGGCAAAACTGGCTCTGCTCGCAGAAGAAGAGATGGCTTATCGCGACAGCCTGACACAGGGGCGCGACTGGATTGCGCGTTACTTTGCGATTGATGCGGGAGTGGGTCGTACGATTCGCGAAGAACTCGACGCACTCTCCGGCGTCACCATCGTGCAGACACTTCCCGATATTTCCGGTTCCCTGGAAGCATTGTTGCAGGTGACGGAGAATCGCTTGCCACCCGTGCGTAACAACGGCAATCAACCATGATCAAACTGTTTCTCTACAGTATCGCAGCGCTGGTCGTGGCCCTGGGAGTCACGCTTTTTCTGGCGCGTGATCCGGGTTATCTGCTTGTCTCTTATGGACAGTACACGTTTGAAACCAGTTTGTTTGCGCTGCTGATCGCCTTGATTGTGCTGTTGCTGTTGTGGCAATTGCTGGTGACCGTGCTCGCCTGGATCAATCCGATGAACTGGCTGTCCTACGGTCGCTCGTGGTCGGCGAATCGCAGTTTGCAGAAGCAACTGCAGAAAGATGCCGCTGCGGAAGTCGAGGAAACGCTCTTCATCCAGCAGCTGGAGGCTGTGCGCTCAGCCAATCCTGAATCGCAGACCACGCTGCGCGAGTTGCGAAAGTTCTGGAAGAAAAATGCGAAACACCATGCGGGCGATCCGGATGTGTTGTGCGCGTATGTCGATGCACTCGTCACGATAGGGGAGGTGGCTGAAGCGATCACTCTGTTGGAGAATGCTCTCAACAAGCAGTGGGAGACCATGTTGATTCGTCGCTACAGTTTGCTCTCACTGGATGCCGACGACGCCGCTGCCGTCAAGCAACTGGAGTGCGCCGAGCGGTGGCTGCAGGATAGATCGAAGGATGCCGAACTGTTGCTGGCGTTGGGACGTCTGAGTCTGCGAGCGCAATTATGGGGCAAGGCCAAGGATTACCTGGAGCGCAGTCTGCGCACGAAGCCCGATCCCGAGGTATTCGCGGAACTGGCGAGATTGCTGCTGAGTCTCAAGGAACCTGAGCGCGATGCTCAGTATCTGCGCCTGCAAACCAAGAGTGTTGGCGCGGCACTACCGAAGTTCCCGCAGCCTTAGAATCAAGTGACTCTGATCCGCCAGTGGGAGCGGGCCTGCCCGCGATTCAGCGCGCTCTCTCTCCCTCTCACTCGCCATTTCAATTCGCCGAGGGCCGCATCTGCAATCCCGCCGAGCTGCGCGGGAATATCCAAGGCGCGCCACTCTCCGATACCGATTGCATCAACACGTTCTGTCCGGCTTCGGACACCAGAAACTCCGCAAGGCGTTCGCTGTTGGCGCGCGCTGAATCGCTCGCTGGATGCATGGGGCCGGGTGTCACCACCACATAGGCACGCCGCATCGCGCTGTCACCATTGAACAGCACCTTTATTCCCGGTGCTGACATTCTGCCGAACGCCACTGGAATATGACCCACCAGTACATAAGCCTGATCGCGGCTCGCCTGTTGCAGTACCTGCTGTGATCTCGCTGCCGCGTCCGGAATCAGATTCAGCTGCGCGGGAATCAGCCCGGCGGTGTCTAGCAAGTGTTGCAGAATGTTGTAGCTGCCGGGATCGCGGAACATGATCAGGGGCTGCTGTGATGCCTGGATTTTCTGAATCGCTTCGGCGCCGCTGGCGGCCTGGGCTATACCGGCGGGATCACTCTCGGGGCCGACAAAAGCGAACTCGTTGAAACCCCAGGTCTGCAACGGTGCCGCGTATCCCAGCGCCTGGAGTGAGAACGTTTCATCGCCGCCGTGAATCAGCATGAGGTCTGCGTCACCGTTCATGAACAACGGCACGATGCGCTCTTTCGGAGCGCTGAGTACCGTAGTGATTTGCAGGCCCAGTGACTCTTCTGCGGCCGCTTCCACGGCCTGCCACGTGCCACTCAAGTCGAGTCCGCCGATCACGACCACACGGACTTCTTCCTGAGCGATTGAGGGCACTGCGGCGACTGAGGTCAGAAGGGCAATCGCCAGGAGGAGTCTGAATAGTTTCTTCACAATGTTCTCCACTC
>MGYS01000097.1:0-1554 GCA_001802565.1 Gammaproteobacteria bacterium RIFCSPLOWO2_02_FULL_57_10 | reverse complement strand
CTGCTCGCGATTCTGCAGGTTCGTCAATCGCGAGCAGGGCTCGCTCCCACATCTATTCCCAACTCATCCCACATGGCGTCCACGCGCTTCTTCACGTCTTCGCTCATGGCGATCGGTGTGCCCCACTCGCGCGTGGTTTCACCTGGCCACTTGCTGGTCGCATCCATGCCGATCTTCGAGCCGAGGCCGGATACGGGTGAGGCAAAGTCGAGATAATCGATCGGGGTGTTCTCGATCATCACGCAGTCACGCAACGGGTCCATGCGCGTCGTCATCGCCCAGATCACATCATTCCAGTCGCGCACGTTCACATCGTCATCAACGATGATGACGAACTTCGTGTACATGAATTGGCGCAGGAAGGACCAGGTGCCCATCATGATGCGCTTGGCGTGACCCGGATATTGTTTCTTGATGCTGACGACAGCCAGACGATAGGAGCAGCCTTCGGGTGGCAGATAGAAATCCACGATCTCCGGATACTGTTTCTGAATCAGCGGAATGAACACTTCGTTGAGCGCGACGCCGAGCATCGCGGGCTCATCCGGCGGGCGGCCCGTGTAAGTGCTGTGATAGATCGGGTCTTTTCTGTGTGTGAGTTTCTTGATCGTGAAGACGGGGAATTTCTCGACTTCGTTGTAATAACCCGTGTGATCACCATAGGGCCCTTCATCCGCCATCTCACCCGGTTCGATGACTCCTTCGAGCACGAACTCGGCACTGGCGGGCACCTGCAGGTCACAGGTCAGGCAGTTGATCACTTCGGTTTTCTGCCCGCGCAGCAGTCCGGCAAACGCGTATTCGGAAAGCGTGTCGGGAATCGGTGTGACGGTGGCGAGAATGGTCGCGGGGTCGGCGCCGATGGCAATCGCGACAGGGAATGCTTCACCCGGATGCTTGAGTTGCCAGTCACGAAAATCGAGTGCGCCACCGCGATGTGACAGCCAGCGCATGATGAGCTTGTTGCGACCTATCACCTGCATGCGATAGATGCCGAGGTTTTGTCTTTCCTTCTCGGGGCCACGTGTGATCACGAGGGGCCAGGTGACCAGGGGAGCAACATCACCGGGCCAGCAGGTCTGAATCGGCAGCATCGCGAGATCGATATCGGCCTCGTCGATGATGACGTCCTGACACGGTGCCTTCTTCTTCACATCGGGTGCAATGTTGAGGACCTGTTTGTAGGCAGGCAGGTTTTGCCACAACTCTTTCCAGCCTTTCGGTGGAACGGGTTCCTTCAGGAATGCGAGCAAGTGCCCCACGTCACGCAAACCCTGCAAATCTTCCTGTCCCATGGCGAGCGCAACACGGCGCGTGTTGCCGAATAGATTGCAGAGCATGGGGATTTTCGAATTGCGGGGGTTCTCGAACAGCAGTGCCGGACCACCGGCGCGCAGCGTGCGATCACAGATTTCGGTGACTTCCAGGTACGGATCCACTTCTTTCGTGATCCGTTTCAGTTCGCCCTTCTCTTCCAGAAGAGCGATGAATTCTCGGAGATCTTTGCAGGGCATGGATGCGGTTCCGATATGTCAAAACGATCTTGTGGGAGCG
>MGYS01000096.1:69109-73925 GCA_001802565.1 Gammaproteobacteria bacterium RIFCSPLOWO2_02_FULL_57_10 | reverse complement strand
CGTACATTCTGGTCAGCTTCTCCATGTCCGCAGCAAGATCAGGCCTTTCCGCACTGACACGCCGACAATAGTCTCCTGCCCCCTCACCGTGACGAAGTCGTACACCCAGTTCGGCAAGATCAGCCGTCACCAGGAGATAAAGCCGCGTTGCCGCGTCGCGAGCCTCCCGCCGCCCTCCTCTCAGCATGAAGAAAGCCACGAGGCCGAATATTACGGCGGTGCTGACGCCCAGTGCCCACAACAAACCGGAACGTGCATTCTCGCCAAAGAATTCATTCATCAGATCGAGTTGCAGATCTTCATCGTAGCTGATGACCCAGCGGTTCCAAGCGTAATCCAGAGCATCCAGCCGCAACCGCAAGGAATTCAGCCACTGATTATTGCGAAAGCGCATCATCGAGAATCCGGAATCCTCCATGAACCCGGGCTGATCGGCGAACACCGCCTCCACACCCATGGTGATGCGTTCCGGTGCCACCGCTCCGGTAGGATCGAACTGCACCCAGCCCTGCCCTTCGAACCACACCTCAGCCCAGGCATGAGCGTTGTACTGATAGACCATGGTGTAGTCCTCGAACGGGTTGTACTCACCGCCCTGATACCCCACCACCACGCGAGCAGGAATCCCCGCTGCACGCAGCAGGTACACGAACGTACCCGCATAGTGCCCACAGAAACCTTCGCGCGTGTTGAACAGGAAATCATCAATGCTTGCTTCACCCAGTACCGGAGGGTTGAGGGTGTAGAAGAATGGTTCTTCGCGAAAGTGACTCATGACCCTTTGCACATACTCACTGTCGGTACGTGATGCCGCACGCCACTCCCGCACCATGGCCTGGCTGAGAGGATTGTTGTCATCCTCAGGCAACTGCAATGATCTCGCCCGCTGCGTCCCACTCAGTTGCAGATCTGTCTGGTGCTCGAGGTAGGAGCGAACCTGATAGCGCGTGCGCTGGCTGACCGGCTTCGAGGTCTGCAAGGAATAGTTGCGGTCCTGCACGATGTCCGGGGCATCGAGCTCTGCCAGTTGCAGAGCATAGAGCCAGGTCTGCTGGGTAGGCTCCATGATCACGTCATACGCCACCGGATCGCCGAAGCCGACGCCGCGGGAAGGAGCGTCTTGACGCGATGCCAGACTGAACGACAGGAAGCTGTTGCCAGCACGCCGCCAGGTTCTGCCATCAAAGGAATCCAGCACAAGTCCACGCCAGTAGAGTTGATCATGGGCGGGGATCTCTCCCGCAAAACTCACGCGGAATGCCAACTCGCCTGAACGCCCGAGGCTGCTGATGTCGCCCGGGGTCATCTCATCAGTCACCCCGGTCTTGTCCGGCGAAACCGGCAACGGCATGGTCCACAGTGGAGAGACGCGCGGCACCAGCACAAACAGAACCACCATCAGGGGAATCGCCTGCAACACAATGCGCACGGCGAGAGCGGAGTTGTTGCCGAAGGTACTGTTGGAATTGTCGCGATTCAGGGCGATCAGGGCACCGGTGATCACCATCAGAGTCAGCAACGAATAGAGGCTCGCGGGAATTGTCTGCGAGTAGATGAAACCTACCATGATGAGCACGTAACACAGCGCGATGACGATGACGATGTCACGCTTGTATTGCATCTCCAGCAGCTTGAAGACTACCCCGAGAAACAAGAGAGTGACGGCGGTGTCGACACTGACACCCACACTGCGTGCCTGCACAACGGTCAAGGGCACCACAGACAGGACGAGAAGAACCTTGATCAACTTGCCAGGGTATCCAGCGCGACCGGAGAAGATCAGCAACCGCCAACCCATGCATGCCAAGGCGAGAAGCGTCGTCCACAGGGGCAGGCGGATGACATGCGGGAGAAGCACGAGCAGCACGGAGGACAACACCCAAAGCAATGCCAGGCGCGGAATCTGGTAGCTTATGTCCATGCGCCCTCCCTGACTTCCTGGTGATTCCACAATGCGAGCGCACCAAGAACACGTTCACGATGTGCGTCACCTCTTGCGGCAGAAATCTCTACGCCTGGCAGTCGCAAGCCGTACTCGACGTCGCTCCGCGACAACGCCAGGACCCAGTAACACAGCCTGGACAGTCTCGCCTCCGCATCAAGACCCTGATACATGGCCCAATCCAGCATGAAACGATCATCGACGTTGTCGACGAACTGTTTGACCTTGAGCCCTTGCCCGCGCGCGAGATTCTTCCACGCGACATGCTTCAGCGAATCACCCGGCTGATAGCTGCGCAGACCATGAAAATCTTCTGTCCCCGGATGTGTGCTCTCTGCCCTGCCTGTATGGGATGAAGTCAACGTGCCGGGCATCGCGCTGGCAATCGGGGTGGGATACACGATGCAGGTCATGCCCAGATCAAGTGTCGACCACGCACACCAGAGCCCGAGTGGAAAGCGCGTCTGCACGCGCAGGCGGGGTGCTTTCAACAACCCGCGCCGACGGGAGGGAAGATAGACATTGACCCGCTCTTGATCGCCACTCAACAGATTCGCATGACTGACCAGTCCCTTGGGGAAGTACAGCTCCAGCATCTCGTGCTGGCGCCTGTCGTTGCGCTGCAGCAGGACCTCGAACTTCGCGTCTTCTCCTGCAAACACGGGTTCGGCGCCAACTCCTTTCACAGTGAGATGTTGCAGGTTTCGAAACGCGTGCAGGATCGACAATACGAATACGCTGACCATGAGAAAGGCCAATGCAAAGGCCAGACTCAGAATGTAGTTGATGGCGGTGATGAAGATCAGTGCAGTGGCCGCTGCAAACAGCAGTCCATGCGAAGTGGGCAGGATGAAAATGTTCTTGCGATGAAGGAAGACGCTGCTGACAGGCGGCACGTTCCTGGCCAGCCAGTGCTGGGCCTTTCTTGCAAACCAGGAACTGACTGTATTGACCGGATTCATGAGACTCTCAAAGAACATCAACCTCGTTCAAAAAACATCAACCTCGTTCAGCAGACGCTGAGCCAACGCCGTTCCGGTGCGCCCCTCTGCATCTGTCGCAGCGCGCAGACGATGCTCCACCACAGCAGGAAGTACGGCCTGCACATCCTCGGGTACAGCATGCTGACGCCCCTCCATGAATGCCCAGGTACGAGTGGCTCTCACTACGGCGATACTGCCTCTGGGAGACAAACCGAAGTGGATTTCCTCACTGTCCCGAGTACGTGCAATCAGGCGCTGCACGTAATCCAGCAACAGGGGGCTGAGTGTGACACCCGCCGCCATTCTGCGCATCTCGACCAGATCGGAGACTGACATGAGTTGTTGGACCGAGGCAGCCCTGTTGCGAACATTGTCGCTTTCCAGCAACTCACGTTCCGCACGCGGATCGGGATAACCGATACCAATGCGCATGAGAAAGCGGTCGAGCTGCGATTCAGGCAGTGGAAATGTGCCGGCAAGACTGCCCGGATTCTGCGTCGCGATCACGAAGAAGGGAGAAGGCAGGGGTCTGGTCTCCCCTTCGACAGACACCTGACCCTCTTCCATTGCTTCAAGAAGTGCACTCTGTGTCTTGGGCGTCGTGCGATTGATCTCATCTGCAAGGATCAGCTGCCGAAAAATCGGACCGGGATGAAAGCTGAAGCGCCCGGATTGCTGCTCGAAGATCGAGACGCCAAGAATGTCTGCAGGTAACAGATCACTGGTGAATTGAATACGACTGAAATCCAGACCGAATACACGAGCCAGAGCATGGGCGAGCGTCGTCTTGCCCATGCCGGGAAGATCCTCGATCAACAGATGACCGCCCGAGATCAGGCAGCACATCGCCAATCTGATCTGCCTCTCCTTGCCCAGCAAGACTGTGCCGATCTCGTTGACTGCCGCCTGAATTCTCTGCTGCATGTTAAGTCCCTGGCTTCAGGCGTTGCCGCCAACCTCATCCGTTTCCTTGTCGCCGGCCTTGCGGCTGGCACTCTTGACGGCATCGTTGCGACAATCTTCCAACTTCTTCAGGTACGCGGCATCGACGTCACCGGTAATGTACTTGCCGTCGAACACGGAACACTCGAACTTGTTGATGTTGGGATTGCCTTCCGAGGACGCCGCAATCAGATCTTCAAGGTCCTGGAAAATCAACCAGTCTGCACCGATCAACTCCTGTACTTCCTCGTCTGTTCGACCATGAGCAATCAGCTCTGACGCTGCGGGCATGTCGATGCCATAGACGTTCGGATAACGTACCGCAGGTGCTGCGGAGGCAAAATAGACCTTCTTCGCACCCGCATCGCGTGCCATCTGGATGATCTGCCGACACGTCGTGCCACGCACGATTGAGTCATCCACCAGCAATACTGTCTTGCCACGAAACTCCAGTTCAATCGCATTGAGTTTCTGACGCACAGACTTCTTGCGCTGGCTTTGACCGGGCATGATGAAGGTACGACCGATATAACGATTCTTCACGAAACCTTCGCGATACTTCACGCCCAGACGATTGGCCAGTTCCAGCGCTGAAGTGCGGCTGGTATCCGGAATCGGAATCACCACGTCGATATCGTGTTCGGGACGCAGACGCTTGACCTTGTCGGCCAGTTTTTCGCCCATGCGCAGACGCGCCTTGTATACAGAGATACCATCCATCAACGAATCGGGTCGGGCAAAATAAACGTGCTCGAAGATGCAGGGTGTGTACTCGGCAGGACCGGCACAGACGCGCGTATGCAGTTTACCGTGCACGTCGACATACACCGCTTCGCCGGGAGCAACGTCACGCACGAGCGTGAATCCCTGCGAGTCGAGTGCCACGCTCTCGGAGGCCAACATGTATTCGGTAAATCCATTGCGTTCGCGCTTGCCGAACACCAGAGGT
>MGYS01000096.1:54101-69101 GCA_001802565.1 Gammaproteobacteria bacterium RIFCSPLOWO2_02_FULL_57_10 | reverse complement strand
GCCACGACAGCGTCGATGCACGCCACGCACCGCAGTGAATACGTCTTCGGCGGTGGGAACCATCTTGGAGAGCAACTGCAGTTCGTGGGCGAAAATATTCAACAGCACTTCGGAATCGGAATCGGTATTGATGTGACGCAGATCTTCCTTGAACAGATCGCGGCTCAGCTCCGCTGCGTTTGTCAGATTGCCATTGTGAGCCAGACTGAGTCCGTAAGGTGAGTTCACGTAGAAGGGTTGTGCCAGCGCGGGACTGGAGCTGCCAGCCGTCGGATAACGCACATGACCAATGCCCATGTGTCCCGCCAGGCGCTCCATGTGACGCGTGCGAAACACATCCTTGACCAGTCCATTGTCCTTGCGCAGATTCAGTTTTCCCTTGTCACTGGTGGCGATGCCTGCCGCATCCTGCCCCCGGTGCTGCAACACTGTCAATGTGTCATATAAACAAACAGCAACATCAGATTTGCCAACGACACCTACTAAACCGCACATTCAACACACTCCGTTAATACTGGCTTTTGAACTACATGAAACCACTGAAAAATTGCCAACTAGTGACTCTCTGGCACTCTAGGCACGATATCTGTCACGAACATCCTCGACATCTCGATCAACTCCAGCGTGCGGGGAATGAAGCGCGACTCAATCCACCAGCTCTCCGCCGCAAAGAAACTGCCTCCGAAGTAGACGAACACCATCACGATCACCACACCGCGAGCGATACCAAACAACGAACCCAGCAGGCGATCAGTCAATTTCAAACCGGTGATGGCAATCAGCTTGGCGACCAGATGATTGATGAGCGCTCCAAGCAGAAGAGTCGCCATGAACAGTACGGCAAACGCGAGCACCTGCTGCATTGCCGCGCTATCGACCCAGCCACTGAACGAAGGTGCCAGGTGCTCACTATAGATCCGCGCAATCAATATCGCAGCGATCCATGCAAGCAACGACAGCACCTCACGCACAAATCCTCGCCATAACCCGAACAGACAGGAAATTCCCGTGACCAGCAGAAACAAGAAATCGACCCACTGCAGCTGCATCAGAGACCTCTTATCCAGGCGTCACGCGAGAACAACTCTGAAGTCCGGTCTGCAGGGGAGCGGACAGCTCTCATAGATCTTCAATCTCGTAGCGGACGATAATGCCGGAGAGTTGAAACTCTTCCAGCAATTGTTGCTGCAACTGCTGCACAGAGGCCCGATCCACACCAGGGCCTACAAACACAGCGGTCAAGATTCCCTGTGCAGAGGGAATTTCACGAATATAGGCAGGATGACCTCGACTCTGCAGACGATCCACCAGATTCAGGGCATTGGGATAACTCGAGAAGGAGGCAAGTCTCACACTCCAGCCTTCGGGCAGACCCACGCTGTCCAGCCCGGGAGCATCAGTGGCCGCAACCGTCGCCTGCTGAGGAGCAACTGCAGCGACCTGCGAGGTATCGGGCTGCTCGACCGCTGGTTCACTCAGAGGCTGTTCGATCTCTGGTGCGACGGTGGTATCTGGAACCAGCTCTGGCTCGGTGACACCGGCAGGAGTGCTTTCCGCAATGCGGATGGTATCGGTGTCCGCTGTGATCACGGGACGCTCGGCGATGACGGTCGGAGGTGTGGGAAAGGCAACAGGTTCCGGGATTCGGCTTTCCAGAGGCATCTGATAGCTCCCCTGTCCATCGAACAGACTTGGCAGCAAGGCGCTGGCGGCAATCAGGATTACCAGAATGCCAACAATTCTCTGTTTAGTGCTCTGGTCCAAGCCAGTATTGCCCCTGTCTGCTGGCCGCTGCGGACTAACGTCCCGCAACAGCCTTTGGTGGATTCGAATCGTTGCCTGAAATGAACTGCATCACGTCTGCCACCGTGACAAAAGAACCGGTGACGAGAACCAGGTCGTCCTTTGCCGAGTCAGCACAGGCCTGCACGTAGGCTTCTGAAACACTGCTGAACGGACCTCGCAACGGCGTGCCTGTCTGCTGCAGTCTGTCATGCAGTTCCTGTGCAGTCAGGCAGCGGGGCTGCGCGAATGCCGCAATATACCAAATGTCGACCACAGATTCTAAGGCGCCGTGAAAACCAACGTGATCCTTGTCGCTCATCATAGCCAACACTACGCGAACCGTGCCGGTCAATTCCCCGCGACTTCGGCATGTCCTCAGCTTTTCTGCGAGCAGCACCGCCGCATGTGGATTGTGCGCAACATCCACTCGAACGGGTATGCCATACAGTGGATCATGCAGACGCTGAAATCGGCCCTGGAGTCCCAGCCCGCGCAACGCAGTGACGACGGCTTCTTTCGACACCGTCAGCGGCAAGAGTGCGATTGCCTGCATGACCGTCGAGGCATTGACGATATCCAGATCGGGCAGAGGCAGTTCGTCCAACGTCCGCGTTTCGCCGCCTGCCCCCTTCCCCCACCAGCGCCATTGACCAGACTCGAGCGCAAAACCGTAGTCACGCCCCTGCGCATACAGTGGGCAACCAAGCTCCGCTACTCGCTTCGCCAGGCTTTCAGGTATGTCGACATCCCCGCAGAGCGCGGGCACTGTGGCGCGAAAAATGCCTGCTTTCTCGGCTGCGATCAGCTCCCGGGTATCACCGAGCCAGTCCTGATGATCGAGGCCGATGCTGGTGACAATCGCAAGATCGGGATCAATCAGGTTCACCGCATCCAGTCGCCCCCCCAGACCGACCTCCAGAATCGCGACATCCAGCGCTGCCTGTTCCAACAGAAGAAAACCAGCCAGGGTGCTGAACTCGAAGTACGTCAGGGATATTTCAGCTCTCACCAGGTCGATCCGTGCAAAACACTCACACAATTGGTCATCGGTCGCCATCTGACCCGCTATGCGGATGCGCTCGTTGTAGACCAGCAGATGTGGTGATGTGTAGGTGCCGGTGCGATAACCTGCAGCGGTCAGAATGGCGTCCAGCATCGCGACGGTGGAGCCCTTGCCATTGGTGCCGGCGACGGTCACGACGATTGGCGCGGGCCGCGTCACACCCAGCCGCTGGGCAACCTCGCGCAGCCTGTGCAGCCCGAGATCAATCTCGTTGGGGTGCAAGGCCTGAATGCGGTCAAGCCATTGGGACAGATTCACGGTACAGGACTACCCGACAAAGCACTGCCTTGTCTTGACTGGCGACCCTTGCGGGACAGGAAAACGCAGAGCCCTGCTCAGCGGTGCATCAATTTCGCTACCAGTGAGGAAACGCGATCGCGCATATCCCGACGGTGGACAATCATGTCGATGGCACCGTGCTCCAGCAGGAATTCACTGCGCTGAAAACCTTCCGGCAGTTTCACGCGTACGGTCTGTCTGATCACATCGGGACCGGTAAATCCCACCAGCGCATTAGGCTCGGCGATGTTGATATCGCCCAGCATCGCCAGACTGGCAGACACACCGCCGTAGACAGGATCGACCAGCACTGAAATGAAGGGCAGGCCATTCTCGCGCATGCGCGCAATGGCGGCCGACGTCTTGGCCATCTGCATGAGCGAGATCAGGGCCTCCTGCATGCGGGCACCGCCGCTGGTGGAGAAACAGATCAGGGGGAGTTTTCGGGCAATACAGGTATTGGCAGCCTGGGTGAACTTCTCTCCCACGACGGCTCCCATGGAGCCACCGATGAAACCGAATTCGAAGGCGGCAACCACCACCTCAACGGCATTCACTGACCCTTGCACGACAATCAATGCGTCTTTCTCACCGGTGCTTTTCTGGGCAGCTGACAGACGATCCTTGTACTTCTTCAGATCGCGGAACTTGAGCAGATCCACCGGTTCCATGTCGGCATTGAGCTCTACCTGTCCTTCCGGATCGAGAAAAAGCTCCAGACGGCGGCGGGCAGTAATGCGCAAGTGGTGATCGCACTTGGGGCACACCTCCAGGTTGCGCTCCAGATCCGGCCGGTACAGCACGGCCTCGCAGCGAGGGCATTTCTTCCACAGCCCTTCCGGCACGCTGGCCCTCTGCTTGGCCGCGGCAGTGCTGCTGTTACTGCGAATGGAGGGGAGGATTTTGTTAATCCAGCTCATGGCGCTTTCCTGTCAGGTTGATCTATCAATAGAGGTCTATAAATAGAGATTTATCAAATAACTACGATCAATTCTTCATGTCTTTAATTGCATCGCTGATGGTGGCAATCACTGCCACTGTTGCCAGCAGGTCCTGCTCCGAGCAGGTCTTGCCCGGTTGCAGATGCGAGATACTGTCCACCAGAGCGCTGCCCACTATAACACCATCGCTGATCGCGGCCATTTCCCGGGCAGAGTTCGCATCCTTGATGCCGAAGCCGACCACAAGAGGCAGGTCTGTCACCGTGCGCAGATGGTTGATCTTGTCGCGGATTGCCGTCGCGTCTGTAATGGCGGCGCCGGTGACCCCTTTCAAGGACACGTAGTAGAGATAGCCGGTGGTATTCTGGCAGATCGCCGCTTCGCGCGCTGCTGTCGTTGTCGGTGCAATCAGGAAGATGGTGTCAATGCCGCGCGGTCGCACCGCCTTGAACAGCTCTTCGCACTCGTAGGCTGGCAGATCAACCACCAGAACGCCGTCGACACCGGCAGCATCGGCCGCACCGGCGAACGCTTCATAGCCCATGATCTCGATGGGATTGAGATACCCCATCAACACCACAGGGGTGTTCTGGTCCGTGGTACGAAACTCGGCCACCATCGCAAGTACGTCACGCAACGTGGTGCCCTGACGCAGCGCACGCTCTGCCCCCAACTGAATGACTGTGCCATCAGAGGACGGATCGCTGAAGGGGATGCCCAACTCGATGATATGGGCCCCACTCTTCACAAGGGCATGCATGAGACGCACGGTCAGGGCTTTCTCCGGATCTCCCGCGACCAGATACGGAATCAATACTTTCTTGTTCTGCGCCTGCAGGGCGGCAATTGTCTTGCTGATACGGCTCATGAAGTGACAACTCTCTTGACGGCTGATCCTGATCTTGTGGGTCTTGATTTCAGATGGTGATGCCGTCAATACCGGCAACTGTATGGATGTCCTTGTCGCCACGGCCGGACAGGTTCACGACAATGAACTTGTCGCGCGACATGTCCGCAGCCATTTTGCAGGCGTAGGCCACCGCATGACTCGATTCCAGGGCAGGAATGATCCCCTCCAGCCTTGTCAGATCGCGGAACGCCGCCAGGGCTTCCTTGTCGGTCGCCGCCACGTAGTTCACGCGATGAATATCCTTGAGCCAGGAATGCTCAGGACCGACGCCGGGATAATCCAGACCCGCTGAAACGGAGTGAGTATCGAGAATCTGTCCGGCATCATCCGTCATCAGATAGGTTCTGTTGCCATGCAGGACGCCCGGGCGGCCGGCACTCAATGGCGCAGCGTGACGCCCGGTCTCCAGGCCATCGCCCCCCGCCTCCACTCCATACATCGCAACGTCGGCATCGCGCAGGAACGGGTGAAACAGACCAATCGCATTGGAACCTCCGCCCACACATGCCACAAGCGCATCCGGAAGACGCCCGAACTGCTCCAGGGATTGCGCTCTCGCTTCGCGACCAATCACGGCCTGAAAATCACGGACCATACGGGGATAAGGATGCGGACCAGCGGCTGTGCCGATGATGTAGTAGGTGTTGTCGACATTGGTGGCCCAATCGCGCAACGCCTCGTTGAGCGCATCCTTGAGCGTACGTGAACCGGATTCCACGGCAATCACGTTGGCACCCAGCAGTTTCATGCGGTACACATTGGCAGATTGACGTTTGATGTCGTCGGCACCCATGTACACGTGGCACTCCAGTCCCAGTCGCGCGGCAACCGTGGCACTGGCAACACCATGCTGTCCGGCACCGGTCTCGGCAATGATGCGAGGCTTGCCCATGAATTTCGCCAGCAATGCCTGACCAATGGTGTTGTTGATCTTGTGCGCACCGGTGTGATTCAGATCCTCGCGCTTGAGAACGATCTGCGCACCGCCGTAACGGGCAGTCAGACGTTCGGCCAGATACAGCGGCGAGGGTCTGCCCACATAGTGCTTGAGATCCTTGTCGAATTCCGCCCAGAAATTCGGGTCCAGTGCCATCTTCGAATAAACGCGGTCCAACTCTTCCACCGCGGCGACCAGGGTTTCACCCACGAACGCGCCACCATAACGACCAAAATGGCCGTGCTGATCCGGACCACTGAACTGATCTTCCTGACCTGCGGGAAGGCCGCTGCCTGCATGCACTACTGGAGACTCAGACACTGTATACCTCGTTGAAAAATGCACTCATTCTTTCCGTACTCTTGCGCCCCGGTGCCGACTCGACACCACTGCTGACATCCACCGCGTAGGGCCTGACCAGACGAATCGCTTCCGCCACGTTATCGGCAGACAACCCACCGGCCAGCACAATCTTGACTCCCGACTCCTGCACGCAGCGCTGAGCGATGCGCCAGTCAAAGGCGATACCTGTACCACCCGCAGAATTCTTGTCGTAACTGTCGAGAAGTATTGCCGAAGCCGTTGTATATTCGGATATTTTTGATTTTATATCGAGATCCGGACGAACCCTGATAGCCTTCATGTAAGGCATGCCGAAAGAATCACAGAACGCCGCAGACTCATCGCCATGAAACTGGAGGCAGTCCAGATGCACATGCTTGAGCACAGTTTCGACCTCGGCTTCGGATGGGTTCACGAACAGCCCCACGACACTGACCAGCGCTGGCAACTTGCTGCAGATCTGCGTCGCCTGTTCAGGCGTCACTGCTCTCGCACTCTTGCTGTAAAACACCAGGCCGATGGCGTCCGCACCCAGCTCAGCCGCATTCAAGGCATCCTGGGCAGTCGTCAATCCACAGATCTTCACTCGAGTTCGCTGCACAATAAGCCGGTATCCGCAAAAGGGTGCGATTCTATCAAAGTTCCACTGGAGAGCCTACGCAAAAGGCTGCAAAAAACCCGGTCCCAACACTTCCTGCGGCAATCCACACTCGTCGGGATAGCGGACGGCAACCAGATACAGGCCGCAGGGGCTGGCAGTCACAGCAGCCAGTTTGCGATCCCTGCCTTCCAGCACCTGCCTGGCCCACTGTGGGGGCTGCCTTCCCGCGCCGACCTCCATGAGCACGCCCGCAATGTTTCTGACCATATGCTGCAGAAAGGCATTGGCTTCGATATCCAGAACGATGAAACGGTGGTGACGAATCACCTGCAGATGCATGACATTGCGGAAGGGGCTGCGTGACTGACAACCCGCCGCCCGAAATGCGCTGAAGTCGTTCTCACCCAGAAGAAATTGACCGGCCTCGTGCATGGCGTCGATATCGAGCTGGAGACGAGTGTGGGTGAGTTGCCGAGCCATGATGGCAGGCTCTACCGGGCTGTCACAAATGACATAGTGATAACGCCGTGACTGTGCCGAAAAGCGTGCATGAAAATCCGGTCCGACTGCTTTCGCCCAGCGCACACGCACGGCGGGGGGCAGCAGACTGTTGGTGCCGCGCAACCATGCCTTTTCACCTCTGTCTGTCTGACACTCGAAATGCACAACCTGCCCCGTGGCATGCACCCCTGTATCCGTTCGGCCCGCACAAACAAGACTGATGGGATGAGCTGCAATACCGGCGATGGCGGATTCGAGCGCGGCCTGCACAGTAGGCAGAGCAGGATCTGCCTGACGCTGCCAGCCATGGAAGGCGGCACCGTCATACTCGATACCGAGAGCGATGCGATGGGTCGACTGGGAGTTGCTGAGAGAATCTATCGCGCTGGTGGGACTGGTAGGAAGCACTTGGTGGTTCAACTCTATGGAGGCCATGGCGGATGAACACCCGCCATGGCGATGCGAAATTACAGCTTGCCGAGCAGGTCGCGTGCATCCTTGATCTGGGCTTCAGTGCCCTCTTCGATCACTTCTTCAAGAATCTCGCGAGCCCCTTCGTAATCTCCCATTTCATAATAGGCCTGGGCGAGATCCAGCTTGGTGGCAGCCTCATCCGTATCAGAGAGGAATTCAAATTCATCGTCTTCCGCGGCATCCTCTGCGTTCGACTCCTGAGCCTCTTCCAGCATTTCATCATCGACAAAACGCAAGTCTGCAAAGTCATCTTCAACCGGGGCATCGTTCGTCCGTGGCTCATCCTCGTCAACGATATCAAGGTCAAACTCACTGCTGTCAAAGCTGAAATCGCCTTCCTCGACATCTACGGTTGCCAGGGGATTGTCTTCCTCGTCGATATCGAACTCGATGTCATCATCCTCGGCAATTTCGCTGCTCGGAGATGCAGGGGGAGTGTTCGCCTCCTCCAGCACAGTGAAATCGAAATCAATGCTGTGCCCTGGGTCTTCCTCCGGGGCGTCTACCTCGACAAGCTCCTCTTCGGTCACAGCTGCTTCGGATTCATCCGCAGCGAAATTGAAGTCAAAATCCAGGAGATTGTCGTCTGCATCGTCGCTGTCGTCCGACACACCTTCATCGGCAGCCTGAGGCTCGTCTGACAGCGGAGCAGGTTCCGACAGAGCGAAATCAAAATCGATGACCTGCTCATGTTCGGTTGTTGCGGCGGATTCCAACGTATCAACGTCGATATCGACAGCGCTCTCCTGGTCGGCATCCTCACCCGCAATTTCTTCCGACGCGCTGAGCTCGCCGAAGAAATCATCTTCGACTTCTTCAAGAACTTCATCGTCAGTTTCGTCAGGCAGCTGTGACCTCAGCTCGGCCACACGTGCGGCGACTGCCGCTCCGCCCAAGCTCAGCAACGCTGCCTCCTGCAAACTGAAGCCTGCCTTGTCCTGACGCGCTGCGTAGACCTCCAACAACTTGAAACGCAGCTCGGTATTGTCCGGGTCTGCCTGGATGGCGTCCTGAAGCAACACCACCGCCTCATCAAAGTGGCGATGTGCAATAAGGGCTTCGGCTTCTTCAAGGACATCAGAGAGATCGTCGGCGTCGGAGCTGGATGCAAACCCTTCCTCACTCATGACCTCATCAGCCTCGTCCGCAAGACCAAAGATTTCATCCAGTTCGTCGTCACTGCTGGTAGCGCGGGATGCCGCAACCTGGCCAGAGGCAAACTCGGCATGGCTGCCGGCTGACGCGAGGCTGCCCGGGGGCTCACCCATGCCCTCCATATCTGCCAGCGCCTCATCCTCTTCCGTCTTGTTGCGACGCAGCAGGACATACACCAGCATCAGAATGACCAGCGCAGTCACGGCAAGCAAGGCATAGGTATTCGCGATCAATGTGTCGAGCACTGTCTGCAGAAAGCTGCGCTCCGGTGCCATGGTGATGACCGTGGGCGGATCCTCGGGGGTGACTTCCTGTTCTGCCTGCGCCAACGTCTGTTGCAACTGGGCAAGTTCCAGATCACGCAGGCGGATGATTTCCTGCGCCGATGCAATCTGCTGCTCCAGCAGGCCGAGACGATCCGTCAACTCCCTGTTCTGCAAGGCAACGCGATCGGCCTCTTCCTGCTGAACGGCCAGCTCGTTCTCAAGGCTGGCAATGCGAGCCTCCAGCTCTGCGCTTCGACCACCAGACGTGGATTGGGCATCGGTCA
This sequence comes from Gammaproteobacteria bacterium RIFCSPLOWO2_02_FULL_57_10, assembly GCA_001802565.1. GTDB lineage: Bacteria > Pseudomonadota > Gammaproteobacteria > Pseudomonadales > Pseudohongiellaceae > UBA5078. The sequence continues at coordinate 59,563 of MGYS01000096.1, read as the reverse complement.
CATCGGCTGGATCAGTGGTCACTACACGCAACTCACCACGACCGGCAGCTGAATCTGCAGGAGCAGGCGAAGGTTGCGCCGCAACCGGCTGAGCTGTCAGCGGTACGTTGCTCCTGTTCTCGAACAACTGATTCTGACGTGCCACCTCACTGACGGCCTCGCGCGCACTGAGCGCCCTGATCTGCTCGATATCCGGCACCCGCAGAACCTGTCCCCTGCGCACCATGTTGATGTTATCGGCGATAAAGGCTTCGCTGTTCAGACGCTGCAATGCCAGCATCGTCTGTTGAACAGAGACGGAACTGTCCGGGCGGACCTGCAGGGCAATATCCCAAAGCGTATCGTCGGCGCCAATGCTGACGGTATCCGTGGTTGCTGCCAGCGGGGTCTGAGCAGGCTGTTCTACAGACTGCGAAGAACCTGCATCTTGCGAAGCGGTATCTTGAGAGCCCTGATCTTGCGGCGCTGCATCCTGGGGGGCCGGATCTGCCGCAGATGCGGGTTCTGCAGGGGCCGCGAGACGCGCTGGAGAGCTTGATGCAGGAGCGGAAGATTGGCTCGCAACAATTTGATTATCAGAAGTATTCTGCGAAGATGGTTGTGGCTGATTTTGAACTGCCTGCTGAATCGGCGCCGCTTGCGTATTGGCAGCAAAGGGAGGCAGATCGAGCAGCACGGTATGCTCGCTGAGCAGCCTGCCGCTCGGCCAGCTCGTCTCCAGCACGAAACTCAGATACGGCTCGCGTACCGCTCCAACCGTCGACAGGCGGACAAACGCACTGTTGCCAGCGGTTTCGACATTGAAGCGGATGGAATCCAGGAATGACTCGCGGTCGATCGAAAAGCGTGCGAAGTCGCCTTCGGAAGCAAGCTGGACATTGATCTGTTCGGGGCGCACTCCTCCCAACTGCAGCAGATCGATGCGGGCTGCCAGTGGCTGATTGAGGGCGGACTCGACAACGATCTCCCCCAGACCAAGGGCCTTCACATGCGCAGCGGCAAACAACACCACCGAGGTGAATACGACCACCAGCTTTCTTACCATAATCCATTCCTTTTAAATGGCTTCATCCGCTGCAGTCAGTCTTCGGCGCGGGAAGGGATTGCGAACTTCTGCAAGCGGTTCCACAGCCAAAGGGCTGCGGAACTCTCAGAAATACGCTTCAATAGCGCGTGCAAGTATTCATTATAAATAGTCTTTTATCAACACTTCGGCTATTTGCACGGAGTTCAGAGCGGCACCTTTTCTCACGTTATCTGACACGATCCACATATTCAGACCATTGGGATGAGAAATGTCCGACCGAATTCTGCCCACCAGCACAGGATCCTTGCCAGCGGAATCACCTACCGCCGTCGGATAGCCACCAGGCTTGCGCTCATCCATCAGCACCACACCTGGCGCCTTGGACAGCAGGGCACGCACTTCCTCGACACTGATCGGACTATGCGTTTCGATGTGAACGGCTTCCGAATGACCATAGAACACCGGTACGCGCACGCAGGTCGCATTGACCTGTACGCTGTCGTCACCAAGGATCTTCTTCGTCTCCCAGGACATCTTCATCTCTTCCTTGGTATAGCCGTTGTCCAGGAAGACGTCAATCTGCGGCAGGACGTTGAAGGCAATCTGCTTCGGATACACGCTGCAAGTCACTTCCCTGCCGTTGAGCAGGTCTGCTGTCTGCTTGGCCAGTTCCTCGATTGCCTCCTTGCCGGTACCGGAGACGGCCTGATAGGTCGCGACGTTGATGCGCGCGATGCCTACCTTGTCATGAATCGGCTTGAGCGCCACCAGCATCTGGATGGTCGAGCAGTTGGGGTTCGCAATGATGTTGTGTGTCTTGTAGTCGGCAATCTTTTCCGGATTCACTTCCGGTACGACCAGCGGAATATCATCGTCATAGCGGAACTGGGAGGTATTGTCGATCACGATGCAACCGGCCTTGCCAGCCTTCGGAGCATACTCTGCAGAGACGCTCGCCCCTGCAGAGAACAGGCCGATCGGGGTCTGACTGAAGTCGAAGTCGGCCAGGTTCTGCACTGTCACGGGCTTGCCGCGAAACATCACCTTGCTGCCAGCAGAACGTTCGCTGGCCAGCGGAAACAGCTGATCGACCGGGAAATTCCTTTCTTCCAGAATGCTGATCAGGGCCTCACCCACCGCACCAGTCGCACCCACTATCGCCACGTTGTAAGTCTTCATTGCCTTTATCCTGTTCTAAACATTGAACGTTTGTATGTCACTGTGGGAGCGAGCCTTGCTCGCGATGCTCTCAACGTACCGTCATCGCGAGCAGGGCTCGCTCCCACAAGCTTCCCTTATGCGAAATACCACGGCGAGGTCTTGCGCCAGGTCGACTCGAAGGTCTTGATCTCTTCGGCATCCTGTAACGTGATGCCGATATCATCCAGACCGTTGAGCAGGCAGTACTTGCGGAAGCTGTCCACATTGAAGGGGATCGTCTCGCCTGACGGACGAATGATCACCTGCTTCTCCAGATCAACGGTCAGGGAATAGCCTTCCTGCGCCTCGACTTCAGCAAAAAGACCATCAACAATTTTTCTATCTAAAACAATAGGTAATATTCCATTCTTGAAGCAATTATTGAAAAATATGTCTGCATAGCTGGGTGCGATGATGATGCGAAAACCGTAGTCATCCAGAGCCCAGGGAGCATGCTCACGGCTGGAACCGCAGCCGAAATTCTCCCGCGCCAGCAACACCGAAGCGCCCTTGTAGCGGGGTTGGTTCATGACAAAGTCGGGGTTCAGCGGGCGACCACTGTTGTCCCGGCCCGGTTCACCCTTGTCCAGATAACGGTGCTCGTCGAACAGGTTCACACCGAAACCACTGCGTTTGATCGACTTCAGGAACTGCTTGGGGATGATGAAGTCGGTGTCGACGTTCGCCCTGTCCAGCGGCATCACCAGGCCGGACTGCACTGTAAATTTTCTCATTTTCTATACTCAGTATTCATTTAAATTCAAAAGGTTGAAATCAACTTCTCATGTCATCTATCGAAATTGAGAAGGATATCCCGAACGTCCACGAAGTGACCGTGCACCGCCGCGGCAGCCGCCATGGCCGGGCTCACCAGATGAGTACGACCACCGAATCCCTGACGCCCCTCGAAGTTGCGGTTTGACGTGGAGGCACAATGTTTGCCCGCGCCCAACTGGTCCGCATTCATCGCCAGACACATGGAGCAACCAGGCTCGCGCCACTCCAGCCCTGCTTCGATGAAGATCTTGTCGAGGCCTTCTGCCTCCGCCTGTTTCTTCACCAGACCTGAGCCCGGCACTACCAGCGCCATCTCCACACTCGACGCAACCTTGCGCCCTTTCACCACCGCCGCAGCGGCACGCAGGTCCTCGATGCGGGAGTTGGTGCAGGAACCGATGAAGATGCAGTCCAGCTTGATATCCGTCATCTTGGTGCCGGGAGTCAGACCCATGTACTTCAGCGCCTGCTTCATGTTGTCGCGGCGACTCGGATCGGTCTCCTTGTCCGGATCAGGTACTTCGCCGGTAATCGGGGCCACCATCTCTGGAGACGTACCCCAGGTTACCTGCGGGATGATGTCCGCAGCGTCGATGACGACCACGCGATCGAAATGCGCGTCAGCATCGCTGACCAGGCCTCGCCAGGCGGCAATCGCCTGCTCCAGCATCTCGCCCTTGGGTGCGAAGGGTTTGCCCTTGATGTAATCCAGCGTGGTCTGATCCACGGCAATCAGTCCCGCACGCGCACCGGCCTCGATCGCCATGTTGCAGATCGTCATGCGGCCTTCCATGCTCAGCGCACGGATCGCTTCGCCACCGAATTCGATGGTGTAGCCAGTACCACCGGCAGTGCCGATCTCGCCGATGATGGCCAGCACGATGTCCTTGGCGGTGACGCCTGGATTCAGACGACCATCGACACGCACCAGCATGTTCTTCATCTTGGTCTGCAGCAGACACTGGGTCGCCATCACGTGCTCGACCTCGGACGTGCCGATGCCGTGGGCCAGGGCGCCCAGCGCACCGTGGGTAGAGGTATGCGAATCGCCGCAGACAATGGTCATGCCCGGCAGCGTTGCGCCCTGCTCCGGTCCGACCACGTGCACGATGCCCTGTCTCTCGTCATTCATGTCGAGTTCGAAGATGCCGAATTCGCGGCAGTTGTCATCCAGTGTGGTGACCTGGATTCGGGAGATCGGGTCACGAATACCTTCCAGCCCCTGACGACGCTCTTCCTTTGTAGTCGGAATGTTGTGATCGGGTGTCGCAAAATTGGACTCGGCACGCCAGGGACGACGACCTGCCAGACGCAGACCCTCGAAGGCCTGAGGTGAAGTGACCTCATGAATCAGTTGCCGGTCGATATAGATCAGCGCGGTGCCATCATCACGCTGCTTGACCAGATGAGAGTCCCACAATTTGTCGTAAAGAGTTTTGCCAGTCATAAAAACACCAATTGAACAGTCACGAATTGAAGTAGAAAAACTATACTCTTTGGTTATTCATAACCAAAATGAAACTATTTTATTCTTTGAATAGAAATCAGGAATGCATGCCGCTCAAATCACTGGCGTTCCCGACACCACACCCGAGTTCTGAGCCCTATGCCGCAGCAGATGATCCATCAGCACGATGGCCATCATGGCTTCGGCAATCGGCGTCGCACGAATGCCGACACAGGGATCATGACGTCCGGTGGTCACTACCTCGATGGGGTTGCCATGAACATCAATCGAGCGGCCTGGAATGCGCAGACTTGAGGTAGGCTTCAGCGCGATGCTGGCCAGGATGTCCTGTCCTGACGATATTCCTCCCAACACCCCACCGGCATTGTTGGAGAGGAACCCGGCGGGCGTCATTTCATCGCGGTGCTCTGTGCCCTTTTGCTCGACGGCCGCAAAACCTGCACCGATTTCCACTCCCTTCACGGCATTGATGCTCATGAGAGCATGAGCAAGATCGGCATCAAGACGATCGAAGATCGGCTCACCCAACCCAACCGGCACCCCGGAAGCGACAACGTTGATGCGCGCACCGATGGAGTTGCCTTCCTTGTTGAGAGCTGCCATGTAGGCTTCCATCTCCGCCACGCGCGCTGCGTCCGGACAGAAGAATGGATTGCGATCAACTTCATCCCAGTCAAAGGCCTGGATCCTGATCGGCCCCAGTTGGCTCATGTAGCCACGAATCAACACGCCGTGCTGCTCGGCCAGGTATTTCTTGGCAATGCCACCAGCTGCCACGCGCATGGCGGTTTCGCGGGCAGACGAACGGCCGCCACCGCGATAGTCGCGAATGCCATACTTCTGTTGATAGGTGTAGTCGGCGTGCGCGGGCCGGAACTGATCCTTGATCTTGCTGTAGTCCTTGGAGCGCTGATCGGTGTTCTCGATCAACAGACCGATCGGCGTCCCTGTCGTTCGACCTTCGAAGACGCCCGACAGAATGCGCACCCG
>MGYS01000096.1:53705-54064 GCA_001802565.1 Gammaproteobacteria bacterium RIFCSPLOWO2_02_FULL_57_10 | reverse complement strand
CCGGGCTTGCGGCGATCCAGGTCCCGCTGCAGATCTTCTTCGCTCAATTGCATACCAGGCGGGCAGCCGTCGACGATACAGCCCAGTGCAGGGCCGTGGCTCTCACCAAAACTGGTGACTGTGAAGAGCTTGCCAATCGTGTTTCCGGACATACCTCACCTTTCGTGGGTTGTTTTGCAATCGCTATGTGTTTGTCGGGCTTGGTAAAAGGCGGCGAATTGTACACCAATGCCACACGGGATACGACTGCCAGAGGTGCTTGAGTGACCTTGGCATTCAAACATCAGGGTAGGTGATCTGCTGAAGTTGCGCCTTGGTCAGCATGCACACACCCTCCCCTCCGTTGGCAAATTCAAGCC
>MGYS01000096.1:52397-53664 GCA_001802565.1 Gammaproteobacteria bacterium RIFCSPLOWO2_02_FULL_57_10 | reverse complement strand
AATGTCGCCGCTTGACGCAATATCTGGACGGGAATGTCGAGTCCATCGTCCTCGGACACGAGCCCCAGCTCCGGCTCATGCCGATATTCCGAGGGAAGTTCGTCCACTTCTTCCCGGGAGACATAAGGAGGGTTGGTGACGATCAGGTCATAACCCGGCTGCATCTGCGCGAACAAGTCTGACTGCAGCACATTCACCCGCCCCTCCACGCGATGACGCGACACGTTCTCACACGCCAGACTCAGAGCGTCCTCCGAGATGTCAGCCAGATCGACGCCAGCCTCGGGAAAGGCAAGGGCACATGCGATGCCGATGCAGCCACTGCCGGTGCACAGATCAAGAATGCGCCGTGGCTCTTCCGGCAACAGGGCCTCAAACCGATCCGCAATCAGCTCGGCAATGGGTGATCGAGGGATCAGCACTCTGGCGTCGACCTTGAAGGGTAATCCTGCAAACCATGCCTCGCCGACGAGATAGGCGACCGGAATGCGTTCGTTGATGCGACGATCGACCAGACCTGCAATCACCCTCTGTTGCTCTGGGGTGACGATGCGGGACATGACACTGCCATCCTCTTGAAACGAGATGCCGAGGGCACTGAAAACAAGATACACCGCCTCATCCCAGGGATTGTCCGTGCCGTGACCATAGAACAGATCAGCCCGCTCGAATTGCAGGCTTGCCTCTTCTATGCTGTCACTCAGCATCACTGCCTTTGTCATGTTGCTTCCACTCCGGCTCGTTGCGGGGAGCCACTGTCAGTCAGATTCGTCATGTTGATCGCGAGGAAAAATCACTTTACCGCACCCTGCTCAATGTCGTACGTTAGGCGCCCGTTCAACAGACAGGAACTCCCCAACCGTCATGACTTCAGCAATGGAAAAGGCCTACCAGGACATCATCACCCACATCGGTGAAGACCTCACGCGCCCCGGTCTGACCGACACCCCGAAACGTGCTGCGAAAGCCATGGAATTTCTCATGCGCGGCTACCGGCAGAACATCGATGAGGTCGTCAACAACGCGTTGTTCCCCTCGACATCCGAAGAGATGGTGATCGTCAAGAATATCGAATTGTACTCCATGTGCGAGCATCACATGCTGCCCTTCATCGGCAAGTGCCACGTCGCCTACATCCCGCGCGGCAAGGTGATCGGCCTGTCGAAGATTGCGCGCATTGTCGATGTGTTTGCGCGCAGGATGCAGATTCAGGAAAACCTGACCAAGGAGATTGCGGAGACTATCGTCAGCAAGACCGGCGACTCGG
>MGYS01000096.1:42921-52358 GCA_001802565.1 Gammaproteobacteria bacterium RIFCSPLOWO2_02_FULL_57_10 | reverse complement strand
TGATGCGGGGTGTCGAGAAACAGAACTCTGTGATGACAACCTCGTGCATGCTGGGCGCATTTCGCAACAGCCAGAGCACGCGCAACGAATTCCTGTCCCTGATCAGCAAGTGAAACTGGCTCCACGTTTCATTGCGCGACTGTTTACTGCACGACCGTTTACTGCACAACCGCTTCTATGCGTTCCGCGCATGGACTCAAGCGACAGGCCGGTGCCAGGGGTCCCACACCCTCGGCGCTGACCCTGTCAGCCGCGATACCTGCCTCCGTTACGCGCGATACGATTGTCGATGCTCGTGATGCCGATCTCTCCAATAAAGTATCCAGATCTCCTGGAGCACGCAGATGCGCCACGATATAGACTCGCAGAAGCGGGTCGCTGCGCAAGGTATCTACCAGCAACGTCAACCCCGATGCATCCACCAGCCGATCCTGCTCATCGAACACCAGTCCGGGTAGAATGGCACTGCCTTCCTGCTGCAGTTTGAGGCGCAACGCCTCCGGAGTCGTCACAGGAACTTCGTCAACATCCCCCTGCAACTCCACAATATCCACATGTGCATAAACATCGCGGTTCCCGCGGGTGATCACGTAGACGACTGCATAGGCCGCGATGCCACCCTCCTCGTCACTGAGTGTGGTTGCCAGATAGAACTGGTCGGGTTCCGGACCGTAGAGAATGCGATTCGCAAAAATGTCGTTGGCCCAGAAATTACTGCTGCCGCAGCCGCGCCCCTGACATCGGAACAGTTCCGCGCCGCCACCGGCAAGCAATTGCCTTGAAAAGTGCGCGAATACATCCGCCCCAGAGTAACCGGCGGGAATCTGATAGGTAATGCGCGTCAGGGAACCCTGCACACGTTCCTCGCGACCAGCCGTCACGCGACCGTTGACGCGCTGCATGCGCCCGAGAGCCAGACGATAGCTCGTATCGCCCGGATTCTGATAAGCCGAAATGTGCGAACCGGGAAAGCGTGCCAACCTCTCGTGATCCGAAGATCCCGCAACGTCCGCGCTCCCTTGCGCCCAGGCTGCGCTGCCGGACAGACATGCACACGCCATCAGCCACATCGGTAAAAATCGTCGCCAGATTGTTCGCAACAGGATGATCAGATCGTTTCTCCGTCTTCCGACGTCGGCGGCACATCCTTCTTCGACACCGACTTGCGTGGAGTGCGTGCAGGCTTTGGTGCAGCACCGGGTTCAGTGCCCTCCGCTATGTTGACCTCGATATCAAGATCCACCTCTGTGTCTGGATACTCGTCATCCTGAACTTCTGTATCTCTGGATCCGGCGTCCCGGCGTTCTGTTGTCGCCGCAGCTTCATCTGCAGAAGGATAGGTCGCGAAAGGAAAAGGCTTGTGGTCGCTGTTGTAGGTCAGGAATGCCAGAATCTGATGGACATAGGTACTCAGATCCTTGCCAAGAGCCCGCAGATTCTCATTGTCGCTGCCCGTCAACAGACTGAAAAGAATCTGCGCCACCGTCAGCAGCGTCAACACCAGACCCACGACATAGAGCACGACGGCAAACACCACCATGAAGGCGACACGGAACCACTGTGAAGGTTGTTTCAGGTTTTCCACGATATCGTCGGACATTTCATCTCCCGGCATGCAAGTGCTGCATGCAGATTCTGTATACAAGAACTGACGTTCAATGTTTGCTGTTCAACGTCTTCATCTGATTGGCCTCATACTCCACATCCAGCGCCTGCTCACCCAGCATGAGAGAGGCAACGATGTGCTTGACGGAGCTGCCATTGTAGACAATCTGATAGAGCCCATTGACGAGCGGCATGTAGACACCCAACTCATCGGCCTTCTCTTTCACCTGCTTCAGTGTATTCACACCCTCTGCTACCTGACCGACTTCGGCGACAGCTTCTTCTATGGTCTTGCCCTGCCCCAGCGCCAGACCGATGCGGAAGTTGCGGCTCAGTGGCGATGAACATGTCACCACGAGATCGCCCACACCGGAGAGCCCCAGAAATGTCATCGGATCAGCGCCAATGCAGCGACCGAAGCGCGCCATTTCCGTGAGACTACGCGTCACCAGCATGCTGTTGGTGTTGTGTCCCATGCCCATGGCAGAGGCCAGTCCGGCAATGATGGCATAGATATTCTTCAATGCTCCGCCAAGTTCCACCCCGAACATATCATCATTCGTGTAGACACGGAAATACTCGGACTTGAGCACCTTCTGCACCATCTCCCGTACCGAAGAGTGTTCACTGGCAATCACGGTGCCAGTCAGATTCCTCGCAGCGATCTCCTTTGCCAGATTGGGACCACTCAGCACACCAATCCGCGCATGCGGCGCCTCTTGACTCAATACCTGGCTCATCAGTTTGAATGTGCCGGCTTCGATGCCTTTCGTGGTACTGACAAGAATCGCATCGGGTCGACTCCACTGCAGCATGTCCCGAACCACTGTCCTGAAATACGCACTCGGCACGGCGACGAATATCACTTCGGCGTTAGCGACGGCCTTGCTCATGTCGTGATAGGCCACGACGTTTTCGTGCAGCCGATAACCCGGCAGATACTGCGGATTCTCGTGAGTCTGATTGACCTCTGTCACCAGAGCCTCACTGCGCATCCAGAAGTTAACGATATAGCCGTTCTCCGCGATGATGTTGGCAATGACAGTTCCGAAACTGCCTCCTCCCAATACGGACACTGTGCTCATCGACATTCCCCCGACACTCCCTGCTTCATCTTGATGTTGTTCTTAGAATACGCGATTCAACCCGTCCAGGGCGGCAATGCGATAAGCCTCGGCCATGGTCGGATAATTGAACGTTGTGTTGAGGAAGTATTTCATCGTATTGGCCTTGCCTTCCTGCAGCATGATGGCCTGACCAATGTGCACGATCTCCGATGCCTGGTCACCGAAACAGTGAATGCCCAGAATCTCGAGTGTTTCGAAGTGGAAGAGAATCTTCAGCATGCCGACTTTCTCACCGGTGATCTGTCCGCGTGCGGTGTTCTTGAAAAATGCCTTGCCCACTTCATAGGGAATCTTTTCCTGTGTCAGTTCGCGCTCGGTCTTGCCCAGCGTACTGATTTCGGGAATCGTGTAGATGCCGGAAGCGAAGCGATCGATCTCGCGACACGCTGCAGGATCGACGATGGCGTTGGAGGCTGCGCGCCCCTGATCGTAGGATGCACTCGCCAGTGAGGGCCAGCCGATCACATCACCCGCGGCATAGATATTTTCCACGGCCGTACGGTACTGCTTGTTCACTTCGAGCTGACCGCGTGAATTGGGCACGAGCCCGACAGCGTCGAGATTGAGTTGATCCGTGTTGCCGGTACGACCGTTGGCCCACAGAACGATGTCGCTCTTGATGCGCTTTCCCGATTTCAGATGCGTGATCACATGGGTATCGAAATACTCCAGCTTTTCATACTCTTCGTTATGTCGGCTTCTCACACCAGCGTCACGCAGGTGATAACTCAGCGCGTCGGAAATTTCCCAATCGAGGAATGAAAGCAACGTGTCGGCCGGATTGATCAGTTCAACCTTTGCTCCCAGCCCGGCAAAGATGGAAGCGTATTCACAACCGATCACTCCTGCGCCAATGACCGTGACCCTGCGCAACGGCAGATCGAGTTGCAGGATGGTGTCGCTGTCAAAGATGCGCGGATGTGAAAAATCGATGTTGTCCGGTCGATAAGGACGCGACCCTGTGGCGATAATGAAATGATCGGCTTGCAACACTGGGCCCTTGTTGTTGGGTGGAATGTTGCCGAGTCGAATGGTATTCGCATCGATGAAACTGGCGATGCCATGCAGCACGTCGACACCGTTCTTCTCGTAGAACGCGGCGCGACGATAGACCTGATCATCAATCACCCGCTCCGCGTGCTCCATGATCTGCTTGAAGGTGGGTCTGTGCAGCGTGGCAAACTCGCGCAGCAACGGGTTGCTGCTGAACTGCATCACCTGCTTGACCGACTGCCGCAGCGCCTTGGAGGGAATGGTGCCAAGGTGGGTGCAATTACCTCCAACCTTGTCGCGATCGGAGATCACGGCCACACGCCTGCCCTTCTTTGCCGAATTCATGGCCGCCGACTCACCGGCCGGACCACTGCCAATCACGATAATGTCGTACTGATTCCTGCGCGTCACCACTGCTGACTCCACTCCCTGTTACTGCTGCCGTCTTCAGACCTTCTCTTCGCATTTCGCCGGATTGCCACCGCACACTGTGCAACTGGAGTCCACGCCTGCGTTGTTGAGTCCACCGCAAGAACCCTTGAGAGGCTTGCGACCGAATATCACGCCGACGGCCATGCCCGCCACCACTGCCATCAATAACAGGAACGTCGCGATCATTGTTACCATGTCATCCCCTCACTGCTCTTCAAGATAATTTGCAAACTTGTCCGTATAGCGATCGTCGAAACCATCGCTGTCACTGCGCTTGGTAATGAAGTAAACCGCCAGCCCCATTCGCGTTGCCAGTTCAAACCCTCTGTCTGCTCCCATCACCATGAAAGCTGTTGCAAGAGCATCGGCGCGTGCGGCGCTATGATCGATCACATAGACCCCTGCCAGGTTGTGCGACACAGGTCGGCCAGTTGCCGGATCGATTTCGTGCGAATAGTGCATGCCGTCCTGCTCGAAATAATTGCGGTAATCGCCCGATCCCGCCATCGCAATCGACTCACCATTCGCGTACAAGATATTGTGCACCTGCGGCGCCGTATCCACCGGCTTCTCTATGGCCGGTACCCAGCTCAACTCTCCGGGTTTGTACCCCTTGATGCGCAACTCGCCACCGATCTCGATGAAATAACTCGCAATTCCCAGCGTGTCGAGATACTCGGCCACCTTGTCAACCGCGTACCCCTTCGCAATGCCACTGAGATCGATGTAGACGTCCGCTGTCTTGATCAGCGTATTCTCCATCAGCTGCAGGTTGTCATACCCCACGCGGGCCAACAGCGCTTCGATTTCGTCCTGCGTCGGAATACGCGAGGCCGCTCTGGCCTCCGGACCGAAACCCCAGCGATTCACCAATGGCCCCACAGTAACATCAAAGGCTCCGGCGGTCAGCTCGCTCATCTCGATGGCAAGTCCGAGCACCTCCGCCATTTCCGGGGAGAGCGGCAATTCCTGGTTGAGGGGAGCGGCATTGAGTCGGGACAACTCAGACTCGGGTGCGTAAGTGGACATCTGCTCCCGATCGAGGCGCGTGAGCAGGATGCGAACAGACTCTGCCAGAGCTTCGACGGACAGGGCCGGAGGCAGATCCACCACTTTCACACTGTAGGTAGTGCCCATGGTGGCACCACCGAATTCGTGGATGGGCTGTTCTGCCGGAGCACGGAACAACCACGCGGCGGCGAGAACAGCGAGCAGGACAATCGAGAAGCTGTAGCGGTGCAAAATTCCAGTCATCAGTGGCCTCGGCCCGAACTGAAACCGTTGATCAGGAGAATTCATCCAGAGCGATGTTTTCATCCTCGACACCCAGATCCTTCAGCATCTTGATGACGGCGGCGTTCATCATGGGTGGACCGCACATGTAGAACTCGCAGTCTTCCGGAGCCGGATGATCCTTCAGATAATGTTCATACACGACGTTGTGGATGAAACCTTTCATGCCGGTCCAGTTGTCTTCAGGCTGCGGATCAGAAAGTGCCACGTGCCACTTGAAATTCTCGTTTTCGGCCTGGAGCGTGTCGTAATCGTTCACGTAGAACATTTCCTTCAGGCTGCGCGCGCCATACCAGAACGTGATCTTGCGCTTTGTCTTGATGCGACGCAACTGATCGAAGATATGCGAGCGCATTGGCGCCATGCCAGCTCCGCCTCCGATGAAAACCATCTCGGCATCGGTGTCCTTGGCGAAGAACTCACCGAACGGACCGAACACCTTGATCTTGTCGCCCGGCTTCAGGCTGAACACATACGAGGACATCACGCCTGGAGGAAAACTCGACTTGGGCGGCGGCGTCGCTATACGGATGTTGAACTTGATGATGCCCTTCTCTTCCGGATAATTCGCCATCGAGTAGGCCCGAATAGTGGTCTTGTCGCACTTGGAGACCAGATCGAACAGGCCGAACTTGACCCAGTCGCCCCGGAATTTCTCGCCGATGTCGAAATCCTTGTACTTGACTTCGTGTGCGGGGACCTCGAGCTGTACATAGCCGCCTGCTCGGAAATCCACGCTGTCGCCATCCGGAATTTCCAGCACCAGTTCCTTGATGAACGTCGCGACGTTGTCGTTGGAAACGACGGTGCACTCCCATTGCTTCACACCGAAGAACTCGGGTTCGACTTCGATCTTCATGTCCTGCTTCACGGCAACCTGACAGGACAGGCGCCAGTGCGCCTTGGCCTCACCCATGGTGAAATGTCCCTGTTCGGTCGGCAACATGGAACCGCCACCATCGAGCACCTGACACTTGCATTGCGCACAGGTCCCACCGCCGCCACAGGCTGAGGAGAGATAAATGCCGGCGTCGGCCAGCGTTGTCAGGAGTTTGCCACCGGCAGGCACCACGATGGACTTTTCCGGATCACCATTGATCTCGATGCGCACATTGCCCGTGCTGACCAGCTTGGCTCTGGCCGCCAGAATGAGCACGACGAGCACCATGACCACAACCGTGAACATGGCAACGCCGCCTACTATTGCTGCAAAATCTATCATTTGCTGAAACCCGTTAGCTACAGAGACAACCCACTGAACGACATGAAGCCCAGAGACATGAGACCGGTAGTGATGAAGGTGATACCGAGGCCACGCAATCCTTCAGGCACGTCGCTGTACTTCAGTTTTTCGCGAATGCCTGCCATCGCAGTGATTGCCAGCGCCCAGCCGATGCCTGCACCGGCGCCATAGACCACGCTCTCGGCAAACACGTAACTACGCTCCACCATGAACAGGGACGCCCCCATGATCGCGCAGTTCACCGCGATCAGCGGAAGGAACACGCCGAGAGCGTTGTAAAGTGATGGCATGTACTTGTCGAGGAACATCTCCAGCACCTGCACCACGGCAGCAATCACACCGATATAACAAATGAAGCCCAGGAAGCTGAGGTCGAGATCGGGGAAACCCATCCACGCCAGAGCACCATCCTTCAACAGATAGGTGAACAACAGATTGTTCAGCGGCACGGTAATTACCTGCACCACGATTACCGCCACGCCAAGGCCAACGGCAGTCTCCACTTTCTTGGAAACAGCGAGGAATGTACACATGCCCAGGAACATCTGCAGTGCCATGTTCTCGACAAAAATCGCTCGGACCAACAAGCTCAGATAGTGTTCCATTTAGTGCGCCGCCTCCTGTGTAGTGTGAGCGGCAAGTCGGAACTCACTCTTCTCAACCTGATCGACACGCTTGGAGCGCACGATCCAGATCAGGAATCCAATCAGGAAGAAGGCACTTGGCGCCAACAGCATCAGACCGTTGCCCTGATACCAGCCACCGTTGGAGACCAATGGCAGAATCTCGATGCCGAACAGACTGCCCGAGCCGAACAGTTCACGCATGGTGCCAACGATCAGCAGCACGCAGCTGTAGCCGAGACCATTGCCGATGCCATCCATGAAACTCGGAAACGGCGGGTTCTTCATCGCGAAGGCTTCCGCTCGTCCCATGACGATGCAATTGGTGATGATCAATCCCACGAACACACTCAACTGCTTGCTGATCTCGTAGGCGAAAGCCTGCAGTAGCTGATCGACCGCTATCACCAGGGAAGCAATGATTGCCATCTGGATGATGATGCGGATACTGCTGGGCATGTAACTACGCACCATCGAGATGAACAGATTGGAGAATGCCGTCACCACGGTAAGCGCCACGCACATCACAATGGTCACACGCAGACTGGTCGTCACCGCCAGAGCGGAACAGATGCCGAGAATCTGCAGGGTAATGGGATTCTCGGATACGATAGGCCTGAACAATATGGTCTTTACATCAGTTGACATCTTGACTCCGCCTCTCTCAGCCTTCGCTCAGATTTGTCAGGAATGGTCCGAACCCGTTGGATCCAAGCCAGAACTCGATCATGTTGTCTACGCCACGACTTGTCAGTGAGGCGCCCGAGAGTCCATCGACCTCGTGCACACCTTCGCCTGCACCCTTCACAACACTCAGCGCCACATCACCGTCGGCATCGAAGATCTGCTTGCCGGGCCAGAGTGCCTTCCAGCGTGGGTTGTTGATCTCGCCTCCAAGACCTGGAGTTTCCTTGTGGTCGTAGAAGCCAATGCCGTTCACGGTATTGCCGTCACCATCCAGAGCCAGATAGCCGTACATGGTGCCCCACAGCCCGTAACCACTGATTGGCAGCACTATCGTTTCCAGAGAGCCGTCGCTGGCATCGAGAGTATAGACAGTCGCATACTTCACTCGTCTTTTCAGATCTGCCACGTCCTCGTCTGCCGGGATGGCATCGGAGTACTGCGCGTCGCTGAACACTGCACGCTCGTCGTAGGTCGCAGGATCAATGTTTAGTTCCGCGAGACGTTCAGCGCTGAGTGCTTCGCCGGAATCCAGATCCACTACCTGCAGGTCGAACTGCGCGAACAGCGCATCGACCTCGCTATCGCTATTGAGTGCCGGATCGAACATGCCTGCGGCAATCAGAATGTTCTTGTTGCGGTCGAGCAACTTGTTGCTGACCTGGAACGGCTTGAGAATCACCGCGGCACTGGAGATGAACACTGAGCAGACGACGCACAGGATCAGTGCCACCTTGATGGTTCCGCCCACGGTATCCTTGTTAGATGACATTGCGCGCAGCCCTCCGTTTGACGTTGGCGCGCACGACGACGAAGTCGATCAATGGCGCAAACAGGTTGGCGAATAGGATGGCGAGCATCATCCCTTCCGGATAGGCAGGGTTGAGCACGCGAATCATGATCACCATCACACCGATCAGAATGCCGAATATCCACTTGCCGGTATTGGTCATCGCCGCAGACACGGGATCGGTCGCCATGAACACCATGCCGAATGCGAAACCGCCGAGCACCAGATGCCAGTACCACGGAGTGGCGAAGAAAGGATTCGTGTCAGAGCCCACAAAATTGAGCAGCGTCGCAAACGCTGTCATGCCCAGGAACACGCCCAGCATGATGCGCCACGAGGCGATACGGGTCACCAGCAGAATCACCGCGCCAATCAGGATGGCCAGTGTCGAGGTTTCGCCAATCGAGCCCTGCTCGCGACCGATGAAGGCATCCATCCAGGTCAGTTCTGCACCAGTGGCTGACAAGGCAGGCAAACCGGCAGCAAGCTGACTGAGTGACGTGGCACCACTGAATCCATCCACTGCAGTCCACACGGCATCACCGGACATTTGCGGAGCGTAGGCGAAGAACAGGAAGGCACGACCTGTCAGCGCAGGGTTCAGGAAATTCTTGCCTGTACCACCAAACACTTCCTTGCCGACCACG
>MGYS01000096.1:38354-42903 GCA_001802565.1 Gammaproteobacteria bacterium RIFCSPLOWO2_02_FULL_57_10 | reverse complement strand
AGCGCCGCCTGCCACAACGGAATGTCCGGCGGCACGATCAATGAAAAGAGAATGGAGGTAACGAAGAAACCTTCGTTGATCTCATGCTTTCTGATGGTGGCAAACAGCACTTCCCAGAATCCACCCACGATGAAGACGACTGCGTAGATCGGGATGTAGTAAACGGCACCATACCAGAAACAGTCCCAGAGGCTGTTGGGATTGTATGAGGAAAACATTTCAATGAAGGGAGCGTGCCAGTCACCGGTCGTCGCGAGCCCCATGTTCGCCATGGCAGTCGTGGACTGGAAACCCAGGTTGTACATGCCGTAGAACATCGCCGGGAAGGCAGCAAACCATACGGTGATCATGATCCGCTTCAGGTCCACACCATCGCGCACATGAGAACCGGCAACCGTCACCTTGCTCGGGCTGTAGAAAATGGTATCCACCGCCTCGTACAGGGCGTACCATTTTTCATATCGGCCGCCTTTCTCGAAATGCGGCGCCATGTCATCAAGTATTCTACGCAAACCCATAGTGTTTAAATCCACTAACTCTCTTTTTCGATGCGGGACAGATTGTCACGCAGGATTGGACCGTATTCGTATTTCCCCGGACAAACATAGGTGCAAAGCGCCAGGTCTTCTTCATCAAGCTCGAGGCCACCCAGGTTCTGTACAACTTCGATGTCGCCCACGATCAGGGACCGCAGCAACTGGGTCGGCAGAATATCCAGCGGCATGACTCTTTCGTAACTCCCCACAGGCACCATGGCACGGTTGCTGCCATTCGTCGTCGTGGTGAAAGCGAATTTGCGATTCTTGAAGAGGCTGGAGATATAGATGCCCAGAGCCGAGTGACGATTGGCTCCCGGCGACAGGTAGCCAAACAGGACACGCTCGCGGCCTTCCTTGAGCACCGAAACCTGGAGATGGTAGCGACCCAGATAATTCTCGACGCCCTTCCCTGCCTTGCCGGAAAGCACGGAGCCGGATATCACTCTATTTTCACCACTCAGCAATTCACCAGCCACCAGCTCTTCGAGATTGGCACCGATGCGAGTCTTGACCAGACGCGGTTTTTCTACCTGGGGACCAGCCAATGCAACGACGCGATCCACGCTCAGCAGCCCGGTCGCAAATAGTTTGCCGATCGCGATCACGTCCTGATAATTGATGGACCACACCTGTTTCTTGAGACTGACAGGATCAAGGAAGTGAATGTGTGTGCCAGACAACCCGGCGGGGTGCGGACCTGCGAACGTCTCGACCTGAACATTGCCTGCAAGCCCCTGCTTTTCGATGCCATCGAAACTGCCGTGAGCACGACAGAGGAAGAGCTTGCCCTCCGTCAGGCGAGCCAGGACATTGATGCCGTTGAGGAAGTCTGCCGAATTTTCGCGCGCAACGACTTCGGGATTGGCCGCCAGAGGATTGGTATCCATGGCATTGACAAAGATGGAGTGAGGCATTGCCTCGGGCGCTGGCACCTTGCTGAACGGACGAGTCCGCAGTGCAGTCCAGAGACCGGACTTCAGGAGGTTTTCAACGACTCCTGCACGTTCGAGTGTGGCGATCTCGGAAGATGAATACCGGGCAAAAGTGACCTGATCATCGTCGCTGCCCTCGAGATCGATCACGAGTGAGAGGAATACCCTGCGCTCACCACGGTTGATTTCACGGACGATACCGGTGCCGGGCGCTGTGAAAATGACCCCCGGAGTTTTCTTGTCCTCAAACAGGGCCTGACCCAGCTTGACGCGATCTCCCTCCTTGACGAGCATCGTGGGTTTCATCCCCACGTAGTCGTGCCCCAGAAGCGCGACGGATCGAACCTGCCTTGCGGCGTCGTCGATCTGCTGCTGCGGTGCCCCAACAATAGGTAAGTCCAAACCGCGGGAAATTTTGATCATTCGCCAAGCCTAATAATTACTGGATAATCCAAAGACCGTTTAGCAATTCAAGCACAAATAACAACAAGCGCAGCACGCCGCGGGTGGCACCCACGGCAGGAAATCACTAATCAAGATTCTGACTTCGGTAGATATCGCTTGAAACTATTGGGAACCGGCTCTTTGAGCGCGGCCGATTATAGAGACAAGAGGCCCGATTTGCCACCGCTTTCTGTAGCTAACCGGGCCTCTGCGGTACCTTATTCTTCTATTGGATAGAAGCGGTAATTCACACCGGCCATCTTGTAGACCATTCGAACCACCTGATTGCAGTAGCCGAATTCATTGTCATACCAGAGGTAGAGGACGCAGTTGTTACCCTGCACGATCGTTGCGGTCGAGTCGACGATTGCCGCCTCTCGGGAGCCCACGAAATCGCTTGATACTGCATCGGGAGCCTCTGTATAGCTGATCTGATTCTGCAGATTGGAGTGCAGTGCAATCAGGCGCAGGAACTCATTGAGCTCCTCCTTGCCCGTCGCCTTCTCGAGATGCAGGCTCAGAATCGCCATGGAAACGTTGGGGATGGGGACTCGCACCGCATTACCCGTCAACTTGCCTTCCAACTCGGGGACCGCTTTCACCACAGCCTTGGCAGCTCCGGTTTCTGTCAGCACCATGTTCAACGCGGCGCTGCGTCCACGACGATTGCCGGTGTGGTAGTTGTCGATGAGATTCTGGTCGTTGGTGTAGGCATGCACGGTTTCGACATGACCGTGCACGATGCCGTACTTGTCGTTGAGGACCTTGAGTACCGGCGCAATGGCGTTGGTCGTGCAGGATGCTGCCGTGATGATCTTGTCTTCCGGCTTGATCTGATCGTGGTTGATGCCGTAAACGATATTCTTGAGCGTGCCCTTGCCTGGAGCAGTCAGCACCACCTTGCTGGCGCCCTTGGCCTTGAGGTGCTGAGACAGACCCGCCTCGTCACGCCAGGTACCGGTGTTGTCGATGATCAGGGCATCATGGATGCCATAGCTGGTGTAATCGATCTCTTCGGGCCTGTTCGCGTATATCACCTTGATGACATTGCCGTTGGCGATCAGGCACTGATTCTCTTCATCAATACGTACAGTTCCCTGGAACGCACCGTGCACCGAGTCGGAAGTGAAGAGGCTGGCTCGCTTCTCCAGATCTCCTTCCTTGCCCGGACGCACCACGATCGCCTTGAGCCGCATCACCTCACCGGTACTGGTACGCTCGACCAGCAGGCGGGCAATCAGTCGGCCGATACGGCCGAATCCGTAGAGCACGATATCCTGGGACTTTTCGATGGGCTTGGTCTTGACCCCAACCAGGTAATGGAGCTCACTCGCGACGTAGCTCTCCACCGAAGGCGCTGCCGCGCCGAGTTTTTCCTGAACCTCCATGAACTTGACCGTCAGCTTGCCCAGATCGATGTGAACGTGAGCCAGATCGAGCTTGGCAAGAGCCATCAGCACGGGATGGGTCTCGAACTCGGACATCTCGTTACGCCCCACCTGACGGACGAAACGGTGTGACTTCATGATGTTCGCCACGGACCGGTTATGCAGTGCACGACCATAGATGAAAATCCCGACATTGCGCTCGCTGTAGAGTCTGCCAACGACAGGAATCATTTCCTGGGCGAGAGCTTCGCGCTGTTTCCAATCACCAAAATAGTCATCCAAACTGGGTCGAGTCACTGGCGGTACCTTCAGAATCAGGGTTAATGAGGGAGGCCGGTATTATCTTTGGATTGTGATGACTGTGCAACCTCGCACCCACCACAACCAAGGGCCCGGAACCAATTGCAGGAACGTCATGAATGGCACTTTTGTTCTGACAACGCAGTGCAATCTATGCCAGAATTCACGCCCTCAAAAAGGTCTGACAGGGCAGCTGTCCCCACAATCATGGCAACAATCGCATGGCAATAATCGATATCTTTGCACCAGCCCTTCCCGATCAGGCAGGCGATCTGCGTCGCTGGTCCGGCCTTTACGGCAGCAGCCTGAGTCTTGCCGTGGCCAATGTGGCGAGAAGCAGCGACGGTATCGTGATGCTGGTGACGGCCAACACGGAAGAAGCTGAACTGGTCCGCAGAGAGCTGGGTTTCTTCTGCCCGGATCGTGACGCGATGCCAGTACACACATTGCCCGACTGGGAGACTCTGCCCTACGACAACTTCTCGGCGCATCAGGATATTGTCTCGGATCGCCTCAATACTCTTTATCATCTGCCGCTGCTCAAGCGAGGCATCCTGATCGTTCCCGTCACCAGCTTGATGCATCGCCTGACGCCACGGGAATACGTGGTGGGCAACAGCCTGATGCTGAAGGTGGGAGCCCGTTTCGCCCCCGACGTCATGCGCCGCAATCTTCTGTCGGCGGGTTATCAGTGTGTCGACTCGGTATACGAACATGGTGAGTTCGCGGTGCGCGGTTCGATCATGGACATCTTCCCGATGGGCAGCGACGTGCCCTATCGCATCGATCTGTTCGATGACGAAATCGAGAGCCTGCGCACCTTCGACCCGGAGAGCCAGCGCTCTCTGGAAAAGGTCAAGCAGGTACAACTCCTGCCTGGCAAGGAATACCCGATGAACGAGGCTGGCATCAGCCTGTTCAGAAGCAATTTTCGAAACCGCTTCGA
>MGYS01000096.1:14397-38342 GCA_001802565.1 Gammaproteobacteria bacterium RIFCSPLOWO2_02_FULL_57_10 | reverse complement strand
CCAGGTCAGTGTCTATCAGGACATCAGTCAGGGACTGCACTCGGCCGGCATCGAGTATTACTTGCCGCTGTTCTTCGGGGAGTTGCAGAGTCTCTTCGATTATCTTCCGGAGAAGGTTCTGGTACTGCGCAGCGGCGATCTCGATGCGTCGAGCCTGCGCTTCTGGAATGACATCAAGGCCCGTCACGAGGACCGCTGCCACGACCGTCATCGTCCTATCCTGAAACCCTCCGAACTGTTTCTCACTCCCGATGAGGCGATTGGTCGGTTGCGCGATTATCCTTCGGTGGAGTTGCAGGTGCAGTCCACGGGATCAAGAGCCGAGATTGTGAACGTGACCAATCCGCCCGAACTCGGCGCGGGCGCCCTGCACAATCCCCTGCCTTCACTGCAGACGCTGCTGGTGAACAATCCCGACAGTCGTGTGCTGTTCTGTGCCGAGACCGCAGGACGGCGCGAGAGCATGCTGGAGATGCTCAAGACTATCAGCATCAATCCGGCGCCGGTGGAGTCGTGGCAGGCGTTCCTCGATGGTCGTGAACGGCTGAGTATCACCGTCGCACCCATTGATCGTGCGCTCAATCTTCAACAACCTTCGCTCCTGCTGATCACCGAGACACAACTGTTCGGTCAGCGCGTCGCTCAGCGGCGACGCCGACGCAAGGTACAGGACAACACCGAGTTCCTGATCAGAAACCTGACCGAGCTGCACATCGGCGCTGCGGTCGTGCATCTGGAGCACGGTGTCGGCCGCTATCGCGGCCTGCAGACATTGACCATAGAAGGACAGGAAACCGAATTCCTCACGCTCGAATACGCGCGCGAGGCGAAACTCTATGTCCCGGTCTATTCACTGCATCTGATCAGCCGTTATGGGGGCAGCGAACCGGAGCTCGCCCCGCTCAATCAACTTGGCAACGACCAGTGGCAGAAGGCTCGCAGCAAGGCGGCCGAAAAGATTCGCGACGTCGCAGTGGAGTTGCTGGATATCTACGCGCGACGCGAAGCAAGACAAGGTTTTCAATACCGCACGACCGACATCGACTACGACAACTTCGCCGCGAGCTTCCCGTTCGAGGAGACCGCCGATCAACAGGACGCCATCGCCGCCGTCATGCGCGACATGTCTTCCAAACGCGCCATGGACCGACTCGTGTGTGGTGACGTCGGCTTCGGCAAGACCGAGGTCGCCATGCGTGCGGCTTTCATCGCCGTGCAGAACAACAAGCAGGTCGCCATCCTGGTGCCGACCACACTGCTGGCACAACAACACTATGAAAGTTTCAAGGACCGTTTCGCCGACTGGCCAGTGAGCGTGGACCTGATATCGCGTTTTCGTTCGACGAAACAGGTGCAGGAAACGCTCGATCGCATCCGCAGTGGCAAGGTCGACATCGTGGTCGGCACACACAAACTGCTGCAGGACAATATCGCGTACAAAGACCTCGGGCTCCTCATCATCGACGAAGAACATCGTTTTGGTGTGCAGCAGAAAGAGAAGCTCAAGGCCATTCGTGCCGACGTTGATATCCTGACGCTGACGGCAACACCAATCCCGCGCACACTGAACATGGCAATGTCCGGCGTACGCGATCTCTCGCTCATCGTGACGCCTCCGGCCAAACGCCTGTCGGTGAAGACCTTCATTCGCGAGAGCCAGGAGAGTCTGATCAAGGAAGCAGTGCTGCGCGAGCTGTTGCGTGGTGGTCAGGTGTTCTACCTGCACAACGAAGTGAAGACAATCAACAAGACTGCGGAAGATTTGCAGGAACTGATTCCCGAAGCGCGGGTGTGTGTCGCGCATGGTCAGTTGCCCGAACGCGATCTCGAGCAGATCATGGCGGACTTCTATCACAAGCGTTACAACATCCTGGTGTGTTCAACGATCATCGAGACCGGCATCGACATTCCGAGTGCGAACACCATCATCATGGATCGCGCCGACAAGCTCGGTCTCGCACAGCTGCATCAGCTGCGCGGCCGTGTCGGTCGTTCACATCACCAGGCCTACGCCTACCTGCTCACACCTAACAAGAACAACATGACCTCGGATGCGATCAAACGCATCGAAGCCATCAGCGCCGCCAGCACGCTGGGTGCCGGTTTCACCCTGGCGAGTCACGACCTGGAGATTCGCGGCGCAGGTGAAATTCTCGGCGAAGAACAGACCGGTCACATGCAGAAGATCGGTTTCACGCTGTACACCGAAATGCTCGACGAGGCAGTGAAGGCGATCCGCGAAGGACGTACGCCGAACATCGAGGCAAGCCTGCAGAATATCAGTGAAGTGAACCTGCGCATCCCCGCTCTGATTCCCGAGGACTACCTGCCGGATATTCATACGCGCCTGATCATGTACAAGCGCATCGCGGGCGCAAAGAACGACGACGAAATCAATGAACTGCAGGTGGAAATGATTGATCGCTTCGGCCTGCTGCCGGATCAGACCAAGCTGCTGTTCAAACTGACGGCTCTGCGACTGCGCGCACAGAGCATGGGCATCAGCAAGATCGATGCGAACACACAAACAGGCAAACTGTCGTTCTCGCAGAATACGCGGGTCGATCCACGCTCCATCGTTCAACTCGTGCAACAGCAATCGAAGACATACAAACTCACCGGGCCCACTCAGCTGCATTTCACCCATAACGCTGCGGCCGCCGACAAACGCATCGAGTTCATCAGCGCGATGTTGAATCAGTTGAAACTGAGCGCATGACGACTGGACAAACGGCGATAAACCCTTATTCTCTGGACAAGCCACACCACCGGACCCGCCATCGGACCACAATGACGATAAAAATGACCACTACGCGCTCCCTGCCCAGAAACTGCATTGTTGCAGTAAGCCTGTTGCTCGCGCAGCCGCTTCTTGCTGCAGAAGCTAGGCTCACTGAAGAGCGCTGGTTTCAGGTGGAGATGACCGCGTTCACCCATGAGAACAGCAATCTCGACCTGGAGATCTGGTCACCTGCCAAACTCAGCCTGGGTTTTCCGGAAAGACTGCGAAAACTGCGCAGTCTCAGCGACTTTCTGCAACTGGACGATTGGAGCGCGCTCACCGGCAATGTCGAGCCAGCGCCAGTACCTGTGTCGTCGTCAGGCATTGCCGCAGATGTTCAGCCAGCGCCAGTCTTGCCTGCTCCAGTACTTGTTGGCCCTCCTCCGTATGCACCGGGCGAGAGTTTCCGCCTGCCGGACTTCGAGCGCGAACCATTCCTTGCCCTGCCCGATGAAGATCATGACTTCGCAGCCAGCAATCGTGCCCTCTCGCAATCGTCCGCCTATCGCATATTGTTCCACAGTGCCTGGCGTCAACCGATGACTCGCCGGGGTGTGGCCACAGCAGTGGCAGTGAGCGGAGGGCGTGTATTCGACGACAGAAGTGAACTCGAGGGCAGCGTGACGCTCTACTTCAACAATGCAGAAGATCGCGTCGTGTTCGACAGCAATCTATGGCTGAGCAGTTTCAGCACTACTCCGAACACAGGGGACAGTCCGCAGGAAGAGTGGACCTTGCCTGTGTTGCCTGCGGTGATGGTGAACGAGAGCGATTCAGCCCGCGTGAGTGAGGAGAATGTCGCGAACGCAATCGAGTTTCACGTCAATCGCATCATGCAACTACGACAGACCCGGGACATGCGCAGTGACGAGTTTCATTACATCGATCACCCGGCCATGGGCATTCTCGTGCAGATAACGCCTTACGTCGTTCCGGAAATTCCCGTAGTCGAGGTCGAGGAAGTAGCAGCGCCTCTGTAGTGTCAGTTGCCGTTGTAATCTCAAAGAGTCGCGTACTGCTGCACAGCGCGTTCGATCACAGCCAACACCGTTCCCATCCCCTGCTCCAACACCTTGCCAATCGCTTCCATGGTGATGATGTCATCACTGAGTCCGGCGGCCCAGTTCACCGACAGGGCAATGCAAGCGTAGGCGATCCCGAGCTCACGGGCCAGTGCTGCTTCAGGCATGCCCGTCATGCCTATCATGTCGCCTCCGTCCCGCCGCAGACGCTCTACCTCAGCGGCGGTCTCGAGGCGCGGCCCCTGCGTGCAGGCATAGACACCGCCATTCCACACCGGCACATCGTCGGCACTGCGAATCAGCAACTGCCGCAATGTTTCATCGTAGGGTGCAGTGAAATCGATATGGGTGACCGAGTCGAGTCCATCGGAAAAGAAGGTATGTTCACGCCCCCATGTGTAGTCGATGATCTGCGCAGGAATCGCGATGCGGCCAGGGCCTGTCTCGGGATGAATGCCACCAACCGCATTGACACCAATCAGCGCACGCACACCAATGTTGTACAGGGCCCAGATATTCGCCCGGTAATTGACTCTGTGAGGTGGCACCTTGTGCCCCTTGCCATGACGCGGCAGAAACGCAACCTGCACACCGCGCAGTACACCAGTGAGAATCTGTACGGGACTTTCAGCATACGGCGTCATGATCTTGCGGGTCTGAACACTATCAAGAAAGGACGGTTCACTCAGTCCGGTACCACCTATAATGCCAATCATGCCGAAGTCCTTGCTGCGTTGAATTCTGCCATGCGGGTTTTGGCTCATTATAGCCATTGCGCCAGACGATTGAACCAACCGGCAGCAAGTTGCCTGAAACCAGTGATGATCTGTAGCGAGAAGGGAGTCGGAGTGCAAGGAGCAAAGAAACCCGGAGAAGAGGAGCTCCCTTCTCCGGGCTGAAGCTTTCGGAGTGGTGCGTTCCAGGCGAGCCAATCAAGGCTTGGCGAGGAAACTCAGGATTTGCAATTTCATTATGCGCGGCCAACTTTCAATGTCCATCCACGTCCCCAGATTTGTCCCGAAAGTGCAATGGAAGTCACAGAACACTGGGGTCCGACAGCAGCAAGCACGTGAAAATCATCTTCCACCGGCCTGATCTGCTGGCTTCGCAGGGCATTGCCAAGGGGACCATTCACGGTAGAATGTGCGCCCCACCTCAGTGAAGGACGTCACAAAGTGAGTCTGAGCAGCAAATTCTGTCACGTGATCTGGCAGCAGAAATGGATTCCCCGACGTCTTGGCCGCATGGCATACAAGCGCATGGCGAAAGAAGGCACAGCACCGGACCATGCGTTTACCACGGATTTCTTTGGCTTGACCTATCAGGGCAACCTCAGCAACAACATCGATTTCAACATCTATTATTACGGCGCCTTCGAAAAACCTCTCCTCTATTTCCTGAGAGACACGATCAAGAGCCTCGCGCCCGAACAGCCCGCCTTTATTGATATCGGCGCCAATGTCGGACAACACTCTCTTTTCATGGCAGCGCATGGCTGTCACGTGCACGCGTTCGAGCCCTTCGACAAAGTGCGTGAAAGACTGCAGTTGCAGGTCACCACCAACAAGTTGCAAGACGTGCATGTTCATCCGGTCGGCCTGAGCGATGAAAACGCCAGATTGCCTTTCTTTGCGCCAACGGGACGAAATGTGGGAATTGGCTCCTTTGATGCAAGCACCACCAGCAAGGGTAATGTCAGTATCGGTGAACTCGAACTGGTCAACGGCGATGACTACTTCGCAACGCACGGAATCGACTGCATGGATCTCGTGAAGATCGATGTGGAAGGATTCGAGAAGCTGGCGCTGCACGGACTGCAGAAGACGCTGAAAAGACTGCGCCCCGTGGTGGTTTGCGAGATCACCTATGGCAAGCCTCTGTCCTTCAAGGACGTGACGGAATTGCTTGCGCACCTTCCCTCTGACTATGTGCTGCTGACTTTCGACAAGCGCAAGGAAGATGGGTCCAAGGCGCGACGACGCGATGCCAGAGGCAGACATACTGGAGACTATCGAATCGTTCCGTATAGAGGGTTGCTGGAGTCAGGTCAGGACGATGTCATTGCATGCCCGCAGGAAAAACTGACAAGGCTGCCGCGCACAAACGGATAAAAAAAGAGACCCGCACCCACTGACGTCCATCGGAAAGCAGCCAGGTGTTGAGTTGCAGTAAATCATTTGGGGAATTATGGCGGGAGTATCAGGATTCGAACCTGAGACCCACGGCTTAGAAGGCCGTTGCTCTATCCAGCTGAGCTATACCCCCGGGGAAAATCGGAGCACCGTGCAAGATACAGTCAGTGACTTGTGTCAAATGTTTGTGCAGGTGCCTGGGAAATTGGGGTGACCGATGGGGCTCGAACCCACGACAACCGGAGTCACAGTCCGGGGCTCTACCAACTGAGCTACGATCACCATTGAATCATTGTCTGTTTGGAGTTGGTCGGGGTAGAGAGATTCGAACTCCCGACATCCTGCTCCCAAAGCAGGCGCGCTACCAGACTGCGCTATACCCCGATACCCTGCAACATAATTGCAGGGTCGGCATAATACTCACGGCACCCTGGACAGTCAATCTCTGTTTGCAATTTATCAGCGCTCGATACGCCAACTGCTGCCCTCTGCAGTGTCTTCCACAACGACCTTCATGGCGGCCAGTTTGTCGCGAATCTGATCGGCCAAAGCCCAGTCCTTGTTGGCACGAGCGGTGCGCCTGCTGAGAATGAGTGCATCAATTTCTGCCGCATCCACTTCAGACCCTTTCTGGCTCTGCAGGTAAACCTCCGGAGCGGTCTGCAGAATTCCCAACACACCGCCCAGACGCTTGAGCAGTCCGGCCAACTGCGCCGCCTGTTCAGGATTATCCTGCTGCAGTCGATTGATCTCCCGGGCAAGATCGAACAATACCCCCAGGGCTACCGGCGTATTGAAATCATCGTCCATCGCCGCGCAAAAGGCTTTCTCGAAACGACTGTTGACCAGATCCCTCACGTTCTTCGTATCAATCTCACGCAAGGCGTTGTAGAAACGCTCCAGTGCCATGGAAGCCTGTCGCAATCCCTGGTCGGAATAATTGATCGGACTGCGGTAATGGCTGGAAATCAGCAGATAGCGAATGACCTCGCCACTGTATTTTTCCAGCACTTCACGCACGGTAAAGAAATTGCCCAAGGACTTGGACATCTTTTCGTTATCCACCCGCACAGCACCATTGTGCATCCAGACATTGGCGAAATGCTTGCCAGTAGCCGCTTCAGACTGCGCAATCTCGTTCTCATGATGCGGGAACATCAGATCCGAACCACCACCATGAATATCGAAACTGTCACCGAGGCAGCAGGTCGACATCGCGGAACATTCAATGTGCCAGCCTGGACGACCATAGCCCCATGGCGAATCCCAACCTACCTCGTCATCGCTCGCCGACTTCCAGAGCGCGAAGTCTCTTGGGTCGCGCTTCAGCTCTCCCACTTCAATGCGGGCGCCTGCCAGCAACTCCTCGGGATTCTTGTTCGACAGTCTTCCGTAACCCGCAAACTGCGACACGGAATAATAGACATCACCGTTGACGACCTTGTAAGCATATTCTGCGGCAATCAGGCGCTGAATCAGCGCAATGATCTGTTCTATATGTGCGGTGGCGCGAGGCTCGATATCAGGGCGCAGCACGCCAAGCGCGGCCTCGTCTTCGTGGGAAGCATCAATGAAACGTTGCGTGAGATCGGAGAACAATTCATTGTTTTCTTCGGCACGGCGCAGAATCTTGTCGTCGATATCGGTGATATTGCGAACATAGGTCACCTGGTACCCTCGGTGACGCAGATATCTGACGACAACATCAAATGCGACGAACATCCGCGCATGACCAATATGACAAAAGTCATACGTTGTCACGCCGCAGACATACATCTTCACCTTGCCACTTTCCAGTGGCACGAATTCTTCCTTCTTGCGCGTCAGCGTGTTGTATATCTGTAGCACTTGTTCACTCAACTTGAAATTTTTGCCCATGAATCTTTCAGGGTCACGGTGCGATTGAATACCATTTTTCCCGGCGCAGAATCAAATCTGTCCGCGCAAAAATAGCCCTCTCTCTCAAACTGGAAGCTGGCCTCAGGCGCGGCATTGGCCAGGCTCGGTTCTGCCTTGCAGCCAGTCAGCACGACGAGCGATTCCGGATTGAGACACTCCTTGTAATCACCAATACTCTTGTCGTCCGGATTCTCTCTATTGAACAGGCGATCATAAATTCTGACTTCCACGTCGATCGCCTGTGCAGCAGGAACCCAGTGAATCACGCCCTGCACTTTGCGACCCTGAGGGTTCACACCCAATGTTGCCGGATCGTAGGAGCACAACAGTTCCACCGGCACACCCGCCGCATCCTTGATCACTTCATCACAACGAATCACATAGGCGCCACGCAGACGCACTTCGGTACCGAGACTCAGACGCTTGTACTGCGGAGGAGGTACCTCTTCGAAGTCGCTTGCATCAATATAGAGCTCTCTCCCGAATGGCAATTGCCGCCTGCCCATGGACTCATCCTTGGGGTGACAGGCAAGATCGAGCACTTCCACACCCTCTTGAGGATAGTTGACCAGCGTGACCTTCAATGGTCGCAGCACACACATGGCCCGTGGCGCCCTGGTGTCCAAGTCTTCGCGGATACTGTGCTCCAGCATGCCGACATCGACAACTCCCTCACTCCGGCTTATTCCCACCCGTTCGCAGAAATTGCGTATGGACGCCGGGGTATAGCCGCGACGACGCAGGCCAGACAGCGTGGGCATGCGGGGATCATCCCAGCCATGCACATAGCCGTTGGTGACCAGTTCCTTGAGCTTGCGCTTGCTCATCACCGTATAGTTGATATTGAGGCGGGCAAACTCGATCTGGCGCGGCAGGACGTAGGCATCCGCGCCGTCGCGGCTGTCGCTTGCAGCGTGCAGGCTGACCTTGTCCAGATTCTGCAGAATCCAGTCATACAGAGGGCGGTGGTCTTCAAATTCCAGGGTGCACAGGGAGTGGGTAATGCACTCCATGGCATCCGAGATGCAATGTGCGTAATCGTACATGGGGTAGATTGGCCATTTGTTGCCAGTCTGATGATGCTCGACATGCCTGATGCGATAGATCACGGGGTCACGCATGTTGATGTTCGGCGATGCCATGTCGATCTTCGCGCGCAGACTGTGCTCGCCATCTGCAAACTCACCGGCGCGCATCCTCATGAACAGGTCGAGATTCTCATCCACCGACCTGTTGCGGTAAGGACTGTCAGTGCCAGGACTCGTCAATGTGCCACGATACTCTCTCGCCTGTTCCGGAGAGAGACTGCAGACATACGCCTTGCCCGAGCGAATGAGTTGCAGGGCAAATTCGTACAACGCATCGAAATAACTCGATGCATAACGTATTTCGCCGCTCCAGTGAAAACCCAGCCACTCGATGTCAGCCTTGATCGAATTGATAAATTCCTGACTCTCTTTCTCTGGATTCGTGTCATCGAAACGCAGATTGCAACGTCCATTGTTGTTCTCGGCCGTGCCGAAATTCAGGCAAATGGACTTGGCATGACCGATGTGCAGAAAGCCGTTCGGCTCTGGCGGAAAGCGTGTCTGCACGCGCCCATTGTGCTTGCCCGATTGCAGATCTTGCTCAATAATGTGGCGAATAAAATTCGAGGGTGCCGGGCTTTCGATAGCTTTCATATTGTCGTTTCTGCTTTCTCGCAAGTTGCAAAGGACGTATTATAACTGCTCGATGTCTTTCTCATAAGAGGCGAGAGCCGCTTTCTAACCAAGGTTGTGCACAATGATTGTCTTCAAAACGAATTATGGTGATATCACGATTGAGCTTGACTTTGAAAAAGCCCCTATATCTTCCGCGAATTTTCTGGAGTATGCGAAAAGTGGCTTTTATGACAACACCATTTTTCATCGTGTCATCGACAACTTCATGATCCAGGGTGGCGGTTTCGAATCCGGCCTGTTGCAGAAAAGCAACGGCAAGCCGATCATCAACGAAGCCGACAATGGCCTCCCCAACGCCAAAGGCACCCTTGCCATGGCGCGCACCTCAGACCCCCATTCGGCAACCTCACAGTTCTTCATCAATGTGAGCGACAACACCTTCCTGAACCACAAGAACAAGACAGCCCAGGGCTGGGGCTACGCCGTATTCGGCAAAGTCACTGCAGGCATGGATGTGGTCAACAAGATCAAGCAGTGTCGCACGACATCCAAGTCCGGGCATCAGGATGTGCCGGTTGACGAAATCATCATCACCTCCACCATCATCAACTTGCCGGAATCTGCAGCGAAACAAGCCATCCCAGAAAGTAACAGCTGAAAATGTCGGACATCAAAAAGAGCCTATTCATTTCAGACCTGCATCTGGATTCCGACAATTCGGTGATCACGGCGAGCTTTTTGAACTTCCTCTCGACCCGCGCGGCGGGCAGCGAATCCCTCTATATTCTGGGCGACCTGTTTGAGGTATGGGTTGGCGACGACGACCACAACCACCTCACCGACACGGTGGCCACAGCGCTTTCGGCTCTCGCTGCCACCGGCACACGCATCTATCTCATGCACGGCAACCGCGACTTCCTTCTCGGCCCTGACTACGCCGCCCGGTGTGGCGCGACTCTGATCCAAGAGCCCGCCATCATCGACTGCCATGGCCACCGCGTTCTGCTGATCCATGGCGACAGTCTCTGCACCCGCGATACGGAATACATGAAGTTCCGCAAGTTGGTGCGCTCAGAGCGCTGGCAGAACGAGTTTCTGGAGAAGTCCCTGGTCGAACGTCACATGATCGCCCAGCAGGCACGGCAGCAGAGCA
The DNA here is from genome assembly GCA_001802565.1 of Gammaproteobacteria bacterium RIFCSPLOWO2_02_FULL_57_10. Taxonomy (GTDB): domain Bacteria; phylum Pseudomonadota; class Gammaproteobacteria; order Pseudomonadales; family Pseudohongiellaceae; genus UBA5078. Next base: position 27,690 of record MGYS01000096.1, on the reverse strand, counting down.
AGGAACACACAGGCAACAAGGCGTCCGACATCATGGACGTGACGCATCAGGAAGTCCTGAACCTGCTTCACGAAAAGCAGGTCAATACTCTGGTTCACGGTCACACCCACAGACCTGCCGTACATACGATTCGCCTGCAGGAGCCCATCAACGGCCGCAGCGAAGCCTTGCGCATCGTGCTCGGCAGTTGGGACAGCAAGGGCTGGGCTCTGGAATTCACGGAATCCGGCTTTGACCTGAAGTACTTCCCTCTGCAAGCCCCTGTTTAGAGAAGAATGTGGGAGCCTGCCCTGCAGGCGATAGATTTTCCCCATCGCCTGCAGGGCAGGCTCCCACAGCAGAAATCCTCACGCCAGACTGTCCACACTCTGGAAGTAGCGTGCAAAGTGCGCCTCCCCCAGCACCAGCAGCTCCTCATCGACCAGCTCGGCAAGCCCTTCGAGCGGCACATGCCGATAGGCCTGAGTCACCGCGACACCATAGTCCGCAAGCACAAGAGACTCCGGCCGCCCCTTCTTGAGCAGATTGTGCAACCAGCAATAGGGTGACAATGACGGATTGACCGGCAACTTGTGGCGCGTCACTCCAGTCATCAGGAGCTCCTCGGAGAGGATCACGAACTTGTCCTGCATGATCTGCACGGTCAGTGCTTCGATACGCCGCAACACCGCTTCCTTCTCCATGTCTGTATAGCCATTCCAGCGAATCACTTCAAAAGCGTAACGCTTGCAACCGCGACAGATGGCATCGCCAACCGACGTCGTGGAGCACACACCAATGCACGGAGTTCTTGTGGAGTTCGTGTTCAATTGCCGGACCTTTCCTTGCGAAATTCAGAGTGCCATCAGGCGTGTGCGCCGCGTTTCGTCAGCATTCAACTGGAGTTATGACGCCCGATCGCCTAAACTATTGACCCGATTTTATCAGCTTATCCGAACCCCGGCTGGGGTTTTGACGTGCCTAATGTCTCACGACTGGTCTCACGACGAGGGAAATATTGTGTTAGAAGCGTACCGTAAACATGTTGCCGAACGAGCTGCTCAGGGCATCGTCCCGAAACCGCTGGACGCCGAACAGGTGGCCGCTCTGGTGGAGCTGCTGAAGAACCCGCCGAAGGGCGAGGAAGCGTTCATTCTTGACCTGATTTCCAATCGCGTACCAGCAGGTGTGGATGAGGCAGCTTACGTGAAGGCTGGATTCCTGTCGGCCGTCGCCACAGGCGAAGCCACGTCCCCCATCATCGACAAGGCACTGGCCACCAAACTGCTGGGCACCATGCTCGGCGGTTACAACATCGTCACACTGATCAAGCTGCTCGACGATCCTGAACTCGCCCCGCTGGCCGCCAAGGAACTCTCGCACACACTGCTGATGTTCGATGCGTTCCACGACGTGGAAGAGCGTGCCAAGGCCGGCAATGTGCATGCGAAGAATCTGCTGCAATCCTGGGCCGATGCCGAGTGGTTTACCGCCAAGCCTGAGCTGCCCAAGACCCTGACCGTCACCGTCTTCAAGGTGCCAGGAGAAACCAATACCGACGACCTCTCCCCTGCCCAGGACGCCTGGTCACGCCCAGATATCCCGCTGCACGCGCTGGCGATGTACAAGATGCCACGCGAAGGCGTTACCAATGCCGCCGCACAGATTGCCGAACTGAAGAAGAAAGGGTTCCCCGTCGCACTCATTGGTGACGTGCTCGGTACCGGCTCATCGCGCAAGTCTGCCACCAACTCCGTACTGTGGAATATCGGCAACGACATTCCCTATATCCCCAACAAGCGCGACGGTGGTGTGTGCATCGGCAGCAAGATTGCCCCGATCTTCTTCAACACGATGGAAGACGCGGGTGCGTTCCCGATCGAGTGCGACGTTGAAAAGATGAACACTGGCGATGTCATCGACATCCACACCTACGAAGGCAGAATCTCGCGCCATGGCAGTGGCGAAGTCGTTTGCGATTTCACTTTGAAGACAGAAGTGCTGCTGGACGAAGTGCGCGCGGGTGGACGTATCCCGTTGATGATCGGCCGTGGCCTGACAGAAAAGGCACGTACCTCTCTGGGCCTGCCCCCCTCCAAGGTCTTCCGCCTGCCGTTCAATCCTGAAGTGTCCAATAAAGGCTACACGCTGGCGCAGAAGATGGTTGGCAAGGCGTGCGGCGTGAAGGGCGTGCGTCCGGGCAACTACTGCGAGCCGAAGATGACAACGGTCGGCTCTCAGGACACAACAGGCCCGATGACTCGCGACGAACTGAAGGATCTCGCCTGCCTCGGCTTCTCCGCCGATCTGGTCATGCAGTCCTTCTGCCACACGGCCGCGTATCCGAAGCCGGTGGACATCGAGACTCAGCACACATTGCCTGATTTCATCCAGACCCGTGGCGGCGTCGCCCTGCGTCCAGGCGATGGCATCATCCACTCCTGGCTGAACCGCATGCTGCTGCCTGACACTGTCGGCACCGGTGGCGACTCCCACACCCGCTTTCCGATTGGCATCTCTTTCCCGGCCGGCTCCGGTCTGGTGGCCTTTGCGGCGGCGACTGGCGTAATCCCACTCGACATGCCCGAGTCCGTGCTCGTGCGCTTCAAGGGCGAGATGCAGCCCGGCATCACCTTGCGTGATCTGGTGAATGCGATTCCCTATGCGGCGCTGCAGTCCGGCGACCTGACTGTCGAGAAGAAGGGCAAGAAGAACATCTTCTCCGGCCGCATCCTCGAAATCGAAGGGTTGCCCAATCTGAAAGTGGAGCAGGCCTTTGAACTGTCCGATGCGTCCGCAGAACGTTCTGCCGGTGGTTGCACCATTCGCCTGAACAAGGAACCGATCATCGAGTACTTCAAGTCCAACATCACGTTGCTGCGCTGGATGATCGACCAGGGCTACGGCGATGCACGTACCCTGGAGCGTCGTGCGCGCGCCATGGAAGAGTGGTTGAAGAACCCGGAGCTGCTGGAGCCGGATGCCGATGCCGAGTACTACAAGATCATCGAGATCGATCTGAACGAGATCAAGGAACCGTTGCTCGCGTGCCCGAACGACCCGGACGACATCAAGCCGCTGTCTGCCGTACAGGGCACCAAGATCGACGAGGTGTTCATCGGTTCATGCATGACCAACATCGGCCATTTCCGTGCCGCGAGCGAAGTATTGAAGCAGGTGAAAGGTGTCATCCCGACGCGTCTGTGGGTTTCTCCGCCGACGAAGATGGACCAGCACCAACTGGTGGAAGAAGGCGTCTACAGCGTATTCGGCGTGTCCGGCGCGCGTACCGAGATGCCGGGCTGTTCGCTGTGCATGGGCAACCAGGCCCGTGTGGCACCGAATTCCACGGTCGTTTCCACCTCCACTCGTAATTTCCCGAACCGTCTGGGCGAGGGCGCGAATGTGTTCCTGGCGTCTTCGGAACTGGCTGCGGTCAGCTCCGTGCTGGGTCGTATCCCGACGATGGAGGAGTACATGGTGTACATGAAGAATGTGGACACCATGTCGGACAAGATCTACCGCTACCTGAACTTCAACGAGATCAAGTCGTACATGGACGCGGCCGAACACGCCAAGACCATCCCGCTGGTCAACGTCCGCGAAGTCGCTGCGTAATCGAAGTCTGGCTCGCTCCTACCCCCCCCTGTAGGAGCGAGCCTGCTCGCGATTCTTTCTGACTCACCTCTGAATTCTACACCCCAAAAACCGCAGCTCCGATCTGCACCGCCCACCCGCACTCCGCTTCTGCGGCTGACCAACGCCTTACGGAGTCCTGATTCAATCCCATGGACATCCTCACCGCTTCTATCTATCCTCGGACTCAAGATTCAACCCTCGGTTAGAAGAACAAGAACACAGGAGAATCAGCATGGTCTACTCCCTGATCGGCAAGGACTATCTTCCGCCAGACATGGAAGCCAAGGTCACCGGCGATGCCCGGTATGCAGAGGACTTCAAGGTTGATGGCATGGTGTTCTGTCGCCTGCTGACGAGTCCCATGCCCCATGCGCGGGTCGTCAGTATCGACGCTTCCGAGGCCCTGCGCCTGCCGGGCGTTGTCGGCGTGCTGACTGCCGACGACGTGCCCCGCCTGCCTGGAGTGGATCGGCAGATCCTCACGAATGAACCCGTCTATGTGGGCGAACCGATCCTCGCCATCGCCGCCGTGGATGAGCGGACGGCCGAGGATGCAATGGCGCTGATCTCCGTCAGCTATGAACGTCTGCCGTTCACCGTTGAGCCTCTCACCAGCCTGCGTCCCAATGGAGTCCATGCCCGTCTTGGCGGCAATGCACCGGCCCCTCGCGTACAGGGCAACCCGGATGCCCCGGTGCTGCAGGCAATACACTGGTCGGACGAAGATCTCAGTGAGTTGGACTCGGGAGTCCTGCCTCAGAGTGCAGCAACAGAAGAATGGGTCGTCGGCGATCTCGAAGCCGGATTTGCAGCATCGGCTTACATCCTCGACGAGAGTTTCGTGACTGCGAGCAACGCCCATCACTCCATGGAACCGCGCTCCGCGATGTCCTACTGGGAAAACGGCAAGTGCTTCCTCTATGGCTCCAGCCAGAGTCAGAGTTTCCCGATACCTTCGATTGCCAGCTACATCGGCATTCCCGCTGCTGACCTCGTCTTCATCGCCGAGTTCTGCGGCGGCGGTTTCGGCTCCAAGGGCGCCGGTTATCCCTCGATGGTCATTCCCGCGCATTTTTCCAAAAAGCTCGGTCGACCAGTGATGATGCGTATCACTCGCGAAGAAGAGTATGGCATCGGTTCCGCACGCCACGGCTTCCAGGGTCGCGCGAAACTGGGCTTTCGTGCCGACGGCCGTTTGCTCGCCGCTGACCTCTACATCATTCAGGATAACGGCGGCAACTCCGGCTTCTCCGACTGGACGTCAGCCGGTGAAGCCATGTCGCTGGTGTACACGCCGATGGCCATGCGCTTTCGCGGCATTCCCGTGTTCACCAACACACCGACCAAGGGCGCGCAGCGCGGGCCAGGTCAGAATCAACTTGCGACGGCCATAGAACCGCTGTTGGATAAAGCTGCGCGTGAGCTCGGCATCGATCCACTGGCGATTCGCGTGATCAACGCGCCTGGCAACGATGCGCGCTTCGGCGACTCTCAGGGTAAGGTCACCAGTGCCTATCTCCCTGAAGCACTGCGCAAGGGTGCCGAGGCGTTCGGCTGGAACGAAAAATTCGCACAGAACGGCCAGCGCGTGGGCAACAAGATCATCGGCGTTGGTGTAGGACAGGCCTATCATTCTGCTGGCAGCAGCGGTTTCGACGGCCTGGTACGCATTACACCCGACGGTGTTCTGCACATCCACACCGGTGTCGGCAATCTCGGCACCTACTCCTACTCCACCACCTCGCGCGTCGCAGCCGAAGTGTTGAAGTATCGTTGGGAAAATTGCGTGGTAGAGCGTGGCGACAGCCGTCACCACCTGCCCTGGAACAACGGTCAGTTCGGCAGCAACACGTCATTCACCATGACGCGCACCAACCATGTCGCGAGCATGGACGCGCTCGACAAGATCCTGCGCATCGCAGCACTCGACCTTGGCGGCACACCGGAGGATTACGACATCGGAGAGGAGCGCGTGTTCTCGCGCACCGATCCATCGCGTTCACTCAGCTACGCAGAAGTCGCGCAACGCGCCATCGCGTTGGGCGGTGAGTTCAGCGGGCAGATCGCGCCCGAAGGCATCAATGCCATGACCACTGCCTCCGTGGCAGGTCTCGCCGGTACGGGTTTAATTGGCGTTGCTCGCGACAGCACGCCGCGCGATGGCACAGTCGCCGGACTCGCGGCAGGATTCGTGCAGATCGCACTGGATCCGGACACCGGCAAGTACGACATCCTCGACTACATGGGCGTCACTGACTGCGGCACGATACTGCATCCACAGGGACTTGCCGCACAGATGAAGAGCGCTGCCATCATGGGTTTCGGACTGGCCGGTTTTGAACGCCACACCTATGATCCGCAGAACGGTCTGCCCGCCAACATCTGGTTGCATGAGGCGAAGATTCCCACCTATCTGGATGTGAAGACCAACATGGCCTGGGCAGCAGTGGAAATTCCCGACCCGCAGAACCCGGTAGGCGCCAAAGGGGTCGGAGAACCCATTCAAGGATGTGCGGCGGCAGCGCTCGTATGCGCCATCTCGAATGCCATGGGCGGACATCTGTTCAACCGGGTGCCGGTCACTCCGGACATGATCATCAATGTGGCAAAGGGCGACGTGAAGAGGGATCTGCGGACGAATTCGGTGTAGAGCCCAGGTCATGAAGCGGGCCGAATTTCCCTGTTGACATTACTGTCACAAGTGTCACACTGTTCGTATGACACTATTTCATATCAAGCTCGATTCCAGCCAGTCCATCTTCGATCAGGTCGTCTATGGTGCCACCCGGGCTATCCTGGGCGGCGCCATGAAACCGGGCGATGCATTCCCCTCCGTGCGCGTGCTCGCCAAGGATCTGAAGATCCATCCCAATACTGCGCACAAGGTCATCCAGCACCTGATTCAGGAGCGCTGGCTGGTCTCCAGCCCCGGACGCGGCACCACCGTGGCCATGCCGCCCAAGGCGCGCAGCGGCGACAGACAGCGCCTGCTGAATGACGATGTGGAACAACTGGTGGTGGAAGCCCGGCGGGTCGGCGTCAAACTGGACGAAATGCTGGAGTCGGTCGAGACGCAGTGGCGGAAACTCGACTCGCTGAAAGTGGTGTCCAATGATCATTGAGACCACGAATCTGGGCAAGCACTACGGCAAGGTGCAAGTTGTCCGTGACCTCTCACTCCAGGTACCCGAAGGCGCCGCGTTTGCCCTGGTCGGCACCAACGGCGCAGGCAAGACCTCCACCATGCGCATGTTGCTGAACATCATCCAACCGGACACCGGCACGGCAATCGTGCTCGGCCGCGACAGCCGCTCCCTGCAACCACAGGACTTCCAGCAGATCGGTTACGTATCGGAAAGTCAGGTCCTGCCGGAACGCCTGACCATCGCCCAGTACTTCGATTATCTGCGCGCGCTCTATCCGAACTGGGATGCAGGACTCGAAAAATCCTTGCGGAAAAATCTCGACCTGCCGCCCGACCGTGCTCTCAGCAAACTCTCCCACGGCATGCGCATGAAAACCGTACTCGCGGCGGGGTTGGCATTCCGGCCCAAGCTGTTGGTCCTCGATGAACCCCTCAGCGGCATGGACACGCTGACAAGAGATGAAGTTGTCGAAGGCCTGCTCGAACAGGCGAATGAAACCACGATTCTGATCTCTTCGCATGAGCTCGCAGAGATCGAATTCTTCACCAGCCACATCGCATTCATGGACAAGGGCCGCCTGCATTTCCAGGAATCGATCGAGTCCTTGCACGCGCGATTCAGAGAAGTGCACGTGACGCTTTCCGCGCAGAAGCAGTTGCCGGAACACTGTCCTGAAAGCTGGCTGTTCCCGGAGATCAGTGGCCATGCTCTGCGCTTCATCGAATCCTCTTTTACCGACAGGGAGAAGCTGGTTGCTCAGCTCAATGCGTTGTTTGGCGCCGTGCAACTGCTGGTTGAACCCATGAGTCTGCGCAACATCAGCAACGCGCTGATTCGCAGAACTCGATCAACAGGCAAGGAGCCATCATGACCGAGCAACACCTGCGCATCATCCTCGCCATCGTCAGGAAGGATATTCTCGGCCTGCTGCCTCTGGTGTTGCTCGGCAGCGCCGTGTTTTTCATCCAACCGGTCATCTCCAGTCTGGATGCGTTGACTCTCAGTGGTGATGCCGAGTTTCTGCAGATGGTGCAAGCGAACTTCTACTGGCTCGGTTATTTCATCGGCTGTCTGCTGATGATTTCCGCATTGCAGCAGGACCCGGCCGACAGCCTGACCCACGACTGGCTGACCCGACCGATCCCCAGAGCCGACTGGCTGCTGGCAAAGCTGCTGTTCATGATCGTCACCATCGTGCTGCCGGTGGTCCTGGGGCGTTTCATCCTGTATCTCAATCAGGGACATGAGGCACTGCAGGCACTGGCCTTTGCAGCCGCCGTGGAAAAACTGCCTGCCGTGCTGGTCATTCCGATCCTGCTGGCAATGGGACTCCTGGCGCCCGGTCTGCGCCGCACCATACTGCTGCTGGTGTTGGTGGTGTTCATCTTCCTGCTCCCGGCCTGGAGCGTGACACGCCCGCTTCTGGAGCTGCTGGGCATAGAACTCGGCGCAGAGTTCGACGGCATGATGTGGCTGCAGGCGATACCCGTATTGTCGACCGGGTTGGCCGGCGCGCTCGCAGTGTTCTGGTTTCTCTACTGCAGGCGACAACAGCGCCGCGCAAAACTCGCTTTCGCTCTCAGCATCGCAGTCGTGTTCTTCACAGTGTATCCACCCGCGTGGCTGTACAACTGGGACAGAGCCATCGGCATTCATCGCAGCCTGGTCAACAGCGCGGACGACACATTGGAACAGTTCGTGCTGATCGAACCCGTGCAGGCCTGTTTCCCGGCCACGACAATGGACGCACAGTACGGTTCAACCGCCGACAACAATCTGCTGCTCAATGCTGGCTGGCAGGAACAGCAGACCCGCACAGCAGGACCAGGCGCCATCACCTTCAGCACCACGGTGCGTTCGCGCGACATGCTCACGGAATGGATTCCCTCCGTCGTTGCGGGCCATGACATCAGTGTCGACTGGCGCGTCGATCGCATTCGCGCACGGGCAGTCTTGAGTGCAGAGTCTCTGCCACAGGAAGTTCCACTTACACGATCCTTCACCGCGGCCAACCGTTTTGCTCCAAGCGCTGCAGTGGAAACGGACTATTGGCTCATCCCCGGCGACATTGCCTCGCAGGTGGCTGACGATGACAGCGTCGCGCTGGAATTCAGTTACGACATGTCACTGCTGTCTCCGGTGTCCCATGAACTGCCGGTCGACGGCGAGATTTACAACTTTCCAGAACTCGGTGCCTGCAAGGCAGAACTCGACAGCAATGCCAACACGATCGACATCGAATGCACCAAGCGCGGCGCTTACCCTGCGCTCGTCTCTGCTGAATTGATCGGGCTCGAAGACAGTCGCGTAGACAGCTACTTCCGCGCCAACTTCACACCGGGCTGGCTCGAAGCCATCGGCCGCAAACAGACACGACTGACACTCACCTCCCCCAGTCTCGTCGACAGTTCACGCATCCTCCTCTCCGCCTGGAATATCGAGCGTGTCGTGAGCAGGCAACTCACCTCCAGCGGACTGCCGGACGATGCCATTGCCCTGTGCCCACTGACCGAGGACAGCCCCACTCTGAGCATGCAGCAATCGAACTGGCGTGACAGCTCGCCTCATGAAGTCAGCTCCATCGCCGTCGAGCAGGGCGTGCGCCTGGAAGTGCTGGACTGGCGCAACGCAGAACATCCGGATGCGCCGACCCTGATGCTGTTGCCAGGCCTGGGTGCCACAGCACACTCTTATGACGAGATCGCCGTGAAGTTGTCGGAGCAATACAACGTGGTCGCCATGACACGACGCGGCACCGGCGCATCGAGCAAACCGGATCGCGGCTACGAAGCTGCACGTCTGGGGCAGGACGTGTTGCAGGTCATGGACACACTGAACATTGCATCCGCGATTCTTGTCGGTCATTCCATCGGCGGTGAAGAGCTCAGCTATCTCGGCGCCAATCATCCCGAACGCTTCACGGGCCTCGTCTATCTTGATGCAGCCTACGACCGCGTGAGTGCCAGCGACCTGCGCGATCGCAAACGCTATCACGAGCTGAATGCGGTGCTGCCCCCTCAACCCCCGGTGCGCCCCGCCGAATCCGTTTCCTATGACGCCTTGAGACAATATGCGCTGCGTACCAATGGTCGGGCGACGCTGCCCCCCGAAGGCGAAATCCTGGCCAGCTACGATCTTGCGACCGGCGCCATCAAACATGACACGCTGTATCTCGATGCCATCATGATGGGTTTGCAGGCTCCGGACTATCCGCGCATCACCGTGCCAGCACTCGGCATCTACGCAGTGCCCTCCTCACCCGCAGCGCTGATGGAAACCTGGTACCACAAGGATGATCCGCAGATTCAGCAGACTGTCTCCGAATTGTTCCAGATCGACAGCCAGCGCAAGGCCGAAGAGATACAGCGCTTCGACTCGGAAATTCCCGACTCGGAAGTGCTGGTCATAGCAGATGGTGATCACTGGATCTTCCTGTCGCATGAGCAGGAGGTGCTGGCAGCGATCGAGGCGTTTGTCGAGAGAGTGCACAACCCTTCACCTCTCACTCCGTAATCGGCCAGAACACTTCCGTCTTCCAACCATCCGGAAATTGTCGACTATATTGAATGTCAGGGTCGCCCAGAATTTGAGCTATGGGCGAAGATTGACCTTGATATCAATAGTGGTACCATTCATGGCAAAAATATCTGCAATCCTCGACCGGATGCGGGGTAATCCCAAGGGCATAAGATACAGCGACCTATGCAAAGTGTGCGACGCCTACTTCGGAGAACCCCGCCAGTGTGGTTCAAGCCACAGGGTATATCGAACTCCCTGGCAAGGAGATCCCAGGGTCAATATCCAGGACTATCGCGGTATGGCCAAGGCCTATCAAGTCTCGCAAGTATTGCACGCAGTTGAGCGTATGGAGGCTCAGCATGACAATCGAAATTGATCGTTACACGTATCGATTAACCTGGTCAGAAGATGATCAGGAGCACGTCGGTCTATGCGTCGAATTCCCCAGTTTGAGCTGGCTGGCAAACGATCCGGAACATGCTCTACGCGGAATCCGACAATTGGTTCGTGATTGCGTCGCGGATTTGCGGGCCAGCAACGAACTTGTGCCAGAACCACTCTCCGCGAAAAAGTACAGCGGTAAGTTCATGGTGCGCGTTACTCCAGAAACCCACCGAATGCTGGCGATTGAGGCCGCCGAATCTGGAGTCAGTTTGAATCGGCTCATTTCGAGCAAACTGAACCAGACGCGAATGTGATGTCGCCACTCGATCCCAGACAAGTTAGTCCGCGTGTTTGGTTCACGCGTCATGCGCCAGATCCCTCATCACCCCAACCGCCAGGCTGTAGTCCATCCGCTCGCCCTGCCAAAGAGTGACTGTTGTGTCCGCATCAATCTTCAACCCAAAGCCGTTGTGCTCACGCTCGATCGACAATTCTTCCTCCACCGGATCGCGCACATCCAGAAACTGCTGCGGCAACGCGCGCAACATTTTCTTCCCCGCAGGTGATCGCACCTCAAACTGTCCGTGTTCATTCTTCACGATCTCGTATTCCTCCTGATGCAGCAACGTGTGGTGATGTCGGCACAGCAATACCAGATTGTCGAGACTGGTCTTGCCACCGTCGCACCAGTGCTGCACATGATGCGCGTCAACGAAACGGGATGCGCAGCACCCGGGAAAGATGCATCCCTCATCCCGACTCATCAACGCCCTGCGCAACGCGGGTGAGATCGTGCGAGTGCGCCGCCCCACATCCAGAACGTTTCCGCGGAAATCCTGCAGCATGGATTGCACGGTCGAATCGCATGACACCCGCCGCGCAGTGAGCGCAGAAACGTGAACGCGGGAGCCCGCGCACTCGATGGAGCATCCAGCGTCCGAGTGTTGAAGTACCTGCGCGGATTCCTCCCGCACTTCCGACCGCTCAACATGCACGACCACCTGTGCCTTCTCTGCACAGACCAATGGCTGCAGCCCATCCTCCTGCACCGACCGCATCGCCTGCTCCGCCATGGCCACCAGCGCATCGGCGCGTTTCTGCGGAAACGTTTTTTGCGAAAAATCTTGCGAGACGTTTTGCGAGAGCACGCCATCTGAACCCGGTGGCGGATTCATGGCAGAAACCATCGCGTTCAGCACGTTGACGAAAGTAGCGCCCTCCTCTGCCACCAATCTTGCCCGAATCACCAGCATGCCATCGTCATCGAAATGATAACTGAGCTCGCGCCTCTCATAACACTTTCTATCCTGCTGCACATCGCTGAGGCGAGACGCACGGCGATACTTCCGCACGAGCTGCTCCACATGCTGAGCGGTCCCGTGCCGAGCGACCTGCAACAGCAACGCCTCGTTCTGCGGCGTGGCGGAACGGGTCATGGCTCGCACTTTGGAGTAACTCAGCACACCGCTGCGAAACGCCGCGTCGATTTGCGGAAGCGACGCCAACGCTCTGGCGACCCGCACCTTCTCTCGCGCGGCACCCAAATCAATCCCGCAGTAATAATTGAGCCAGTGCGCAGGAGACTTCAGCCCGTCACCCGCCCATGCCTCGCGCTCGACGAGCGCCGCCAGGAGTTTCAGGAAGCGATACTGAGCCGCATTGATGTGGCCGGCGAGGCGCGTGAGTTCGGTGCCAAGAGCAGCGTTGTCGTCGGGGATAAACGCCTGGGAAAGAGTGCTTTCTGGAAGAGTGGACATGGGGTTCTCCTAGGCAGGAAAGATGGCACTTGCGATCACTGTATATGAATACAGTATAGGCCCATGTGGTTGAATTGGCTAGAAAAAGCACTCCTTTTTCTGCAGGTTTTCGTTACCCACCTACTCCCCACTCAGTCGCTCCGCCAGCAACGCCACCTGCAACTCCACCCGCTTGACCTCCCGCACGATAGACAAACGGTTCAGCTCCAGGAAATACCACAGGCGCAACAGACCGACGATGATGAAGGACACCACCAGACCGGCAGCCCAATCCACCTTGGCGCCCACATCGGAAGTGCCGAGCATCTGCCACGCGCAATACAGGGCCAGCCCCACAAACACCACCACCAACAACATCACGAACATCACCGTGAAGCGAAGCGGTCCCTTGAAGCTCAGGCCAATCAGCTTGAAGAGCCCCGTGTCGTCATCTGTAGCCACAAGTTCATCCTTGCTGTTGCGCATAGCATCGAGAATTTTCTTGTTCAGGTCACTCATCGTTATCTCCCATTAGTTTCTTCAATTGTTGCCGTGCATGGAAAAGACGCGACTTCACCGTGCCCTCCGCCACCGCAAGCGCCACGGAAATTTCCCGAACGCTCAGCCCCTCGAGATAGTGCAAATGCACCACTTGATAGTCATCCCTGCCCAACCTCGCCAGCAGATTGTCGAGGTCCACGTTCTCCACTGACGTCTCATACACTGCGTCGACGATTTCGGACTCCGCGTGCACTGCTCTACCGATCCGCCGCTGACGCGTGATCTGCCGGATATGATCAACAGCCTTGCGATGCAGAATCTGATAGAGCCAACCCGTGAATGCAGCTGGATCGTTCACGCGACCAAGGTCCTTGCTGACGACCTCCAGC
>MGYS01000096.1:13371-14209 GCA_001802565.1 Gammaproteobacteria bacterium RIFCSPLOWO2_02_FULL_57_10 | reverse complement strand
CGTCCTGTACATCACCCTCGCCCCATTCGGCATCTCCTTCGCATTGCCACTCCCGACATCCTGAAATCCAATCGACTCGTACAGGCGAATCGCCGCGTGGTTGGTTTCCAGAACGTGAAGCTCGATACACCTGAAACCGTGGCGGATCGAATCTTCTATGGCGATACGCATCAGCTCTCGGCCCAGGCCCTGACGTCGGTGAGTGGCAGCGATCTGGATGCCGAGGAAGCCAGAGAGATGCGCATCTTCGCCGGTTCTGCCGCACATGGTGCCGGGGAAGACTTCGACGAAGCCAAGTAGAGCCTCTCCGTTCACGGCGACGAAGTTCGGGATTTGTTCGGCGACTACTTTCTGGACAACTTCGAGAATGCGGTCCTGTGGTGGTGGCGGGTTGGGGATGTAGATGCCTTCGGCATAGGTGCGGGTCCACAGAGCGTGGAAGGCGGGGATGTCGGAGGTTTGGGTTCTGCGGATTTGCATGGGTCTGCTCAAAGCTACTTTCTCCAATCGAACATACACTAAGGTCACTGATCCCGTCGATCTTCGAGAAAAATAGCCGGAGTCTGAGAAAAACAGCCGGAGAGATAGAGCCTCTTGAGAATAGGTATCAATTGGGAAACAGCCTGTTTCCCAATTTCAGAAGTCGGTCGAATCTCTCAATGTCGATTCTCCCAATAAGGGATACTCACTAGACTTGCTTTTCTGACCCGCCCTGATACCATCCGTCCCACGTCCTAGGACACGGGACAGCTCTTGAAGGAAATTCCATGAAAAGTCAAGACCTCGGATTAATGCTTAAATTGATCTGTATGCAGATGCAAGAACAGGAGTCCAAGTC
>MGYS01000096.1:0-13361 GCA_001802565.1 Gammaproteobacteria bacterium RIFCSPLOWO2_02_FULL_57_10 | reverse complement strand
GGGGCTAGCTGCCAATCAACAGGGGCTCTGGGAGTGGCGCAATCCTTACTCCACAACGGCACGCGCAGCGCAATACAGTGCCCGCTCCCTGGCGCACGAGACGGGGATCAGCAAATCGCAGATAAACCTGTCACTCAACCGCTGCGTCGATACAGGCCTGATCCGCATAGAGCGAAACTCGGGGATTCCCAAGGTCAATGCCAGGAACCTGTATCACTTCGTCGTACATGGCCTGCGCTATGTCTTTCCCGCCAGGGCGGGCTCCTTGACTCGCGGCATTGCCACCTCATTCGGAGCCCCTGTCCTGCAGGGCAAGCTGCATAGCGCAGGAGAATTTCAACTCGTATGGCCCGATGCTGCCGGCAAGACGATGGGCCTAGCGGTTGAGCCACTCTTCAAGAGCGTGACATACGCAGTAAAGCGTGATCCGCAGTTGTACTCATTTTTGGCGCTGCTGGATGCCATCAGACTGGGACAGCCGCGTGAAAGCAATCTCGCTGCCGACCTGCTGAAAGAGCAAATGGAGTTTGGGCAATGACTCCTCTGGATATCCAAACCGACATGCTCAAATGCGTAGCGAGCGCACTCGGCCCTGATCTGCGAACACAGATGACCTTCGTCGGTGGATGTACAACGGGGTTATTGATCACGGATGACTTCACCCGCGAGCAGGTCCGCAGCACCGATGATGTGGACCTGATCGTCCATGTCATCGGTTATATGGGCTTCATGCAGATGCAGGAGCGCCTCAAGGCGTCAGGCTTTCAGATTGGCCCATCCTCTGCAGAAGAACCCATGCCAATCTGCGCCATGACACTCGGCGCCCTGAGGGTGGACTTCATGCCCGATGACGAGAACATCCTGGGCTTCAGTAACCGGTGGTACCGCCAAGCAGTCGAAACGGCGACAGACTATCCTCTTGACCACGATCTCATCATCAAACTCGTCCATCCTGTTTACTTTCTTGCGACCAAACTCGAAGCCTACAAGCACCGAGGCAAAGGCGATCCATTGGAAAGCCGCGATATTGAAGACATTCTCAATGTGGTCGATGGCAGGCAGGAATTGTTGGATGAAGTCTCAGCAGGCGCTGTCGAGATCCGCCGGTACATTAGCGAGGAGATCTCGACTCTCCTCCAGAACGATGATTTTGCCTATGCCGTGCAGAGCCAGTCCAGAGGCGACGGCATGCGCGAGGCACTGTTGTTTGAGCGGTTGGAAAGCCTGGCAAGAGTCCATCAATGATGCACATCCATTGGAAGAGCCGCCAAGGCAGGCAACGCATCAGTAACAATGACGCTGCCGCGATCGCCATCAGCCAGGTGTCCACAATCGCAATGGTCATTGATGTCGCGGAGACAGGGCTTAATGGGCAATCGCTCGCGAAGCATTGGGCCACTACCATCGTCCAGAAATCCTTCGCGCTACCTCATCCCATCACGGCGGAGCAGATGATTGAGATCATGCGTCACGAACAGCGCAAACTCAGACATCACTACCTGCACGATGTGGCCAGCTACAGTATTGTGTGTATTGATCACGAGTCCAATCACTTGGACGTGCTTAGCACGGGGGATTGTCTGGTTGGTCTTGGCGGCAAGAGCGAGACGCCTCGGTGGATCAGTCACCCGCAGAACGTTGGCCATCAGTATTATTCAATGCCGTCAGTTAGCGTCGACCAGCGTGCCAACGGTCGCCATCTGCTCACGAATAGCCTGAACGCTCGTCGATTCGATATGCCCTACACCACAAGTCTGTCACTCCTCCCAGATGTCGCGGTTCTCCTTTCGTCCGACGGATACTGGGTAGAGCATCTGCAATCGGGGAGCAATTTCGATGAGCTTGACGATGACGCAAGCATTCTGACGTTGACGCCAGGCTCGCGGGGCGTCGACTCCGATACTGACTGCGAGAATCTGCTTATCCTCACGCCCGCCTAGCTCAGGAGGCAGCAAAGATGCCCCTCTTACTGATGAACTTGTGAGTGAACATCATTTCGAAGCGAGTCGGCGAGAGATGCTAATTTGCTACAAAGCACTCCAACCCTCACTCAACGCCTCCGCCTGCTTCAAGCACAACTCCACCGTCTCGTCTGCTTTATCGGGAGGATACTTCCATTTTCTCAACGCCCTGCGCACCAGATTCCGCAACTTGGCACGCACACTGTCACGCACCTGCCAGTCGACCGTCGTGGATTTACGCAACTGCTCGGTGACGTATTTGGCAAGCTCCCGCAAATTGTAGTCGCCCAGCTCCTTCACGGCAGACTCGTTCTGAATCAACGCACGGTAGAACGCAATCTCATCAGAGTTCAATCCCGACTTGGCGGCCAGCTCGGCATCCGCGGCCATGTCCTTGGCCATCTGAATCAGCTCTTCGATGACCTGCGCGGTTTCGATGGCGCGGTTGTGATACTTGCGCATGGTTTCCAATATGCGGTCGGAGTATTTTTTCTCGGAGACCACGTCCGTTTTCATACGCGCCTTCACTTCATCGCGCAGCAATCGCTCCAACAAATCGACTGCCAGATTTTTCTCCTTGAGGTTGGCAACGTCTTCCAGGAATTCAGGCGACAGGAGACCGATGTTGGGCTTGTCGAGTCCGACGAGGCTGAAAATATCGTCCACGCCCTCGGCAATGATCGCGTTGTCGATGATCTGTTTCAGTGCGGAGTTCTTGTCTTCATCTGTGCGACGTTTATCAACTGTCGTGAATTTGGTGATCGCATTCTTTACCTCGTCGAAGAATGCGATCTCCTTCGAGTAAGCCTTCGCCTCATCCAGCGTGCTGCAAAGCGTGTAGGCGGAACGTATGCTGGCCATGATGTCCAGGAAGCGCTTCTTGCCATCGAGCTCCTTGTTGGCCCCTTCCAGAGAGAGGATGTGGTTCATCACGCGGGGTAACAGCGGCAGGGCTCTGGTTGTGAATTCACTGTAATCGCAGCCATGCATCAAGCCGTGAAGTTTTTCGATGTTCTCCAGCAGAATGGCGAAGGCTTCGCGAATATCGTGCGTCGGCTTCCCTCTCCCCTTCGCGTTCGTGTAGGTTTTCAATGCCTGCTTCAACTCATTGGCGATGCCGATGTAGTCGACCACCAGCCCGCCAGGCTTGTTGCTGAACACGCGATTGACGCGTGCGATGGCCTGCATGAGGTTGTGGCTCTTCATGGGCTTGTCGATGTACATGGTGTTGCAGTTGGGCGCGTCGAACCCTGTCAACCACATGTCTCGCACGATCACCAGTTGCAGTGGATCGTCGACTTTCTTGAAGCGTTTCTCGAACTCCTTCTTGATGAGCTTGCTGTGAATGTGCGGCTGCAGCTTGGCCTTGTCCGACGCCGAGCCAGTCATCACGACCTTGATGGCGCCTTTCTTTGAGTCAGGGTCGTGCCACTGCGGCCTGATCGCGATGATGGCGTTGTACATGTCCACGCAGATCTCGCGACTCATGCACACGATCATGGCCTTGCCCGGCATGGTCGCAGTTCTTTCTTCGAAGTGCGCGACCAGATCCTTTGCCACCTGCTCGATGCGTGGCGCACTGCCAACGAGTTTCTCCAGCGCGGCCCACTTGGACTTGGTGCTCTCGCGAACGGCGGTGTCCTCTTCGCCTTCGATCACTTCATCGACTTCGTCGTTCAGCGCCTCGATTCTCGCCGCATCGATATCGAGCTTGGCCAGACGCGACTCGAAAAAGATGGGCACGGTAGCGCCATCTTCGACAGCGTCCTTGATGTCATAGATGGAGACGTAGTCGCCGAACACGGCGCGGGTGTCCTTGTCGGCTGAGTCGATCGGCGTGCCGGTAAAGCCGATGAAGGTGGCGTCCGGCAAGGCATCGCGCAGATGTTTGGAATAGCCGAAGGAGTAGTTGCCCGTTTTCGTGTTCAGCCTGGCCTTGTCGCCATACTGACTGCGATGGGCCTCGTCGCTGATGACGACGATATTGTGTCGATTGCTCAACACAGGATGCATGGTTTCATCGGCGATGAGGGAAAACTTCTGCACCGTCGTGAAGACGATGCCACCGGACTGCCGCGAGGCCAGGATGTCGCGCAGCTCGTCCCGACCAGTAGCCTGTACCGGGACTTGCTTCAGAGTGTCAGAGGCCATCACGAAGGTATCGTAGAGCTGACCATCCAGATCGGTCCTGTCGGTCACCACCACGATGGTCGGGTTGTTCATCTCTGCCTGTGAAAGCAACTTGCCAGCGTAGCAGACCATGGAGATGGACTTGCCGGAACCCTGTGTGTGCCACACGACCCCTGCCTTGCCCGAACCGGGCACCACCTTGTCGCCATAAGTGGCACGTGGCTCCTGAGAGTCTCGCTTGGTTTTCTGTGCCGCGATAAGCGTGGCGCGAACCGCTTCACGCACAGCATGAAACTGATGGTAGCCGGCAATCTTCTTGATCAGCGTGTCGCCGTCATTCTCGAACAAGACAAAGTGGCGGAGATAGTCGAGCAGCAACTCTGGCTTGAAGAAGCCCTTGATCAGGGTTTCCAGTTGGAACTCGACAAGAGGTCTGTCGCTCTCGCTGCTGATAACCCGCCAGGGCTGGAATCGCTCCTTGCTGGCAGTCAATGAACCCAGCCTCGCATCAAGCCCATCGCTCGCCACCAGTGCCTCGTTGAAGACGAACAGATCTGAAATTTCGTCCTTGTAGGTTTGCAACTGCTGGATCGCGGCCCAGATGTCGGCGTTGTAATCGGCGGTGTTCTTCAACTCAATGACGGAGATCGGCAAGCCGTTGAGAAAGACAATCACATCCGGTCGACGATTGCCCTTGATGCCGGTAATGGTGAACTGATTGACGACCAAAAACTGGTTGTTGCGCACATTCGCGAAATCCACCAGCTTGATGTAGTCCGTGGTTTCCTCACCCTTGCTGTCCTTGAAGCTGGTTTTCACCCCTTCGATAAGCCAGGTGTGGAAGGTCTTGTTGCTCTTGATGAGAACGGGGGTGTCGGGTTTGGCGATTTGCAGGGCGACTTGTTCGAGGGCGGATGCAGGAATGTGCGGGTTGATGACTCGCAGGCTGGTCAGGAGGCGCTCGTGCAGGATCACCTGGTGGTCATCGGCACGCTCCGGGCTGGGACCATCGGGGGCTATGTCATAGCCACTGACGTATGCATACCCGATGGATCGGAACCATTCGAGGCAGAGTTGTTCCAGCTGATCTTCAGTTATCAATTCGTGAGTACCCTCTGGAACTTTGAAAGAGCCTAAATTATCTGTTTTTATTTTGAGTTGAACAGCACTTCACTGAAATCAACCCTTTGTGCCGTATCCGTCTTCGATTAGCGATGAAATAAGAATAATCAATAATCTCAAATAGATATCTTCTTGCCTTTCTTTTTGCATGGAAAGCGTTGAAACAAGCTCCACAGATCGATCTGTTGAAGAGAACTACTCATGCCATGGCCTCAGAGACCGGATTTTCTGCATCACGGATCTGAAGTTGGCCTGAGAGGAGTTTGGGCAGTAGTGAATCCCTCAAAGCGGAAAGAGTTTGTTGCTCCTCTTGGTTTACTAAAACCTGCTTCAAGATAGATTCAACAAGAATGTAATGTTGTTGCAACACTTCGAAAGAAGGTTTCAATATCTCTATTTTCGAAAAATTCCCTGTATTCAAATTCAATGTAGCACTTCCACCGCTCGCTAAGTCGTGTAACAAGTCGTTTATTTTAAGCATTGAAAAATATAGATATGGAGTGAAGAACTTCTTTTGGGGAACGATGCTATTAATCTGCTGATTGGTAAAGCACTCCTTTGTGGTAATTACGACCTTTCCAACAGTGGCAATACAGCTTACACAAATACTCCCTGCAGGAAGGAGCTTTCTTTTCTGAGTAGCCGCGCCGAGTGCTGTTAAGGTGTCTGACGTCCCTGTTACGAACATACTGTTATGCATGTCAGGTATCTTGACTAATGGTATATCGCCGCCGTAGTACTCGTCATTTTTCTTTGATGGTGTTTTGCCGCAGATTATATCGCCCCATACCGAAAGAGGGCTGACTAACCATCCCTCTGGAATTTCTCCTAAATCCGAATCAACCAAGGTATCGGGAAACAAGGCGGCGATGTTTCTCAGGTTCTGTTGTTGCTCTGGGCTTAGTTGTTCCAGCTCTTCAGGTGTTTTCCCGCTGATTGCCGCCATGGCGGCTTGGGTCATGGCTTCTTCGAGAGTTTGGGTGGGTTGATTGGCGTTGTCGAACTCTGCGCTGTAGCAGGTGGGAGAGCTGGTTTCGATCACTTCGTGCAATGCCAGCCAGCGTTCTCTGGCGGCAATTTTTGCGTGCGTGGGGTCAAAATCAACAAACCAGCTTTTGAAGATGGTGTGGGCGATTTTCTCTAAAGTTTGATTGATCTGGCGATTGAGAATTATTTTATCCGTTATACTTCGCCATACCTTTGTAATTACTTCAATCTCCTTCTGCGATGGAATCAGGACAGGAACTGCACTTAGTATTGCAGTGTTCAGATTGGGCATTGTCGCGCCAATTGCATGCCTTGATATCCATTCTCTGATCATAGGGCTCGATAGATAGGCATGTATGTAGCGCGAATCAATCTTCCTTTTTTTTCCAAAACTTACTTTTAAACATCCGGTACCACAAAGCCAACCAGCTTCATTAGAAGTTATGATCGAACACTTTTCAACATCGCCACGTCGGCTGTACACAATATCGCCCTGCTTAACAATGTACTTTGAAAGTCGACGCGCATCCTCATTGGTTACCTTCGCAATATCCACAGTCGAGATCTCTTCAACAGAAATATTCTTTGGCATTATCGAGGGGATACCGACATCCACGTAATCTGAAGCATGAAGTTGACTTCCGAAAGGGCCAGTTTGAATACTACCACCACTTTCCAGACATAGTTTTCCTAGCGTCGTGAGTTCCCAGTGTACAGGGTATGAAAGAATCGCTGAATTAAACATCGTATCCAAATCCCGCCAAGACCTTTCTAATTTCCACTTCTAAAGAAGCTGATCTTTCAAACTGATTTTTCAATTGCCTTGTCAAACGGGGCATCTTATCCGCAAAGAGTTCGCCATCGACTTCCTCCTCTGTAGCGCCAACGTAGCGCCCGGGGGTGAGCACATAATCATGCTTTTTTATCTCATCAAACCTTGCAGACTTGCAGAAACCAGCAATCTCTTCAAATCCTTCACCCGTCTGCCAACTATGATAAGTATCGCTGACTTTATTCAAATCCTCTTGGGTAAAATCACGTAAGACCCTGTCCTTCATATAACCAAGATTGCGCGCATCGATAAACAACACTTCACCACGACGATCACGCAAAGCTCTACCACTGACTGCGGTGCGGGCTTGCTTGCTTCTAGTCAAGAACCAGATGCACGCCGGTATCTGCGTGTTAGTGAACAACTGCCCCGGAAGCGCCACCATGCACTCAATCAAATCATTGTCGATCAGGGCCTGACGAATGGCGCCTTCGCCACTGGTGTTGGAACTCATGGAGCCATTGGCTAATAACAAGCCCATGCTGCCATTGGGTGCCAGGTGATACAGCATGTGTTGCAGCCACGCGAAGTTGGCATTGCCGGAGGGCGGGCGGCCATAGACCCAGCGTGGATCGTTGTCGGCAACGCCGGTGTCCCACTCCTTCATGTTGAAGGGCGGGTTGGCCATGACGAAGTCGGCGCGCAGGTCGGGATGTTGGTCGTGGGTATAGGTGCTGGCGGGTTCCTTGCCGAAATTGAAGTCGATGCCGCGAATCACCATGTTCATGGCGGCCAGTTGCCAGGTGGTGTGGTTGGCCTCCTGTCCGTAGATGGAGACATCGCCGATCCTGCCCTTGTGGGCGCTGATGAAATGTTCGGACTGCACGAAGAAGCCGCCGGAGCCCATGGCGGGGTCATAGACGCGGCCTTTGAAGGGTTCGAGCATCTGCACGATCAGGCTGACGATGGATTTGGGCGTGTAGAACTGACCGCCCTTCTTGCCCTCGGCCAGGGCGAACTGCCCGAGGAAATACTCATAGACATGGCCGAGTATGTCCTTGCTGCTCAGTGAGGCGTGCACGAAAGGAATCGTCGCGATGAGGTCGATCAATTCGCCGAGCTTGGATTGGTCGATCTGCAGTTGCGTGTAGCGTTTGTTGAGTACGCCCTTGAGCTTGGGGTTGTCGATCTCGATGGCCTCAAGCGCGTTGTCGATCAGGTGGCCAATGGAGCTGATCTTCAGGGTCTTGCCATCGCCGAGTGCCAGTTCTGCCCCGCCTATCACGGCCTTGTTATTGTCCTGCAGGAACTTCCAGCGGGCCTGTGGCGGCACCCAGAAGACATTGGTCTCAAGATAGTAGTCGCGGGCTTCCAGTTCCTGTTCGATCTCGGCCTGATACGCTTCGCCCTCGGCGCCGCCTTCGAAGTCGCTGGGGTCGATATAGTAATCTTGTTCGGGCGCTGTGAACTGGGCGCGCAATTCCTTGCGGCGAATATCGAAGGCATCGGACACGTATTTGAGAAACACGAGCCCCAGCATCACATGCTTGTACTGGGACGCATCGAGTGAGGGCAGCAGCTTGTTGGCGCTGGTCCAGAGTTTTTTCTCGAGTTCGTTGAGAAACTGTTGTTCTTCTTGGTTGGTCATCGCTTGTTACTTCTTGGTTAAGACGGTTGCATCAGGCGAAGGGTTCGCGTGATAAAAATTCATTCTTCATTGAAATAGTCGGTATCAATGTCTTTGACGTGAAAGCTCTGTTTGATGTTGACGCCGATGTTGTATTCGATCATGTAGCGGGCAAGTTGCTGGCCATCGATCAATACGATGCTGATGTTCAAACCACTCGCCGCAGTGCGTGCCCCTTCGGAAAATTCAGACGTCGTGATGAACACGCCCTTGCGAGCGCCCTGCCGAGTGAGAGAGCCGATGAACTTGTCGGTCTCGGGCCGGTGTACGGTGTTCTCCCAGCGCTTTGCCTGCAGGTAGATGGTGTCGAGGCCTAGTTTGTCTTCGTTGATAATACCGTCGATGCCGTCATCACCGGTGGGCTTGGTGGCTCTCCCGGATTCTGCGCGCGCGCCGCCATAGCCCATGGCGATCATCAGGTCGACCACCAGTTGCTCGAAGAACCAGGGGCTGTTGCGTTTGATGCTTTCCAGTAGTTGGGAAGCCAGCGCCTTGGTCAGTTCGCTATGGGCTTTCTCGATCAACTCGTCTGGCGTTGCGTTCGATGCAGCCAGCTCGTCTGTCGAATAATCGCTGGTCGCACCCTGAGTACTTGAAGTGGGCTTCGCCTGATGGAACTCTGCAAATTCGGGGAACCGCTTGAGGTATTTGACGTCGATGCGCTTCGGGCACTCGATCAGGGCGTCGCGTCCGCGGTCGGTGATCTGAATGACACCACGATCCGTTGCGTTGATGAGCAGCGCTTTCTTGAGATAGGTGTTGGCCCAGGCAACGCGGTTGCGAATGACGGTCTGTTTTCCTGAAGGCAGGCGTTCGTCCCTTTCATCGTCACTGAGCTTGAAAAACACTGTGACACGCTCGAACGCCTCACTCGTGGGAGTCGGTTCGCCATCCGCAATCGCCACCAGCAGTGGACGCATGCAGGATTGGAAGTCTGGTATTGCCATTTTCAGGAGTTCCTTTCTTTTATTGTCTTCTTGTTTTAATCCTTCACTTCAAACTCTTCACCACCACCTCATACACATCCTTCGACAACGACGTATCTTCTGCAATCCGCTGCAGTTGCGCGCGCATCATCTGCTGTCGCGTGACGTCGTACTTCTTCATGCGCGTGAATGGGATCACCAGTCGTGAGGCGATCTGCGGATTCAGTTTGTTCAACTCCAGAATGCGATCGGCGAGGAACGCGTAACCGGCACCGGAGATGTCGTGGAAGTGCAATGCATTCTGTCCGCAGAAGGCACTGATCAGTGCGCGCACCTTGTTCGGGTTCTTCATGTCGAAGGCCGGGTGTTGCATCAGAGTTTTCACACGGTCAAGCGTGCCCGGCAGCACTGATGTCGCCTGAATACTGAACCACTGATCCACCACTAGCGCTTCGTGTTGCCACTTTTTGTAGAAATCAGCGAGCGCATTGGCACTCAGCTCGGCAGCGCCGGACATCTCGCTGTTGACGAGCAGACGCAGCGCGGCGGCAACGTCGGTCATGTTGTCGCCGGTGCTGTACTGGAACTGGCAGACTTTGAGCCAGCGCGTGTCATCGGTGCGCATCAGGTAGGAGAGGCAGGTGTTCTTGAGCGCACGGCGGGCAATGCCAGCGGCGTCGGCGCGGTAGGGTTCGTAGACGGCGTTCAGTTCGTAGAGCGTGAAGAATTTCTGACTCAGGCTGCGCGCAATTTCATTGGCGACGAACTCGCGCACGGCGTGAATGCCGACTACATCAATTTCTGCGGCGAGTTCACTCAGGTACGCTTCGGTGGGCAGCGTCAGCAGTTGCGCGACCATTTCCTTGTCCTGCACCGCGCCGCTCTCGCAGTTCGCAATGCAGGTCTGCAGAATACTCGCGTAGGCCGTGATCACACGTTGATCGAGCACCAGCGCCCTGCCCGCCTGATAATCCAGCAGCAATTCTTCCAGCACTTCCACGCCAAGCTGCTGCGCGGCGTTCCAGCGGTTGAAGCCGTCGGTGTCATGAGTCATCAGGAACAGCAGATCATCGCGGGCAAAGTCGTAGTGCATTTTCACCGGCGCAGAGAAGCCGCGCAGCAACGACGGAACAGGTTTGCTGTCGACATTCGTGAACACGAAATCCTGAGCCTTTTGGGTGACATCCAACACACGCTCTGTGCCTGCCGTGTTGGCGCTCTCGCCGGTCAGCTGCAACGAAATTTCCTTGCCACTTCTGTCGAGCAATCCCATGCGCAGAGGAATATGGAATGGCGCCTTTGTGGGCTGCTCTGGCGTAGGCGGGCAACTCTGTTTCACTGTCAGCGTATAAGTGCGCGCTGCGGCATCGTAGCTATCGCTGATATGCAACTGGGGAGTGCCCGCCTGCGAGTACCAGTTGCGGAAGAGTGTCAGATCAACGCCGCTCGCATCTTCCATCGCCCTGACGAAATCCTCGGTAGTGACAGCCTGCCCATCATGCCGCTCGAAATACAGGTCACTGCCCTTGCGGAAGTTCTCCGGGCCGATCAGTTCGCGAATCATGCGCACGACTTCGGCGCCCTTCTCGTAGATGGTGACGGTGTAGAAATTGGAGATCTCCATGTAGGAGTCGGGTCGCACTGAATGGGCCATGGGGCCGGCGTCTTCAGCGAACTGTATGGTGCGCAGGAAGCTGACGTCATCGATGCGCTTGACGGTGCGCGAGCCCATGTCGGAGGAAAACTCGGCGTCGCGGTAGACCGTGAAGCCTTCCTTGAGGCTGAGCTGGAACCAGTCGCGGCAGGTGACGCGGTTGCCGGACCAGTTGTGGAAGTATTCGTGGGCGACCACGGCCTCGACGCGCTGGAATGCGGCATCAGTAGTTGTCGCGGGATTGGCGAGCACGCACGATGTATTGAAGATGTTGAGACCCTTGTTCTCCATCGCGCCCATGTTGAAGTCGTCGACGGCGACGATCATGAAGATGTCGAGGTCGTACTCGCGGCCGAACACTTCTTCGTCCCAGCGCATGGCGTTCTTGAGGGAGAGCATGCCGTGGTCGCATTTGTCGAGATCCTTCGCTTCCACGAAGATGCGCAGCGTGATTTCGCGGCCGGACATCGTGGTGAATTTGTCTTCGACGCATTCGAGGTTGCCGGCTACGAGGGCGAAGAGGTAGCTGGGCTTTTTGAATGGGTCTTGCCAGGTGGCGTAGTGGCGTTCTGCATCTGCTGAAATCGAATCGCTTGCAGGGCAAGCTCCCACAGAGATGGGATTCCCATTCGACAACAACACCGGATACCGTTTCTTGTCGGCCACCACCGTCGTCGTGAAACTTGACATCACATCGGGGCGATCGAGGTAATAGGTGATCTTGCGGAAGCCTTCGGCCTCACACTGGGTGCAGAACATCGTCTTCGATTTGTACAGGCCTTCGAGGCTGGTGTTCTCCTGGGGCTTGATGCGGGTGTGGCATTCGAGCGTGAAGCTGGCGCCGTTCTCGATGACTGCGATGGGCAGTTTGAAGATGGTGAGGGATTCTTCCTCGATGCGGTAATCGGCAGTGCTCAACTGCTGGCCGTCGATGAGCAGCTTCTCCAGCACCATGTCCTGGCCATCGAGGACCAGAGGGCCGACGTTATGCTCCGCATGAATCGGATTCGGGCGCATCTGCAGCTTGGAGATGACGAGTGTGGAGTCTTCGCTCAGCTCGAAGCGCAGATCTGTCGTATCAATGAGGAATGCGGGAGCCTGGTAGTCCTTGAGGTAGATGGTCTTGGGTGCTGCGTCTCTCATGATGATTCACTCATAAATGTGATGTGTAATGCTGCATGTGGGAGCGGGCCGTGCCCGCGATGGTTTTGTGTTCAGTCAATCGCGAGCAGGGCTCGCTCCCACAGGTTCAGTTGGATAACTCCAGGTTGTAACCGGCATAGCGGCGCATGTTGATGACGCCGGTGTCGAAAATGAGATACTGGCCCTTGATGCCGAGCAGCGTGCCTTCGACGACGGGGTCGGTGTCGAAATTGAAGGAGTTGATCTTCTCCGGATAGGCGAGCACCGGGTACTGGATCATGACCGGATCAACACCCGTGAGCACACTCAGTGCGTGAAAACCGAAACGCTGAGTGAGATCGTCGATGTCCGCGCGACATTCATTGATGAGGCGCTCCTTCTCGGCAGACAGATCGGTGAGGTGATCGTCACTCCGGAGCATGTCACGCCAGTTGGTCTTGTCGGCGACATGCTGCTTGAACAGCACTTCCAGCGAGCCGGACTGCAATCGGCTGCGCACACGCATGATGGCCAATGCCTGCACGGCGCCCTGATCGATCCAGCGCGTGGGGATCTGCGTAGCGCGTGTGATGCCGACCTTCACGCCGGAGGAATTCGCAAGATAGACGATGTGATCCTGCATGCAGAACTGCTCGCCCCGCTCCGGCTCGCGGCAGGTGCCCGCGTCGTAGTGACACTTCTCCGGATAGATGATGCACGAGTCGCACTGCGCGAGTTTCTGGAAGCACGGATAGCAGTAGCCCTGATTGAAACTCTTCGCCGTGTTGCGGCCGCAGTGCACGCAGTTGATCTGACCACTGTATTGAAGACGCACGTGCGAACCGAGCATGGGGTTCAGTGGCACTTTTTCTTCGCCAAGTGGCAGACTGTACGCCACCGGTGCGGACAGGCGCGTGAGCATCTTGCGGGAGGGGCCGTGGGCGATAGGGTTCAATGTTCTGGCCTCAGTGCAGGTGGTGTTTGGCAGTGGTGACGATGA
>MGYS01000095.1:3581-7402 GCA_001802565.1 Gammaproteobacteria bacterium RIFCSPLOWO2_02_FULL_57_10 | reverse complement strand
ACCACCGAGCTGGGCGACCAGACCATCATAACGACCGCCCGCGCACACCGTGCCCTGGGCACCGAGTGCATCCGTGATCCACTCGAAGACCATGTTGTTGTAGTAATCGAGCCCGCGCACCAGGCGCGGGTTCACCACATACTTTATATGCGCCAGATCCAGCAGCTGTCTCAGCGCAGCGAAATGCACCCGCGTCTCTTCGCTGACAAAATCAGCCAGCACCGGCGCATCAACGAGCAATGCCTGGGTGGACGGGACCTTGCTGTCGAGAATTCGCAGCGGGTTGCTCTGCAGACGACGGCGACTGTCCTCGTCCAGAGCCGCCTCATGCTGACGCAGGAAGGCTATCAATGCCTCGCCAAAGGCACGACGATCAGCGGCAGTGCCGATGTTGTTGATCTCCAGACGCACCGCCTGGCTGAGCCCGAGTTCGCGCCAGAGTCTTGCCGACAGCAGGATGACTTCCACGTCGATGTCGGGCCCGGCCATGCCGTAGGTCTCGACGCCGATCTGGTGGAACTGGCGATAGCGCCCCTTCTGCGGACGCTCGTAGCGGAACATCGGGCCCTTGTACCAGAGCCGCTGCTGCTGGTTATAGAGGAGGCCATGCTCGTCGGCGGCGCGCACACAGCCAGCCGTGCCTTCGGGACGCAGGCTGAGGTTCTCGCCGTTGCGATCATCGAAGCTGTACATCTCCTTCTCGACGATATCCGTGACCTCGCCAATGGAGCGCTTGAACAACTGGGTCTGTTCCAGCACCGGAAAGCGGATTTCACGGTAGCCGTAACCCTGCAGCACGCCCTGCACCTTGCCTTCCACGTACTGCCACAGGGGAGTATCGCCGGGGAGGATGTCGTTCATTCCCCTGATTGCCTGAATCCTGCTCATAGATCAACCCGTTGCAATGATGTCTGGATGCCGTGCTGCCGCATGTGCCTTGGCGGCTGCAATCTTCTGCGCGACACGTTCCCGAACCATGACTTCGAGCTCATCCACCAGCCTGGCGTTGTCGATCTTGTGGTGTGGCTTGCCTTCGACGTAGACGAGATTGTTCGGGCTGGCACCGGTCAATCCGATCTCTGCCACCTTCGCTTCGCCCGGTCCGTTGACGATGCAACCGATCACCGCGACGTCCACAGGAGTAATGATGTCTTCGAGGCGTGCCTCCAACTGGTTCACGACACTGATCACATCGAAGTTCTGTCGCGAGCAACTCGGGCAGGCAACCAGATTCACACCCTTGCTGCGAATCCCGAGACTCTTGAGGATATCGAAACCCACCTTGATCTCTTCCACCGGATCGGCGGCCAGCGAAATGCGGATGGTGTCGCCGATGCCTTCCATCAGCAGCGCGCCAAGTCCGATGGCCGACTTCACGGTGCCGGAGCGCAGACCGCCCGCCTCCGTGATGCCGAGGTGCAACGGGTTGTCGATCTGACTCGCCAGCTTGCGATAGGCCTGCAACGTCATGAAGATTTCGGAGGCCTTGAGGCTGATCTTGAAATTCTGGAAGTCGAGCTTGTCGAGGATATCGATCTGCGTGAGAGCAGATTCGACCATGGCATCAGCGTTAGGCTCTTCATACTTGCGCAGCAATGCCTTGCCGAGAGAACCGGCATTGACGCCGATGCGCAGCGGAATGCCCTTGTCCTTGGCCGCATCGATCACGGCGCGGATACGCTTCTCGCTGCCGATGTTGCCCGGATTGATACGCAGGCAGTCGACACCGTACTCTGCCACTTTCAAGGCAATCTTGTAGTCGAAATGAATGTCGGCCACCAGGGGCACGTTCACCTGTTTGCGAATTTCGCGGAAGGCATCCGCCGCTTCCATCGTCGGCACGGAGACGCGCACGATATCCGCGCCCGCTCTCTCCAGCCGCACGATCTGCGCGACAGTGGCCGCCACATCGCAGGTCTCGGTGTTGGTCATGCTCTGCACGGACACAGGTGCTCCGCCACCGACGGGAACCTTGCCAACCATGATCTGACGGGACTTGCGACGCGCGATTGTCGTATGGGCGCTCATGATCTCTTCATAACCCGTTTGTCTTGAACTGTTTATAAACCAATCGTCAGTCTGACTGAATTGTCGATGCGAATATTGGAGGTGAAATCGATGTTGCTGCCATTCAGGCTGAGCTCTGTCGCTGCTGCATCGCCAAGCAGAATATTGAACGGCGCAGAACCGGTGATGCGCAGTACATCGCCAGAACTGCGGATATCGCGATAGATCTGCTTGTCGTTGCT
Organism: Gammaproteobacteria bacterium RIFCSPLOWO2_02_FULL_57_10; assembly: GCA_001802565.1. GTDB lineage: Bacteria > Pseudomonadota > Gammaproteobacteria > Pseudomonadales > Pseudohongiellaceae > UBA5078. The sequence continues at coordinate 5,153 of MGYS01000095.1, read as the reverse complement.
GTCTTCCACCTGCACCATGCTTTCACCGTTGAAGGTAATCTGCACCAGATCTTCGCCACCCGCATCAACACTGATGATACGTGTTTCCGCCGCGGGCTGCGGGACAAGCTCCCCTGCACCCGTCGTCGCAACTTCCAGTGGCGCAGCGACATCTTCCGAAGGCAATACTGCCGTATCGGCTGTCGAACTGCTCCGCACATCATTGAGCTGTTGCGCGACACTGGCCGTCGGAACCGGCATCAGTCCTGCCGGTACAGGTGCAGTGACTGCGGGATTCGTCGCCGCCACTGTCGTCTCAAGTGTTGCCTCGACTGCAGCCGCTTCGGGAACAACAGTCGTCGACTCAGGAGTTGCAACGTTATCCGCATCGGGGGCGACAATCTCCACTGCCAGTGTCGTGGCAACATTGTCGATGGTCGGCGTGCTGCCATCATTCAATGCGGGCGCTGGTACGACGATCTGCGCAGGAGCGGGACTCGTGGCGCCTTGTGTTGAATTGGCAGGGGTCGCCGGAGCGCGAGAATTGAAGTACCACAAGGCGAAGGCGATACCGACGAAGGCGATACCGGACACAACGATCCACGGAAGATTCCTGTCTCTGCGCCGTCGCGATCTGCTGCTACTGGCTTCTTCTGCGGCTGAAGCCTGCTGGTTAGTGAAGTCGTTGTAGACGTTGATGAGCACAACGGGATCGAGCTTCAGCAGGTTTGCATAGGCACGAATATAGCCGCGAATGAATACGTCACCCGGCAGCTTGTCGTGAGCGTTGCTTTCCAGAGCACGCACGTAATGCATGGTGATGTGCAACTCATCCGCCACTTCCTGCACGGTCATGCCCAGTGCTTCGCGCTTGCGACTCAGCAACTCGCCCGGGCCTGTCGGCGCGTCATTTCTGGTCACACCAGCCTCAGTCACATCATTGTCGGGCTCGTCCGAGCCATGAGGTTCCGGTGGTCGTAATTCTTCGTTGTTCTCTTCACTGATCATTCTGCGAGTTCAAATATTGTTGATACTGAATGGAATCACTGTACAGCCTCTCCAGCAACACGGCGTAGATGGCGGCACCCTCTTCGTTGTCGAAACGTCGTTCGAGCTGGATTCCCAGCCACAGACTGCGTGGAGTCTGTACAACATTGTAGAAATTGCTGCTGGTGACGAACTGATTGTAGTAGTTCATCGCTTCGGCAAATTCCCCTTTATCAAACTTGATCTGTGCCATCTCCATCGAGGAGCGATACAGATTGCTGTTGAGCTGCAGCGCGCGTTCAAAGGCGTACTCGGCACGCTCCGGACGCTCCGTGCGCAAGGCACTCAACCCGAGATTCTCGAAGGCGAGTGCTCTGCCTTCGTAAGTCGTATCGTTGGCAACGATCTCCAATTGCCTGTATGACTGTTCGTAGTCACCAACATCGAACAGGAACGCCGCGAAATTGTTGCGGGCTCGCGCATTGGTGCTGTCGTAGTTCAGAGCCCGCTCGAATGTCTCGCGCGCCATCTCCGTATCGCCTTCTCTCTGCAACACCAACGCCAGAACATTGTAGGCATCCGAACTGCGGCTGTTGATTTCCAGCG
>MGYS01000095.1:1754-3536 GCA_001802565.1 Gammaproteobacteria bacterium RIFCSPLOWO2_02_FULL_57_10 | reverse complement strand
GCGACAACACAGGCGAGAATCACGGACCTGATCACATTCATGCCAACCTCATCGGATAAAAACAGCAAACCGTTACAGCCCACTGCCCCACGTTCAAACTGTCGGCCTGTCGATCGCGACAGCAAGATTATCGGCTCTGCTGAATTGCCTGGCGGATTCTTCCTTCACGCCGGCAGCATCACGCAAGCGCTGACTGCGTCGCGTATTGTCTGCCACCTCTCCCACCAACTGCCCGCAGGCTGCGCCAATGTCATCGGCCCTGGTGGTTCTGACTGTCACCGTATATCCTGCTTCATGCAGAATCTGTCGGAAATTCGTGATCGATGAGCTACTGGGTCGACGGTAGTCCGACTGCGCAAACGGATTGAACGGAATCAGATTTATCTTGCACGGAAAATCCTTCAACAACACCGCTAGCTCGCGTGCATGCTGACGATGATCATTGACACCGGCAATCAGCGTATATTCGATGACCGGCACACGCCGATCACTCAGGCTGTCCATATAGCCGGTCACACTGCGCAGCAACTCACTGATCGGATACTTCTTGTTGATCGGCACGATCTGGCTGCGCAATTCATCGTTGGGTGCGTGCAGCGATACCGCCAGCGACGCATCCGTGAAATCCTTCAAGCGATCGATCGCGGGCACCACACCGGAGGTGCTGATAGTGACACGACGCTTGGACAAACCATATGCCTGATCTTCCATCATGAGACTGAGTGCATCCATGACGTTGTCGAAGTTCAGGAGCGGCTCGCCCATGCCCATCATCACCACATTGCTGACCGGGCGCGGATTCTGCGCCGGCTTGCCATCCTCACTCCATTCTGCAGCAGGTTTGACACCGAAGCCTGCCAGTTTCTTGTTCGCCCACCACAGCTGACCGATAATCTCGGCTACTGTCAGGTTGCTGTTGAAACCCTGCTTGCCGGTCGCACAGAAGCTGCAATCAAGACTGCATCCTGCCTGAGAGGAAATACACAGTGTGCCGCGCCCGGCTTCCGGAATGAACACCATCTCGACACTGCTGCCGCTGGTGACCTGCACAATCCATTTGCAACTGCCATCGGCGGAGCGGAACTCCTGGGTGATTTCCGGCAGGCGAATCTCCGCCACTGCCTTCATCTTTTCCCGCAGGGGTTTACTGATATCCGTCATCGCATCGATGTCGATGACACCACGCTGGTGAATCCACTTGAGGGTTTGACTCGCGCGAAAAGGTTTTTCTCCCAGCTCAAGGAAAAACGCCTGCATCTTCGGCAGGCTCAGTCCCATCAGGTTGATCTTCTCTTCACGCGTGGTCATCAAGGGCTCACTTGCGCAGCTGAAGAATCAGCGTGCGCAGATCTCGGTGGCGCTGAAAAAGTAGCTGATCTCACGTGCCGCAGACGCCGCAGAGTCGGAGCCATGAACAGCGTTGGCGTCGATGGACTTGGCGAAGTCGGCACGGATGGTACCCGGTGCAGCCTGCGCTGGATTGGTGGCGCCCATCAGATCACGGTGCAGTGCAACGGCGTTTTCGCCTTCCAGCACCTGCACGATCACGGGACCGGAGGTCATGAACGCGATCAGATCAGGGAAGAAGCCACGCTCACGGTGCTCCGCATAGAAACCGCCAGCAGTCTCGTCGGAGAGGTGCAGCATCTTGGCAGCCACGATGCGCAGGCCCGCCTTTTCGAAGCGGGAATAGATCTCGCCGATCACATTCTTGGCGACAGCGTCAGGTTTAATGATGGACAAAGTACGTTCGATCGTCATTCAGATAACTCCATGCATGTT
>MGYS01000095.1:0-1741 GCA_001802565.1 Gammaproteobacteria bacterium RIFCSPLOWO2_02_FULL_57_10 | reverse complement strand
AGCGAGACGCGCAGAGACCCCTGCGCCAGGTCATCGTCCAGACCCAATCCGCGCAGAACGTAGGAAGGCTCCATGGTCGCTGATGTGCAGGCGGACCCTGACGACACCGCAAGTTCCCGCAGTGACAGCAGCAGGGACTCGCCATCCACGTGGGCAAACGCCAGGTTGATGATGCCCGGGACATTCTGTTGGGGGTGTCCGTTCAAGGAGACACCCTCCAATGACTCCAGCCCCTTGAGCAGTTGGGTGCGCAGAGTGCGCAAACGCTGGGATTCCTCGGCCATTTTCTGCGCCGCCAGACGGAATGCCTCGCCCATGCCCACCAGTTGATGCGTCGCCAGCGTGCCGGAGCGCATGCCACGCTCATGCCCACCGCCATGGATCTGCGCCTCGATCACCGCGCGGGGAGAGCGGCAGACATAAAGCGCGCCCACACCCTTGGGCCCGTAAACCTTGTGCGCGGAGAACGACATCAGATCGACCTGCAGAGAGGTCAGATCGATGGGAATCTTCCCCGCGCTCTGCGCAGCATCCACATGGAACAGAACACCACGTGGGCGTGTGAGAGCGCCAATGGCGGCGATATCGTTGACGGCGCCAATCTCGTTGTTCACATGCATCAGCGTCACGAGAATGGTATCCGGACGCAGAGCCGCCTCCACGGCGGCAGGCGCGATGATGCCGGTGGAATCGGGCCGCAGACGGGTAATCTCGAAACCTTCACGTTCCAGCTGCAGACAGCTGTCCAGCACGGCCTTGTGCTCAATCACGGAGGTAATGATGTGCCTGCCGCGCTCGCGATGAGCATGTGCGGCGCCCTTGATGGCCAGGTTGTCGGACTCCGTGGCACCGGACGTCCAGACAATCTCACGGGGATCACAGTGCACGAGGTCCGCGACGTGCCGGCGCGCCTCTTCGACAGCCTCTTCAGCTTTCCATCCAATCAGGTGGGAGCGGGACGCCGGGTTGCCGAAATTTCCCTCAAGCGTGAGACATTCCATCATCCTGGCGGCAACAGCAGGATCGACCGGTGTCGTGGCGGCGTAATCGAGGTAAATGGGCAACTGCATGAAGGACTCCCGCTGGGTGCGCGCAGGTTTACTGCAGGAAGGTCGCGGCGATGCGCGCCCCGTCCAGCTCGGGCTGCAGCAGGAGTTCCTGACGCTGGTCCTGCTGAGCCGCTATGCGCTTGATTTCACTCTTGTTGATGAGGTCTGCCAGACTGATGCTGCCGAGAAAGTCGTGGATCTGCTGACTGAGATCTTCCCACAGATGGTGGGTCAGACAGGTTTCGCCCTGCTGACAGTTACCCTTGCCCTGACACTTGGTAGCGTCGACGGATTCGTTAACCGCATCGATGATGTGCGCAATCCGGATCGCGTGGGGTTTCTTGCCGAGTCGATAACCACCACCCGGACCGCGGATACTGCTCACCAGTTCGCAACGACGCAGCTTCGCAAACAGCTGTTCCAGGTATGACAGGGAAATGCCCTGCCGCTGGGAGATGTCTGCCAGATTGACTGGCCCGGTATCCGCATGAATCGCCAGATCGAGCAATGCCGTGACGGCATACCTGCCTTTGGTTGTTAAGCGCATGGATCTGTCTCGTTTCGTGCTCATTACGGGGAAATCGCGCGAAAGTATGGAATACCTAAGTAATTTAGTCAACTTTAGGGGCAGGATGCGATTACCGGTTTGCGCGCCAGGTTTACACGCCAGGTTTACACCAGGAGGCACAGGC
>MGYS01000094.1:13033-15204 GCA_001802565.1 Gammaproteobacteria bacterium RIFCSPLOWO2_02_FULL_57_10 | reverse complement strand
CGAGCACCACACAGGCCGCGCCATCGATGTCGGCACTTCGGGGTGCCCGGCTCTCGAAGAGGTGTTCGAGGCCACCGCGGCCTTCCGGTGGTTGCAGGAAAACGCAGCCGAATTCGGGTTCACTCTCTCCTATCCGCGCGACAATTCCTGTGGCATCAGCTATGAGCCCTGGCACTGGTGCTACCACGCAAACCGCTGAGAGAACTGCCTGATTTTGGCCACATTTCGGGACTTTTTCAGGTCGTGAAAAGTCGGCAAAACGCCCTTGGACAAAACATTTTTATTGGGGTAGGCTTCAATCGTAAGCAGTTGGAAGGAGATTGAATGCAAACCGCTCGAACCGCCGCATGCTCTATTCTGCTGGCGCTCCTCAGCCTGACAATCACTGTCAGGGGATATGCTCAGGAACCGCAGATAGACTTTCAGGAATGGCTGTCAGCCTTGATCGCAGAGGCCAGAGACCAGGGCATACGTGAAGAAATCATTGAGCAGGCGCTCATCCCCGTAACACCCATCCCCCAGGTCATCACCAGTGACCGCAATCAGGCAGAATTCGTCGAAACCTTCGAGCAGTACCTCGAGAAACGTGTCACGCAATGGCGCATCGACACGGGTCGCGCGCGACTGCAGGAACACCGCGAACTGCTCCAGCGAGTCGGTGATCATTATGGTGTGGAGCCGCGCTTCATCGTGGCTTTCTGGGGCGTCGAAACCAACTACGGCAATTTCACGGGTGGCACCGATGTCATCAAGGCGCTGGTGACTCTGGCTTACGATCCCAGGCGTGCGGCGTATTTCCGTCGCGAACTGCTCAGTGCCTTGCAAATCCTCAATGAGGGTCACATCACCCACGCAGACATGAAAGGCTCATGGGCTGGTGCCATGGGGCAGAGTCAATTCATGCCTTCCAGCTTCCTGCAGTACGCCGAGGATTTCGACGGCGATGGCAAACGTGACATCTGGAACAGCGAAGCAGATGTGTTCGCCTCGATCGCGCATTATCTCAAGGGAGCAGAGTGGGACGGCGAGCAGACCTGGGGCCGCGAGGTCACTCTGCCTGCCGATTATCACGCCCGCGCCGAGCAGTGGCGCCAACCTCCCGCCGAACACTCCTGCAGCGTCGTGCGCCACCACACGGTTTCCCTGCCGCTGAGCGAGTGGCAGGCAGTCGGGGTGCGCAGGGCCGATGGTTCGGATCTGCCCACGAATGACCTGCTTGCGTCGATTGTGCTGCCCGATGGCGAGAACGGCAGGGCCTTCATTACCTACGGCAATTTCCGCTCCATTCTGCGGTACAACTGCGCCAACAATTATGCGCTGTCGATCGGACATCTGGCCGACAGGTTCATCGGCTACTGAAGAAGGTTTGTTGAAGAAACGACTTTAAACATGACAGAGGAGGGCCCATATCGACAACAGAGAGTCAATTAACCAACGATTCACGATAACTGGCAGGAAAACTAGGAGCCATAGATTATGTCTAACGAATTCCAGGTTGTTTTTCACAATATCGATCAATCAGCAGCGCTGACAGAAGTTGTCAACAAGCGAATCCAGAAGCTGCAACGTTTCAGCAACGACATCATAGGCGGGCGCGTCGTGCTGGACTCTCCTCACAATAATCACCACAAGGGTAAAGTGTTCAGTGTCACCCTTGAGATTCACATCTCCGGTAAAGAACTCATCGTCAAGCAGGGTCAACATGACAAGCCTGCACACGAAGATATTTATGTCGCGGTCCGTGATGCCTTCAATGCAGCGGAGCGACAATTGAAAGCCAACGGCAAGAAGCCGCGCAAGACAACACTGGCAGTGGAGAACTTTGAAGTGCTCCCGGAGATTGCTGCCGAAGATACCGACGAACTCATGCTGAGTGATGATGATTTCACACTCTACTCTCCCGAAGAGCAGGACGACCGTGCGAACTATGCGACGCAGGCGGCCTGAGCAACATCAACAGACGGAAGTCATTCATGTCAGTCAGTGATCAGGAAAGAACCGAGCTCGAGGCTGCAGCATTCAGACGATTGCTGCAGCATCTGGACGAGCGCAAGGATGTACAGAACATCGATCTCATGAATCTTGCCGGCTTCTGCCGCAACTGTCTTGCCAAATGGTATGCAGCGGCAGCACAGGGCAAGGGGCATGAGATTGATTACGAGCAGGCCAGA
>MGYS01000094.1:0-12967 GCA_001802565.1 Gammaproteobacteria bacterium RIFCSPLOWO2_02_FULL_57_10 | reverse complement strand
TGAACAACTTTTCCCGCACCAGATGTCGATACTCGTTCGGCGTGATGGCGTTTGCCCGCTTGAAAAGCGAAGAGAAATAACTGGTGTCCTGATAACCGACGGCGAAGGCGATCTCGGCTATGCTCAGATTACTTTGCTTGAGCAGCGCCTTGGCCTGCTCGAGCCTGACCTCCTGCAGATACTGCAATGGAGTGGTGCCCGCTGCGGCGCGGAAGCGGCGATTGAACGAGCGCACGCTGATGTCGAATTGCTGTGCCAGTTGCTTGAGCTGCACATCGTGGCGGTAATTCTGTTGCAACCATTCCTGAATCTTGATGATCTGCTCGTCGTGATGCGTATCCTTTTCTTCGCTGTCGAGCAGCATCGATTCATAGGAGCGTTTCAATTCATGCGTGAAGTGATGGGAGACCTCGTCCGCGACATCCGATGTGAAGAGTTGCTCAACGAAGTGCAGCATGACATCACGCACCGCATTCACGCTGCCTGTGCAGTACAGACGATCCGCGTGGGTGATGAAGCGCTTGCGTTGCAGATTGACGGCTGGATAGCGCTTCGCGAAGTCATCGAAGTAGTACCAGTGCGTTGTCGCCGTACGACCATCGAGCAACCCTGCTTCTGCGAGAAAATAGCTGCCTGTTCCCACGCTGCAGATGGTGGCACCGGCCTGGTAGCGAGCAATCAGCCATGCCGTGATCTGCGGATGTTTTCTGACGATGGCATTGGGGTTTCCCCACAGGGCCGGCACGAAAATCAGGTCGGTGTGTGTGATCTCGGCAATGCTGGCGGCAGGTTGAATTGCCATGCCTCCCGTCATGGTGAGCGGTCGTCCGTCGACACTGGCGATGACAAAGCTGCGACGCTCCGCACGCTTGTTGCGGATGCGCTTGATGACATCGGCGGCATGGATCATTTCCAGAGGAATGGTCATGCTGGACGCCAGTGCGTCTTCCACTGCCAGGATCGTGACGTGTTTCATCCGGCACCTTTATACTGGATATCGAGAACGTACCACGTGCGTCTGCCGCCGGGTGTGACGATGGTGACCTCGCTGTCCACAGGCTTGCCCAGCAGCGCTCTGCCCAGTGGAGCATCGACGCTGATGTAACCGGGGCTCTCGCCTATCTCGTCCGGTCCCACAAGACGATAGTGATGTTCATTGCCTTCCTCATCTTCCACGCGGATACGGGCCCCGAAATAGATTCGACTCGTGTCGGTCGGCGCCTTGTCCACAATCGTCAACAGTTCGAGTCGCTTGCGCAGGTGACGAACCCGGCGATCGATCTCGCGCAGGCGTTTCTTCCCATAGATGTATTCCGCATTCTCGGAGCGATCGCCCAGCGCGGCTGCATCGCTGACCTGCTGCGTCACCTTTGGGCGCTCCACCCGCCAGAGATAGTTCAGTTCATCCCGCAGGCGCTTCTCGCCTTCGACGGTGATGTAGTTGGAGACTTTTGGGAGGGGCTTCTTTTCTACTGACATTGGTCTGTTTCTCAGGTTTGAGCGAAGTTCTGGCAATCGCGTGCAAGCACGCTCCTACAATATGAGATTTTTTTCCTGGCCTCTGCAGTCAATCATGGTTCACTTCCAGCCGTAATGGCAGTTGTCTGCTGCGCGGATCGCGTGTGAAGGCGTCCCCTGCCGGGTGAGCGTTGACAGGCTCCAGTTTGACTCCCAATCCAAGCAGACGCACCGGTCGATTGCCTCGCGTGTACGCGGTAGTGCACAGCGTGACATATCCCGCCAGATCGCTCTCACTGGAGATGGATTCGACAGTTGTTGACACGAAATCCTTGAAGCGCAGTTTCATGTATTTCTTGCTGATCCGGTACTCGGCCTCGACATGGCGCAGGCGTGTCTGCAATTGCTCATGCAACTCTGGCAGACAGTCGAGGCACGCCTGCAGTGAGGGTAGATCGGTGGAGTAGGTGTTCTCGACGCTGAGGGATTTGCGCGTGCGACCCGTGGAGACTTCGCGCTCGTCGATGCCCCGGCACAGGCGATGGAGATTCGTGCCAAAGCTGCCGAAATGTGACATCAGGGCTTCCTCGGACCAAGCGCGCAGGTCGCCGCAGGTCTCGATGCCGAGGCCATTGAGTCTGCCCGCTGTCACCTTGCCTACGCCATAGATCTTTTTCACTGGAAGTCCCTTCACGAAGGCGTCGACCTCCTCGGGCTTGACGACGAACTGGCCATCCGGTTTGTTCCAATCGCTCGCTATCTTGGCGACGAACTTGTTGGGGGCGATGCCAGCCGAAATGGTAATGCCGACCTCTTCGCGGACACGACGGCGGATCTCCTGAGCGATCAGAGTCGCGCTGCCCTGGAAGGCGGCAGTGTTCGTGACGTCGAGATAGGCTTCATCGAGGGATAGAGGTTCGATGATGGCAGTGTAGTCCTGGAAGATTGCGTGCACGGCGCGCGAAGCTTCGCGATATTTTTCCATGCGCGGAAAGATGACGATCAAATCCGGACACTGGCGCAGCGCTGTTGCCATCGGCATCGCGGAATGCACGCCGAACTTGCGGGCCTCGTAGTTGCACGTGGCGACCACGCCACGATGCTGCGGACTGCCGCCGACAGCCACGGGCAAGCCCTTCAGCGCGGGATTGTCGCGCGTCTCGATCGACGCATAGAAGCAGTCGCAGTCACAGTGGATGATCTTGCGGGTGGCGCTCATGGGCGCCATTGTAATCGAATCACTGTGGGAGCGGGCCTGCCCGCGATTGGTTTCAGCGTCATGCTGAATCGCGGGCAAGGCCCGCTCCCACAGTCATTGGTTGTACGAAAGCGCCGAACTCAATCAGCCGTTACGCTTCTCGAAGTCCTTCATGAAGTCCACCAGTTTCTGGCAGCCTTCCAACGGCATCGCGTTGTAGATGGAGGCGCGGATGCCACCCACGAGGCGATGGCCCTTCAGTGCGTACAGGCCCTGCTTGTTCGCTTCGCTGACGAAGGCGTCGGTCAGGTCGGGGTTCGCGATGTTGAAGGTCACGTTCATGACCGAACGGGAATCCTTGTGCGCAGAGCCGATGTAGAAGTCGGTGCCGTCGATCGCGTCATAGATCAGCTTGGCCTTCTTCTCGTTCAGCGCCTCTATTGCCGGCACGCCGCCCTGATCCTTCAACCACTCCAGCACCAGCATCATCATGTAGATGGCGAAGGTGTTGTTGGTGTTGTAGAGAGAATGGTTCTTCGCGTACACGGAGTAGTCGAGCAACGAAGGCGTGTACGGCAGCGCGTGGCCGAGCAGGTCTTCGCGGATGATCACGACGGCCATACCAGCCGGTCCCAGGTTTTTCTGCAGACCGGCGAAGATGACGCCGAACTGGTTGTAGTCGAGTTTGCGCGACAGGAGCTCGGAGGTCATGTCGGCCACCAGCGGAATGCCGCCAGTCTCGGGAAACTTGTTCCAGCGGGTGCCGAAGATGGTGTTGTTGCTGGTGATGTGGACGTAGGACGTGTCCTGATCGAGCTTCTTCGGATCGAACTCGGGGATGCGGTCGAAGTTGGTGGCCTCGCTGCTCGCGGCGGCAATGACGTTGCCGAAGCGCGCGGCTTCCTTGCGTGCCAGCTGTGCGAAGTTGCCTGAGTCAACATAGGCAGCCTTGTGCGCTGGCTTCAGACCGAGCAGGTTCAACGGAATCGCAGAGAATTGCATCTGCGCGCCACCGTGCACGTACAGGATCTTGTAATTGTCCGGCAGGCCGGAAAGTTCCTTGAACAGGGCGTCTGCTCTGTCGATGACGGCATCGAATTCCTTGGAGCGATGGCTGATCTCGATCAGTCCGGCGCCCATGCCTCTGAAGTCGAGAAACTCGTCGCGAGCCTTTTCCATCACGGAGGTTGGCAGCATGGCGGGGCCGGCCCCGAAGTTGAATACACGTGTCATAGTGGTTTCCTGAGGTTGCTAGTTAATAATCTGTTGTATCTGTGCGGGGGCAGGAGCGCGGTGGGCGCTGGCGTGACACGCCGTGAACCCATCCATGGGGGCTCGACATCCGCCGTCCTGGCGGATGACGGTCACGCCAGCGAACACCACACTCCTGCCCCTCGAATTCTGTGCCACTCTGCGAACGCCGGTCGTGTCAGTGGCTTGGCGCAGAGTCCGGTGCTCCCTGTCGTGACACGCCGTGAACCCATCCATGGGGGCTCGGCTTCCGCCATCCAGGCGGAAGACGGTCACGCCAGGGAGCACCGGACTCCACGCCCTCACGTCCAGTGGTCAATCGGACCAAGGAAGGTCACTTCCACAAATGCCGATCGAAGAAGTCTGCCTTTCACTGCCCAACGGCTACTGCCCCCTTCTCTCAGGGCACAAAAATATCAGAGCACCGTTACTTTGATGACATCTTGAATCGCGGCGATCTGGGCCAAAGCTGCATCGGAGGGGCAGCTCTCCACGTCGATCAGGTTGTAGGCAATCTCGTTGCGGCTCTTGTTGATCATGTCGATCACGTTGATCTTCTGCTCTGCCAGCACTGACAGAATCTGCCCCAGCATTCCCGGCACGTTCTTGTTGATGATCGCCAGACGCGTGCCCTTCTTTGCGTTCGGAGCACGATCCAGAGAGATTGCCGGGAAGTTCACCGAGTTCTTGATATTGCCGTTCTCGAGGAAGTCCATCAGCTGGTCTGCAGCCATCACCGCACAGTTGTCCTCTGCTTCGTCTGTGCTGGCGCCAATATGTGGCATCAGGATCACGTCGTCACGGCCGATGAACTCGGCGCAGGGGAAATCGCTCACGTACATACGCAACTGCTTGTTGTTCAGACCATTGACGATCGCCTCATTATTGACGATCTCGTCGCGGGAGAAGTTCAGCAGGCACAGGCCGGGTTTCATCGCGGCGACCATGTTGGCGTCGATCAGGTTGCGGGTCGCTTCCAGTACCGGCAGGTGCAGGCTCACGAAGTCGGAGTTGGCCAGCAGCGCAGTGATGTTCTCGATCTTGCGCACCTGGTTCGGCAGCCTCCATGCGGCGTCCACGGACAGCGCCGGGTCGTAACCCAGCACCTTCATGCCCAGACTGATCGCCATCTCTGCCACCAGTGAACCGATGGCGCCGAGGCCGATGATGCCCAGTGTCTTGCCCGCGATCTCGGTGCCCTTGAAGCGGATCTTCTCTGCTTCCAGCAGCTTGGACATGGCGGCATTGTCCTGCATCTCGTGCAGTGAGTTCACGTAGGCCATGCCTGGCAGGATACCGCGTGAGGACAACAGCAATCCGCACAGCACCAGCTCTTTCACCGCATTGGCGTTGGCGCCGGGTGTGTTGAAGACCACGATGCCTTTCTCGGTGTAGCTGGCGACGGGGACATTGTTGACACCAGCACCGGCACGGGCGACGGCCTTGAGATTGGCATTGGCATCGCTGTCCTGCAGCTTGTGACTGCGTACCAGAATGGCATCGCTGTCACTCAGACCGGGTCCGACTTCGTATGTGGAGGGAAAGCGAACGAGGCCTTTGCTGGAGATCTGGTTGAAGGTTTGAATCTTGTACATCGCGGTTACCTTGCTGTCTTTTTATGAATGCTGGTGATAAATGCTGGTTTCAGGGTTGTTGCTGCGGGTCATGCGCCAGGAGACAAGGAAGAGGATCAATTTGTGCGCGCGTGTGCCTGTTTTTGAAAGCGCACTTTATATCCTGAAACGTCGGTTAATGCCAGTCCGACGTAGCCCTCCGGATAGTGCTGGATGGCCGCTCGCTGACCTCCGGAGGCATTGGTCGATGCGGGTTTTCGCTGTGCCGCAAACGGGCTATCATGACCACAAAACAGGCAGCATCCATGCGGTCATACAGGCGGTTGTGGGAACAGCTGTGCAGGCAGTCATGACGGCACAACCGGGGGCGGAGTTGAGATCGGAAGCAAGCAAATCTGCGCTGCTGGCGGGAGTGCCAATGGCCATCGGGACCGGGCGTGTTCCCGTGCTGCGCGTACTGGGACGCAATGCCGGCCTGATGACCGGCCCGGGCACCAACAGTTATCTCATCGGCACTCAGCGACTGGCTCTGGTCGATCCGGGTCCGGCCGATCCCGAGCACATCGATGCGGTACTGCGGATTCTCGCGGGGCGCTCCTTGGGCTGGATATTCGTCACTCATACCCATGGAGATCACTCTCCCGGCACACTGGAGTTGCAGCAGCGTACCGGAGCCCAGGTGATCGGCCTTTCTGCGCCTGTCGACAGTCCTCATCAAGACCAGACCTTCAAGCCCGCGCGAATTTATCGCGACGGAGAGATCGTCTCCTGTGGAGAATTCCGGATGCGGCTGGTGCACACGCCCGGACACGTCTCCAATCATTTCTGTTACCTGCTGGAGGAAGAGGGGATGCTCTTTACCGGCGACCACATTCTCGAAGGCACCACCCCGGTCATCCTCCCGCCTGACGGCAATATGCGTCACTATCTGGAATCGCTGGCAAAAGTGAAGGCACTGCCCGTGGTATCCCTCGCACCGGGGCACGGGCGCTTGATGGAAGAACCCCGGAACGTCATCGACACGCTGATCCGTCACCGTCTGCGCCGCGAGCAGAAGACCTTGACCGGGCTCATGGAGTTGAGTCGCGACGCGGGGGAGGTCAGCCTCGAGTCACTGGCACTGCGCGTGTACGATGATGTCCCGCCGCATCTGTTGCCCTGGGCGCAACGCACACTGCTTGCCCATCTCATCAAGCTCGAAGACGAGGGCCGCGTTGCGCGACAGGGAGAACACTGGACTGGAGTGACGGCTCATGTCTGAGGGCTGGTATCTGTATCTGGTGCGTTGTCGCAATGGCACGCTCTACACAGGCATCACGACAGACGTGGCGCGACGCTTTGCGGAGCATCAGGAGGGGGGAGCGAAAGCCGCCCGCTATTTGCGCGGCAAGGGACCGCTCGAACTGGTATACACGATGGCGGCAGGCAATCGCGCAGTGGCTTCGGCACTGGAGTGTCGGATCAAGAATCTGACTCGCGCCGACAAACAGAGTCTGATTGCAGGTAAACTTGAATTGAGTGCGGTCATTGGCAGCGCTGAGAAGAACAATAGTGAGCAGGATTGAATCATGAACAAGATCAGCAACTGGATGAATTTCTCGGCGAGTGTCGCCGTCATCATGGGTATCATCTTTCTCGGACTGGAGATTCGCCAGAACACGGAGATGATGCGCTCCCAGACTCGCGACGCGATTTCCGAAAAGCAGATGATGTTTTCCGAATGGGTCGCCACCGAGATCGATCTGGCCGTTGCCATCGCCAAGGTCAACGCAGGTGAACCGCTGGACCCCGGCGAGCGTATGATGCATGCATACTTTCTGGCAGGAGTGTGGCGCGAGTGGGAAAACTCCCATTACCAGTTCCAGCAGGGGCTGTTTGATCGCGACGAATTCGAGCCACGCATGGAGCGCTGGCGCTCCACCATGCGAGTCAAGGCGGTGCGGGATTCCTGGGTGGCAACGCGCATGAACTATTCGCCGTCCTTTCGGGCCGAGGTCGATGCGATAGTGGCGGCCTACCAATCCTTGCCGGATGCCATGCCGAGTCAGATTCATCCCTGACACCTTATTCACGAAATCATTTCCACACAGGCGGTTCAGTTGAGTGCGACAGCGTCAGAGCAGGGCAGAATTCCAGTAGGCATCAGCAGTTGTCTGTTGGGTGAGAAGGTGCGGTTTGATGGTCAGCACCAACTGGATTCCTACATCGAGAAGACGCTTGGTGCCTACTTCGAGTTTCGTTCGTTCTGCCCGGAAGTCGCCATTGGTCTCGGAATTCCCCGCCGCCCCATCAGACTCGTGAGCCGTGACGACGCAATCCATTGTGTTTCCACCGTTGACGATACTCTGGATTACACGGTTGCGCTTACCGAGTGTGCCGATGCCCAGCAGCAATGGCACCGCGAACTCTCCGGCTACATCCTCAAGAAGGCGTCACCGAGCTGCGGCATGGAGAGGGTGAAGGTCTACGAGGGCAGTTACCCGCGGCGCGATGGCGTTGGAATCTATGCGGCCACGCTCATGAAGAACTTTCCGAATCTGCCTGTCGAGGAAGAGGGGCGCCTGGGTGATCCGGTATTGCGGGAGAATTTCATCCAGCGCGTCTATGTGATGTCACGCTGGCAGGCTCTTCACAGAGCAGGCATGACGGTCTCTGCGCTGGTGAACTTTCATGCCCGTCACAAGCTGATTCTGATGAGTCATTGCCAGAAGACCTATCGGTCCCTTGGCCCGCTTGTGGCCGGTGCCAACCGCGAGAATCTTGCGGAAGTCTGCACGCGTTACATCGGTGAGCTCATGGCAGCACTGCGTATTCGTGCCACAAAAGGCAATCATGTCAATGTGTTGCAGCATATTCAAGGGTATCTGAAACAGCATCTCGACGCTGATGACAAGGCGGAGTTGAGCGAGTCCATCGCCCAGTATCTGCGGGGTCAGGTGCCGCTGATTGTCCCCATCACACTGCTCAATCACCACTTCCGCAAACACCCCGACGACTACATTCGGGACTCCTGGTACATGAGGCCTTATCCTGCCGAAATGAGCCTGCAAAACGATATTTGATGACAGGCCCGCAATCTTTTGTCTGCGCCCCCTTCGCGGGGCTATAATGCCCCATTTTTCAGGCCTGACGAACAGGCGACGCAGGATCGGGCAATGGCTACGAACGCAGCGGGTCGCATCGCAACCCTCCAGACAAATGACATCGACAGCTACATGACGACGCTTGGTCGCCAGGCGCGTGCGGCTGCGCGTGAGACGGCTCGCGCGACAACCGCGCAGAAGAATGCCGCGTTGCTCACCATCGCTGACGTCATCGATCAGCGTCGCGATCAACTCATGACTGCGAATCAAAAGGATCTCGCGGCAGGTCGCCAGAAGGGGCTCGATTCAGCAATGCTTGATCGTCTGGAGCTTACGCCCGCCCGCATAGACAACATGATCGAAGGACTGCGCCAGGTTGCCGAGCTGCCAGACCCTGTCGGTGAAGTGACAGATCTGCGTTATCGGCCTTCCGGTATTCAGGTTGGCAAGATGCGCGTGCCGCTCGGCGTTGTCGGCATCATCTACGAATCCCGCCCGAACGTGACGTGCGAGGCCGCGAGCCTGTGCCTGAAATCCGGCAATGCCGTGATCCTGCGTGGGGGTTCCGAAGCGCTGCATTCCAATCAGGCGATTGCCGAGTGCATCGTCATCGGGTTGCGTGCCGCAGGCATCACCGAGCATGCCGTTCAGGTCGTTGCGACAACTGATCGCGCAGCTGTCGGCAAGCTCATCACCATGCCGGAGTTCGTCGATGTGATTGTGCCGCGCGGTGGCAAATCGCTGATCGAGCGCATCAGCGCCGACGCACGCGTACCGGTGATCAAGCACCTGGATGGCAACTGTCACGTCTACATCGATGATCGCGCCGATCTCGACAAGGCGGTGAAGGTGGCAGTAAACGCCAAGACACAGCGTTACGGTACCTGCAACACGATGGAGTCCTTGCTGATCGCAGAAGGGGTTGCTGCTGCAGTACTGCCTGCACTTGCTGCCGCCTATCGTGCCGCTGGAGTGGAGCTGCGTGGCTGTGAAAAGACACGAGCGTTGATCGACGGTGTGATTGCCGCGACGGAAGAAGATTGGGGCACGGAGTATCTGGCGCCAGTTCTCTCCATCAGGATTGTTGCCGATCTCGACGAGGCCCTGACGCATATTGCTCGTTACAGTTCGGCGCACACCGAATCAATCATCACCGAAGATTACGGTCGCGCGCAGCGATTCCTGCGCGAGGTGGATTCCAGTTCCGTGATGGTGAATGCGTCGACGCGTTTCGCGGATGGTTTCGAATACGGGCTCGGTGCGGAGATCGGCATATCCACCGATAAACTGCACGCGCGTGGCCCGGTGGGATTGGAAGGACTGACATCGCAGAAGTACATCGTGCTCGGTGATGGCCACATCAGGCAATGATCTACGCGGAGAGAAGGTGCGCAGAATCGGTGTGATGGGAGGCATGTTCGACCCCGTGCACAGAGGACACATCGCAGTGGCTCTGGAGGCCGTGGACGCGCTGTCCCTCGATGAATTGCGTCTGGTGCCCTGTCATCTGCCGAATCATCGCGGACCCGCCACAGCGTCTGCCCGGGATCGCGTCACGATGGTGAAGCTGGCCGCGCAGATTGATGGCCGATTGCTGGTGGATGAGCGTGAATGTTCCCGGCCCGGCGTGTCCTACACGGTGGAGACTCTGGAATCACTGCGAAGAGATTTTCCCGACGCTGCGCTGGTGCTGGTGATGGGAGCAGATGCGTTTCGCGGGCTGGCCCGCTGGCATCGCTGGCAGCAGATTCCGCAGTTCGCACACATTGCAGTGGTGAGCAGGCCGGGTGTGACGATTGCCATTCCTGCGGAAATCGCGGGTGAAATGCAGGGGCGCCAGGTGGAATCCGCAACGCAGTTGTTCACTGCGCGCGAGGGCAGGGTCATCATGCTCGATGCGCTGCAGATCGACATATCGTCGACGCAGGTGCGAAGTGCATTGCAGGAGCACGGACCGATTGCCACGCTGCTGCCGGACGCAGTGGCTGACTACATTGAAGAACACGACTTGTACCGTGCTGGATAGCACATGCATTACCCCGCGCAGGCATGTCGCCTGCACGTGACACGAGAGAAAGGATCAAGACAGTTTGAACACAATTCAGTTATCGCAACTTGCAGTACACGCACTCGAAGAGGTCAAGGGGCAGGACATCGTCTGCCTGAACGTTCAGAAGCTGACACAGATCACCGATTTCATGGTCATCGTCACAGGCACTTCCACGACACATCTGCGTTCGCTCGCGGATGAGGTGATCAAGCAGTTCAAGGCGGCGGGTGAACGGGTGGTCGGAGAAGAAGGGCGACTGCAGGCAGAATGGATACTGGTCGATCTGGGGCCGGTGATCGTGCACATCATGCTGGCCAGAACCCGAGCGCTCTACAGTCTGGAAGATTTGTGGAACTTCGATTCCATTGTCAACGATGAATCCAGAAGTGTGCGCAAGGCAAGGGATGAAGATTAGTCTGATCTCGGTCGGCACGCGCATGCCGTCCTGGGTGGAGGAGGGGGTGGCGGAGTACAGCAGGCGACTGCCCGCAGACCTCTCCCTGACCCTGGTGGAAGTGCCGCTGGCCAAACGCGGCAAGGGTCTGGATGTAGAACAGGCCATCCGCAAGGAGAGTGAGGCGCTGCTTGCCAGAGTGAAGCCGACAGATTACGTGGTGGCGCTGGAAGTGGAGGGACGTGCACTGAGCACCGAAGCCATGGCCAGACGTGTCGATGCAATCAGAATGGAAGGGCGCAACATGGCACTTCTGGTGGGCGGGCCCGACGGTCTCGGCGAGGCGTGCGTGAAGCGAGCCGACGAGCAGTGGTCGTTGTCCGCACTGACGCTGCCCCATCCGCTGGTGAGGATTGTGGTGGCTGAGCAGGTCTATCGTGTGTGGAGTGTTCTGAACGCGCACCCCTACCATCGGGCATGAGTGATTATTAAACTAATTCGGAAAACGTTTGTCTTACACTGAACTCATCAGCAATAGAAGGAAGTATGGCGGAAAAGTTCAAGCTGAATGATCACGAAAGCGAGACCCTGATCTTCAACAGGCGCATGGTCGTCGCTGGTGTCTTCATCTTTCTGCTCGTCAGCGCGCTGGTCGCCTGGATGGTGTACCTGCAGGTCTACCGTCACGACTATTTCTCTGCCCGTTCCGATGGCAATCGTCTGCACTCCCAATACGTATCGCCGAATCGTGGACTTATCTACGATCGCAACGGTGAGCTGCTGGCGGACAACCGTCCAATCTTCAACCTGACCGTGGTGCGCGAAACTGCCACTGATCTCGATGTGTCCCTCGACCTTCTGCGCTCCGCGATCAATCTCAGCGATGATGACATCGAGCAGTACCGGGTACGTCAGAGTCGCCGCGCGGTGCCACACACATCGGTACCATTGCGTTATCAGCTGAGCGAGGAAGAGATCGCCAGTATCGCCGTGAATCAGCACCTGTTGCCGGGATTTGCCGTCGAGGCACAGCTCGTGCGGCACTACCCATTCCGTGAAATTGCCGCGCATGCGCTTGGCTATGTCTCCGAGATCAACAGGGAAGAGCTGGATGCGATGACGCCCGAGCAGGTGGCGAACTATCGCGGAACGAACCAGATCGGCAAGACTGGCATCGAGAAGACCTATGAAGAGCTTCTGCACGGCCAGGTAGGCTACGAGACGGTCGAGAAAAACAACCGGGGTCAGGTGATGCGCGTACTTGATCGGACGGATCCGGTGCCGGGACGCGACATTGTGCTGCACATGGACAGTCGCCTGCAGGCCGCCGCCGAGCGCGCCCTGGGTGATCGTCGTGGTGCCGTCGTGGCAATCGATCCGGCTACTGGAGGAGTGCTCGCGATGGTGAGCAAGCCTGGCTATGACCCCAATCTGTTTGTCACCGGCATCAGTCGAGCCCAGTTGACCGAGCTCAATCGTTCCGGTCATACGCCCTTGTTCAACCGTGCCATCGCATCGCGAATCCCTGGCTCAACCATCAAGCCTTTCATTGGTCTGGCCGGGCTGTATCACGGCACGATCACACCAGAGACTGTCATCAATGATCCGGGTTACTACCGCCTGCCCGGCCGCTCACGTCCGTATTACGACTGGACATGGTGGGTCGACAAGAGCGGTCACGGTCCGATCGATCTGCGTCGGGCCATCTATCAGTCCTGCAACACCTATTTCTACCAGCTGGCCGTCGATCTGGGCGTAGACAAGATTCACGACTACTTGCTGACCTTTGGTTTCGGCGCAAACGCAGCGATCGACATTCCCGAAGCCAGCCGTGGCATCGTGCCATCCCAGGCCTGGAAAATGGAGAACCGCGGGGAGGTCTGGTACGCCGGTGAGACGCCATACGAGGGCATCGGCAACGGTATCTTCCAGGCGACGACTCTGCAGATGGCGGCAGCC
>MGYS01000093.1:21170-23588 GCA_001802565.1 Gammaproteobacteria bacterium RIFCSPLOWO2_02_FULL_57_10 | reverse complement strand
GTAGGAGCGAGCCCTGCTCGCGATTAATGCTGCGTTGCACTCATCGCGGGCAGGGCCCGCTCCCACAGTCAGTGGTTTCAATAAGCTTCAACAATTCGCTCAACCCCTCCGCGCAATCCTCCTCAATCTTCAGTGTCAGCAGATCATCCGCGCGCGTCACTCCCTGATTCAATACGGCAATGGGTTTGCCGAGCTGGTGCGCATCACGACAGAATCGGAAACCCGAGAACACTGTCAGAGACGAACCCACCACCAGCAGTGCATCACTGCGCTGCAACGCTTGATTGACTGCATCGACACGCGAGCGTGGCACCGTGCCCCCGAAGAACACCACGTCGGGTTTGAGAATGCCGCCACAATGCGGGCAGGATGGAATTGTCAGCCCCGCGATCAACTCATCGGCAAGATCGGCATCGCCATCGGGGCGCATCTCTGCCAGCGGGTTGACGAGAGTCGGATTGGCTTCCTGCAACCATTGTTGCATCAGGGCCCGTGGCAGCACGGCGTGACAGTCGAGACAATGCACGCGATCGAGACTGCCGTGCAGATCGATCACGTTGCGGTGACCGGCGCGCTGGTGCAGGCAGTCGACATTCTGGGTGACCAGCAGATCAATGAACCCCGCCTCCTCCATTTTCACAAGTGCCAGATGCCCCGCATTGGGAGACGACTGCGCCATGCGCGGCCAGCCGACCATGCTTCTGGCCCAGTAGCGCTGGCGGCTTGCTGCCTTGTTGATGAAGTCGTTGTGTTGGACGGGAGTGGTGCGGAGCCATGTGCCACTTTTATCGCGGTAGACAGGAATTCCGGAAGTCGCGCTGAGCCCCGCGCCGGTCAACACCAGCAGGCGTGGATACTGTGCTATGAAGTCGGCGAGAGCCTGCATCAATTTGTGTCCCTGTGGAAGCGGGCCGTGCCCGCGATGAGTACAACGCAGCGTTAATCGCGAGCAGGCTCGCTCCCACAGGGTCTGTCTCAAGCTTCAAGTGACGACCGACGTGATCTTCTGCCGCACGTGTTCAGCCAATCCTACGCCAGCCTCGGACATGGTCAGGTAAGTCTGATCGGCACCCGCCTGTATGATCAAGCGCGCCTCGTCCTCGTGCATGCTGTGCGATACGATCAATCCCTTGAAGCCGCGCAGGCGCAACTTTTCGGCCGCAATGCGTTTGGCTTCCGCCTCATTGATGCTGAGTACGACGGCGCGTACCGATCCGAAATCCAGATTCTCCCAGAACATCTGGTCTTCGGCATCGGCGAAGAAAATGTTGTGATCAAGAGACTGATGCTGCAGGACCCGCGCCGGGTCGGAGTCGAGTGCCACCAGGCGAAACTTGTCCTTGAGGTATTCATACGCAGCGGTACCGGTGCGTCCCATGCCCATGATGAGGACGTCGGCATCGCCCAGTGACACGGGCTGTTCATCCGGATGATGACTGTCACGTTCGAGCGGAATCAGACGGCGGGCCAGGCGCTCGTACAATGGATGCGCGAAACGATTGATTGGTGCGGAGACGACGAATGAAAGAGCAACGGTCAACGCCAGCGGCACGATCCACTCCTGGAGCGCAACACTCGCCACGATCAGGCCGAACTCGCTGTAGTTGGTGAGGCTGAGCCCGGACAGAAACGCGCTGCGAGCCCGCAGCTTGAAGAAGATCAGCAGCAGGAAGAACAGCATGGCCTTCAATGGCAGTAATGCTGTCATGAGGAGTGCGAATACCCAGGCGTCGGGTCCGGGCAACCCGCCCATGCCGATCTGCAGAAAGAAGCCAACGAGAAAGAATTCCTTGATGCTCCACAGTGACTTGGAGAGTTCGCCTGCGCGCGGATGCCTGGCGAGCATGGCACCGAACACGAGGGCGCCGAGTTCCGAGCTCAGACCCACCTGCTCGAATCCGAAGCCACCGACGACCAGTGCCAGCAACATGCCGAACAACACCAGCAGATCTTCATGGCCACTCTCATCGAGCAGACGGAACAGCACGGGTCGCAGCAATGGCAGACCGAACAACAGCAGCGCCCATGGTGATGGCGTGGTGCCGCTGGCGAAACTCATCACCACCAGGGCGATGATATCCTGCATCACGAGAATACCGATGGCGACGCGACCGTGGAAGGCACGCAACTCGCGCTTGGTTTCGAGCACCTTCGCGGCCAGCACTGTGCTGGAGAATGCCAACGCGATCGCGAGCATGGCAGCATCGTAAGCGGACACATCCAGAAGCAGGTAGAACGCAGGGGCAAAAAGCACGCAGGAGAATACGAAGTGCAGGAGTCCGCCGCCAATCACTTCCGGTTTGACGAGGTTGCGAACGTTGAGTTTCAGGCCGACGGTAAACAGCAGCAGCAATACGCCGAGATGAGAAACGTGCTGAAGAATTTCGCCACTCTCGGTGGGTAGACCGAGCTCGGAGG
>MGYS01000093.1:20193-21160 GCA_001802565.1 Gammaproteobacteria bacterium RIFCSPLOWO2_02_FULL_57_10 | reverse complement strand
CCGACCATTCGCACGACAAGGCCCATGCTGAACGCAAACCCGATCCAGACCGCTTCAAGCATGACCACTTTCCTCTGCGCAAAAAGACGTCTGGATCATAAGGAATTGTCTACGGTTCTGCCACCGTCCACGCGGATTGTCTGTCCGGTCATGTAATGCGCGGTGACGGCAAGGAACCATGCTGTTTCAGCAATGTCGGCAGGGCTGCCCTGACGTCCGAGCGCGATGCTGTGAAGAATGCGTTGCTGACTCTCCTCGCTGCCTTCCTGCTCCGGCCAGAGGATCGCGCCGGGTGAAATGCCGTTAACGCGAACATGAGGTGCCAGCTCCCGTGCGAGCGCCTTGGTCATCATCTTCACGCCTGCCTTGGCGATGCTGTAGACCGGGTAGTTCCTGAGCCCGGCGTCTGCGTGCATGTCCGTCATGTTGATGATGCAGCCGCGGGTCTCACGCAGTGTCTGCGCCAACTCCTGCGAGAGAAAGAACGCGCCTTGCAGATTGCTGCCGAGGAGATCGTTCCATTGTGCGACAGTGGTCGAGTCGAGAGGAGTAGGGTAGAAGCTGCTGGCGTTGTTGATGAGTACATCAATGCGACCCTGCCATGCCAGTGCCTGCTGTGCGAGTTGCACGACCGCCGCAGAATCACACAGATCAGCCTGCAGACAGCTCGCCGAGCCGGGTCGTTTTGCGTTCAGGGAATTCTGCAGCGCAGTGGCATCAGCGATGGAGCGATGGCAATGAATGATGACGTTGTAGCCGCGCTCGTGAAACAGTTCTGCAATCGCCGCACCGATGCGTCGCGCGGCGCCGGTGATCAGGATCACGTGAGTCCCCGCGCCAGTCATGCGTGTTTCCCCAGCGCTGCGGCGATCGCGCGTGTACGTTGCTGACTGACAAGGTTCTTGATGGCATCCGACTTTCTGTCGTGCTGATTGGTTTGTGTCGTGTGCTCGATGCTGCGTTGTGC
>MGYS01000093.1:19754-20181 GCA_001802565.1 Gammaproteobacteria bacterium RIFCSPLOWO2_02_FULL_57_10 | reverse complement strand
CACATCAACAGCCTGCGCTGCAGTGAACGCCGTGCGCAGAAGATCGGCCTGCGGGTAGGCGATATTCTCGAACCCGGTGCGGCCGCGTGAATCGGCTTCGCAGGCAAGCAGAAACTGTGACATCTGCTCCGGTCGACGGAACGCATCGAGTGCTTCGAGCAATCTCAGCACTGTCGCCGGGCGCAGTTCCGCTGCACGATGACACTGCGTGTGATACTCGCTGGTGAGACGAGCAATGGCCGCGTATCTGTTCGGTACGCGCAGGCGCTCCACGACGCGTTTGATCAGCGCGACACCGAGGTGTTCGTGGCCGTAGTGGTGCGGCCAGTTGTCTTTCGGTGTGACAGCCTTGCCAAGATCGTGCACGAGCGTGGCGAAACGCACGACGGGGTCATCGCTCAATTTTGCTGCTTGCTCCACACACATC
>MGYS01000093.1:13077-19713 GCA_001802565.1 Gammaproteobacteria bacterium RIFCSPLOWO2_02_FULL_57_10 | reverse complement strand
GTCGATCTCCGGGTGATATTTTTCCGGCTGCGGAATTCCGAACAGCGCATCGACTTCCGGCAAAATCACAGCAAGCGCACCACATTCACGCAGCGTTCGGAAGAACACGGCCGGGGATTTTTCCTTCAGCGCTTTTTCCATCTCCTGCCACACACGTTCTGCAACAAGATGGTTCAGTTCGCCGCTGGCACTCATGCGCGTCATCAGCGCCAGCGTTTCGTCCGCGATGCGAAATCCGAGATGAGCGAAGCGTGCAGCGAAACGCGCAACGCGTAACACGCGCAGGGGATCTTCCGTGAACGCGGAGGAGACATGGCGTAACAAGCGCTTCTCTATATCGGCTTGTCCGCCGTGAGGGTCAATCAGATTGCCATCGCTATCTTCGGCAATCGCGTTGATCGTGAGATCGCGGCGCAGCAGATCGTCTTCGAGTGTCACACCCGGGTCGGCGTTGAAGGCAAAACCTGTATAACCTGGCCCTGTCTTGCGCTCTGTGCGGGCCAGTGCGTACTCCTCCTTCGACTGCGGATGCAGGAATACCGGGAAGTCACGACCCACCTGCATGTAGCCGAGGTCGAGCATCTGCTGGACAGTCGCGCCCACGACAACCCAGTCCCGATCCGGGGCTGCAAGTCCGAGCAGTCTGTCGCGGACGGCGCCGCCTACAAGATAGGTTTTCATGGGTTCGCTATTGTGAGAATGCAAAAAGGTTTGCAGCAGAGTGTAGCGCCCGGATCAGACGCTGAACAGCTTGTGATCTTCCAGTCGCATCATGCTCAGCTCACGCCCCCAGACACAGCCGGTGTCCAGTGCGTAGACATGTTTGCGATTGGTCTGACCTTCGAGCGCGGCCCAGTGACCGAACAGGATGTTGGTGGCAGGTGTCAGTTGTTCGAATTCGTACCAGGGACGATAGCCCGGTGGTGCGGCGGCAAGACCTTCTTTCACCTGCAGGTTGAGAGTGCCCTTCTCGTTGCAGAAGCGCATCCGGGTCAGATAATTGGTGATGACCCGCAGGCGGTCGTAGCCGGTGAGTTTTTCCTTCCAGCGTTTGGGCAGATCGCCATACATGTTGTCGAAGAATAGTTTGTAGTCCGGGCCTTGCAGCGTCAGTTCCACCTCTGCGGCGAGCTGCAGCGTTTTCTGCAATGTCCACTTGGGGGCAACGCCCGCGTGCACCATGAGAAAATTCTGTGGACCGTCTTCGGTGTCGATGCATTCGTAATGTGCGAGCGGTCGATGCCGCAACCAGGTGCTCAGTTCCTCGCAGTCGGCGGCGTCCAGCAGTTGCTGCAGCGTGTCCTTGGTGCGGTTGGGAGCGGCGCCGTAGAAGATGGCGAGGAAGTGCAGGTCGTGATTGCCGAGCACGATGGTGGCGGCCTTGCCCATGTCTTTCAGAAAGCGCAGGGTGTCGAGCGATTTCGGGCCGCGATTGATGAGATCGCCGACACACCAGAGTCGATCCCTCGTGGGCGTGAAGTCAACACTCTTGAGCAACTGCCTCAGGGGTTTGTAACACCCCTGAATATCTCCAATGACATAAGTTGACATAACGCCCGACGGCTATTCCTTGGTGCAGGTCAATGCACACTCAATGGTCTGGACAGCAGGAACGCCGGAATCGGTGCGGCGAATTTTTCGCCATCCGCGCTGACCATTTCGTAACTGCCCTGCATGGTGCCGAAGCCTGTGGTCAGGACGGCACCGCTGGTGTAATGAAATACCTGACCCGGTTCGATCAGAGGCTGCTGGCCAACAACGCCCGTGCCGCGCACTTCCTCCACCTTGTCGTTGTCGTCGGTGATGATCCAGTGACGCGAGAGCAGCTTCACGGGCTTCTCACCCTTGTTCTCGATGTCGATCGAGTAGGCGAACACATAACGATTATTGTCCGGGTCAGACTGTTCCTGCAGGTACTGGGTCTTCACGGAAATGTCGATGTCTTGACGTACCACTTCATTCTTGAACATGTGACTTCTCCTTTACCTCTACTGCCGCCCTCGTTTGAGACAGACCGCTGATACTGTCGCTTATCATAGCGTATTCCGCCAGCGTCAGGTTCTCCGGTCGCAATCCGAGATCGATTGGCAGCTTGCTCAACTCAGCCTCAGATATCAGGGTGCGAAGGCTATTCTTCAAGGTCTTGCGGCGCTGCGTGAAGGCCACGCGCACAACGTCCTGCAGACAGCGCAGATCCTGCACCCGCACGGGAGGATTGGCGTGCGGTGTCAGCCGCACGATCGCAGAGCAGACCTTGGGCTGTGGCACGAACGCAGTGGCAGGCACATCAAACAGATGCTCCACCTGACAGTGGTACTGCATCATCAGGCCCAGGCGGCCGTAGTGTTCGTCGCCCGGCTGTGCGGCGAGACGCTGCACCACTTCGAGCTGCAGCATGAACGTCATGTCCTTGATCAACTCGCTGGAGTCGAGCAGATGGAACATGCAGGGAGTGGAAATGTTGTAGGGCAGGTTGCCCACAATGCGCAAGGAACGCGGCGTGTTGCTCAATGTTCCGAAGTCGAACTTCAGCACGTCGCCCTGATGCAGTGCGAAGCGCGCATCGGCGCCAAGTGTCTGTTCAAGGTAGGCCGCGAGATCGCGATCCAGTTCAACAGCGTCCAGCTTTCCGCAGGTGGCGAGCAGGTGACGCGTCAATGCGCCTTGACCGGGCCCGATCTCGACCATGTGATCGGCGGAGGTTGGATTGATCGCACGCACGATGCGCTGAATGATGTTCTGGTCGTGCAGAAAATTCTGACCGAAGCGCTTGCGGGCCTGATGATGAAAACCGTCGCCCTGCAGGTCTCTGCCTTGTTTGGGTTCGAAGCCGCCCTTGCCAACTGTGCCGCGTCTGCGCGAGTAGTCGTTCATGATTGCACTGTCCTCGCGCGGGTGTGACGCGCCATGACTTTTGCCGTGGCGATGGCTTCCTCGAGACTGCCCATCGAGGCCTTGCCAGTGCCCGCCAGATCAAGCGCCGTGCCGTGATCGACAGACGTGCGGATGATGGGCAGACCCAGCGTGATATTGCTGGCGTTGCCAAAGCCCTTGAACTTGAGCACTGGCAAACCCTGGTCGTGATACATCGACAGCACGGCATCCGCGTGGGCGAGGTACTTGTCAGTGAACAGCGTGTCTGCGGGCAGCGGGCCGATCAGATGAATGCCGAGCGCGCGCATCTCTTCCAGCACCGGCTCGATGGTGTCGATTTCTTCGCGGCCGAGGTGTCCGCCTTCGCCTGCATGAGGGTTCAGGCCACACACCAGGATCGCCGGTCTGGCGATGCCGAAACGCCAGCGCAGATCGGCGTCCAGAATGCGGATGATATTGCGCAGCAGTGGCTTGGTGATGGCAGCAGGAACCTGTGTAAGTGGCAGATGGGTGGTGGCCAGTGCCACTCGCAATCCCTCTGTTGCCAGCATCATCACGGTCAGTTCGCGCTGACACAGATCGGCGAGAAACTCGGTGTGTCCGGTGAAGGGGAAGCCCGCGTCATTGATGATGCTCTTCTGCACCGGGCCGGTGACCATCGCGTCGACGCTGCCGTCCTGACATGCCCGCACTGCGGTGCGCAAGGTATCCAGTACGTACTCGGCGTTGGCGACATTCAGAGTGCCAGGCTGCACCTCTGCGCGCAGTGCCGTGGGAATGATACTCAACTCGCCCGCGGCGCTGGCCCTGCGTGGTGCATGACTGGAAAAGGGCAGGAGGGTGAGAGGAAGGCCGAGCAGTCTTGCGCGCTGTTGCAGCAGATCCGGATCGGCGACGATGATGCGCTCGCTGTCCGGATCGGCGTGCTGGGCGAGCTGGATGCAGATATCCGGACCTATGCCCGCCGGTTCTCCGGGCGTAATGACAATACGATCAATCACGGTGTTCCTATGGAATGATTTTGACGTAGGCCGCTTCGCGGATTTCGATCAGCCAGTTCTGCAATTCCACTTCGAACTTGCGATTGCGCAGTGTGTTCTCTGCCTGCTGGCGGCTGAACTCGCGGGTCATGTCCGTCTGGCGACGCTCCATCACTTCTGCAATATGCCAGCCGAAGCTGGTGCGGAAGGGTTCGCTCACTTCCCCAATCTCCATGCCGTTGATGACGGACTCGAATTCGGGTGGCATGCCGCCCTCATTGGCCCAGCCCATGTCGCCACCTGCCACGACGGAAGCGGAGTCGTCGGAGTTCTGTCTGGCGATGTCGGCAAAACTCTCGCCGTTGGTAATGCGGGCATGCAAGGTATCGATAAACGCCTTGGCCTGTTCTTCGGTGCGGATCTCATTGGGAGTGATGAGAATGTGGCGTGCACGGGTCTGGTTCACCAGACTGTTCATATCGCCCTGCACGTCATTCAGTTTGATCAGGTGGAAACCGCTCGGGCTGCGCACGGGGCCACGCACTTCGCCTGCCTTCATGGTCGGCACGATATCCACGAACAAGGTGGGCAGCGCATCGGCCTTGCGCCAGCCCAGTTCGCCCCCGGAGACCGGGAATGCTGTAGGCGGGTTCGCCGCGGCGCCGCGCTGTGCGATCTGTCGGGCCATGGCGAAATCGGTGGTGCCTTCCTGGATCGCGGCCAGCATCTGCTTGGCAAAGTCTTCCTTCGCTTGAATCAGCTCGGCAGGATCGTCTTCACCCACGGGAATCAGGGTCTGGTCTACCAGATAGTCCGGGGCCAGGGTGACGCGACCCATCTCGGAGTTGAGGAAATTGTCGATCTCCTGATCGGTGATATTGATGCGCCGGTTGACGATGCCGCGCTGCAGATCGCGTAGCGACAACTCCTTGCGGATCTGCTCGCGGGTGTTCGTGTACTGGCCTGCCGCTTCCAGAGTCGCGATGTAGTCCTCGAAACTCAGGTTGTTCTGTTCGGCCAGGGTCTGCATGACGCTGTTGACGGTGTCGTCGTCATAGCGGATGCCCATGCGTTCAGCGAGTTGCGTCTGCAGGTTTTCCACCACCAGACTCTCGATGATCTGCTCGCGCAGTTCCGCGCCGGGAGGCATAGACTGTCCCGAAGCGAGGATCTGTGAACGGACCTGCTCCAGACGGGCATCGAGCTCGCTCTGCAGCACGACGCCTTCATCGACGATGGCCACGACCTTGTCCAGTGTCTGTCGCTGTGCAAAAGCAGTCGGCGCATAGGTACTGGCAACGCAGACGAGGCTGGTCAACAGGATTGCGGTATTGCGCAGCATGCCGATGCGCTGCTTCATTGTGGATCTATTCATCTTGCCCATACTCCCTGAAACCCAGGATGCCGTCACTGAGTAGCCTGCTGATCCCCCCGCCGCTGATGTCGCCGAGGCCGTTGAGGGTCAACTGAAAAAATACGCCGGTATTGGAATCATCCCGCAACAGGAAGAATTCGTCGTCATCGACCCACTCCCTGCCGACCAGTCTGATCGTGGCGCAGCAATTGCTGTATTCGACTCCCGCGAAGGTGTCGAGGTTCCGGCTGTTGCTGTGATCATAGTGCCATCGACCCAGCAAACGCCAATTATTGTTCAGTGGCCAGATGCCCGAGATGTCGCTCTGCTTGATGCGCGGATCGATGCCCGGAGGCGGCGGCCCGTACAGATCCACCAGCAGCCGGTAGCGGTAGCCGATGTTGAAGATGTGGTTCTCGTCGGACTGGTAACGCAGCGCGAAACTGCCCTCGTCGGCCCGTTGCAGGTCCTGGTTCCACTGCAGATCGGTAGTCATGCGCCAGCGGTCATTGAACTGGTACATCGCCTCGCCCGCCAGGGCGGAGCGCTCGGTATTGCGGGCCTGCAACGTCACCCAGCTCTGCAACAGACTGTCGAGGGAGACGATGCGATCCGCAAAATAGTGAATCTGGCCGACGCTGACGCTGGCCTTCTCTTCGCCCCGGCTGTTGATGAAGCGGCTGCCCACGGCCACGCTCAGCTGATCGGCGTCGCCGATGCGATCCTGGCCGCTGAAGCGGTTGTCGCGGAATAGCTGTGCGAAGCTGAAGTTGAGCTGGGCGCTGTCGAAGGTTGGCAGCAGGGACTGATCTTCCTGCTCGCTGTACAGATAGTAGAGGCGGGGTTCCAGCGTCTGCGTGAAGCCATCGCGCAAGGGGCGCTCGAACACCAGACCGGTATCGAGACTGAACACGCCGATGCCGCGGTCGGGATTGTCATTAGTGCCAACGGCCTGCTCTTCCAGCTCCCAAGTGGTGTACTTGTACTTGGCAGTCGGCACGAAGAAACCGGCAGCGCCCCGGATCGGCAGGCTGATCTGCGGTTCGACATGAGCTCGCGAGCCCGTCACCAGTGCGCCGTTGTCCAACTGTTGCTGCGTCAACAGGCTGTCGTCCAGCGAGCGGTCGAAGCGCACATGGCTGGCATCGAAGCCGAACTCCAGTGGACCCAGGGAGAACTTGTTGCCCAGCGTCACTTCCGGCAGACGGTCGTAGGGAATGTTCAGATCGCTGGCAGAGATGAACGGATCAATGATGTCGATGCGCTGGACACGCGTACCGCCGTACCAGTTGCCGGAGCGGTAATTCAGAGCACCAGTGCGCTGCAGGTGTGTGCGGCTGGAGATGTTCAGCCCGCTGCTGCCCAGATCGTGAAAATAGTCATCGTCGCTGACGGCTTCATAGTTGATCTGGGTTGACCAGTTCTGCC
>MGYS01000093.1:853-13040 GCA_001802565.1 Gammaproteobacteria bacterium RIFCSPLOWO2_02_FULL_57_10 | reverse complement strand
GAGGTAGCGGAACTCGGCAGAAGCCATCACGCCACGATCGCCAATGAAGCGCGGCGTGAGAGTCGCGTCGTAATGTGGCGCCAGATTGAAGTAGTAGGGCACCTCGATGTCGAGCCCGCCATCGCTGGTCGACCCGATGCTGGGGGCCAGAAAACCCGACACGCGCTGGTCACCAAGCGGGAAGGGCACGGTAAATGGGTAATGGAAGATCGGTACATCCTTGATGCGCAGAGTGACTGCCGTGGCCGTACCGATGCCTGCGCCGGTATCCAGGGTCATCTGGCGCGCCTGCAGTTTCCAGAATTCATTGCCGGGTTCGCAGCGACTGAACTCGCCATTTTCGATGGCCAGTACCTCGCCCTCGCTGTCATAGATGATGACACTGGCGGCGCCATGCACGCCGTACTGATGCAGGACGTAGTCGGCGTTCTCGATGCGGTTGCTGCTGTTGACCTGATCGATGAAGGCCGAGTCGCCGGTCAGCAGCACGCCCGGTTCGCGAAAGGTCACGTTGCCACTCAGTGTGATGGTGTCGGCGTCCTGATCGATTACCGTCGCCGTGGTGTTCTGCACGGTACGGTTGCCCTGTTGAATGGACACGTCTCCGTCAATGGTGATCACACTGCCATTGGTCTGATCGATGCCGCCTGGCGCCGTGAACAGAGTAGGCGATGTATTCGGGTCGGATTCCGGAT
Source organism: Gammaproteobacteria bacterium RIFCSPLOWO2_02_FULL_57_10 (assembly GCA_001802565.1). Taxonomy (GTDB): domain Bacteria; phylum Pseudomonadota; class Gammaproteobacteria; order Pseudomonadales; family Pseudohongiellaceae; genus UBA5078. The sequence goes on along the minus strand of MGYS01000093.1, from coordinate 12,345 downwards.
CGACGGGCACGCCATCGAGCCCTGCACGCTCGGGTTCCACGAACGCGCCACAGCAGTTTGCGGGCATCGCGGCCCGTTGTTCCGGGGTCATCTGTTCAGCGGTCACCCAGTCGAGGGCTGCGGGTTGGGCTGCGCCACCACTTGAGGTCGAGCCTGCTCCGGACGCCGCTCCTGACCTGCCCTGGCTCAGGGTTCTTGCGCCGCCACCGCTGCTGATCACCACACCCGGAGATGTCGTCGCCCGTGCCGCTGCCGGATTTTCGGTGCATTGCCAGTTGCCATTGGCGTCAGCGCTGCAGGTCCACTGTCCCTGCCCCTGGGCTGACGTCTGTGCAAATGCCCGCGACTCGGGCAGGGACATCAGCACGCCAGCGGAGATGATCAGGGAAATGTTGGAGCACAAAAGGCTTTTTCGAAACTGCATTGTTGCAGGCAATCCAATAGAATAGGGCGGCTTAAGGTGAGCGGCATAATAATTCATTGGGGTTTTTATAGAAACACTGTAGTACACGAACAGTACGCGATCAGTACAGGAACATTGATGGATCAGAGAAAGAGTGCGTTGTCGGTCTGGGCGCGACGACAGTTGAGCGAGATGGCCGGTGCAACGCCGTTGCAGGGGCTCGCAGAGGCAGAAGTGGAAACCGTTTCCGGAGACGCCAGCTTCCGGCGCTATTTCCGCATTAGCATAGCAAACGCTTCCTGGGTGCTGGTGGATGCGCCCCCGACTCACGAGGATTGTCATCGTTTCGTGCGCATCGCCCACCTGTTTCGCGAGGCGGGGCTGCTGACCCCGCGTGTGCTGGCAGTCGATTACGAACAGGGCTTCATGCTGCTGGAAGATTTTGGTGACACGCTCTATCTGCCGACGCTGTTGCAGGGGCGTTCCTTGAATGACGATTCGGCAGATCAACTCTACTCGGCAGCGATGCATGCTCTCATCGAACTGCAGGCCAATGGTAAAAGCAGCGAGCTGGCACCTTACGATCGAAAACTTCTGCGTACCGAGTTGTCTCTCTTCGACAACTGGTTCTGCGAACGCTTTCTCGAGCTGACGCTGACAGACGAAGAGAAGGCATTGCTCGATAGTACGTGGACGTTTCTGGAGGATGCCGCGCTCGCACAACCGCAGGTCTGCGTGCATCGTGACTATCACTCCCGCAATCTGATGATTCTCGAGAACGATTTGCAACATGCGCCAGGCGTGATCGACTTTCAGGACGCCGTGGTCGGTGCGTGCACTTACGATCTGGTGTCGTTGCTGCGCGATTGCTACATCGTCTGGCCGCCAGAGCGTGTGCGAGAGTGGGCGCTGCAGTTTCGCGCTGCTGCTCTACAGCGTGGCATTCTCGACGCTGATGCCGCCTCGACACCTGCACAATTTCTGCGCGACTTCGATCTGATGGGCTTGCAGCGTCACATCAAGGTGATCGGCATTTTCTGCCGTCTCAATCTGCGCGATGGCAAGCCCCGTTACATGGCCGACGTACCGCTGGTGATCGACTATGTGTTGAGTGTCGCCGCGCAGCACCCCGAGATGGCGGAGTTCATGCAGTGGTTCCATAACAAGGTATTGCCACTGGCATTGCCGAAACTGGAAAAGTTTGCCAGCGGAGCCGCCGCATGAAAGCGATGATTCTTGCGGCGGGTCTGGGCACGCGCATGCGCCCGTTGACCGACACACTGCCCAAGCCTCTACTGCGTGCCGGTGGGCGTTCCCTGATCGAACATCACATCATCAATCTGGCCAAAGCGGGCGTCACCGATATCGTCATCAATCATTTCTGCATGGGCGACAAGATCGAGGCGGCGCTGGGCGATGGCTCGGCATGGGGAGTGAGCATCGTCTATTCCGCAGAGACGGTGCGACTGGAGACAGCAGGAGGCATCGCCAGGGCGCTGCCGCTGTTGGGCGACGAATCCTTCATCGTGGTGAGCAGCGATATCTGGACCGATTACGATTACACCAACCTGCGCCCGGTGGATGGCAAAGGCACACTGGTACGGCTGCTGATGGTGGACAATCCCGAGCATCACCCGCGCGGAGATTTCATTCTGGACAGCGATGGTCGACTGCACCTGCAGACCAGCGGCGTACCGGGCAAGGCCGTCACCTACAGCGGCGTCAGCGTCATGCATCCAGCCTTCTTCGCGGGAGTGTCTGACGAGCCGTTGCCGCTGCGGCCGTTGCTGGACGCGGGCATGGCTGCGGGAATCGTCGCAGGCGAGCACTATCGTGGGCGCTGGATGGATATAGGCACCCCGGAACGGCTGCAGGAGCTGGATAGCGCACTGACTGTGGGAGCGGGCCCTGCCCGCGATTGATCACAGCGTAAGTGAAATCGCGAGCAGGGCTCGCTCCCACAGGGGCCGCGCAACAAAACCCATGCACAAACAGCGAATCCCTGTAAAATGTCGCCAACTTTTACGTACGGATATGAACCATGTCGAAATTCCTGATTGCACCGTCCATTCTGTCTGCCGACTTTGCCCGCCTGGGTGAGGAGGTCGATGCCGTGCTGGCCGCCGGTGCCGACGTGATCCACTTCGATGTCATGGACAACCATTACGTGCCCAACCTCACTATCGGGCCCATGGTCTGCCAGGCGCTGCGCAAGTATGGCGTCAAGGCGCCCATCGATGTGCATCTGATGGTGTCTCCGGTGGATCAGTTGATCATGGATTTTGCCAAGGCTGGCGCCAGCATCATCACGTTTCACCCCGAGGCGACCAATCATGTCGATCGCTCGCTGCAATTGATCCGCGATAATGGCTGTCAGTCCGGCCTGGTGTTCAATCCCGGCACCTCCATCGATTGCCTGCAGTACCTCATGGACAAGATCGACGTGATTCTGCTGATGTCGGTGAACCCCGGCTTCGGTGGTCAGAAATTCATTCCATCCACGCTGAAGAAACTCAAGCAGGTGCGCAAGCTGATCGACGAGAGTGGTTATCCGATCCGTCTCGAAGTCGATGGTGGCGTGACCGTCAAGAACATCGGCGAGATCGCCCGTGCAGGCGCCGACATGTTTGTCGCGGGCTCTGCGATCTTCAACAGCGACAGCTACGCGGGCACGATTGCCGCGATGCGTGCCGAGCTGGGCCATACTCCCGTCAATCATTGAGCTGCCATCATCGCCATGACCCCCGAACAGTTTTCCGCGCTCGCCACCCAGGGCTATAACCGCATTCCACTTGTGCGCCAGGTGTTGGCCGATCTGGAAACTCCCCTCAGCACATATCTGAAACTCGGGCGCGGGTTGCACACGTATTTCTTCGAGTCCGTGCAGGGCGGCGAAAAATGGGGCAGGTATTCCATCATCGGTCTGCCATGCCAGACGGTGCTGCGTGTGGTGGGCCAGACGATTACCGTCGAGACAGATGGCAAGGTGGTCGAGAGTCTGGAGTGTGACGATCCCTTCGTGTTCATCGAGGAATTCAAGTCGCGCTATCGTGTGGCTCCACTCGAAGGCGCGCAGCGTTTCTGCGGCGGGCTGGTTGGCTATTTTGCCTACGACACTGTGCGCTATGTTGAACCCAGTCTTGGCAAGGCGCCGGGGGAGGACGACATCGGCACGCCTGATGTGTTGCTCATGGTGTCGGAAGAGGTCGTCGTGTTCGACAATCTGCGCGGCACGCTCTCGCTGATCGTCAACGTCGATCCGCAGTTGCCGGATGCCTATCTCGTTGCACAGAAGCGCCTGGACGCACTCGAAATGGCGCTGGCGAAATCCACGCCACTGCCCGTGCAACCACCGCGTCGTCAGGTGAGCGAAACGGATTTCATTTCGCGCTTCCGTCAGGAGAATTTCGAGAAGGCCGTCGACAGGATCAAGGATTACATTCTGGCGGGCGACGTGATGCAGGTCGTGATTGCACAGCGCATGTCAGTGCCTTTTTCTGGCGATCCGATGAATGTCTACCGCGCGCTGCGCTTCCTGAACCCGTCGCCCTACATGGTGTTCTTCAACATGGGAGATCACCATATTGTCAGCGCGTCGCCGGAAATTCTCGCGCGCGTGGAAGATCGCAAGATCACGGTGCGACCACTGGCGGGCACGCGCAAGCGCGGCAAGACCGAAGAGGAAGATCTGGCGCTGGAGCAGGAACTGCTCGCCGATCAGAAGGAAATTGCCGAGCATCTGATGCTGATCGATCTCAGTCGCAATGATTCAGGTCGCGTGTCGGAGACCGGCAGTGTAACTGTGCCGCGCAAGATGTTTGTGGAGCGCTACTCCCACGTCATGCATATCGCGTCCATCGTCGAGAGTGTGATGAGCGAGGACAAGGCTGCGCTGGATGTCCTCAAGGCAACACTGCCGGTTGGCACGCTGAGTGGCGCACCGAAAGTCCGCGCGATGGAAATCATCGATGAGTTGGAACCCGTCAAGCGCGGCATCTACGGTGGCGCGATGGGCTACCTCGGCTGGAATGGCAACATGGACATGGCAATCGCGATTCGCACGGCAGTGATCAAGAACGATCGCCTGTTTGTGCAGGCAGGCGCTGGTGTTGTAGCTGATTCAGTGCCGCGCCTCGAATGGGAAGAAACCATCAACAAGGCGCGCGCAATCTTCCGTGCTGTCGAGCTGGCAGAAAAAGGTCTCCAGAACCTCTGATCCTCAACGCACCCACTGACTGTGGGAGCGAGCCCTGCTCGCGATCCGCTGTCAGCAAGTAGCATCCAGAGTCTTGACGCCGTAACGGCTCAGCACTGCATCCCGCGTCAATATATCCAATCCCTCGCTTTGCGCCTGACTGACCAGCATCCGGTCGAATGGATCACGGTGCAGCGGAGGCAGAGCGCCTGCTCGTTCGGCATGGGTGTCGAGCAGCAGGCGCCGCATATCAATTGCCCTCGAAGTCGGAGAGCAGTTCCTCGGGCGTCTGATCGAAGTCAGCGTCCATGCGAATCTCGCCACGCAGCCTGCCGGGGGTGCGCGTGGTGCGCTGAGGTTGGTGCGGTAGCAGGTCCAGATAAGGCTGGCCGGCCTTGGCAATCACTACACGGCGGCCCTGGACTACCAGCTCGGCGAGCTCCGACAAACGGGACTTCGCTTCATGCATATTCACTTGAATGGTCTCCATGGATGACACCTCTCCTGTTTGGGGTTAGCCTTGTGGTTAGCTAATCCTAGCTAAGCTCGCTGGAGGTGTAAACAGCGTCTTTCTACAGGATAGACCATGAGCGGAGCCGCGCTACCAATGTGAAGGAACAAGTTGACGCTGTCAGAGCATCTCTTGCAACGATTTGAATGCGAGGAGCGCTTCTTCGCGGGAAGATTTCAGATCAACGATCGCACGTGGATACGTTTTTCCCAGCACAACACCTGCCGCGCTCAACACCATTGACGGTGCCGACGACGGATCGTGCAGATACTTGTCCGGCAGCGCCGCAAGCTCTGGCACATAACGACGGATGTACACGCCCTGCGGATCGAATTTCTCACTCTGGGTAACCGGGTTGAACACGCGGAAGTAGGGCGCTGCATCGGCGCCGCAGCCTGCGATCCACTGCCAGCTCGCGCTGTTGCTGGCGAGGTCGGCGTCGACCAGACAGTCCCAGAACCAGTCTTCGCCATGGTGCCAGTGCGTCAGAAGATTCTTCACGAGGAATGATCCGACAACCATACGCACACGGTTATGCATGTAGCCGGTTTGCCACAGTTCTCGCATGCCCGCGTCCACAAGCGGGTAGCCCGTCATGCCGCGCTGCCATGCACTGAGCTGTTGCGGATCGTTGCGCCACGGAAAGCGGTCGAAGCGGCGCTGGAGGTTCTCGCGCGGGAGCGTCGGGCGGTGAAAGAGCAGGTAGTACGAGAATTCGCGCCAGCCGAGTTCCGAGAGGAAGCAGTCGAGGTCGTCCTCCACGCGCTGTTCCATGCCGAGGCGCTGTGCCATCGCCCACACCTGATTCGGTGAGACTTCGCCGTAATGCAGATGCGGCGAGAGACGCGAGACGTTCGGGCGCTGGGGAATGTTGCGTCCCTCGCGATAGCCCGCCAGTCCTTCTTCAAGAAAGTCATGCAGACGCTGGTGTGCCGCTGCCTCTCCGATCTTCCAGGTGTCAGTCATCACGCGATCCCACGGGATTGTCGGCAGCAGGTTCAGCGCGTCGATTGCCGATTGACCCACAGTATTGGCGCCAGGAGATTCAAGAAGTGACAACTGCGGTGGGACGGGCAACGGTGTGCGCGGGGCGGACGCCTGCAGACAACCCTTGCGATAGTAAGGGGTGAACATCTGATAAGGAGTCTGGTCGCCCTTCAATATCTGCCACGGCTCCCACAACAGAGAGCCGTTATGACTGTGCATGGTAATGGAGTCGGCGTGCAGTCGCTCCTTGATTCGCGTGTCGCGCGCGATGCGCCAGGGTTCATAGCAGCGATTCCAGAACACTGCCTGTGCGTTTGTCTTCTTCGCCAGCTCCGGCAAAAGCAATAGCGGGTCGCCGCGCAGCACCACCAGTCGTCCGCCCAGACTCTCATTGAGTGCGCTTAGCGAATGATGCAACCACCACCGGCTCGCTCCCCCCATGGCCCACTCGGCGCTGTTGATGTCATCGAGAATATAGACGGGCAGAACACTGCCCACTTGTGCGGCAGCGGTCAGTGCAGGGTTGTCGGCGAGGCGCAGATCCTGGCGGAACCAGACGATGCTCGTCGCGGCAGTACTGGTGATGGTGGTAATGGGAGTTCTCCGAGTCATGGAGGGTCACAGTGAGTTGCTCGTTTATACGCCAAGGGCGCTGAACAGGATCAGCGGGGCTGGCTGAGCCCATTGTAACTATTTGTATCCTCAAGGGATCATGTGAAATAAATCATGTATATTCCCCCACCTGTTGAACATGCCATCGCTGCATTCGCCTGCTCGTGAGCGCGGATCAGTGAGTTTTATTCCAATAAAATGAGCTTTTGCCAATGACTGACAAGAACCGCGACTCCCTGCGGGCCCGCGCCAGCGCCGCCTTTTGCCTGACCCTCACCTTCGCCGTAACTCCTTTCGCTGCCTATGCCCAGGAAGTGATTCCCCAATTGACCAAGGTCGATGAGCCCGATGCCAACATCACGCTGGACGGCCGTCTCGACGAAGGGATCTGGGCCCGTATTCCCGTGATCGACGGTATGCGGGTAGTGATACCCGACACCTTGGCAGAAGCGTCGTTGGAGACACACACCAAGGTGTTCTACACCGAGCGCGGCATCTATGTCGGCGTGATGAACTTCCAGGACCCCGAGACGCTGGTTGCGCGCATGACGTCGCGCGACACGCGCCTGGAACGCGATGGTTTCGTGTTCAACATCGACCCGTCAGGCGAAGGCCTCTACGGTTACATGATGCGCATCAACCTCGGCGGTTCGATGACCGATGCCACGATATTGCCCGAGCGGCAGATGAACCTGCAATGGGACGGTTCGTGGGATGCCGAGACCAGTGTGGTCGAGAATGGCTGGGTGGCGGAGATTTATATCCCCTGGTCCATGGTGGCACTGCCCCAGGTGGCCGGTGAGACTCGCCGCATCGGGATCTACACCGAGCGTCAACTGGGTGCATTGAATGAGACCTGGTCCTTCCCCGCACTGCCCGACACGGTGAATGAGTTCCTCTCAGCCTTCCAGAAATTCGAGCTGCAGGACATCGAGCCCCGCACGCAGGTCACTTACTACCCCTACGTCTCCACGACCCACGACAGCATTCGGGAGGAAACCGAGCTGCGCGCGGGTGCGGAAATTTTCTGGCGTCCATCGTCGAACACGCAGGTGTCTGCGAGTTTGAATCCGGACTTCGGCAACGTCGAGTCGGATGACGTGGTCGTGAACCTCACCGCGTTCGAGACCTTCTTCCCGGAGAAGCGTTCGTTCTTCCTCGAAGGTCAGGATGTGTTCAACACGACCCCTCGTTCCCAGGGAGCGCGCGGACCCGGTGGCCCAACCACACTGTTGAATACACGTCGCATCGGGGGGCAGGCGCTCTTCAATGTGCCGACAGGTGTCACGGTGGCGGCAACCGATCTGAGTCGGCCGACCGATCTGCTGGGCGCAGTCAAGCTCACCGGCCAGAGTGGCAGCTGGCGCTATGGCACATTGCTGGCATCCGAGGATGACTCGGAAGTACGGGGTCTTCTGGCCAATGGTACTCGTGTGAAACTCGAAGCCGAAGGCCGGGATTTCGCCGTAGGTCGTCTGTTGTATGAGAACACCAATGGTGGTGGTCGTCGTGCCATCGGCTGGATGGGCACCACCATCAATCATCCCGACGTGGAAGCCGTGGTTAATGGCGTCGATCTGCACTATTTCTCTGCCGACACCCGTTGGGTGGCCGATGCGCAGTTGATCCACAGTGATGCCGATGGCGTGAAAGGAGCCGGTGGTTTCGCCGACATCATCTTCCAGCCTGAGCGTGGCAGACAGCATCGTGTAGCACTCGCGTACCTGGACGACAAGATGGACATCAACGATCTCGGCTTCATCAGCCGCAACGATCAGATTCAGGCGGAATACAACTTCAGCTTGAACGAGTCCAACATTCCCGGCCTGCGTTCGCGCAACAGCAGTTTCCAGGTGATCAATCAGTGGAACACTTCCGGGCAGCCAACGCGTCTTGGTCTGTTCTTTACCCGCACCTACACACTCTTGAACAATCAGTCGATACGCACCGGCCTGCGTTACTTCAATCCGCGCATCGATGACCGTCTCGGTCGCGGTTCGGGTGAGTTTCGCATTCCTGAACGCTGGTCAGTCAACGTGGGCTGGGGCAGTGATCCCGGTCGTCCGGTTGTGTTCAACGTCAACATGGATGCCAGCCAGGAAGACCTCGGTCCGAAGTCATTGACAGCGTCAGCAGGTGTCAGCTATCGCCCCGTGGACACGTTTTCTCTGGGCGTGGATCTGGACTACAACGATCGCGAAGCACTGCTGGTCTACAAAGGTGCCGGACGTTACACAAGCTTCGAGGCAACGCAGTGGTCGCCACGCGTGACGATGGACTATTTCATTTCCGCGAAGCAACAGTTGCGTTTCAGCATGCAGTGGACGGGTCTGAAGGCCTACGAAGACAGATTCTGGCAAGTGGATGCGAACAAGCTCGAGCATCTGCGCCCGGTGGCAAAGCCCAATGTCACGCCGGATGACTTCATCATCAGCCGCATGACATTCCAGGCGCGTTATCGCTGGGAGATTGCCCCGCTGTCGGATCTGTTTGTAGTGTACACACGCGGTTCGAATCTGCCCGCTGCGATGTTCGATGACTACGGTGGCATGCTGGTGGAAGCGTGGAACGAGCCGATAGTGGATACGGTCGTGGTGAAACTGCGTTACCGTCTGGGTTCGTGATATAAACCGCTGACTGTGGGAGCGAGCCTGCTCGCGATAAAGGTGCCAGTTTGCAGTTGATCGGCGCACTTCGATCGCGGGCAGGGCCCGCTCCCACAGTATCCAACTGTAATGAATCGGTCCTCCATCCGGTCGACTTGGTACCTACAATAACAATAATGAGGTCGTCATGTTTGCAAGAAACCTTCTCGAAGATTCCGCTCGCTATTTCTCCCTTCTGATTCTCGCTCTGAGCCTTTCCCAACCCACCCAGGCCCAGGTCACGCAATCCCCACCAACGGCTGAAGAAATTCGTCCCGGTGTTCTACGTACACCTGACGATCGTTTCACGAACCTGCAAGGATATCCCTTCGAGCCTCACTATGTGGAGGTCACTGTGGAGCGTGGCGTGGGAGGCCAGGAACGTATTCCCATGCGCATGCATTATGTGGATGAAGGAAGTGGCGAAGTCGTACTGATGCTGCACGGACAGCCGACCTGGAGCTATCTCTACCGGAAGATGATTCCCATCGTGGCGGCCGAGCACCGCGTCATTGCGCCAGACTGGATCGGGTTCGGGAAATCGGACAAGTTCATTCGTGAGGCTGACTACACATTCCAGATGCACTTCGACGCGGCCATCGCCTTCATCGAAGCACTGGATCTGCAGAATGTCACGCTGGTGATGCAGGACTGGGGTGGTTTTCTCGGCATGCCGATTGCCGCTCATGTACCGGAGCGCATCGCCAGACTGGTCGTCATGAACACAGCGCTGCCGACGGGCTACGGCATGATGACTCCGGGCTGGTACAACTACCGGGACAGAACGAGACAACAGGCGCCATTCGGTGTGGAGCGGACATTCTCCGCAGGCAATGCCGGGCGCAGTGATCCCGAAATTGTGCGAGGCTACAGTGCACCCTTCCCGAATCCGGCCTACTATGCCGGCCCCAACATGTTTCCCCAGATCGTGCCCATGCGCCCGGGTGATCCCGCCGGTCCGTTGATGCTGCGCACGGCCGACCGTCTGGCGCAGTGGGATAAACCGGCACTGGTCATGTTCTCCGACGGTGATCAGACTCTCGGACCTCACGAACAGTTTCTGCGTCGCCTTATTCCGACGTCAGTGAACGAGCCCCACATCGTGATCGAGGGGGCGGGTCACTTTCTTCAGGAAGACAAGGGCGAGGAAGTTGCCGAACACATTCTGGACTTCATTGAAAGACACCCGTTGCCAAGAGATTGAAACCTGAATCGACCTTGTGGGAGCGAGCCCTGCTCGCGATAGAAACGCCATATTGCAGTTCAATGGAGGGCTTCAATCGCGGGCAGGGCTCGCTCCCACAGCGTCGATTGCTTTTGCGGCAATCGCGGCAACCTGTTCGTCCGACAACGATTCCTTTTCGGGCAGGGCGCGTGTGAACGCAATGGTGGTGTGCAGGTGGCGCACGAAAGTTCGGCAGTGGCCGCACAACAGCAGATGAAATCCATAGCCGAGCGACTGACGCCAGGTCATGGCACCGTCAGCGTAGTCGCTGGCCTGATGGCCGATATCGCGACATTTCAGCATGTTCCGGTCTCCTGGTAGTGGTCGATCACCTTCATCAATGTCAGCCTTGCGCGATGCAGCAGGACTCGTACATTGGAGGTGGTGATGTCGAGAATGTTACAGATCTCATCAAGATCCATTTGTTGCAGATCACGTAACGTGAAGACCGCGCGTTGATCTGGGCTTAGCAGGGAAAGGGTGTGGTGAATGCAGCGGCGCAGCTGCTCTTCCTCCATCAGGGCGGTGGGTGATTCGATGTGCCAGGCGGTCGGAGCCTCCTTCCAATGGCCGTCTTCGCGAAAGCGCTCGTTCAGTGCGTTCGCGAAGTCCTCGCTGCTGGAGTCAGCCGTGGACATGTCCAGCGAGATGAAGCGCGACTCCTTGCTCAGTCTCGTTTTTGCCTCGTTCTTCAGAATGGTGAACATCCACGTCTGCAGTGTGGAGCGGCCCTCGAATTTCGGCAACGCGCGATAGATCGACATCCACGCTTCCTGGGTGACCTCTTCCGCCCAGACATCGCCGACAATCGCGCGCGCAATCACCACCATGCGAGAGTGATACTTTCTGACGAGCGCGGCGAAGGCTTTCCTGTCACCGGCACGCAGTGCATCAAGGCTTTCTGTTATGCCATC
>MGYS01000093.1:0-829 GCA_001802565.1 Gammaproteobacteria bacterium RIFCSPLOWO2_02_FULL_57_10 | reverse complement strand
GTCACTCTCATTCATTGTGGGAGCTTGCCCTGCAAGCGATCGTCTGTGACCCTGCCGCTTCCGGCTCAATACTCAAGGACATCTCGTGTCAGCTCATCAGCTTTTCCGCAGTACGTCGAACAGGGTTTCTGCCGTTCTCATGATGGCAGTTGTTCTCCTGCTTGCGTCATTCTCCGCACTTGCACAGGACTGGTCGACTTATGACGAGTTGCTGGCGCAGTATGTTACTCCTGCCGAGCGCCAAGGTGTCACCCATCATCGTGTGAATTATCAGGCACTGCGTCAGGACCCGCGTTATCCGCAATTGCTTGCGCTTGTGGAAAATCAACCCATCGCTGCTATGACCACGCGCAACGAGCGGCTCGCGTTCTACATCAATGCCTACAACATCTACGCCATCAAGATGGTCATCGATCACCTGCCGCTGGAGAGTATCCGCGATGCTGGTTCGTTCTTTTCGCCAGTGTGGAAAAAATCCGTCGGCACCATCGGAGGCAAGGTTGTCACGCTCGACGAGATCGAGCACGCTATCCTGCGCACGATGGGGGAGCCGCGCATACACTTCGCGATTGTGTGCGCTTCGCTCAGTTGTCCGGATCTGCGGTTGGAGGCCTTTCGTGCGGACCGCCTTGACCAGCAGTTGGAGGAGCAGACGCGGGGATTCCTGAACGACTCCAGCAAGGGTCTGGCCCTGAACGGGACAAGTGCCCGCGTGTCACAGATATTCGACTGGTTCGCGGATGACTTCGCTGCAGTGGGTGGCGTGGAAGCCTTCGTGCGGCGCTATCGCGATCTGCCCGCCACCCTCTCGTTGCGCGCCAATCTGCCT
>MGYS01000092.1:33103-39856 GCA_001802565.1 Gammaproteobacteria bacterium RIFCSPLOWO2_02_FULL_57_10 | reverse complement strand
CGCTGCTGGAGACCGTGCCGCTGTTCCGCGAATCGCGCAAGCTGGTGATCAGCCGCCGTCACCCGAAGCTCGAACGGCTGCTGGAAGACCCGGAGAACTGCATTCAGGAAATACCCCTGATGGTGTCTCACCTCGAAGACCCTGACGTGCGCCCGGCCATCGAGAAGCTGCGCAACGAATTCGGCACCATCTGGGAGGTCAGCAACCTGTCGCTGCGCCTGAACATGGTCTCGAAGAATATCGGCATGTGCTATGTGGACGAGCGGGTGCTGAGGGCCAATGCCGTGTGTGCGGACTTCGTGCCGTTGACCGGACTGGCGTTCTCCGATGTCGAGCTGACCTTCGGTCTCTACTACCGCAAGCGGCGTACGCTCTCGACCGGTGCGCGGCAGTTCATCGACATCTGCCAATCTTTCTCGTTCGGCAATCCAGTGGAGCGCTGACATGCAGGCATTGCAACTCTTCGCCGGACCCACCGCGCTGCGCAGGATTCAGCGAGACGGACTGAAGGCCGAGCACTTCCGCATGATCGTTGGCGCCTCCGGCGGGCCGAAGTGGTTCGTGCTGTACGGGCTCGACCGCTATCTGTTCGGGGATTTTCTGCGCGATCTTCCACAGCCGCTGACCACACTCGGTTCCTCTGCCGGGGCCTGGCGCCTGGCGTGTCTCGGGCTGCATGATCCGGTGGCCGCCATCGACAGGCTGGCGTATCACTATTCGCGCCAGCGTTACTCGGATAAACCGGTGATGCAGGAAATCAGCCGCGAGGCGCGCAAGCTGGTGGATATCGTGCTGGGCGCAGACGGCGCTGAGCAGATCGTCGGCAACAGCAAGGTCAATGTGCATATCGTGGCCGATCGGGCCCGGGGTTTGCTCGCCTCCGATCGCAAGTCGCTGCTGATGGGGGGGCTGGGATTGAGTGCTGCTGCGAATGTCATCAGTCGGCGCAGTCTGCGTCTGGGTTTCGAGCGGGTGATATTTCATTCGGGCGAGCTGGCGCGAGGCTTCAATGAGCTGTCGGATATGCCCACGCGTTGTGTGTCGTTGCGTCACGACAATGTCCGCGAGGCGCTGCTGGCAAGCGGTTCCATTCCGCTCATCATGGAGGGTGTGCGCAATGTGCCGGGGGCCCCGAGGGGTATCTATCGCGATGGTGGCATCACCGACTATCATTTCGACATGCCGTTTCTGGCCGGTGATGATCTGGTACTGTATCCGCACTTTCATGCGCGGCTGGTGCCGGGTTGGTTCGACAAGGCGCTGCGCTGGCGCCAGGTCAATCCGGCCAACTACCACAACGTGCTGATGCTTGTTCCCACGCCGGAGTTTGTTCGCGCGTTGCCGTATGGCAAGATACCGGACCGCAAGGACTTTGAAACGATGGACTACGACACGCGCTTCGCGTACTGGCAGCGCGCACTTGCGGAGAGCGAGCGCCTGGCGGAAGAGTTCGCCGCGCTGGTCGAGTCCGGGCGGGGTCTGGAACGCATCCGACCCTTTGCTGACATGCACCGCAATCTAAACAATCTACACGACCGAGACTGACTCATGCACAGAATGACCGATCGCGTTTTCAGGAATGTGCTGGTGCTTGCACTGTCCGGCTTGCTGCTGCAGAGCTGCATCGGCACGGCGGTCGGCGCAGCGGTGGATGTGACACTGGAAGTGGCGAAGGTGCCGTTCAAGGTCGCTGGCGCCGTGGTGGATGTGGCGACGCCTGAGGACGACGAGGACGATTGATGAACCCGCAGGACTTTGACGTACCCGCTGACTATCGCCACTGGGTTGGCGACGCCGCCGAAGATCACATCGGTCCGTTCTTCTTCCGCATGGACAATGACGTCGCCTGCACGGCTTTTCGCGTGCGCGACAACCACTGCAACGGACACAAGTCCGTGCATGGTGGATTGCTGATGGCATTTGCAGATTACACGCTGTGCATCGCGGCGAATGGCGGCAGCAATGTCAGTGTCGCAACGGTCACCTGCAACAATGAATTCATTGCGCCAGCATTTGCCGGAGACCTCATCCTCGGTCGTGGTGAAGTGACGCGTCGCGGGGGCTCGCTTGTTTTCGTGCGAGTTGTGCTGGAGTCGAACGGCGAAGTCATTCTGACCTCAAGTGGCGTGATCAAGATATTACGCAATGGTTTCTCTGCGCCGGTCTAATTTTCCGGGCTTTCCTGAAGTCTGTACACCTTCTCCGCCGTGCCGTAGAACAGCGCGTGCTTTTCGCTCTCACTCGCATCACTCACCATTTTCTTGAAGGCATTCCACAGCACGTGATACGAAAGCGATAGCCGGTCCACCGGAAAGTTGCTCTCGAACATGCAGCGCTCTGCGCCGAACAGTTCAAGCACATGGTGATAATATTTTCCGTGTGCGTGCACGATCTCGTCGGAGCCGGGCGGTTGCGGATTTTTGTCCCAGCCAAAACCGTTGTCCGGCATCGCGAGTCCACCCAGCTTCATGAAGACGTTGCGGCATTTCGCGAGCTCTGCCATGTCACGCTGCCACTGCCGAAAGATATCGTCCTGCCTGCCGCGATAGATGCCAACACCCAACGGTGTGCCGAAGTGATCGAGAATGATTGTCGTGTCGGGAGCTGCCTGCGCGAGTTCGAGAAAGTCCTCGTTCTGATGATGAAAGTGCCATGTGTCATAAGTAAGCTCGTGCTGCGGTAGTTGTCTCAGTCCCGCGCGAAAATCTTCGCGGCCATACAGATACGCAGGAGCGCGACCGGTGATGAGCAGGTCTTCCGGGCGATTGTCACGAGCGCCGGAATGACGAATGCCGCGCAGCAGTCCGCCAGCGGCGTGGCGATGCTGATCGAGAACTTCCTTCAGCAGCGGAGGGGCGAGCCGCAGGTCTGCATGCGCGACGATGCCACAGATCCGGGCCATGTCGGGCCGTTGTGCGCTGCGGCGTGCAAATTCGCGCACTGCCATGGTTTCACCGATTGGCTGCAGATGTGGCGGAGCACTGTCATCGTAGAAGGCTCGGCATTCGACGAACACGGTCTTGACGATGTTGTGGCCGGAGTTGGTATCGCTCCACAGATCTTCGAGCAGGTAATCGCGCTTGAATGTGTTTGTCCACAAGTGATGATGTGGGTCGATGATCGGGCGATCAGGATCGACGATCTCTTCGCGTGTCAGTGACAGCCACTCGTCCGAGCCTGGAACAATGTCAGTCATCATGCCGGTCCTGGGTTCAGTAATGGTGTAGCAATGATGTCGTAATGTTGTAGTATGACCCGCGACCTGCAGCACAAGGAACTGTGCGGGTCCTCACAATAATAATCGGCCTTGGGGGGCCTGCCATGATCATATCCGTTGTCGTCATTGTCGCCTATCTGACTTTCTTCACGCTCTTCGGGGCCTACCTCAATCGCAGCAACAAGAGCGCCAACGACTGGGCCAATGGCGGTGGCACCATGGGTATCTGGCTGCTTGCTGCGGGGGTGGCGGGCACGCGCATCGGTGGCGCGGGCACCTATGGTGTCGCAGGCGATGTCATGATGACAGGGCTGGGCAATCTCTGGTACGGCATCAATTCCTTCACGGCACTGGCGCTCGTGGGCCTGTTCTTCGCGATTCCCTATCGCCGCCTCGGGCTCTCCAGCGTGGGCCAGGTCTTTGATCTGCGCTTCGGTTCGCGCCGTTGCCAGTGGCTGACCAGCCTGTGTGTGCAGACGGAATATCTCATCATCAACATCATCGAGCCCTTCGTCATCGGCTCCATCATCACCGGCGTGACCGGCCTGCCGTTCGGCATCACAGTCTTCATTGGCGGCTTCGTCATTCTGTTCTTCACGGCGACGGGGGGCTTGAAGGGGACGGCCATCACCAACTTCATTCATTGCGCCGTGGTCATCGTCGGACTGGCGGTGGTTGGTCTCTTCGCCATGCAGGACATGGGTGGCTGGGACGCGATGTCGGCGCGCGTGGATGCCGAGCTGGTCGCAGCGAACATGGATCAGGCGAGCTGGTGGAGTTTCACGGGCATCGGCTGGATCACGATCATCGCGCTGTTCTTCTCTGCCACGCTGCACACGCCTGCGGCATCGGTCTATGCCAACTACGCGGCCTCTGCGAAGACCGAGAAAGTGTTGATTCCGGGATTCCTGCTGGCAGGTACGCTGGCGGCGATCATGCCAATCCTTGCTGGCCTTATCGGTCTTGAGGCCTTTGCGCTGTATGGTGCAGAGAGCGGCTTGTCCAGCTATCGCAACATCACGCAACTGGCGGTGGATACCGGGCCGATCATCGGCGGCATCGCGCTGGCCGCAGTGCTCGCCGCGCTGATTTCGTCCGGAGCACCGATTCTGCTCGGCAGCGCAACGATGTTCGTGAACGACTGGATTCCGGGCTCGAAGCAGTATTCGTCGGAGAAACGGCTGAAGTACTTCAAGGTGACGGCCATCATCTACGGACTGATTGCCACCACGATCGCCTGGCAGGCGAACATCACGTCGGTGCTGCAATTGCTGCTGCTTGGATTCGCGATGGTGGTGCCCCCGGCGATTGCGATCACCTACCTGTTCTACTGGAAGAAGACCAGCGAGCGGGCTGCGTTCTACGGCATCCTTTCCGGCTACGCGGCCGGATTGACCCATTGGTCATTGAATACGCTGTTCGGTGGTGAGGAATACGCTGCGGCAGGAGGGTTCGCGCAATACTGGTACGAATTGCACCACACACTTGGGGCGTGGGCAGAACCGACATTCTCTGCCACGCTGATTCCACTGGTGGTGATTCCGATCATCACGCTGCTCGATCCCGACAAACATGAAGAGAGCGAGCAGGCGCGGAAGTTCTACGTGACGCTCAAGACGGGCGAGCGCCAGGTGGCGGCGGTGGTCTAGAGCGTCTGCTGGCTCAGTAGCGGAAGCGATCGACCGGTTTCAGCGGGGCCAGCAGCAGATAGAAGATCCAGGCGAACCAGGAGAGGAAGATGATGGCGAGCACCCACGCCAGTTTCTCTCCACCGCTGGTCTTGTCGGAGCCGAGGATCAGCAGGATTGGCAGGAACCAGATGAAGAGGCAGAACAGCACGAAGACGAGTGACATACCGGCAGCGAGCACGGGCACGGCCAGCAGGATGACCACGCCAACGACAAGGAAGGTGAAAAGGGCTGAAAGAATGTTCATCGTGGTGTTCTCGTCTCCGGTAAGTAAGGGGTTACGGAAGCACTAAAGCCAGTTTCGTGCCAGAAATAAATCTGTTGTTTTTTCATTGTGTTGAGAATAAGGCTGTCGCGCCGACTGAGGTTTTTCACCATGAAGTGGCGAAATTCCCCGGTTATGGCTGCGTGTGTTACAACTGCGCCTGGATCAGGAACGGTCCTGGTTCCTGATAGCTGCGTTCCAGCAGCGTGCACAATTCCTCCGCTGTATTCGCCGTGGCGCCGGGGACGCCCATGCTCTTCGCGAGTCCTACCCAATTGATCTCCGGATTGCCGATATCGAACAGGCTGGCCGCGACGGCGCCCACGTCCGTCACACCGAGCCGCGCGTATTCCACATTCAGAATGTTGTAGCTGCGGTTCGCATAGATCACCGTGGTAACATTCAGTTGTTCACGTGCCTGCGTCCACAGGCATTGAATGGTGTATCCGGCACCTCCGTCGCCGAGCAGAGCAAGTACACGTCTATCCGGACAGGCCAGTGCCGCTCCCGTGGCTGCCGGACCGCCCTGGCCGATCGAACCACCCGTCAGACTCAGCCATGAGTGACGTGCGGCACCTTGGCAGATCGGCCATGCCGCATTGCCCCCGCCAGAATCTGTTGCCACGATCGCATCGTCTGGCAGTGTTGCCGCCACTGCCTGCGAGATGCTGCGAACACTCAACGCGCCCTCGGGTCTTGCCACTGTCACCTGTTCGCAGCGTTTGATGACACTGTCCGGCGCGTTGAGGATATCGGCCACCTGCGCGAGAGCATCGGCGGCATCTTCCTCTATTCGGGCCAGCGTATGGACTGTGCAGCCGTCGGGCACAAGGCGGCCGGGAAGATTCTGATAGGCAAAGAAACTCGCGGGAGTCTGCGCGCCGACCAGTACAAGGTGCCTGGTGCCTTCCAATGTGGCGAGGATGTGCTCAGGGAAGTAGGGCATGCGCTCTACCTGCACTGTGCCAGGGCCGCCGTCAGTGCGCGCGGGGAATGTGCCTGTGATGAGTCGACAGCTGGTCTTGCCCGCCAGTCTGCCTGCTGCTTCGAGTGCTGCGCTGGTCAGCGCATCGTGCTCCAGCAACAACACCGTCTTTTCACCCGCAGTGAGTATCCTGGCTATGGCACTGGCGCGATCACTGTCGATGCGGGCACGCATTGGCAGCGGATTCGCTCTCACCGGTCCGGGCGAAACACCCCAGGCGGCGTCCGCGCCCATGATGAGCGTGGCGATCTGCCCCTGCGAACCGGAAGTGGCGCGCAAGGTGGCGGTATAGGCATCGGCACCATCCTGCGCCAGTGTGTCGGCAGTACTGCAGGACTTGATCCATGACGAGAAATTGCGCGACAGGGTATCGATGTCGGATGTCAGCGGTGCGTCGTAGCCCATGTGATATTGGGGATGATTGCCGACGATGTTGATGAGCGGGGTGCCAGCCTTGCGAGCGTTGTGCAGATTGGCGATGCCATTGGCGAGCCCCGGTCCGAGGTGCAGCAGCGTGGCAGCGGGTTTGCCTGTCATACGGCCATAACCATCGGCAGCGCCAGTGCACACTCCCTCGAAGAGTGTCAGCACGGAACGC
>MGYS01000092.1:31594-33096 GCA_001802565.1 Gammaproteobacteria bacterium RIFCSPLOWO2_02_FULL_57_10 | reverse complement strand
GCACCTGATCCAGAGCCTGCACCAGATGCATTTCGGACGTGCCAGGATTCGCCATGCACAGCTCAACGCCACAGTCGGCGAGTGTTTCAATCAATGCTCTTGCGCCGTTCATGGTCGGCTGATCCTCAATGCTGGAAGTCGCTGTGGCTGCAAGCTTCTATGGAAACCTGCAGTGGAAAGTGTGGCCGCCAGAGTCTAGCACACACGAATAAGTCCTCAATCCAATGGCAATTGCCACGGCGTGTGACCGTTCAATACGGTGTTGTACTGTATAAATACATAGTGTATAAATATACAGCTTGTAATGAAAAAGCACGGAACGTGTGTGCTATCCCGCCCCAATAGAATGGACGAGTAAGGTAGATGATCATGAAAAATGTGGCACTTAATACTGGTTTATCAGATGGTTACAGTTCGGACAGTTACAACGGAATTCTGGATGCCGCCGTGCAGGAACAGGAGATCTGGCAGATCGCCTCTCTGTTGCCACATGCCACGGTTGAGGACATCCGCGACAAGCTGCTCAGTCTTGCCAGCGATCAACGCTTTGTCATGAATTACTGGCTGAAGGTGTGCAAGGTGCGGGCTTCCCGTGGACAGCGTATGCCATGGGAACAGATTCACTGACGTTGTTTTTGGATGAATCATTTGCAGGTGAATCCTTGGGTTACATGAATTTTTTCATGTGGCTGCCAAGTAGATCGTTGACTTGATCGGTTCGGTTTCTTTGATATGATTGCGCCCAACTGGCGTTCCCCAAGCCGTCTTGCAACCCGATCGCTCACCGATCCCTTAAGCAGCCCACTGATCCTTGATTTCCATCGACGCTAAAACCTGCCTTTCCGCTCGAGCGCAAGGTCTGCAACATTTTGCCAGAGGCCTTGCGTGCAAGGTTGTCTCTGCAGCTTTGCGTCGCGTGGTATTTGGCGGTGCCATGCTGGTCATGGCGAGCCTGTCAGGAGGTGTGGGAAAGTTGCAGGCGGCGGAGCAGTCTTCCCTGTCGGAGACCACTCCGGAAATCGTCGATGTTGCATCGATCCGCATGCCGCAGGATTTCAGCCAGGTTGATTTCTATCTGATCACGGTTGATGTGGGTGACAACGTCTGGGACAACTTTGGTCATACGGCACTGCGTGTGGTCGATAACGAGAGCAACTCCGATCTGGTCTTCAACTGGGGGTTGTTCGATACCAGCGTTGGTAACGTTACCTTCGCCAGCAATTTCCTGCGCGGCATTCTCAACTATCAACTGGGAGTCTCTCCACCAACCTGGGAACTGGGCCGCTATGAGCGTGAGCAGCGCACGGTATGGCAGGACAGGATCAATCTCACTGACGCCCAGAAAGCCACGCTGTACCAGCGACTTGCCTGGAATCTGCGGGAGGAGAACATCGTCTACTCCTACCAGTATTTCTTCGACAACTGCACGACCCGTGTGCGGGATTACCTGAACGAGGCGCTTGGTGGCCGCATCGAGGAGCAGAACCGTGCGCTCTCACCGC
>MGYS01000092.1:31251-31569 GCA_001802565.1 Gammaproteobacteria bacterium RIFCSPLOWO2_02_FULL_57_10 | reverse complement strand
AGTGGGAAGAGATGTTCCTGCCACTGCGCCTGCGTCAGGAGTTGACGGGCTTTCAGTCCGATGTACAGCGCAATGGGCAGCGTGTTCCTCTGCTGGACGACTCCCGTGTCCTCATGGAATTTGAGCCACCCGCAGCAAAAACGAATGGCTACTACATTCTCGGCGCTCTCCTGTTTCTGCCGGTGATAGTCCTGTTCTTCAATCTCAAGAAGATTCCCCTGGCGTCATTCTCCAGCCAGACAGGGTTTACCTTCCGCTCACCTGGTCTCAGTTATCGCCTTCTCGGCTTGCTGGCGCTCGTCGTATCGCTCGCGAGCG
>MGYS01000092.1:18227-31210 GCA_001802565.1 Gammaproteobacteria bacterium RIFCSPLOWO2_02_FULL_57_10 | reverse complement strand
ATCTGCTGGGTTTCTTCTTTGCACTACGCTGGCTGTTCTCCGGGCGAGGGTGTGCGATGAGCAAGACCAGCTACACGCTCATCGTCTTCTATCTGCTGTGTCATGTGCTGGCCTCGATCGTTTACATCCTCATGGCAGTGACCGGCATGGCCGATCAGGACGTCAGTGCCTTGCTCATCTTCGTGGTGCCCGCCCTGACGGGTTTCACACTGCTGGTCTGGAACGCCGGATTCAGCGCCATCCGCAGAATCAGCTTCTCCTGAAGCGAGTCCGGCGCAGCAATCGCGTGCTGCTGGACAGATCAACGTTTCCCGTCTATTTCTTGAAGCGTGTGCAGGCATTCGCTTGCATCAATTCTCGAATCCAGCCAGGGAGGCGCGTATGACCATGGAAACAAAACAGGGGGTCGGATCGGTTGGTGAGGCAATGGAAGGGCTGCATCAGGATGTGATGCTCTGCCGTGATGTCTCTCAGGATGGCAAGACCGTAAGAATCGAAGTGGAGTTCAGTGCCCCCGATGGCTGGATTCTGCGTGTGATCGGACGCCAGGGACAGATATCGGAATGGGTCGAACTTTTCGCCAGCTCCAGTGATGCGATGACGACCGCTCTGTCTGCGATTCGTTACGAAGGCATCGATGACTTCTACGACGATCCGGTCTTCCATTGTCTTCAGGATGCGCTGGCAGACAGCCCGCAGGAGCGTCACTCGCACTGAATGAGCGGGCATTCGTGGCAGTATCGAATTTGTCACATCAGGAATGCCATCATGAGCGTTCCCTGACGCCGAACAAGTGCTCGATTTTCCGTTTTCATCATGCCTGATTAGTGATAGAGTCGCCTCGGTTGTCATCTGAGGACCTTTAGCAAATGTCAGGAGAATCCGCGTGAACGCCGCTTTCACCGCAGAAGAATTGCAGTTCCAGCACGATGTGCGCACCTTTCTGGAGAGCGAATTTCCCAGAGATATTCGCGACAAGGTGGAGAACAGGATACGTCTCGACAAGGATGATTATGTCCGTTGGCAGAAGATTCTTTATCGCAAGGGCTGGGTGGCACCAAACTGGCCTGTTGAATACGGTGGCACCGGCTGGACTGCCGTGCAGAAGTATATCTTTGCCGAAGAGATGGCCCGTGTGGGAGCTCCGGAGCCCGTCGCTTTCGGGATGAAGATGGTGGCACCGGTCATCTACACCTATGGCAGCGAAGAGCAGAAGAAGCGCTTTCTGCCCGACATTCTCGAAAGCAACGTCTGGTGGTGTCAGGGCTATTCCGAACCCAACGCTGGATCAGATCTTGCCTCATTGAAGACGACTGCGGTGCGTCAGGGTGACCACTACGTCGTCAACGGCACGAAGACCTGGAATACCCTCGGTCAGTATGCCGATTGGATATTTTGCCTCGTGCGCACGGACAACACCGTGAAGAAGCAGGAAGGCATCAGCTTTCTGCTGATCGACATGAAGACCCCCGGGATCAAACTCTCCCCCATCTATCTGCTGGATGGCCAGCCCGAAGTCAACGAGGTGCATTTCGACAACGTGCGTGTGCCGGTTGAGAACCTCATCGGTGAAGAGAATCAGGGTTGGACCTACGCCAAGGTGCTGCTGACTCACGAGCGTACCAACATTGCCGGTGTGCCGCGCTCCAAGATTCGTCTCGAGAAGTTGCGCAAGCTGGCGGCGAATACCCCGGATGGTCAGGGCGGTACGCTGATGGATGATCCGGTCTTCGCGAAGAAAGTGGCGGAAACAGAGATTCAGGTACTGGCACTGGAATTCGCGGAACTGCGAACCCTTGCCGCCGTCAGCGTCGGCAAGGCGCCTGGTCCCGAGTCCTCGATCCTGAAGATCGTGGGCACCGAAGCGACACAGTACCTGGACGAACTCTACATGGAGCTGGCCGCGTGGCACAGCCTGCCCTTCGTCCCCGAGCAATTCGAATCCGGCTTTGCTGGCGAACCGATTGGCTCCGGTGGAGCGGCGGCAACGGCGTTACATTATTTCAACAATCGCAAGCAGTCGATCTATGGTGGGTCCAACGAGATCCAGCGCAACATCATCTGCAAGGCAGTGCTCGGTCTGTAGGACTGCGCGGCCCAACCCCGGGAACTCAACGTGGATTTTTCATACAGTGATGAGCAGCAGATGCTGCAGGACAGCGTGCAGAAATTCGTGCACCGCCATTACTCCTTCGATACACGCAAGGAAATACTCGCCAGCGCCAAGGGCTTCAGCGAAGAGTACTGGCAACTCTTTGCGGAGTTGGGCTGGCTGACGGTACCGTTCAAGGCCGAGGACGACGGCTTTGGTGGGCTCGCGGTTGATCTCATGGTGCTGATGGAAGAGTTCGGCAAGTCCATGGTGGTGGAGCCGTTCGTGCCCACCACTGTGCTCGGCGGTGGATTGCTCAGTGAGCTGGGCAGTGCGGCGCAGAAGGCTGAGTGGTTGCCACAGATCATGGCGGGTAGCGTGCAGCTGGCCTGTGCAACGGCAGAACCCGACAGCCGCTACAACCTGGCGAGTGTCGGTTGCACCGCTGTATCGAAAGGCGACTCATGGATCGTCAACGGGCAGAAGATTCTCGTGCTCAACGGTCCCGATGCGGATCAACTGTTGGTGTCAGTGCGCACCTCGGGTGCGGTGAGGGATGCCGATGGTATCTCTGTGCTGATGATCGCCGCGAACACTCCCGGGATCGAGCGCAAGAGCTACACCAATGTGGACGGACATCGCGCCGCAGAAATCACGTTCACCAATGTCAGCGTACCGGCAGATCGATTGCTGGGTGCCGCAGGCAAGGCACTGCCCGCACTGGAGTACGTGACAGATCGCGCGATTGTTGCCGTGTGTGCCGAGGCAGTGGGGGCGCTCGACAGCCTGCTGCACAAGACGGTCGAATACACCAAGACCCGCAAGCAGTTCGGTACGGCAATAGCCACGTTCCAGGCGTTGCAGCACCGCATGGCCGACATGTTCATCGAGTGTCAGCTGGCCCGTTCGGTAACGATGATGGCCGCAATGCGCCTCGACAGCGATGTCCCGGCGGTGGACAAGATGCGTGCGGTGTCGGCGGCGAAGAGTCGCGTCGGCAAGGCCATTCGCAAGGTTGGACAGGAAGCCGTGCAGATGCATGGCGGAATCGGTATCACTGACGAACTGGATGTCGGGCATCTGTTCAAGCGCGTGACGGCCATAGAAACCCTGTTTGGCAATTCCGATTATCACACTGCGCGTTTTGCCCGACTCGGTTAACGGCGGTCGACCGGTTCTGGAGAGTTGTTCCTGTGAGTGAATTGATTTTCGTGCGTCATGGTCAGGCCTCCTTCGGCGCGCAGTCCTACGACAAGCTCAGCCCCCTCGGCGTGGAGCAGGTACGCCTGCTGGCCGATCACTGGCAAACCCATGGTGAGCGCTTCGATCATATCTATTGCGGAGAACTGCTGCGCCAGCGCGAAACGGCTGCGGAGTTGTTGCCTCTGGTGGAAGCTCCTGCGCAGATCGCAGTGCATCCCGGGCTGAACGAATACGATGGTGGCCCACTCATTGATATCTACCTGCGCGATCATCACCCCGCCGATTCCGGCGTGACGCTGCCCATCCTCGACCGCAAGCTCTTTCAGCAGGTCTTCGAGGCAACCACGTCAAAGTGGATCGAGGGTGCGCTGACTCCTGGCGCCGACGACACAGGATTCGAACCGTGGCAGAATTTCAAGGGTCGTGTGCATAATGCCATTGATGAATTGATGGCGAGACACAGCAACGGCAGTCGCGTGCTGGTGTCCACTTCCGGCGGTGTGATCGCGCTGGCATTGCAGCGTGTGCTCGGGTTGCCTGATGCGCAGGTCATCGCCGCCAACTGGATGGTCAACAACAGTTCGGTCACGCGCGTCCGCTACGGTGGGGGGCGCGTGTCCCTGACCCTGTTCAACGGTCTTTCGCATCTCGAAAAACCGGGACTGCGTGACAAGATCACCTATCGCTGACACGAGGACAGAAGATCAGTGAAGCCGGAAGAATTGCTGGACAAGGCGGGTGCCATCAGAGCGGGCGAGGAACTCGACGTTGCGGTGTTGCGTGACTATCTTGCGCCGGTACTCGGGTTGCCACTTGGCAATCTTCAGGTCAGCCAGTTTCCCGGAGGATTCTCCAATCTCACCTACCTGCTGACAGCAGGCAACGAAAAATGGGTACTGCGCCGCCCCCCGTTCGGCAGCAAGGTGAAGTCAGCTCACGACATGGGGCGAGAGTTCCGCGTGCTGTCGGCACTCGACGGTGTGTATCCCTACGCTCCCAGGCCTGTGCATTTCTGCACCGATCACAATGTTCTGGGCTGCGATTTCTATCTGATGTCGTGTATCGATGGCATCGTCATCCGCAAGGACTATCCTCCACAGATGGTGCTCTCGCCCTCACAGGTGCGCGAGCAGTTCTTCACGTTGTTCGACGTGCTCGGCGAATTGCATTCCGTTGATCTGCGCAAGGCTGGACTGGAGAATTTCGGCAAGCCTGAGGGTTACGTGCGCAGGCAGGTCGAAGGCTGGAGCAAGCGCTACAGCGACGCACGCACACCCGACGCGCCCGCCTGCGAGAACATCATGCAGTGGCTGCACGATCGGATGCCTGCCGACAGTGGCCTCGCCCGCATCATTCACAACGACTACAAGCTCGACAACGTCATATGGGCGCCAGATGACCCACTCAAGATCATCGGTGTGCTGGACTGGGAGATGAGTACGGTTGGCGATCCACTAATGGATCTTGGCTGCACGCTGGGGTATTGGGTGGAGGCGGGCGACCCGGATGAATACCGGCGTTTTCGCGCCATGCCCAGCGACGCGCCAGGTGCGCCGACACGCGCCGAGATCGTGGCACGTTTCAGTGAACGCACAGGTCTTGCCGTGGAGCGTTTCGATTTCTACTTCTGCTTCGGCATGTTCCGTCTCGCGGCGATCGGCCAGCAGATTTACTACCGCTATCATCAGGGGCTGACGCGCGACAGCCGCTTCGCCACGATGATCGACAAGGTGAACAGCCTGCAGAGGATGTGCGACCTGGTCATTGCCCGGTCCGATCTCTGAAGCGGCTGCATCAGGCAGCGCTTGGTTCGCGTCTGCTGCGCGCGAACGCCGTCTTCCACGCCCCCTTGCGAAAGATGTGCAGGTACATCAGTGCCTTGATGATGTAATCCGCAATCAGCGCCGCATATACCCAGTACACACTCAGCCCCGCGAAGTAGAAGATCGCCGTCAGTACCACACGACCGAACAGGAAGCCTGCGCCCATGATCTTCGCCGGTGATCGTGTGTCACCTGCTCCGCGCAGAGCGCCGCCCAGCGTGAACTCGATCGACATCAGCGGCTGCACGATCGCGACCATGATCGTGAGGGCCACCAGATAGTCCATGATCTCGGCACCGGTGATGAAGAAGCCACCGATGAGGCGCGCATTGCTGCCCAGTGCCACGCCAATGAGCAGCATGATGCAGAAAGAGATCCGCAGGTTGCGCCATGCGGCCTTCTCGGCCTCGACGGGTTGCTGCGCGCCCAGATGCTGACCGACCATGGTGGCTGTGGCAATCGAGAAGCCCATACCGATGACGATGGACAGCGACAGCACATTCACGCCGATACCGTAGGCCGTGAACGCCGCAGTCCCATACAAGGACACCACCCACATGAACGCGATGATCGAGACATTGAAGATGGTCTGTTCGATGCCTGCTGGCACGGCGATGCGCACCAGATGGGCGAGCCGCTCGCGGCTGTAGAAGGGTTGCTTCACGGGTTTGAGAATCAGACGTCCGCCCTGCCAGAGAGCCAGAAATGCGATTGCCACCAGCAGATACGAGATCCCAGCGGCATAGGCCGCGCCCCGCACGCCGAACTGCGGCGAGCCGAATGCTCCGTACACCAGCACGTAAGCCAGGATCACGTTGACGATATTGCCCGCCGCGACGACCCAGACCGGTGTCAGCGCATCGCCTGCAGCGCGCAGCCCGGCGCCGATTACCGCCAGGAATGCGAAGCAGACGTTGAAGTAGATCAGGACTTTCAGGTACTCCGCAGCCTCGGCAAGGATGGGGCCCTGCAGGCCGAAGATGCCGACGAGTGGTCGGGCCACGAACTGGATCAGCACACACAGCGCCAGCGAGGCGACCAGCGCAATGCTCATCGAGAGTTTCATTACACGATCGGCTTCATCCGGATTACGTGCACCCCAGGCATAGGCCACCATTGCCGTGGTGCCCGCAGTGATGGAGAACACGATCAACTGGATCGCCATATAGATGCGATCGGCCGCCAGTACGGCCGCCACCGCTTCGTCGCCGAGGCTCGCGACGATCTTGATGGCCGCCAGGTGCACCAGCGACAACAGCAGGTTGCCCAGAATTGTCGGCCCTGCCAGTTTCATCAGGCTGAGACGCAGAGGAGCCGCAGCGTTGTCATTCCTATTGGAGGTGTCGGGGTTGTTGCTGGGAGTGCTGTCGAGCGATGACATGAATGGGCTGCCTGCGGCATTGGCGAAGGGCGGGAAGAATACGCCCGGCCCAGCGGGCTGGCAATTGGATTGTCGTGGCGAGTGATGTGGGGGGGCGTGAAGAGTGCTGTCGGGAGCAGCCTGAGGCGCGGGGCTTTCCTTGACCCACTGGGAGAGATCACGTATTTTCAGGCACCCGATCCCTACTCGAAGAAGAACAAGCATCGTGACCGCCACTCCCAGGAATACCCTACTGCAGAACGTGATTGTCGCCGCTGCATTCATCAACGGCTTCGTCATCATGACAATCGAACTGCTTGGCGGTCGTATCATGTCTCCCTATTTCGGCTCCAGCGTTTATGTCTGGGGGAGCATCATCACCATCTTCATGCTCTCGCTTTCACTCGGGTACCTTTGGGGCGGTCGACTCTCGTCGCGTAACCCGAACCCGCGTACCTTCGCTCTGTTCTTCCTGCTCTCCGCCATACTTTCATTGCCCATCATCTTCTTCGCTGAATGGACGATGACCCAGGTCTTCCTGTCCATCGAAGATCCGCGTTACGGATCGCTGTTGACGGCGACACTGCTGTACTTCCTGCCAATCTGCTTCATGGGCATGGTCTCGCCCTATTCTGTTCGACTTCTGGTGAGTTCCGAGGAACACAGTGGCCGCATGGCCGGTCTGTTGTATTTCGTATCCACATTGGGCAGCGCCCTGGGAACCTTGATGACATCCTTCTATTTCGTGCTCTGGTTCGAGATTGACCAGATCATGTGGGGAGCGATCGCCGGTCTGCTGATTTCAGGCGCTGCCATCATGATCGCCTGCAAGATTCCCGTCCGTGAAAGTGCCGGAGTACATCGTTATGAAAGCTAGCCTCATGCTGTTCCTGCTGACATTGGTCTTCTCGGCCGGCCTGTATGCCGAGACGCTGCACGAGGAGCGTTCGTTGTACCGCAACATCTTCGTCACGGAAGTCGATGGCCGCCGCTGCCTGTTGTTCAACGCCGTGCGTGGCGAGCGCAACCAGACCTGCAAGAACATGCGTGACCCGAAGGAGATCATCTTCCACTACGCGCGCATGACGATGGGCGGGCTGCTGGTGAACCCGAATCCGCAGAACATCCTCATCGCCGGTCTCGGTGGTGGCACGATTCCCGTCGCCTTGAATGAACTCTTCCCGACAGCGAAGATCGACGTGCTGGAAATCGATCAGGCGGTGGTGAACGTCGCCCGTGACTTCTTCGGTTTCGTCGAGAACGACAACATGGTGGCCCACGTGGTCGATGCGCGGGTGTTCATCAAGCGTGCCGGACTGGAGGGGCGCAAGTACGACTTCATCATGCTCGATGCCTTCACGGGTGAGTACATTCCCGAGCATCTGCTGACCCAGGAATTCCTGGAAGAGGTGAAACAGATCCTCACGCCCGACGGCGTCGTGGTGGCCAACACTTTTTCCACCAGTGCGCTGTACGGACATGAATCTGAAACCTACCGCGAGGTGTTTGGCGAGTTCTTCAATTTCAAGATGGCGGGTTCAGGCAACCGTGTGATCATTGCCCAGCAGAAGCCGTTGCCCAACCAGGGCGAGATGCGCATCGCCGCCCAGGCACTGCATGAGCCCCTGCGCCCCTATGGCGTGGACATTCTCGAATTTCCGTCCCGCATGACCACTCGTCCTGACTGGGACGAGACCCGCCGTGTCTTGACCGATCAGTTCTCTCCGGCTAACTTGCTGGGGCAATAGCCAGCCCCTCTGTGGGAGCTTGCCCTGCAAGCGATGCCGTGGCACAGATTCCCCTGTGGGAGCTTGCCCTGCAAGCGATGCCCTGACGCAGACTCCCTTGTGGGAGCTTGCCTTGCAAGCGATGCCATGTGCCACGTTCATCGCGGGCAGGCCCGCTCCCACAGTTGAAAAATCGCAAACAACAAGGAGCCCCTCATGAACTCCCCGCTTCGCATTGTCCTGATCCTGATCCTGCTCGCCACGTCCACTCTTTCCCATGCCGCCGCGAAGATCACCCCCGACATTGTCTACGGACACAAGGACGGCATGGCGCTGATCTACGACATGTTCGAGCCGGAGGGCGAGAAGAACGGCGCCGCGATTCTCTACATGGTCAGTGGTGGCTGGTTCTCCCGCTGGACCGAGCCGCAGGAGCGGGTCAACGGTTTCCGGAGTTTCCTCGATGCCGGTTACACGGTGTTCGCCGTTCACCACGGCAGCGCCCCGCGTTACACGGTGCCGGAGGCCTATGCCGATGTCAGCCGTGCCGTCCGCCATGTGCGCATGAATGCGGAGAAGTATGGCATCGATGCCTCGCGACTTGGCGTCACTGGTGGCAGTGCGGGCGGACATCTTTCACTGATGCTGGGTCTCAATGCCGACCAGGGTCTGGGCGACGAGAATGATCCGGTATTGCAGATCAGCAACGAAGTCGCGGTGGTGGTGGCCTATTTTCCCCCTGTAGATCTGCGCCGCATGACAGGCCCTTCCGAACGCTTTCCAGCTCTCGATTTCCCGAATGAGCAAGCATCTGGCATTTCCCCCCTGCTGCATGTCGATCCCCAGGATCCTCCCGTGCTGTTGATCCACGGCGATGCTGACGAGCTGGTGAACATCAGTCACAGCGTCAACATGTTTGCCGAACTGCAGAAGCACAATGTGGCCTCCAACTTCATCACCATTCCCGGCGCTGCCCATGGCTTCCGGGGCGAAGAGGCGGTGCAGGCGAGTGCCGCACGGCTGGAATGGTTCAACCGCTATCTGCTGGATTGAGGCTTGCCGATTTTCCCCTGATGGGCCTTCGTTCGTGATCTGCTCCGCCCGAAACCGGGCGGAGCGGCGACTGTCAACGGTGCCGTGGTCGTACCACCAGTACTCTCGCGAAGGTCTGCAAGCCCACGTTATCCTCCAGCTCCAACCCGCTTCTGTCGAACAGTGCGCACCATTGCGTCAAGGTGCGCTCGCGGCCGCGAGTGCCGATGAACATCTGCATGTCGAAAGAGGCGCTGACGAGGTCGGCACCCTGCTCGGGCAGAACGATCTCCAGCACGGCGATGCGAGCCCCGGTCTGTCCGCATAGCGTGGCAAGATTACGCAGTCCGGCTGCGCACTGCTCGTCGTCAAAGCCGTGCAGTACTGCACTGAGCAGATAGATGTCTCCAGCACCCTGCGCGGAAGGCAGCTGCCCGAACAGGTCGCCGGTCTCGAAACTCAAGCGCGACAGGAGAGAGGGAGCCTCGCGCCCCTGCCAGTACTGAACGGCATCCCGAACGATCTGTTCGCGGTCCACGACCAAGGCCTGCAGTTGTGGATGGCGTTTGAGGATGGCAAGTGACTTGCTCCCACGGGAGCCGCCGACATCGATCAGCCGGGTGAAGCGCGACCAGTCAAAGTCCTGCGCGAAGGCATCTCCGGCCAGCGCCTCGACGCTGTCCATGGCGCGCGAAAACAGATCATCAAACTCCGGATGATGATTCATGTAGTCGAACAACTCCTGACCGTGGCTGCGCTGAAACGCAACCTCTCCGCGGCGCACCGCACCTTCCAGCTCCTCGAACCATGGGCGGCTCATCTGCGGCGAGTTATGCATCAGAATCATGGCGCGCACACACTCGGGGTTGTCCTGCCGCAGGGGCGCGGACAGGCGGTTGTTGCGAAACACCCCGGGCGCGGTCTCCTCGAAAATCCCCATGGCTGCCAGCATCCGCAGCAAACGCCCGACGGCATCCGCATTGGCGCTCACCAGAGTGGCAATCTCGGAGACCGACAGTTGGCCGTCGGCAAGAGCGGTCGCAATGTCCAGCCGCGCCGCCACATACAGCGAGCGAGACTGCCAGAATGATGAGCTGATCTGCACCAGCCGGAAGGGCGGGGGTGTCGTCTTGTTGGGAATGTTCTGCAACCAGTTCGCGAAGCGTCTCAGTCGATCGAAGCGGCGCACGGCACCAGCGTTTTTTTGCAATGAAGGTGACGGCATCAGAGGTTACTCCGTGGAAGTTGTTGCAGCAGAGGTGAGTCCGGCGCTGAAGAGGTGGCCGTTGAATGCAGCGAGTCGATCGAGAAACGCGGCGTCCATGGGCCGCTCCATCTGTTCCTCGAACACGTCCTTGAGCAGCATCGGCGTCATGGCTAGGCTGACAAAGGCCATGCGCAGGATGTCGGCATCAACGCTGCCATCAATCTCGCCCTGTGATTGCAGGTCCTTGACCTTGCGTGCACCACGGGTGCGGCCGCGCTCCAGCAACTGTTGAATGAAACGGCGCCCGGGGCCTTGATTGAGCGCGAGCACCTTGAGGATCAGTCGGGGAAATTCCGGATGCTTGCTCATGGTCTCGTAGTACAAGCGCAGAAACTCGGCGAAACCGGAGGCCGAACTGAGCAGTTGACCGTCAAGTACCTCAAGCATGGGGTTGAGGGTGTGACGGATCATCTCCTCATAGAGCCCCTCCTTGCTGCCGAAGTAATAGCGGATCATCGAAACGTTGGCATTGGCGCGCTCGGCGATCAGCCGCGTGGTGACCCGGGCGTAGTCATCCGCCAGAAAGCAATCGAGTGCTGCCTTGAGCAACCGCGCCTGCACCGGATCGTCGCTGTGATGGAGGGGAGTGAAATCTTTCATGGGGTCTCCGAAACTGAAACAGGTGAGCAGGCTAGCATCCCGCGTGCGGGCATCGACAGCGGTTTAGTCAATCAATTAGCGGGGTTTGATTGAGGCGTCGCTTGCCACACAGGGTTCCATCGCGATTTACTGGACTGATGCGTCGAAAAGAGGTTGGATAGACGCCATTGGAGAACAACAACAGAAACTGCGATCCGGAGACCGACCGATCATGAGAAGAATCGCGAGCTATGCCACTGCGGTAACTGCCACGCTGCTGATAGCAGCCTGTGGCCCCACTCAAGAAGAGGCTCCTGCTGTCGTTGCAACGCCTCCCGCTCCTGTCGAATCGAACACCTCTGCCCCCGACTTCGGCGCCGCCGTCACCACCGAACGCCTCGTCGCCTACGATAGCGAGCCAGGCAACTGGATGAGCGTGGGTCGCGATTACGGCGAGCAGCGCTACAGCCCCCTCGATCAGATCAACGTGGAGAATGTCAGCCAGCTCGGTCTCGCATGGTACGCCGATATCGACACCAGTCGCGGGCAGGAAGCGACGCCGGTTGTCGTTGACGGCGCGATGTATGTCAGCACGGCGTGGAGTCACGTGAAGGCCTATGACGTGCGCGATGGCAGCCTGCTGTGGGCCTTCGATCCGCAGGTCGATCCAGCGAAGGGCGTGGATGCGTGCTGCGATGTGGTCAACAGAGGCGTGGCGGTGTGGGAAGGCAAGGTCTTCGTTGGCACCATCGATGGTCGCCTGATAGCCCTGGATTCACGAACGGGTGAAGAAGTCTGGAGCGTGGTCACCGTCGATCAGACCAAACCCTACACCATCACCGGAGCACCACGCGTTGTGAAGGGCAAGGTCATCATCGGCAATGCCGGTGCAGAGTACGGCGTGCGTGGTTACGTCACAGCCTATGACGCAGCAACCGGCGAACAGGCATGGCGCTACTACACAGTGCCAGGCAACCCCGCCGACGGTTTCGAGCAACCCGAACTGGAAATGGCGGCCGAAACCTGGAATGGCGAATGGTGGACACTCGGCGGTGGCGGCACCGTGTGGGATGCCATGGCCTATGACGCAGAACTGAATCTGCTCTACATCGGCGTTGGCAACGGCTCGCCCTGGAATCAGAGTCTGCGCAGCCCCGGCGGCGGAGACAACCTCTTCCTGACCTCCATCATGGCCCTCAATCCCGACGACGGCACCTATCGCTGGCACTATCAGACGACCCCCGGCGAGACCTGGGACTACACGGCCACACAGCACATCATGGTCGCCGATCTGATGATCGACGGGCAGGAGCGTCGCGTGGTGATGCAGGCACCCAAGAACGGTTTCTTCTACGTGCTGGATGCAGCGACAGGGCAACTGATCTCCGCCGAGAACTTCGTGCCTGTGAATTGGGCCTCGCACATCGATCTGGAAACGGACCGACCTGTCGAGATCCCCGAGGCGCGCTACGACCTGACCGGCGTGCCGGTGATTGTCTATCCGGGGCCGCAGGGCGGACACAACTGGCACCCGATGTCCTTCAGCAAGCGCACCAATCTTGTCTACCTGCCCGCGCGCGAACAACACAGAGGTTATGTGGCCGATCCGGTGCTCATCACCACGGATCGCGGTTGGAACATTGGTCTCGATTCTTCTGCCGGTTCTGCGCTGGTCGAAGCGGCAGGCGCGAATGCGCCGCAGAACAATGCATACCTGCTGGCGTGGGACCCGGTGAATCAGCGTGAAGTGTGGCGCTCGCCAAGAGCGGTGCCGAATGAGGCAGCCGGAGTGCTCAGTACTGCTGGTGGGCTCGTATTCCAGGGCAATGCTTCGGGCGAATTCAACGCTTACAAGGACGACACCGGTGAACTGCTGTGGAGCGGCATGACTCAGGCGATG
>MGYS01000092.1:13121-18220 GCA_001802565.1 Gammaproteobacteria bacterium RIFCSPLOWO2_02_FULL_57_10 | reverse complement strand
CGCTGGCGCTATTGGCTCCACCACGCGTGCGTCGACCAACAATTCGCGCATGCTGGTATTCAAGATTGGTGGCGACGCGCAACTGCCTGACGAGTTGCCGCAGGAAGTCTCGGTGCTGGGTGAACTGAACCCGCCGCCGATCACCGCCGACAGCGAAACCATTGCGCACGGCGAACAGGTTTACGGTCGTCTGTGCAGTGTGTGTCATGGCCCCTCTGGCGTCAGCGACAGCGTGGGCACGTTCCCGGATTTGCGTTACAGCGCGCGCCTTGCAAGTGAAGAGGCGTGGCACTCCGTAGTGATCGAAGGTGAGTTGGTGGCGGGCGGCATGGTGTCCTTCGCAGGCACCCTGGAGACCGCGGATCCCGAAGCAATTCGTGCCTACATCATCGCGCGGGCGCATGCCGATCGAGAGGCGATGGCGCGGTAAATCACTTACTGACATCTCGCTGTAGGGGCTTGCATGGTGCTTGCCCAGCCAGGATGATGGGTCAACAACAAAACAACCTCAAAAAGCAGGTGCAATATGAACTTCTCTCAAATCGTCCTGGTCACGCTGGTTGCTTCTCATTTCTGCGCTGACACCAGCCTCGCGCAATCGACCTATCCGCAGGCACTGCTCAATCAGAAGGGGACTTTTTCACGTCAAGGCGCTGAAGCCATGGGTGAGGAATTTCAAGGCCTTCGCACTTCGGATGGACTGGTGCAAGGGCTATTCCCAATTCGGCAAACCGGAATCTCGACCGCGCCATTGGCAGAGGCTGGCAATGCTTTCCTTGCAATGCTGAGTGACGCTCAACTGAGCCGCACGCAGTTTCCCATCGACGATCCGGAGTGGCGTAATTGGTCGAATGTCGATGTGGGCATTTTTGCACGCCATGGCGTCAGTCTGGAGGAAATGACGGAGGCGCAGAAAGAGGCCGCGTGGAATTTGTTGCGGGTGTCACTCAGCGCGCGTGGACTGCGCACGACGCAGGACATCATGAAGACAGAACAGACTCTCCTGGAGCTAAACGGTGAGGCAATTCGATACGGCGAGGACAAGTATTACTTCACCGTCATGGGTATACCTTCAGCGACCGAACCGTGGGGTTGGCAACTCGATGGTCACCACCTGGTGATCAACTATTTCATTCAGGGTGGACAAGTGGTGATGACGCCATCATTTTTTGGTGGCGAGCCGGTGGTGACAACTTCCGGGCTCTATGAAGGTAATACCATTTTGCAGGACGAGCAGAACTTCGGCTTGGCTTTCATGACATCACTGGATTCGATGCAACGACAGCAGGCAACATTGAGTACTGCGAAAACAGCAAATGCACCGATGGCTGCTGCCAACGAAGACAACATGGTTCTCGATTATGCAGGGCTTGCTGGTGACGAAATGACGAGCGAGCAGAAAGCAGAGCTCCTGCAACTCATCGGCATTCATGTCGGCAATATGCGCGACGACCACGCCAAGGTTCGCATGGAAGAAGTAGAAGCTCATCTGAATGAAACACATTTTGCGTGGGTAGGAGAAGTCTCTGAGGACGCCGTATTCTATTACCGCATTCACAGCCCGGTGGTATTGATTGAGTTCGATCACCAGAACCCCGTCGGCACCACGATGATCAACGAACGCAGTAAACCCACCCGTGATCACATTCACATTGTCGTGCGCACGCCCAATGGCAATGACTATGGAAAGGATCTGCTACGCCAACATCTGGAGTCGCATCCACACTGACTTCAAGTGAGTGTATAGGGCGCCCTGTATCAAACTCGCGCTCATGGGGTGATACGCTCTGGTTGGCGCGCGAAACAGTCTCAGGGCTGCAATGAATACTTGGACACCAGGACGCGCTTGCTGAATTTCCAGCCTTCTGAAGTGCGCACAAACTCGTCGTGATATTCCCCCATCAGCGAGAATCCCTTTACCGAAGTTTCACCTGCCGGCGCACTATAGATGGTGACATAGCTTACGCCCGTGGCGTGGTCAGCATCGATGGGGATGATACGAATGGTGCTCATCTCGTGGCGAATAGTGGAGCCCGTCTTGAGCCCCTCAATGCGCTGCTCTATGTCAGCTCGCCCGACCCACGTCTGGTTGACGACCGTGAGGGAAGCATCCTCGGTGAACAGCTCCGAAAACTCCCTGGCGTTGAAATTATCCCGATGATAGGCGTAATCCGTGACCAGATTGCTGCAGGCCCAGTACACGTCATCGGCGGCGTAGCTGACAGGGGAGCTGAACATCAGTATTGCGGCGATCACGAGCAGTTTTTTCATCATTGGACGATCCTTTTGTTGGGCGGGCGGAAAATTTCTGGTTAAAGGGTCAGTGCAAGTCGCGTGGCCTGATCTATGGCGCGCTTGGCATCAAGTTCAGTAGCAACATCTGCACCGCCTATGAGGTGATGGGGTTTGGTCAGGCCTTCGACGAGATCTCGCAATGGTTCCTGCCCGGCGCAGATCACGATGTTGTCCACGGCGAGCACGCGTGGCTCGCCATTGATGCGCACGTGCAGTCCGGCGTCGTCGATCAGGTCGTACTCGCAACCGGAAATCATCTGCACATTTTTCTTCAGCAGTCCGAGACGATGTATCCAGCCCGTGGTCTTGCCGAGATTGGCACCGACCTTGGTCTGCTTGCGCTGCAACAGGAAAATCAGTCGCGGTGAAGGGGCTGTATCAGCGCGCACGCCTTCGACGCCTCCGCGCGCCTGCAATGTCATGTCGACGCCCCATTCGCGCATGAACAGCGCGATGTCCTGACTCGGTGACTCATGACCGTGACTGAGAGACTCGGCGACATCGAAACCGATACCGCCAGCGCCGATGATGGCGACACGTGGCCCCACCTGCACTCTGCCTGTAATCACATCGACATACTTCAAGACACTGGCATGAGTGATGCCGGGAATTTCCGGTGTGCGTGGCGCGATGCCCGTAGCGAGAATCACGTCGTCGAAGTCACCGGCATTCAGTTCGGCGGCACTGACGCGAGCGTTCAACTTCACGGGCACGCCAAGCTGTTGCAGGCGCACGCGGAAGTAGCGCAGGGTTTCGTTGAATTCTTCCTTGCCGGGAATGCGTTTCGCCAGGTTGAACTGACCACCAATCTCGCTCGCACTGTCGAACAGCGTGACATGGTGGCCGCGTTCGGCCGCCGTGACGGCAAACGCGAGTCCCGCAGGTCCGGCACCCACGACTGCGAATTTCTTCATGTCGGTGGCAGGTGCCACCACCAGTTCCGTTTCATGACAGGCACGTGGATTGACGAGACAACTGGTGAGTTGGCCATTGAAGATGTGATCGAGGCAGGCCTGGTTGCAACCGATGCAGGTGTTGATTTCATTACTGCGATTCTCTGCCGCCTTCTGCACGAAGAAAGCATCGGCGAGAAACGGCCGCGCCATCGACACCATGTCGGCATCGCCGCGCGCCAGCACGTCCTCTGCCACTTCCGGTGTGTTGATGCGATTGGAGGTAATCACGGGTACAGGCAGATGCTCACGGAATTTTGCCGTTACCCAGGTGAATGCGGCACGTGGCACCTTGGTGGCGATGGTGGGAATCTGTGATTCATGCCAGCCGATGCCGGTGTTGATCAACGTGACGCCCGCGGCGGCGAGCGCTCGGCCGAGTTGCACGGTTTCCTCGAAGCTGCTGCCGCCTTCCACCAGATCGAGCATGGACAGACGGAAGATGATGATGAAGTCGCGGCCCACGCGCTCGCGAGTGCGTTGTACCACGGCCAGCGGCATGCGAATGCGATTCTCGAAACTGCCACCCCAGCGGTCCTTGCGCTGATTGGTGCGCTGGGCGATGAACTCATTGAGGAAGTAGCCTTCCGAGCCCATGATCTCGACGCCGTCGTAACCGGCGCTCTGACAGAATACCGCAAAGTCCGCGAAATCCTCGATCTGCTGCAGTATCTGTTCTTCGCTTGCCTCGGCAGGAACGAAGCGATTGATCGGTGCCTGTATGGGCGAAGGGGCAATCAGATTCTCGGTGCGTGAATAGCGGCCGGTGTGCAGAATCTGCAGGCAGATCTTGCCACCTTCGCGATGCACGGCATCGGTGATGAGGCGGTGTTTGGCAATGGCGCCGGGTTGCTCATATACCGGCTTCTCTCCGGCAGGCAGGCAATGCTGATTCGGCATGAAGCCGCCCGTGACGATTAACGCCACGCCGCCAGCGGCACGCTCTGCGTAGAAGGCTGCCATGCGTTCATGGCTGTCAGGAATGTCTTCGAGGCCCGTGTGCATGGAGCCCATGAGCACACGATTGCGCAACTGGGTGAATCCCAGATCGAGGGGCCTCAGCAGGTGTGGATAGGGCTTGGCGGCGGGACTCGTTTGCACTCAGTCGCCGACCCTTACGGTCAGCACATCGCAATGCGATCCGTGCAGCACCTTGTTCGCTGTGGAGCCCAGCAGCAGCTTCCAGCCGGAGCGGCCGTGACTGCCAATCACCACGAGATCGCAGCCCACTTCCTCTGCCATGGCGCGAATCTCCGTGGCGGCAGTGCCGACCACCGTGTGCTGACGTTCCTTGGCAATGCCATGGGCTTTGCCGATGTCAGCCATGCGTTCGCCCGCGATGGTCATCGCTTCTTCCTGCATCTTGCTCATGTTGATCGCATAGGCATCGATCGGATAGGCGGCGGCGACCGGTTCGACAACATGCACGAGGCTCAGCCGGCCGGCATCGCCATCGGCTAGCTGCAGCGCGCGACCAATCACCTTGTCGGATTCATTGGACAGATCTATTGCCACCAGCAACTTCTGATATGTACTCATGGTTCTCTCCGTTGATCTTTCATGATGCAGTGCATCAATAGCGCATCAGTCGTGAGTGAGTGGTGAGGTTGACTGGCAGTGTAAACGAGAAGATCGGGCATTAGAAGGCGAGTGACAGCCCTTTGCCGGGTTCTCTGATGCACATCAAGGCAGCACAACAGAGTCATTCCGAGGCTCTACAGATAAGGCGAGAACAGCCACGCGATCGAATCGCGAATGCGCTCCGGCAGGGAGCGGCCCTCGATTTCTGCCTTTGTCACGCGTGTCGCGGCTTTTCGTCTGCTGGTCACGTACTCGCTCAGCTGGTTGTTG
>MGYS01000092.1:9604-13111 GCA_001802565.1 Gammaproteobacteria bacterium RIFCSPLOWO2_02_FULL_57_10 | reverse complement strand
TTGAGGCGCAGACTGCGCGGATCGAGATTGGCCGAGCCGATCAGCGAGTACTGATCATCTATCAATAACAGCTTGGAGTGGATGAAAGGTGGTGGTTGGTAGTACACCGCAATGTCGTGTTCCAGAATCGTGCGCAGGACATTGCGAGCTGCCCAGTGTGCGGGTTTGATGTTGTTGTCACCCGGCAGCAGGATCTGTACGTCCACGCCGCGCAGATGGGCGGCCACCAACGCCCCGATCAGATCGTGGGAGGGCAGGAAGTACGGTGTCATGATCCAGACGCGGTGGCGGGCCGCGCTGATCACCCCCAGAATCAGATCGTTGAGTCGGTCGAGTTGCTTGTTGGGGCCGTCCAGCACGATACGACTCCACACCGGCGCTTCCACCCGATTCGGATTGCTGTGCAGGAAAGGGCCCAGTTTGCGAGTGCCCAGGCAGTAGTGCCAGTCGCGTCTGAACGCCCATTCCAATTCGTCAACCACTCGACCCTTGAGGCGAAAGTGGATGTCCTGAACCGGGTGGCGGTTGCCTTCCAGCGCACACAGATGTCGGCTGCCGATATTCGCGCCGCCGGTGAAGGCGTAGAGACTGTCGATGACGAGCATCTTGCGGTGGCTGCGCATGTTGATGTTCAGCGAGGGGGGAATCAACGTGATTGGATTGAAGCGAGTGAACTCGATACCTGCTTTGCGCAAGGCCCCCCCGATGCGTGGGAGGCTCATCATCTCACCCATGCCATCCACAATGACTTTCACTTCCACGCCACGTTTGCTGGCAGCGCTCAGAGCCTCCACAAATTGCATACCGGTTGCATCGTTGTCGAAAATGTAGCTGCACAGCAAAACCTGTTTCACGGCGCCATTGATGGCCTCCAGCATGACAGGGTAGAGGCCCTCGCCGTTCTCGAGAATTGTGACCTCATCGCAGGAGCTCAGCCCCTTGCCCACCACTCGCTCGCCAACTGTCGAGAGTGGACGGAAACTGGTTCCGACGGGATCTGAGAGTGTGTCTGTGGAATCCTTGAGCAGTTTGGTGACGTAATCCCTGCGGGCGCGGTTGTTGACGCGATTGACGCCGAAGATCAGATAGATGATGGGGCCAGCCAGAGGCAGAATGATACACAGTGCAATCCAGCCAAACGCACTCCGCGAGTCGCGCTTGGTGAGCAGTGCGTGGCCTGCTGCCGCAATGGCCATGGCCAGCAGCAGAGGTGGAATGATCCATAGCAAAACGGACGACAGCAACACGGTCCCTTATCTCCTTGAAGTGGCTGTGTGTCCAGCGCAGACCTCCAGCTTACTACACATGTTGCGGCAAAGCGCTTAGCCAGAGCAGACCGCAAGGTCGATCGCCAGCATGGCTGGCTCCCACAGTCAGTACTCTCCCGGTTGACGAGATGGCGAGGTGGACAGCGCAGGCCCGTGAAGATGATAATCGCCGTCGGCACCAGTCAGGTGCAAGTCAATCCGGGGTGGGCATGAACAAGGTACTTATACTGGCCAACGCAGTGCTGGCCCTGATCATGACTGGCGGCATCCTGGTTCAATCGGTCTCCGATCGCCAGCGTCTCTACGAGTCCGCTTACGCTCGACTTGAAAACATTTCCGAAGTGGTAGCGATGCACGCCCAGCAGACTCTTTCTGGCGTTGATCTGGGGCTGGCCACCTTGGCCGAACGGCTTGAAACCATCGACATCGCGGATCCTGCGGCGTTGGCTGATCTTCATTTGCTTCTGGCTCAGCGCCAGGCGGGTTCCGTCAGCACGTATTCCATCTATGTCAGCAACGCCGAAGGCACTGTCATCGCCACCTCCAGGCAGCCTGTGCCGGGTCCCAGCGACCAGACGGACAACCCCGAGTTCACTGCTCAGCGGGATGCTGCTGTCAGTGGTCTGTATATCGGAGTTCCTCGCCTTGGTATGCGCGGCCAGGCTGAGGGACAGTGGGTGTTGCCCATCAGCCGCGGCTTCAACAACGCGGCTGGTGGGTTCGGCGGTATTGTCGCCACGACGTTGTCTGTGCCCTATCTACTGAATTTCTATAGTGCGTTGCGGGTGGGTGAACAGAGTGCCGTTGGCCTGCTGAACAGTGATCAACGTTTGCTGGTACGCAGCCCCATGATCGAGAATTTCATGGGGGTCGATATCACCATGACTTCTGAATTCGTGGAGAGTGAACAGACATCGGGGAGTGGTCGCGTCGTCGATATCTATACAGTTGAAGGTGTCCGTCGTATTTCCAGCTATCGCAATGTCTGGAACGATCAATTGATTGCCTACGCAAACGTGGCCGAAGAGGAAATCCTCGCCGAATGGCGGCAGCGCCTGTATTTCCGCAGCGCCATGGGCGTGCTGTTGATGCTTCTGGTTGCCGGGGGCTCCATTGTCATCTCCCAGTATTTCAGTCGTCGCCAGCGCTGGGCAGAAGAGACATCGCGGCGTCTGCGACTGCTGGCGGAGGGCTCGGCTTCACTGGTGCAGTGCAGGAGTGTCAACGAGCTGCTGTATAGAGTCACAGAGCTTGCCAGTCAGTTGATCGGCGTCCATCAGGCCTTCAGCTCGTTGCTGGGAAATGACCACTTTCGCGACGCGATTCACGCGGTGGTGCTGTCCGACAAATATGAAAAGTGGCGTGATTACAAGGAGTCGCTCGACGGTTCGGGCATCTATCGTCTGGTCGCTGAGTTGCAGAAACCCATGTTGATGACCCATGCGGAACTGGAGGCCCATCCCGCATGGAAAAAATTCGGCGCCGCCAAGGATCGTCACCCCCCCATGCGAGGCTGGTTGGCGGTACCGATTGTCAGTCAGGCAGGGCTGATGCTTGGCATGATTCAGCTATCGGACAAGATTGAGGGTGACTTCAATACCGACGACCTGCATGAGATGGTGCAACTGGCCAGCGTGACCGGGATTGCCGTCGAGAATCTGCTGGGAATCAAGGTCCGCGAGGAGGCTCTTGAGGAGGTGACGGCAGCCAAGGCGGAGGTCGAAAGTATTTTCACCTCCATCTCCGATGCCGTTTACGCGCTCGATCAGCAGTGGCGGTTTGTCTATATGAATGCCGAGGCGGAAAGACTGGTGAGGCGTTCCGCCGTCGCTCTGATGGGCAAGGTGGTCTGGGATGAATTTCCCGAAGCAAAACACACCGTGGTCTATGGCGAGTATCTGCGGGCTCGACGGGAAAACACACCGGTCAGTTTCGAATTTTTCTACGAGCCCTTGCAGACCTGGTTCAACGTGCGTGCCTACCCGCATTCGCGTGGCCTGACAGTGTATTTTCAGGACGTCACGCGGCGAATCGAGACCGACGAGCGGTTGCGACAGTCCCAGAAGATGGATGCCATAGGTCAACTGACGGGTGGCGTGGCGCACGACTTCAACAACCTGCTGACAGTCATCCTCGGCAGTGCCGATGCGGTGGGGGAATACCTCGCTGATGCGCCGGAGAACATTCGCAGTCAGGCGCAGATCATTCGCAAGGCAGGCGAGCGTGCCGCCGAGCTCAC
>MGYS01000092.1:0-9547 GCA_001802565.1 Gammaproteobacteria bacterium RIFCSPLOWO2_02_FULL_57_10 | reverse complement strand
GCTCACCCACAGGCTGCTGGCCTTCGCCCGCCGCCAGCCACTCGATCCCAAACGCACCAACATCAACGAGTTGATCGCCGATGTGGAAGGGATGCTGCGTCGCACCCTGGGCGAGAGTGTGGCCATTGAACTCGTCAGAGGCAGCGGTCTCTGGCAGGCCGTCGTGGATCCGCATGAGCTGGAGAATGCCATCCTCAACCTCGCCATCAATGCCCGCGATGCCATGCCCGATGGCGGCAAGCTCACCATCGAAACGGCCAACATGGCCGTGGATCAGAACTACGCCGACATGCATCAGATTCGGGCTGGCCAGTACGTCTTGATCGCCGTGTCGGATACGGGAACGGGGATGTCGCCCGCCGTGATGGCGCGCGCCTTCGATCCCTTCTTTACCACCAAGGCCGAAGGCAAGGGATCGGGTCTGGGGCTGTCGATGGTGTATGGATTTGCGCGGCAGTCCGGTGGCCACGTGAAGATCTACAGCGAGATCGGCGAAGGCACCACGATCAAGATGTACCTGCCGCGCGCCATC
Organism: Gammaproteobacteria bacterium RIFCSPLOWO2_02_FULL_57_10; assembly: GCA_001802565.1. Lineage (GTDB taxonomy): Bacteria > Pseudomonadota > Gammaproteobacteria > Pseudomonadales > Pseudohongiellaceae > UBA5078. Next base: position 9,015 of record MGYS01000092.1, on the reverse strand, counting down.
GATGACGCGGAAGCCGAGTATCGACGCTCGAACAAGACAACGCCGGTGGCGCGCGGTACGGAGCACATTCTGGTGGTGGAGGACGACGAGCTGGTTCGCCGCCATACTGTGGAGAGTCTGCGCCGGTTGGGTTACACGGTGACGGATTGTGCGGACGGCCCCGAGGCGATGGCCCATCTCGACAACGGCGAAGTGTTTGACATGCTGCTCACCCACGTCGTGCTGGCGGGCGGCATGTCTGGCAAGCAGGTGGCTGTCGAGGCGCTGGCCAAGGCGCCGACACTGAAGCTGCTGTACATGTCCGGTTATACCGAAAACGCCATCGTGCATCACGGGCGCCTGGACCGGGGCGTGACGCTGCTGAGCAAGCCCTTCCGCCTGGCTGATCTGGCCCGTAAGGTGCGCGAGGTGCTGGACGGCGCGGGCGCTTGATACGCCCTTCTGTGGGAGCGGGCCCAGCCCGCGATTGAGTCTCCGCAAGATCGCGGGCAGGGCCCGCTCCCACAGTGTTGCTACATCATCACTCTGACATCCGCGCACAACGCCCGATGATCCGAGAAATCACGCCAGCTCTCTCCCGCCACGCTGCTGCAACTGATCACCTCCACCCCCCGCAGATAGATGCGATCCATCGCCAGCATCGGCAGGAACGCCGGGAAGGTGCGTGCGCAGTGCCCCTGCGTCTGTTCATGCACTTCGGTGACGTGCAGTTTCTCCAGCAGTTGCCGATGTCCGGTCTTGCGCCAGTCGTTGAAGTCCCCCGCCAGGATCAGCGGTTCGGATGCGGGCACAGTGCGGTGAATGTACTCGATCAGGTGCGCGATCTGCAGTTTTCTCTCCCGCTCGAACAGCCCCAGATGCACACAGATCAGGTGCAGATTGCCCGCAATGGTGCCGTGCAGGAAGCCGCGCTGGGAGAAACTCATGATGGAAGCATCGATGTTGTCCCAGCGCACGAAGGGCAGTTCGCTGAGAATCGCATTGCCGTGATGGCCGTGCTGGTAGATCGCGTTCTTGCCATAGGCGTGGTGAGTCCACACCGTGTCGGCCAGGTATTCGAGCTGGGTTTGCGAAGGCCAGCTCACGACCTGCTTCTGGTGCTTGTGATTCGCACCCACCACTTCCTGCAGGAAGACGATGTTGGCGCCACTGTCCCGCAGGCATTCCCTTATCTTGTGCAGGACGAGCCGTTTCGGACCAAGAGCGAAGCCTTTGTGGATGTTGAGACTGAGAACTCTGAACTGCTGGTTCTGCATGATACTGGTGGTGAGTCCTCTTCAGGGGGTCAGCTTGCTTCCTTGATCATGTTGCGCGCGATGATCAGTTGCTGGATCTGGCTGGTGCCTTCATACAGTCTGAACAGGCGGACATCGCGATAGAAGCGCTCGACAGCATACTCCGAAATATACCCCGCGCCGCCATGGATCTGCACGGCCCGATCGGCGACCCGGCCCACCATCTCGGTGGCGAACAACTTGCACGCGGCGGACTCGGTACTGACGTTCTGACCCAGGTCGCGGCGTCTGGCCGTCTCCAGCACCATGCAACGCGCCGCGTAGGTTTCCGTCTTCGAGTCGGCCAGCATGGCCTGGATCAATTGGTGTTCGGCGATCGCCACACCGAACTGCTTGCGTTGCATGGCATACGCCAGTGCGTCACGAATCAGGCGCTCGGCGACGCCGACACTGACGCCCGAGATGTGCAGGCGACCGCGATCCAGCACCTTCATCGCCGTGATGAAGCCCTGGCCTTCTTCACCGATCAGATTCGCGGCCGGGACCGGGCAGTCCTCGAAGATCACGTCGCAGGTCATCGATCCGGCCTGTCCCATCTTCTTGTCGATCGCGCCCAGCGTGATCCCCGGTGTACCCTTCTCGACGATGAACGCGGAAATGCCGCGCGCACCCTTGATCGCGGGATTGGTGCGTGCCATGACGTTGAAGGTGTCGGCGATGGGTCCATTGGTGATGTAGCGCTTGGTGCCGTTGAGAATGTAGTGATCGCCCTCGCGACGCGCAGTGGCCTTCACGGACCCGGCGTCGGATCCGACGTCCGGCTCCGTCAGACAGAAGCAGCCGATGAGTTCACCGCTGGCGTAACGTGGCAGAAAACGCTGTTTCTGTTCCTCGGTGCCATCGAAGACCACAGCGGCCGAGCCGATGCCGTTGTTGGTGCCAAGAATGGAACGAAAGGCTGGCGACGTCTGGCCCAGTGTCATGGCAACGTGTATCTCTTCTTCCATGGTCAAACCGAGGCCGCCGTACTCCTCCGGAATGGTCATGCCGAACAGGCCGAGGTCCTTCATTTCCTGGACGATGGCATCGGGCACCTTGAAGTCTTCCGCCACCTGATGCTCGGCGGGAATCAACCGTTCCTTTACAAAACGATCAACCATGTCTACGAGTTGATCCAGCAGTTCCTGGTCACGAATCATGCAGTTTTCCCCCTAAATTGTGATCATGTGGGAGCGAGCTCTGCTCGCGATGAATTTCCGCTACTCGATCGCGAGCAGGGCTCGCTCCCACAGGTGGCTGAGCCGAAGCTTAAAGACTCGGCAAAGCGAATTCCACCTCTTTATGCCCTGTGCTACCATGACCGCCCTGCATCGAAAGCGGCACAGTCCGCGTCGTTCGCGGAGCGGAGTGCGATGCTCACTGACATCACGAGAGGAACTTGTGTGGCAGAGCAGCGGATTTCCGAGAGCGTTGTGCTCCAAGGGGGGAGTGACAACCGTTTTCCGGCACTGGTTCAGTCCAACTGATTCAGCACAACCGGCGCGCTACTGATTTTCCCCCTCCCGATTCAGACCGATTTTCTTTGCAACGAAAGCACTGACAACAAGAGCACTGACAAGAGAGAGCGAAGTGATGACTGATCAAACGGAAGCCTTTATCTATGACGGTGGCAGGACTGCATTCGGACGCCATGGTGGAGCACTTGCGCCACTGCGTCCCGATGATCTGCTCGCCCATGTTCTCAAGTCGGTGGTAGGGCGCAACGCGTTTCCCGCTCAGGAGTACGAGGACGTCATCATCGGCAATACCAACCAGGCTGGTGAGGACTGCCGCAACGTCGGGCGCTTTGCCGCGTTGCTCGCAGGCATGCCGTCCAGCGTTGGCGGACTGACTGTCAATCGCCTGTGTGGTTCCGGTCTCGCGGCAGTGCTCGATGCGTCACGCGGCGTGAAGAGCGGTGAGGGCAGGTTGTTTGTCGCTGGTGGAGTCGAGTCCATGAGCCGAGCTCCGCTGATTCTCTCCAAGGCCACCTCTGCCTATGATCGTGGCCAGCAGATCGCCGACAGCACACTCGGTGCCCGCTTCACCAATCCCGCGTTCGCGGCCGCCTTCGGCAACGACACGATGCCGCAGACCGCCGACAACATTGCGAAGGACCTCGGCATTTCCCGCGCGGACAGTGACGCGTTTGCCGCAGCCTCGCAGGCGAAATACGAAGCGGCGCGCGCAGCGGGATTCTTCCAGGGTGAGATCATTCCGACGGAAGTGCCACAGGGTCGCAAGCAGCCACCATTGGTGGTCAATGCCGATGAACATCCGCGCCCCGATTCCACACTGCAGGCATTGAGTGGCCTCAGACCCCTTTTCGAAGGTGGCGTGGTGACAGCGGGCAATGCCTCCGGTATCAACGACGGTGCCGCCGCTCTTGTCATCGGCAATCGCGCGATCGGAGACCAGTACGGAGTGCGGCCGCGTGTGCGTATCATTGCCGGGGCGATTGCGGGAGTGGAGCCACGTGTCATGGGTCTCGGTCCTGTGTTTGCCGGACGCAAGGCGCTGGCTCGTGCAGGTCTCACACTTGCCGACATGGACGTGATCGAGATCAATGAGGCGTTTGCCACGCAGGTGCTCGGCTGTCTGAAGATGCTGGATATCGCGTTCGACGATTCCCGGGTGAATCCGAACGGCGGGGCGATTGCTGTGGGACACCCGCTGGGAGCTTCCGGCGCGCGTATCGCGTTGACGACAATGAGGCAACTGGAGCGCAGTGGTGGACGTTATGCGCTCGTCAGTCTGTGCATCGGCATTGGTCAGGGCGTGGCGGCGGTGATCGAACGACTTGAGTGAGAAATACATGTTGGAGCGAGCCCTGCTCGCGATTTTTTTGTGCGTGCCCAGCTCATGAGTTGATCGCGGGCAGGGCCCGCTCCCACAACAGCGAATTCAAACAAGAATGAGGAATCAGCATGTCAAACCCAGTAGTCAGCTACGAGATCATCGACAGCATCGGTGTCATTACCGTCAACAATCCACCGGTGAACGCCTTGTCTCAGGCACTGCGTGACGGCATCCAGAAAGCGGTGACGGCAGCACAGAGCGATGCGAGTGAAGCGCTGGTGCTGATCTGTGCGGGGCGCACATTCATCGCCGGTGCGGACATCACCGAGTTCGGCAAACCACCGATGTCACCTTCCTTGTCAGACATTCTGGTCAGCATCGAGAATTCGAAAAAACTGATTGTCGCCGCCATTCACGGCACTGCTCTCGGCGGCGGTTTCGAGACCTCGCTTGCGTGTCACTACCGCTGCGCGATCGCGTCGGCGAAAGTGGGTCTGCCGGAAGTGAAGCTCGGCATTCTGCCTGGCGCAGGAGGTACGCAACGTGTGCCGCGCATTGCCGGTGTGAAGGCGGCGCTCGAACTGATCACCACAGGCAATCCGATCAGCGCGGCAGAAGCGGCAGACATGAATCTGATCGACGAGATCATCGAGGGCGATCTGAAATCCGGCGCGATTCAATATGCGAAGGACCTCGTGGATTCCGGTGCGCCACTGAAGCGCATCCGCGACATCACCATCAACGCATCATCCATTGAGCCCGGCTTCTTCGAGAGCTATCGCAAGAAACTGGCGCAGCGTGCGCGCGGCCAGATTGCGCCGGATCGTATTGTGTCCTGCGTGGAGGCGGCGGTAAAACTGCCGATGGATCAGGGCCTGAAACTGGAGCGCGATCTGTTCATGGAGTGCGTGCAGTCGTCACAGTCACGCGCCATGAGGCACGTCTTCTTCGCTGAACGCGAAGCGGCGAAGATCAAGGACCTGCCCGCCAATATGCCTGTGCGCGATATCAAGCGCGTCGCCATCATCGGTGGTGGCACCATGGGTGGCGGCATCGCCATGTGCTTCGCCAATGTGGGGATTCCTGTCACCATGCTGGAGATCAATGACGAGGCGTTGGAGCGTGGCCTCGGTATCATCCGCAAGAATTACAGCATCACCGTGCAGAAGGGCAAGATGACCGAGGCCGAGATGGCTGAGCGATTGACCTTCATCAATGGCACGACACAGTACAAGGATCTCGCCGACGTCGATCTGGTGATCGAAGCCGTGTTCGAGAATCCCGACATCAAGGCCGAAGTGTTCGGCAAGCTCGATGCCGTGTGCAAGCCTGGAGCGATTCTCGCGTCCAATACCTCGTATCAGAATATCGACAATATCGCCGCCGCGACCAAGCGTCCGCAGGATGTGCTGGGCATGCACTTCTTCAGCCCCGCGAATGTGATGAAACTGCTGGAAGTCGTGCGTGGCGCCAAGACATCTGATGACGTGCTGGCTACGGCCATGCAGATCGGCAAGAAGATCGGCAAGGTGTGTGCACTCTCACGCGTGTGCTATGGCTTCATCGGCAATCGCATGCTCGGTGGCTACGGACGTCAGGCGCACATGCTGCTGCTCGATGGCGCAAGCCCGGCGCAGATCGATGCCGCCGCCGAGGAATTCGGCATGGCCATGGGTCCTATTGCGATGAGCGATCTCGCCGGTCTCGATGTGGGATACAAGGCACGTCAGGCCCGTGAAGCGGCAGGCGAGAAGATGGACCCGCGTGCGCACTGCATCGCCTCTGCGCTGGTGGAGATGGGACGCCTCGGACAGAAGTCCGGTGCCGGTTACTACAAGTATGATCCGCAGACCCGTGCGCGCGTGCCGGACCCGGAAGTCGATGCGCTGATCAAGGCGCATGCGGAGAAGCTCGGCATCAAGCGCCGCGAGATCGGCGCAGAGGAAATCGTCGCGCGTCTGATGTATCCGCTGATCAACGAGGGAGCGCTGATTCTGGAAGAAGGCATTGCCCAGCGTCCCGGCGACATCGACATCGTCTACGTGTATGGCTATGCGTTCCCGAGTGCGAAGGGTGGCCCGATGTTCTATGCCGATGAAGTCGGGCTGAAGAATGTCTACGACGCCATCTGCAAGTTCCGTGACCAGCATGGTGCCGATATCTGGAAGCCTGCTCCGTTGCTGGAGAGACTGGCGAAGGAAGGCAGCACGTTTGCTGCGTGGGGCGCGGCGCAGGAATAAATCCACTGGTGTTGTAGGAGCTTGCCTTGCAAGCGATTGAGCAACCCTGAAAGCAATCGCGGGCAGGCCCGCTCCCACACAGGCCCGCTCCCACACACAGGATCAATGACGATGATTGCATACGAGACAGCAGCGCCAGGTGCCCCGCTGGTAGTGAGAGAGTCACAGACTCCAGCACCCCAGGGCAGCGAGGTATTGCTCAGGATGCTGGCCTGCGGCGTGTGTCATTCCGACATTCATCTGCACGAAGGCGTATTCAATCTCGGCAACGACAAACACCTGGAAGTTGGTCGTCCCGGCCTTGTGCTCGGTCACGAGATCTTCGGTGAGGTGGTGGCAGTGGGGTCAGAGGTCACAGATGTTCACGTGGGTGATCGCCGTGTCGTGTATCCGTGGATCGGTTGCGGCTCCTGTGCATCGTGTCGTCGTGGTGAGGAGCACCTGTGCACACCGGGGCGTGGACTTGGCACGATGATGCCTGGCGGATTTGCCGATCACGTGCTGGTGCCTCACAGTCGTTACCTGTTCGACAAGGGGGATGTTGCTGATTCCCTCGCTGCCACTTATGCCTGTTCTGGTCTCACCGCGTACAGTGCACTGAAGAAACTTTCCGATCGCGTGGAGGGCGATGAGGTGCTGATCATCGGCGCAGGGGGTGTCGGCATGATGGCCGTGCAGATCGCGCTGTCGATGGGCATCGATCCGCTGGTGGCGGATATCGATCCACGCAAGCTCGAAGCGGCCAGAGCACTGGGCGTGAGTCGGGTGTTTGATTCCTCCGACAGGAATCAGGTCAAGGAAATAAAGAAACTGAGCGACGGTGGTGTGTATGCGGCGCTGGATTTTGTGGGCGCTGAAGCTTCGACAGGCTTCGGATTGTCCAGCCTGCGCAAGGGAGGCAGGCTTGTTATTGTGGGACTGTACGGCGGCGCGCTGAACATTCCGCTGCCGTTCATCCCGATGAATGCGCGCATCATCCAGGGCAGCTACGTCGGCAGCCTGCAGGAGATGGGCGAACTGATGGCGCTGGTGCGCGCCGGGCGCATTGCGCCGATCCGCATCGAAGAAAGACCCCTGGCACAGGTGACGCAGGCGCTGGCTGATCTGAAGGCAGGCAAGGCCACTGGCAGAATCGTCCTGCGCACCTGATACTGTGGGAGCGAGCCTTGCTCGCGATGGATTTTGAAGATTTCAGCAGATATTGAATGGCAATCGCGAGCAGGGCTCGCTCCCACAGGGTGATGGTAGATGCAAGAACTCGAACAATTCCGCGACAACGCTCGCGCCTGGCTGGAACACAACTGTCCCGCCTCCATGCGCACACCCATGACGGAGGAAGAAGTCGTCTGGGGCGGACGCAATCCCACTTTCAAGAATCCCGACAGCAAGGTATGGCTGGAGCGCATGGCCACCCTGGGCTGGACCTGCCCGACCTGGCCGCAGGAATACGGTGGTGGTGGTCTGAGCAAGGAAGAGAACCTGATTCTTCTGCAGGAGATGGAGCGCATCGGTGCGCGCTCGCCACTCAACAGCTTCGGCATCAGCATGCTTGGCCCCGTGCTGCTGGAGTACGGCACTCACGAACAGAAGCTGGAGCACATTCCGCCGATCGTACGCGGTGAAATCCGCTGGTGTCAGGGTTACAGCGAGCCGGGTGCCGGTTCGGATCTGGCGGCCCTCGGAACGAAAGCGGTGCTTGATGGCGATCACTACATCATCAACGGTTCCAAGGTGTGGACATCCTACGCCGACAAGGCCGACTGGATATTCTGTCTGGTGCGCACCGACTTCGAGGTACCCAAGCACAGCGGCATCAGTTTCATCCTGTTCGACATGCAGAGCAGAGGCGTCACGACTCGCCCTATTCGTCTGATCAGCGGTGCGTCGCCTTTCTGTGAGACATTCTTCGACGACGTGCGGGTGCCTGTACGCAATCTGGTTGGCAAACTTAACGATGGCTGGACCATCGGCAAGCGACTGCTGCAACACGAACGCACCATGATCTCCAGTTTCGGACTCACTAGCGGACGTTCCAGTCGCGGTGCACTCGCCGCCACGATCGAGGGCGCCGCGATGAAGTACCGAGGCGATACGGAAAAGCTCTCCGATGCCGTGTTGCGCGACGAGATTGCCCGCTACAAGATCGACAGCGAGGCCTTCGCGTTCACGTCGCGCCGCTCGATGGAGGAGGCCAAGGCGAGCAAGGGGCCGAGTGCCACATCTTCCATGCTGAAGAACTACGGCTGCGAGTTGAACAAGCGCCGCTACGAGTTATTGCTGCAGGCGATGGGTACACAGGCATTGGGCTGGGAGTCGGAAGATCACAAGGACTTCAGCGCCGACGAGCTGCGCATCACCCGCGAGTGGCTGCGCTCCAAGGGCAATTCGATTGAAGGCGGCACGGCAGAGATTCAACTCAACGTGATCGCCAAGCGTGTGCTGGGGCTGCCCGAGATGCCGGTCGCCACACAGAAGAAGGGAGATCGATGATGTCCATGGTGTTGAACGAAGACCAACTGATGCTGAAGGATGCGGTACGAAGCTATTGCCGCGCCAACGCTCCCGTGAGTGTACTGCGGCACCTGCGCGACCAGCAGAGCGAAGACGGGTTTTCCCGCCCGCTCTGGCAGCAGATGGTGGACCTGGGCTGGGCTGGCATGACGATCCCCGAGGCTTACGGTGGTTTCGGTTTTGGCTATGGC
>MGYS01000091.1:3211-5504 GCA_001802565.1 Gammaproteobacteria bacterium RIFCSPLOWO2_02_FULL_57_10 | reverse complement strand
TGGCGATGGGCTTCGAGTATCGGGACCAGGTCTTCGGGGTTGGCAAAAATCTTGTCGGTCGTCATCAACTTCTCACTTGCAGGTCGTGCTTATAGAAAGTAGTCCGGCACCGCAGCGGTGTCGGTCTTGAGCTTCTGCAACTCCGCCGGATTCTGGATCAGTCGCTCGATCCACCAGTTCACGTCGTTGTAGAGGCAGGTGACTTTTTCACAGCTGGTGGTGGCGTTGAAGTTCTTCACCAGGTTTGCCGTCACACCGCGCGTGGCATCGTAGACCTGCACATCGGACACGGCGTTCTTGTCGCCCAGACGTCCGTGATCCTGATTGCGATAGACAGGGCAGTTGAACAGGCCCAGCGGGCTCAGCACCTGACGGAAGAATTGCATGTGGCACTGTTGTGGCTGGCGCGTCAGAGTTTGCGTGCGGCCCTGCAGAATGGCCTTCAGACCAGTGCTCTGGTGCACGTGGAACTCCGGTGATTCCAGTTTCACTGCGGCGTCGACCTGCTCCTGGATCTGTGCGACTGTCTGCGCCCAGTTCTGCTGATGCTTGATGTCGATGACTTCCGCATTGTTGACTTCATCGCGGGTCAGGAAAGGCTTGAACGTGATGTAGGTGAACTTCGAATCCCGCGCCAGCTTTGCCGCCTGCGCCATCTCCTGCAGGTTCTGCACGATGCTGGTGTCGTTGATGTTGGCACCGGTCCACGTGACGATGTAGGAGAAGCCCACGGTCAACTTTGGATTCGCAGCCTTGATCTCGGGCACCAGCTCGCAGATCTGTTCGAGTGTGATCGCCTTGCGGGGTTTGTGCATGGCCTGGAAGGTGGGATCAGTACCCGAATCGAGTGACAGACGCACCCAGTCCTGCGCATCGAGACAATCGGCAATCTCGGCAATCTTCTTGTTGCCGGTGCCATTGGAGACGATGGCGATCTGCAGGCCAAGCTCCTTCATGTAGCGAATGGTCTCGGAGAATTTCGGATACAGCGTCGGCTCGCCGCCACCGATCACGATCACCGAGCGCAGGCCTCGCTCGGCCATGATGGCGAGTGACGACAGCAGCTTGTCGTGATCGAAACGGATGCCGGTGTTGAGAATGTCGAGATCGACGCAGTGGTCGCAGGCGTAGTTGCAGGCAGTGGTCAGATCGAGGTTGATGGAGATCGGCGCGAAGTCGGGCACCTTGTCCAGATCAATTGCAGGATCGAAATCTGTGCCGCCGCTGGCCTTCTCGCGCAGGGCAATCTGCCAGCGGACATAGCTGTCCAACGCCTCGTGAGCACCGGGCTGTGTCAGTTTGGTGGCAAAGTCATGAATGCTGTCCAGCTCAAGCTGATCTTCCACGTCGTCGGCGCTGGGAGCAGGGGCGTCCAGGTTTCTGAGGGGAATGGCATTAAGCGGCGCAGTCTTCGTTGTCATTGTTCACCTCATGTTCGGGGTTTTTGCTATGGAGCCCAGACTCTGGAAACCAGGCTCGGGAATTCATCGAAGGCGCAATCTTACGTTCTAAAGGCTTATACGACAAGGCTCCGGGGGAGCGCGGCGTAGAGTTGCAGGAGGTTGTTGTGCCCGGCCAGCAACTGTGGGAGCGGGCCTTGCCCGCGAATCCCCTGATGTGGAAGCGTGCCTTGCCCGCTACTGCCCCCCTGTAGGAGCGAGCCCCGCTCGCGACGATGTTCGCGCAGCGCACCAAGAAAGGCAGACGCCATCATCTCCATGGGATCACTCAACGCCACCCGCCGCCCGTTGGCGGCCAGATACTGCTGATACTCGGGCAACACCACCTCGCGCTCGACCTTCATGTCATTGATCTGATACCACGCTGGTCGTGGGCGCTCCACACTGGTCTGCAGTTGCAAGCGTGCCTGGGTGACGCCGCGAGCTGTGCGATAGGCGAAGTTCAAGGTGAGGCTGTCGAGCGTCGCGCTGCTGCTGTTGGTGCCCGGTGTCACCACAATATCTTCACAGTCTCCCGGGCCGACGAGGGCCTGCAGCATGCTGATCAGATGCGGTGCCGCATCGGGGATCATGTTCTCGCCGATGGAGATGGGGCTCAGTCGCATGGTGAACTGCTCCACCGGAGCGGTAAGCTCGCCGTGCAGCGCGTGAAACGCAGGGAGCGTGAATGGCCACTGCGAGACCATGTGCAGCAACAGGCCGCGCTGTTCGAATGCCATGACAAGGTCGGCAACCTGCGCGTTGGACAGGGGCCATGCCAGCGGTTTCTCCACCAGACAGTGACACCCGGCCTCTGCCACGATGGCCAACTGCTCTGCGTGTACCTGCCACGG
>MGYS01000091.1:0-3178 GCA_001802565.1 Gammaproteobacteria bacterium RIFCSPLOWO2_02_FULL_57_10 | reverse complement strand
TGGTGGAAGTAGTCCCGACGATCCCCGTGATACGGGCACCGGCTTTCTGCAGGGCTGCGGCAATGAATGGACCGGTACCCTGACGAACGGAACGGGCACCGGCAAGAACGATATTGATAGTCATGGGCAGCTTATAAACGAAGCCGTCAGGTCGTACAAGCCTGGTTCTTGCAAGGAGGATTGCTACTTGCGTCCGAAGCCCAGGTAAACCCCTGCCGCAACCGCCACGGCGCCACCGATGATGAGGAACATGGTGTCTTCCGTGAAGCGGCCGGTCATGGCCTCGGTCACCTGGTCGCCCAGCGACTCGGATGCCTGCCAGCCGAAGTACAGCAGGATCACGCCTACTACCAGCAATACAATACCGATCAGTCTAGTGTCTTTCATGTTCATTCCCTTTGATGAGTGTGCGTTCATGGTACGCGAACATGAGAGGAAAGATAGCCGAAAGCCCACATCAGAAGAAAAAGATACCTGGCCTTTCTGTGTGATAACGCACTGAGCGTGGAACACGTTTCTGGTTATATGCAGCATTGCGACGAACACCACTCTCAATTCCAATCTGATGACTCCAAGGACTCCCATGACCATTGCCCTGACTCCACTGATATCCCTGATTGCCGGAATTCTTATTCTGATGGTGCCACGTCTTCTCAATTACATTGTCGCGATCTACCTGATCGTTGTCGGTTTGGTCGGTTTGTTTGGTGCCACCTCTTTCAATTTCAGTTAACTGACCGCACTTTCGTGCAAAAGAGGAATTACCATGCAGAAGATCAATGACAACGGCAGTCTCGGCGGTGCCTTTACCCGTTCGGTCGATAGCGCCACCGACAGCGTCCACAATGCCATCGACACCGCGTCTGAAAAAACTCACCCGGCGGTGGATTCAGTAGCCGACGGAGCGCACAGTGCAACCGACAGTATCGCGGGTGCAGCCACCCACGCCGCTGCCGCGATCGACAGGAAGGGCGAGCAGATTCTGGACGCTCAGGCCCAACTGGTCGCAAGCGCCCGTGCCTATGTGCACGAAAAACCGTTGACTGCACTTGGCATGGCAGTGGGTGTCGGATATGTACTCAACTGGCTGCTGCGCAAGAACTGATGCAGTTAGAGTGATAAGAATACCGGCGACGCTGACGATGCTCTTTTCAGCCCGCCGGCCTTCTGCAGCAGAAACTCCCACCCCCGCGTGTTAGTCCATTCGCGCCAGTTCCCATCTTGTCTCGCTTTTCCAACAAATTGTAACAAGAACGTGAGTTTCCGCCTCTGCTGGCGTGTTCCGCCATCCAGGGATAAGATTGTGTGGCGCGAAAATGCAGTCGTAGAAAAACAATAATCAACGACAACTGGAGATGGCTATGACAACAAGAAGATTGTTGATCAGTTTGACCTTCATGATGGGAGCGCTGATGCTCGGATTGCCGATGGCAACAGCACAAGTGGTGGAGCCAGACGAACACGGCTTCATGATCGCGACTCCCGAGACGATGCTGCCGCAGGAAGGCTCGCGCAGCGTCAACGTGATCGGGAATCCGAGTGAGCCAGGGCTCTACGTCGTGCGCATCACGTTCGGGCCGGGGCAGGGCAGTCGCCCGCATTTTCATTCCCAGGCGCGCTACATCACCGTTATCAAAGGCACGTGGTACGTCTCATCGGGCCCGGAATCGGACATCTACAATCCCGACAACATGACTGCCGTCCCTGCGGGAACGTTCCTCTACCAGCCACCCAATGGTCATCATTACGATATGGCGAAAGACGAGGAAGTGGTGGTGCAGATCATGGGCATGGGGCCGGTGGAAACGACGCAGATTGCGCAGCCCTGACAGAGAGGCAGAGACTCCTTGTCAGAACTCCGCCGCAGCCTCGTCTGCCGTCAGCATCTCCACACTCTCACCCATGCGATACCCATAGATGACTGAATAGGCCAGAATGTTCTGCACGTAGTTGCGTGTTTCCGCGAAGGGAATGGTTTCGATCCAGACGTCCAGCGGTACCGGTGCGTCGCTGCTCTGGCGCAGCCACTGCCGCACACGATTGGGTCCGGCATTGTAGGCGGCTGCGGCGAGGATGCGATTGCCGTTGAAGTCCCGCAGTAATTGCGACAGGTAGCGACTGCCCAGTGCGATGTTGATCTCTGGCGTCAGCAGGTCCTGATTGGACACGCGCATGCCCGCCCGCGTTGCGGTTTCCTGTGCCGTCGCGGGCATCAGTTGCATCAGACCCAGCGCACCGGCAGATGAGCGCACGTCGTGCATGAACGCGCTCTCCTGACGGGCGACGGCGAACAGCAGATGAGGGGAGAGGGAGAGTTCGTTTGCCGTATCTCTGAACGCATCGGCATGGGCGAGCGGGAAGCGCAGCTGCAGATCGTCCCAGTAACTCACGCGGATCATGGCCTGGATGCCGGTGCGGTGCCAGCCCCAGCTGTCGGCGAGTTTGCCGCTGGCAATGATCTGTGCCTCGGTCATGTCGGCGGTGGCGTGCTGCCATTCGTTGCGCGCATTGGGTTCCTCGCCGACGAAGTAGAGTTCATGAGCGCGTTCGATCGCCGGAATGTCGAGCAGGGCATCCATCTGCTCCTGCGTGACGAGGATGGGTTGATCGGCCAGCTCGTAGTCGATGCCCAATTGATCGGCGGCCATGAACCCGTAGAAACTGCGAATGCGCGCGAGTGTTTCCTGCAGCGTTCTCGCTTCCGCGAGTGCTTCTGCCGTGCCTTTTTCCGTGAGTGCCCGCGCGTGCCAGTATTGCCAGCGTTCGGTGTCGCGGACCTCCGCTGGCAGCAGCGCCAGCCACATTTCCACGCGGGGCCAGTCCTGCTTCTTCAGCGCATCGCGCAAGATCCAGCTGACCAGGGTTTCTGAAGTGAGCTCGGGAGATTTCTGCAGCATTGCTTCGGTCTCCACGATGTGACCCTGCAGCAACAGACGCTGCGCTGCGTAGCGTCGCAGCGAGAGTCTTTCTTCCGTGCTGAAGGCGTGTGCTGTGTTGTATTCCTCCAGCAGTGTCAGCGCCTGATTGCCATCGGTCACCGCCAGTTGTTGCAGGCCATACAACACCATCTCGCGGATCTGCGGTGCTTGTTCGCTGAACGCGGAGGTATCACGCAGCATCGCTGGGTTACGATCCACCTGCAGATACAGATTTGCCAGCGTCTGTTCGCGTTCTGGCA
>MGYS01000090.1:171256-171437 GCA_001802565.1 Gammaproteobacteria bacterium RIFCSPLOWO2_02_FULL_57_10 | reverse complement strand
ACAAGCAGATCGTGATCGCCATGGGCGAAGGCGCACGCGCATCACTCAGCGCGTTCGATCACCTGATCCGTCATTGATGCACCATTGATACACACCCTGTGGGAGCGGGCCTTGCCCGCGATCTTGTGCCTGTTTGAACTTCACGGGGGCACGGGATCGCGGGCAGGCCCGCTCCCACAGA
>MGYS01000090.1:165837-171204 GCA_001802565.1 Gammaproteobacteria bacterium RIFCSPLOWO2_02_FULL_57_10 | reverse complement strand
GTCTGCAATGCATCGCCGCGCTATCCTTGCCGCCCCTTGAATCGGACAGAGAGCGCAAGTGAACATTCGCAAGTATCACCGCATCGTTGGCATCGTCATGCTGACCCCGCTCATGACATGGGCGCTGACCGGAATGGTGTTTCTGATCCAGCCCGGTTACGGCGCCGCCTACGAAATGTTGTCTCCTCGCACCTACCCACTGACAGAAGCAACAACGCTGCCTGCTGGTCGGGACTGGAGCGAGTTCCGTTATCTGCGCACGATTCTTGGCGAACATCTGCTGGTGCGTAATCAGGAAGGCTGGCAGCATCTTGATCCGCTCACAGTGGCAGCCGCACCAGCGCCGCAGGAGACTGCACTGCGCGCACTGGTGAGCGATGCGATTGCGCATGATCCTGCACGGTACGGGGAGGTGAGTGGGTACGATGGTAGCGCGGTGCAAACTTCCACCGGAGTCAGCATCACGCTCGACTGGAATACACTGAGCCTGCGTCAGACGGGCAACGACACGCGCTGGATTGATCAGCTCTATCAGATTCACTATCTGCAGTGGACAGGCATTCGCGCACTGGACAAGGTGCTGGGTATCGTGGGGCTGTGCCTGTTGTTGCTGATGACACTGACTGGTTTCAAGCTCGTCTTCAGAAAATCATGAATCCGCATTCTGTGGGAGCGGGCCCTGCCCGCGATTCAAGTGTCATGATGAGCTGCAAACGAGCACTGAATCGCGAGCAGGGCTCGCTCCCAGAGGCAGTGGATTCAACCTCTATTGCAGCAATCCCAGATTGATTGCGCGCAGCACAGCCTGGGTCCTGTCGCGCACGTGGAGTTTGGCGAGAATCGAAGACACCTGGTTCTTCACGGTGCCTTCCGATTTGTGAATCGCGAGGGAGATCTCCTTGTTGCTGTAGCCACCGGCCATCATGCGCAGGACTTCCAATTCCTTTCTGCTCAACGCTTCCGCTTCTTCTTCGTTCTCTTCCTGCTGTGCTATCGAAGAGAGTCCGCGCAGGATTCTCTCGGTGATCGCAGGCTGCACCAGTGTGCCACCGCCGTGCACCGACTCGATCGCATTGACGAGACTCTCCAGTGAGACATCTTTCAGCAGATATCCACGCGCACCAGCCTGCAGACCTTCCATCACCAATTGATGATCGTCAAACGTGGTAAGGATGATACACGGCACCATGAGGTCTTCCCTGCGCATGGCACGCAACGCGTCGATGCCATTCATCTTCGGCATGCGAATATCGAGCAGCAACACGTCGGGCTGATACCGGCGAATCCCATCGACCACTTCACTGCCATCGTCGACTTGACCCACCACGGTGATGTTGTCGCTCAGTTCCAGCAGACTGCAGATACCCTGGCGCACCAGCGTCTGATCATCGGCCAGCATGACGCGGATGTTCATGAGTGCTCCGTGGTCGGATTCTTTTCAATCGGCAGCGTGACAGTCATGACGAATCCCTGCTCTCCGCTGTGCCGATTGAGGTGCCAATTGAGGGTGCCTCCCAGATCGGCGATTCGCTCGATCATCCCCTTTATTCCGTTGCCTGGTTTGATATCGATCACCGTACTGCCATTGTCCTGAATTCGCAGTGTCAGTGCGTTCGCGTCACGACTCAGTGTGATTGCACAGTGTGTGGCGTTACTGTGACGCAGGCAGTTCGTCAGCGATTCCTGCGTGCAGCGCAGAATCGCTTCGGCAATGGCCACGTCATGAACATCACTCGTCTGCAGGTCGAGCGTGATCTGCAGACGTGGTGTGTCCTGCACCAGTGCGTGCAACGCCTGCTGCAGATTGATGCTGTCGTCCTCGCGCAACTCGCTCACCGCTGTGCGCAGATCGCCGAGCAACAATTTTCCGAGAGCCAGCGCCTGCTCCACTTTCTGCTGGCCTTTGCCCTCGGTGATGTGTGTAGCGACCTCCAGATTCAGGATCAGTGCCGTGAGGTGATGGCCGAGCAGATCATGAAGATCGCGTGCGATGCGCAGTCGTTCATTCTGGCGCGAGGACTGCAGCAGAAGTTCGCGCGTCGCCACCAGTTCGCGATTGAGCTGGGCAGTTTCCTCACGCAGAGCCTGCTCGCGATTGGCGCGATGTGTCGTGATGACCGCAAAGAGATGAAACAGTCCCAGTGTCACCGCACTGCTGATGGCGACGGCTGGGGAGTCCTGGCCCAGGTGATAGAGCTGACTGACTGCGAACAGCACTACCATCATGGCGAGCAGCCACGAAGTGATGCGAATGTCGAAGGTCTCGGCGGCCTGTACGATCCAGACAATGCCCAGGATGGCAACGAAACTGATATCGACAATGGCGTAGAGCGCGCATATCAATCCCAGTTCGATCCATAGAAGAGTCAGAATGCGGCTGCGATGACTGGCCGACCAGTCGCTGACGAAGATCGTAAAACACAGCGTGGTCAAGGTGAACAGTGTGCCCTTGATGGTCAGGCTAGCGGTCCATCCAGTCTGATCCATTTCGAGGTATACGCAGAGTACGCCCGTGATCGCGAGTACTAACGCCCCGGTCCAGTTTTGCGCCTGTTCGCTGTTCCAGTAGGTACGCATGAGCCTCACTCTGTGTGGGAGCGGGCCCTGCCCGCGATAATGGTGCCAGTTCTCTGTCCATGGGGGGCACAGCATCGCGGGCAGGGCCCGCTCCCACAGGAATCAGCGTGACCGATTATGACACGGCGGCCGATCACAGCGCATAGGCCGAAAGTCACATTGCATGTCATGACTTCCGGCACTGACGGAACATGAGCCACCCCTCTAATCTGGCGCCATCACTACCCACTGCCTCTGGAGGGCATCATGTTCACATTACACCAGCTCGCGTTCTACCTGCATGTCAGCTTCGGCGCTCTGTCGTTGCTGATGTTCTGGATTCCCATGTTCACCCGCAAGGGTTCGCTCGATCACAAACGCTTCGGGCGCTACTTCGCCATGGCCATGTACACGGTGTCACTCTCGGGGCTGTTGATGTCGTCCATGGATCTGCTGTTTCCCCTGGCGGGGCATGTGGATTCTCCCGACCAACTGACTGAAGAGAAGCTCGAGGAAATTGCGGCGGAGATTCGCGAGGGTGCTCTGTTTCTGTTTTCCCTGAGTATTCTGGTACTCACCACCACCCGTCATGGCTGGCTCGTGATTCTGCAGCGCGACAATCGCACTGCGCTCAAGCACCCGGCCCATGTCGCGCTGTGTGTCGCACTGGGGTTGGCGGCGGTCGGGCTATTCGTGCAGGGCTGGCGAACCGGGTCGCCGCTGTTCATGGGTTTTGCGGTGCTGGAGGCTGTCGTCAGTGCCACGACTCTGCACTACATCTACAAGAGTGTGCTGTCGCCGAAGGAATGGTGGATCGAACATCTTGGCGCATTGATCGCGTCCGGCATCGGCGCCTACACGGCCTTCTTCGTGTTCGGTGGCAGCCGACTGCTAAGCGAGTTTCTGCAGGGGCCATTCGAGGGTTGGAATCTGGTGTTCTGGTTTGCGCCAGGGGTTATTGGTGGTATTGCCACAACGGTGTTGTCGCGCCAGTATCGGCGCAAGTTTGCGCCGAAGGTAGCTTGACTCACGCATTCTTAAGTTACTGCTAGACTCGTACAAACAAGTGACTGACAAACATGTGCACGGAGGCAACATGAGTCCAACGATATACAGGGAGAAAGGTTACAGGTTTTTCTTCTTCTCAAGAGAGGAGCCGAGAATGCATGTTCATGTGGCATCGGGAAAGGGTGCGGCCAAATTCTGGCTTGAACCGCAGATCGAAATGGTCAAGAATCACGGCTACAATCTGAGTCAACTGCATGAAATCACGAACCTGATTGAGGAGCACCGTCATGAGTTCATCGACTCCTGGCAACACTATTTCGGAAGTTGAAGTCACTCGCATTTCCGGTCATGGTTTGTGGCTCGTATGTCGGAAGAAGGAAATGTTCTTGTCCTTTGAGAATTTTCCCTGGTTTATGAATCAACCCGCGAACAAGGTCATGAATGTTGAGGAGACGTCGCCAGACCACTTCTACTGGCCGGATCTCGATGTGGACCTCACACATGAAATCATTGAGTATCCCGAGCGGTTTCCCTTGCTGGCCCGTACCCACTCGGCAATCTGAAGTCCTTTCATCCGTGTGAAGTCGAAGGATTCCTACAGCGCACGCACTGCTTTGAATGCACAGAATCCAACAGCCGCCAAAGTTGCTCCAATGAACAGATGCTTGAACAGTGTGGCGCTGCTGGCCACTGCAGCGAATAGAATCGGCGCGTCGGGATGCAATGTCAGCAGCATCACGACGCAACTGTTCTCCACGAGATCTGCCGCGCCGATCAGCAACGGGAGTAGATTGAGCCGGGAATACAATGAGCTGTGCAGAGAGTCCTCTGCAGCGCGGGATTTGCCAATCAACCAGCTCAGCAGAAACGCCAGTGCAAGGGTGTAGGCGGGGATGAACGGAAAGTCGAGCATCTCGAAACGCAGGTATATCTCTCGCCCTTCAAGACCATAGGCCGCCATTCTGCGCGGCGCTTCCTCGGCAGGATAATAGAACGTGATATCCAGAATATTCTCGCCACTGACTGCCAGCAATGCGCTGTTTGTCATGGGCAGCGATGAATACATCAGCGCGGCGATGATGATCGTGATGCCGAAGCTGATGAGCAGTGACATGCGTGAGGTGTGAGAGATCAGCCAGCGGCTCAAGCTGTTCATGAAAATCTTCCTTTTGTTCCAGGATTTGCACTGACTGTGGGAGCGGGCCTTGCCCGCGATTCCGTGTTCAGCTCTCGTTTGCAATTCATTCTGGCACCGAATCGCGAGCAGGCTCGCTCCCACAGGTCATGAGCCGTCTGGCCCCAGCGGCAGCTCGGTTTTGTACACCACCTGCTTGAGCGTCATGCTCGACTGGATGTTGGCCACGCTCTTGATGCGCGTGAGCTTGTCCGCCAGAAAGCGCTGGTAGCTGTCCAGGTCCGGCACCACTACCCGCAGCATGTAATCGAAGCCGCCTGTCATCAGATAACACTCCATCACTTCCCGGTACTGCAGAATCTGCTTCTCGAATTCTTCAAGACTCGCACGTTCCTGGCTGCGCAGTGAAACGTTCACGAACACGCTGATCGGCAGCCCCACGGCGCGTGGGTCGACGAGGCCGACGTAGCGCCGCAGCACGCCCGCTTCTTCCAGCGTCTTGACCCGACGCAGACAGGGCGAGGGCGACAATCCGATGGTGTCCGCCAGCTCGGCATTGCTGATGCGGCCGTTATGCTGGAGATGGTGAAGGATCTTCAGATCTGTCTTGTCGAGACTCATTGTTGGCATTGTATGCCCTTTTTATTAATAAATATGGTTGATTATTC
>MGYS01000090.1:157556-165818 GCA_001802565.1 Gammaproteobacteria bacterium RIFCSPLOWO2_02_FULL_57_10 | reverse complement strand
CGATTTCCCGTGCCGCATTCCCGGTCGTGTGACACCGGAAATCGCGGGCAGGCCCGCTCCCACAGTCAGTACCCATTTTTGACGAGAGCTTGAACATGAACACTGCCCGCCTGCTTCCTGATGCTTTCACCACCGAACAACGCGAATGGCTCGATGCCCTGCGCAACGTCTTCGAGGAGTACGGCGAGCGCGGTGTGCAGGAGATTCTCGGCAGCATGCAGGGCTGGGCGCGCGATCACGCCATTGCTCTCGGCGATATCAATCACACCACGCCCTATCTGAACACCATACCGCTTGCGCGCCAGCCCGCCTACCCCG
Source organism: Gammaproteobacteria bacterium RIFCSPLOWO2_02_FULL_57_10 (assembly GCA_001802565.1). GTDB lineage: Bacteria > Pseudomonadota > Gammaproteobacteria > Pseudomonadales > Pseudohongiellaceae > UBA5078. Next base: position 165,500 of record MGYS01000090.1, on the reverse strand, counting down.
GCAATATCGAACTGGAGAAGCGCATCGAGAACATCATGCGCTGGAACGCCATGGCAATGGTGCTGCGTGCGCAGGATCAGGAGTTCGGCGTCGGCGGTCATATCGCCACCTATGCGTCGGCTGCAACGATGATGGAGGTCGGCTTCAATCACTTCTTCCGCAGACGCGACGACAGCTATGGGGGCGACCTGGTACTGCTGCAGCCGCATGCTGCTCCGGGCGTCTATGCCCGTGCCTTTCTCGAAGGTCGTTTGACTGAACAGCAACTGAAGAATTTTCGCCGCGAGCTGCAACCCGGCGGCGGCCTCAGCTCCTACCCGCATCCGCGCCTGATGCCCGAGTTCTGGCAGATGCCTAATGCATCGATGGGCCTGTCCACCCCCGGCGCGATCTATCAGGCGCGCTTCGCCCGCTATCTGGAGAACCGTGGACTGAAACCAAAGAACGGCGGAAAGGTGTGGTGCTTCATCGGCGACGGCGAATCGGATGAACCGGAAGTGCTCGGCAGCATGGCGATTGCCGCACGCGAGAACCTCGACAACCTCATCATGGTGGTGAACTGCAACCTGCAGCGCCTCGACGGTCCGGTGCGCGGCAACGGCAAGATCATTCAGGAACTGGAAGCGTCACATCGCGGTGTCGGCTGGGAAGTCATCAAGGTGATCTGGAGCGGCGGATGGGATGCGCTGCTCGCGCAGGATGCCAGCGGCGCGTTGCGGCGTCGCATGGAAGAGTGTGTCGATGGTGACTATCAGCGCTATTCGATCCTACCCGGTGAGTTGCAGCGTGAGCACTGGGTGGACGGCAATCCCGAGCTGGAAAGAATGATGGCCTCCTTGAGCGACGAAGAAGTGCGCACCATCAAGCGCGGCGGACAGGATCCGCGCAAGGTCTACGCCGCGTTTCATCATGCGAGTCGCGTCCAGGGCAAGCCCGTGGTGATTCTGGTGAAGACCGTGAAGGGCGATGGCATGGGCGCAGCGGCCGAAGGTCGCAACACCGCGCATCAGAAAAAATCGTTGAGCCCGGAAGAGCGCTTGCAGTGCGCGCGCAACTTCGGCATTCCGTTGAGTGAAGAGCAGATCGTGCAGGCGGACTTCTATCTGCCGTCGGAAGACAGTGTCGAGCGTCAATACATCCGCAAGCATCGCGCAGCTCTCGGTGGCAGTCTGCCCACGCGTCAGCTGAATTGCCCGACACTGAAAGCACCGCAGCTGGAGCAACTGCGCAGCGTCACCGAGAGCAGCGGCGACAAGACGGCGTCCACCACCATCGCGATGATTCGCCTGCTGTCGGTCCTGTTGAAGGATGCGGAGCTGGGCCGTTACGTGGTGCCAATTGTCCCCGATGAAGCGCGCACGTTCGGTCTCGAAGGTTTGTTCCGTGTCGCGGGCATCTATTCCGCGCAGGGACAGAAGTATACGCCGGTGGATGCCGACACGGTGGTGCCCTATCGCGAGAGCATCGACGGGCAGATACTGCAGGAAGGAATCTGTGAGACCGGCGCCATCGCATCGTTCATGGCCGCAGGAACCGCCTATGCCGTGCACGGCATCCCGACGATTCCGTTCTACATTTTCTATTCGATCTTCGGCTTCCAGCGCGTCGGCGACATGGTATGGGCGTGTGGAGACATGATGTGTCGGGGATTCCTGCTCGGCGGTACTGCGGGGCGCACGACATTGAACGGAGAAGGGCTGCAGCACCAGGACGGCCACTCCCACATCCTCGCCAGCACTTACCCGGATGTGAAGAGTTATGATCCGGCGTTTGGCTACGAGCTGGCCGTGATCGTGCGCGATGGGATTCATCGCATGTACACGTTGCAGGAGAAATGCTTCTACTACATCACGCTCTACAATGAGAACTACCGCATGCCTGCGCTGCCGGATGACTCAGCGGTAATCGAAGGTATTTTGCGTGGCGTGTATTGCTGGCAACGCTCATCAATGGAAGGCAAGCAGGTGCATCTGCTTGCGAGTGGTTCGATCATGCAGCAGGCCATCGGTGCGGCCACGAAACTTGAAGTTCTGGGCTATCGCGTCGACATCTGGAGCGTCACCAGCTTCATCGAGCTGCAGCGCGACGCGCAGGAATGCGATCGTTACAACCGCCTGCATCCGCTGCGCACCCAGAGGACGCCCTACGTGCGCTCCGTCTTCAGCAAGGAGCTGGGCGTGTTCGTCGCCGTGACCGATTACATGAAGGCACTGCCCGCCAGCATCGCGCCGTGGATGCCGTGTGCCTACACGGTGCTCGGCACCGACGGCTATGGTTTGAGTGAGACACGCGACACCTTGCGCGACTTCTTCGAGGTCAGTGCAGAGTACATTGCCCATGCGGCGCTGGTGTCACTCTATCGCGAGAAAATCATCAGCAAGGCGGTGTTTCAGGCAGATGTGGCGAACCTGAAGGTGCGGCCGGACAAGGCAGACCCGCTGGCGCGGTGAAAGTTACGTGGGGCTTTCAATCTGAAATGTGGGAGCGAGCCCTGCTCGCGATTGGTTGAATCGCTTGCAGGGCAAGCTCCCACAACGTCAGTGTGCGATCTGAGCGATCAGAACTTCATCCGCACCGCGATGCCGATGACGTCGAGATCGTCAAACTTTTCATACGCGAGTTCGACACTCGTGTAGTCGGTGAACTGGTAACCGATACCGCCGCCGCCACCGAATTCCCACTCATCTTCCGTAGCGCTGAAGCCACCAGCGGAAAATTTGACTTCAAGGTTGGAGTAGCTCGGTGCCGCGAACAGGTAGGCACCGTTGTCAAACACATATTCGCCGCGCAGGGCGAAACCGTAGAACGCTTCCACCTCCACTTTGACATCAGTGATCGTGTCGTCCTGCACGCCGGTGCCGATGCGGAATTCCGGCGTGTACGAGAAACCAGACGAGCCGTCACCGAACTGATATCCGACCGATCCGCTGATCACACCAAGGGAAATGTCGTCATCCGACAGCTCGTGATACCCGACTCCGGTCACCAGTTGTGCGTGTGACTGACCTGCCAGCAACAGGCTGGAACAGGCAATGGCGCTGGCCAGACAAACTTTGAGCTTCATGCTTTTCTTCATAGTCCTACTCTCCATGAGTTGAATGTACTGCCGGTCAATTCTTTGACCGACGCGGCAATGTAACGTATCCGTCAAGTGGGGGATACTCGTTCGCGTTGGACAGAGCTTTGGCAGCGGCATGGGCTGGCTCGCAAATCGCAGCACGCTGGACTACCATGGCGCAAACGGTTCCAGGGATGAACACATGCGACGAATCTTCAAGAACGATCTGGCGCGGGAAATCCGCCAGTGGGTGGACGAAGGACTGGTCAGCACGGCACAGGCGCGGGACATCTGCGCACGCTACGGGCTTGACTACGACAATCTGCATGACAAGGCCCTCGGGTACACCGTGCTCGTTGCCCTGGGCTACTTCTTCATCGGCCTCGCACTCATCACTCTGATTGGCGCCAACTGGAACGAGATACCGCGTGAGATGCGCATGGGCGGCCTCGTGGCGCTGACAGGCGCCACGCAAATCTTCGGACTGCAGAAATTTCGCAACGGCAATGAAGAGGGAGCGGCGCGAATCTTCTTCCTCGGCAATCTGTTCTATGGCGCCTCCATCATCCTGATTGCGCAGATCTACCACCTCGGGGAGCACATGGCCGACGGTGTGTTCTGGTGGGCGCTGGGTACGTTGCCATTTACCCTCATCTCGCCGACCTTCCTGCTTGGCCTGCAGACGTTGTCGCTCGCGCTGATCTGGTTATTCATGGAGGCATCGTCAGGGTTCTATCCCGCGCTGTTCCCGCTATTCATTGCGGGCTCTGCATTCGTGCTGAGTCGTGGCGACAGGAGTCCGCTGCTGTTTCTGGCGACGGTGCTCGCGACGCTCTTTCACATCGAGTACTCACTGGCGATCTGGTGGAGCAATGACGGGCGAGCGGAATTTCTTGTCGAGCATGTGCTGATCGCGATTGCCTTCTGTCTGCTGGCGTGGAGTGTTGGCCAATGGTTGCTGCAACAGGCACGGGAAAGAGGACGCGAGTATGGTGAAGTGCTGCAGCAGTGGAGCCTGCATTTCTTCCTGATCTTCATGCTCATCATGAGTTTTGCGGAACCGTGGGAGGAACTGATCGGTGCCGAAATTTCTCGCCTCGTGGCCATGATGCTGGTGTTGCTGGTGTTGCTGGTGTGTTGGGCAGCAGCAGTTTTCCTGGCACTGCGCATAGACCGGGTCAAGCAGGTGGCGGCGCTGATTGCTGTCAACGTTTTCATCCTGGTGGTTGTGATGACAGACGTGCTGGCAGAAATGTCGGCGGCGGCCGTCACACTGCAGATCTTCACCAATCTCGCGCTGATTGCCGTCGGCGTGGCGATGATCCTCAGTGGTGTGCGCACTGGCACTTCCCGACATTTCTTTCTGGGCATCGTTGTCATTCTGGTGACGGCGTTCTGTCGCTACTTCAGCCTGATTGGCAATTATGTTGGTGGAGCGATCCTGTTCATCGTGTTCGCGACGGTGATGCTGGGTGCCGCGCGGTACTGGCGTCATCACCAGACGCTGGCAAATCGGCAGGAGGAGTCAGCATGAAGCGTCCCTTTGTCATCGCCATCGTGGCTGCGATCACGCTTCAGGTGGGGGTGCTTGTCGGCATGGTCGGGGCGGCTGCGTTGCCTCTGCTCACCGGCACCGAGATCAACGTGCGTACTGTCCCCGTCGACCCGCGCGATCTGTTTCGTGGCAACTATGCGCGGCTTGGCTATGACTTCTCCATGATTGACGCTGACGAACTGCCGACACAGCCCACCGTGCGCGTTGGTGAAGTGGTTTACGTGACGCTGCAACAGGCCGAGGATGGACTGCATGAGTTTGCCTCGGCCTCATTGCAGAAACCGGAGTCGGGGCTCTTCCTGCGTGGCCGTGTTGAGTACTCGACCGGCGAACAGTACAGTGTGCTGTATGGCATCGAGGCTTACTTCGCCTCTTATGAGGAAGCGATCGAACTGGAGCGACAACTGCGTGACCGGGCGGTCGCCACGCTGGCGGTCTCTGCCGATGGGAGGGCGCGCCTGAAGTCCATTCAGGCCGGGAGATGACAATCAATGCTGTGTGGGAGCGAGCCTGCAGTAACCTCAATCGCGAGCAGGATCGCTCCCTCAACAATAATCCAGAAATATTTTTCTGTACCAGAGGGTCTGTTAAACGCTTGTCAATCAGTTTGTCATGTTGAGAAAAAATTACAGGGAAGGATAGCCCATGGAGAATGATATGAGTGGCTTTAAACGTTTGAAACTGCTTCTTGCTCGGATAGTGACTTCCATTGTTGCCCTCTTCATCTTCACGCAACAGGTTCAGGCTGTCGAAGCCTGGAAAATCACCGAGATATTCTCCAACACCGACGGCACGGTGCAGTACATCAAACTGTCGACGACCAGTGACAATCAGCAGGGCCTGAGCGGTCGTACGCTGCGTGCACTCAACGCGGCAGGTGCCGTGGGGCAGACCTTCACGTTTCCCTCCAGTCTGAGCAGTGCACAGACGGCAAACAAGTCGGTGCTGATCGGCACGGTCGCTTTCTCAGGTTTCACGCAGTTGCATGTGGATTACCAGTTGCCATCAGGGTTCCTGTTCACGGAAGGGGGATCTGTGCAGCTCGTGGATATCGATTCACTGACCTACCAGCGCGCACAGTTGCCGCGCAACGGAGTGCAGGCGCTGCGCTCTGACGGAGCTCCGGTCACCGCCAATCCGGTGAACTTCGCAGGGCAGACCGTCACGGTGGATGTCGCGGTCACATCGATCTTCAACGATGCGACGGCGGTGGTGAATCTGCCCGTGGTGGACGTTCCCGGTTCAGGCATCGCCAATGCTTCGCTGCAACTGACGAAGCAGGACCCGTTCGAGTTTTCTCTGAGCGATGCTTACTTCTACGGCAGTGGTGTTTCCGTCGGTCCGCGTGCGGTTCGCCTTCTGGACGGAGGAGTGCTGAACGTGCCTGGCGTGCGGGTCGGTGGGCAGCTCTATGAGTTGAACATGACATTGATCAACAGTAATCCGATTGTGTTCGGCAACCTCGCTGTGCTGTCGGTAAGGAATGAACCTGCGGTGCCGGCCTTGCCGCCAGCGCCCGTCAATCCCACCCCCGATCCGTTGGCGGCCAGCATTGCGCGCGGGGAGAGCCGGTATGGCAGCCTTTGCGCGGTGTGTCATGGCAGCAGCGGTGAAGGCGGACAGGGCCCCGGTTTGCTGGGCTACTCCGAGTCGGCGTTTACATCGCTGCGCAACAGAATCGACGCCACCATGCCGCAGGGCAATTCCGGTGCGTGCGTTGACAGTGCCTCCTCCACGTGCGCCACCGACGTTGCCAATTTTGTTATCCTACGTCTTTCAGCGAACTGATCAGGGAGTTCCGATGCGAGTCACTCAAGCCCTTGTGCTGCTTCTACTGCTGCCCTCCACAGTTGTGCAGGGACAGCAGGTTCTCAACGATCGTGAACGCGTGGCGTTCGACAGTCCGGAAGGGTGGGCCATGGCGCATACGTTGGCCGCCTCTCTCAATCTAGGCTCGCTGCCGCCTCGAGCGCTGGCCCCATGGAGCGTAGCTGTCTCGGCAGAGGTGGGTTCCATTCCACGCCTTACCGAGGCAGAACAGCGCGTAGGGTTTGGCGGCTTCAAGTACGAGGATATGAACAAGTCGCCGGTGTTCGGTCGTGGGCGCCTACATCTGGGGCTGCCAGGCAACTTTTCGGCCGTCGCTTCGTGGACGCCGCCGGTGCGCCTGAACGGGGCCAAACCGAAGAACGTGTTTGGGCTGGCACTGGAAAAACAGTTGTTCGCGGAGAATGGTTGGGGTCTGGGTGGTCGTCTGTATGCGCTGCGTGGCGATGGCACCGGTGACATCACCTGTGACCGGGACACCGCAGCCGGGACACCTGGCACTGCTGCAAATCCGTTTGGTTGTCGCGAACCCTCTGACGATCGTCTTGCTCTCGATCATCAGGGCTTTGAACTCATTGCCTCCAGAATGCTGATCGGCGAACGCTGGCAGCCCTTTGCGTCTCTGGCGTGGACCCGGACAAGTCCTCGCGCGCAAGTGAATGCGCGAGTCTTCGAGATACTGGATCGTTCAGTGCTAACCACCGAAGGCAATCTGACAACGGCGACACTGGGATTGGCTTTCCATCCGTCGGCCGACTGGAGCTGGTCAGCCGCATTGTCGTATACCCCGCTCGATGTGCGTCGGCCTCCGCTGCGGCAGTCCAGGGCGGGAGATTTCTGGAGTGTGCGCCTCGGTCTGAGCTGGAATGGAGGTCTGCCGTGGCAATAGGCAGCGCCAGAAAATGCGGCGCCTGTCTGGCGTTGATGGCGCTATGCGGTTCGGCTCTCGCCCAACCCGGACAGACTGTCGAATATGAGATCGACAGCTCCTCCTCTCAGGTCTACTGGCTGGTATACAGCGCTGGCGCTCTGTCGCGTCTCGGTCACAATCTTGTGATCTCGGCACCGGTTCTGGATGGTTCAGTCCAGCTGATACCGCAACGTCAACGGGCGAATTTCTTTCTGGAGATTCCCGTGGCTTCGCTGAACGTGGACGACTCGGCATTGCGCGCGGAGCTCGGAGAGGAGTTCAGCGGCAATCCCTCGGCCGATGACATCGAAGGCACGCACCGGAACATGCTGAGTGAGCGATTACTGGATGCAGAGCAATACCCGATGCTGAGGATTTCCGGCAGCGGTCCGAGCGGCGAAGCGGGCGCACAGACCATTACGCTGGCGGTGGAGATCGCAGGAGTCAGCTCGGAGGTGGTGGTCCCAGTGAGTGTCAGTATCGATGACAGTGTGATCAACGCGGAAGGGTCGTTTCAATTGACGCACGAGATGCTCGGCCTGCGCCCGTTCAGTGCCCTGATGGGGGCACTCAAGGTGGCGGAGGAAATGGATT
>MGYS01000090.1:153702-157547 GCA_001802565.1 Gammaproteobacteria bacterium RIFCSPLOWO2_02_FULL_57_10 | reverse complement strand
GCGAGCCTTGCTCGCGAATGCTGTAGCGCTTTGCTGCAATCGCGGGCAGGGCCCGCTCCCACATTGCAATCAATTCTGTTCCAACGTCCACGCGATCACTTCAACTGCCACGCGATCAGCCGCGACGCCCAATGCGGCAACCAGCTCGTTGACCGCAGTGCCCGATACCGGCTCCCGTGCCTCGAAGCGTCGTGAACTGACGATGCGGCGTGTCTCTGTATCCACCAGGCGTGCATCGTACTGAATGACCGCCACAGCACGACCATCCATATATTCATTGTGAAGCCCGCGCAACATACCGCTCAATTCCAGGCCAGCCTGCAATCCGTCAGAGCTGGCGCTGAGCTCGCTCACGCGGCCATCGCGCCAGAATGCATCGAGCAACCAGTCGCGCCACAGTTGCGGCACTGGCGCCGCCCAGCGCGCATCGGGATAGGCCTGAAAACTGTTGTTACCCACCATGGCGAGTATGCGCGTGCCACCGAGTGAGTCTGCCGTTGCCGGCGTGCCAATGCGCAGCCCGCTCAGCTGCGGCGTCGCGGCATTGGTCGTGATACTTGACGGCGGCAGTTGATAGAGGTCGGTTGGCACACTTTCGGGCAACACACTGCACGACATTAGCGCGCCGCACAGCAGAATCAGAAAAGACGTTTTCATGGCTGGAATTCCTTGATGTTGTCGCCACGGAGGAGGAACCCGGCAGGGTCCTCCTCGAGCTGTGTCGTGATTTCACTGAGACTGTCGAGAATGCCGCGCAGATCCTGCATGGCAGGTCCGATCTCGGAGAGGCTCTGCATGCCGTTGTCCAGAGCGGGGGTGTTGTCGGTCAGCAGGGCATCCAGTTTCTGACTGAACTGTTCCAGATTGGCGACAGTATTGTTGGCACTGAGCATGAGCGGTTCGGCCCCGTTGGTGATTTGCTCGTCGACTCTGGCGAGTATCTGCCGCAGATCATCGCCCGCACTGGCCAGACTCTCGAGTCCTGCGCGCAGCGTCTCCTGCTGCTCGTTCATGCTCGCCGTAAAGGAATCGAGATTGCGCAGCACGCTGCTGAGGTTCTGCGCGTTCTCATCGGACAGAATGTTGTTGGCGCGATCGAGCAGGCTGGTGATGCTGGCGAGCAACTCCTCGCTGCTCACGCGCAGGCGAGCGAAGGACGACGGCTCGGCGGTGATGATCGGCACGCCCGCGCCGGAGCTCAGCAGTGGGCTTGAGGGCGTACCCTGACTCAGTTCAATGCCGGACGCGCCGGTGACATTGAGAAGCGTCAGTCGCGCCATGGTATCGACCTTCACGGGTGCCGAACTGGAAACGCGCACCCGGGCCCAGACGAGTCGGGGATCTTCCGGATCGAGCTGCAGGCGCTCCACCTCTCCTACCCGGATGCCGCTGTATTGCACCGGACTGCCAACTGAAAGTCCTGCCACGGCTTCCTGAAAGAGAATGTCATAGAGCTCGAAGTCGCGGTCCATGCCGGAGCGCGACATCCACAGGATGAAGAAGAGGGCGAAGGCACCGGCGAGCAGTGTGAACAGCCCGATGATGATGTGATGTGCGCGAGTTTCCATAAGTGTTGCTCTATGCTGTTGTGGCTATTGCAATGGTCAAGAATTGAACGTCATGGCGGCGAGGGACTCTGCGCCGCCAGCAGCGCCGCTCTGCCCCGCGGGCCGTGAAAATACTCCTGAATCCAGGCGTCCGGTGTGGCCGCCACGACTTCCAGCGTATCCACCACCAGAACCTTCTTCTGCGACAGGACGGCAACGCGATCGCAGGTGGTATACAGCGTGTCCAGGTCATGCGTCACCATGAATACGGTCAGGTTGAACGCATCGCGCAGGGTCAGCAGCAACTGATCGAAGGCTGCCGCGCCTATGGGATCGAGTCCAGCCGTGGGCTCGTCCAGAAACAGGATGTCCGGGTCCAGCGCCAGGGCGCGGGCGAGTGCCGCGCGCTTGATCATGCCGCCCGACAGATCGGCAGGGAACAGCTTTCCCGCGTGCGCTGGCAGGCCCGTCAGCGCGAGTTTCACCGCCGCCAGATCAGTGGCGTCCCCGCGCGACAGCCCGGCATGCTCGATCAGTGGCAGTGCGATATTCTCCAGCACTGTCAGCGAGGAGAATAGTGCCCCCTGCTGGAACAACACGCCAATCCGCCGTTCGACTCGGGAGCGCGCATCGGGCGACAGGCTGTCCGGATCCTCGCCCAGCATTCTGACCTGTCCAGCACTGGGACGCCGCAGGCCGACGATGGAGCGCAGCAACACCGACTTGCCACTGCCCGAGCCCCCGACGATCCCGAGGATCTCGCCCCGGCGCACATCCAGGTCCAGTGCCTCGTGAACCGAGTGGGAGCCAAAGCGGTTGCAGAGCCCGCGTACCTCGATGACATTGTCCTGATTTACCATGCCCGCCTCACCAGCCCATCTCCATGAAGAACAGGGCCGCGACAGCGTCCAGCAGGATCACGACGAAGATCGACTGCACCACCGCGGAGGTCGTGTGTTCGCCGACAGACTGGGCGCTGCCTTTGACCTTGAAGCCTTCCAGACAGCCGATCAGCGCGATCATCAGCGCGAAGATGGGCGCCTTGCTCAACCCCAGATACAGGTGCTTGAGGGGGATTTCCTGCACGATGCCAAGGAAGCGCGCAGGGGAAATGTCGAGGGTCAGCACGGCGACCATGGCACCGCCCAGCAGGCCTGCCAGCATGGCCACGAATGTGAGGATCGGCAACATGATCAGCAGCGCCAGCAGGCGGGGAATGACCAGCAGTTCGATCGGGCTCAGACCCTGCACCTGCAAGGCATCAATCTCTTCGTTCACCTTCATCGAGCCGATCTGGGCGGTGTAGGCGCTGGCGGTGCGACCCGCCAGCATGATGGCAGCCAGCAACACGCCCAGCTCCCGCATGAAGGCATAGCCCACCAGGTCGACCGTGTAGATGGTGGCACCGAACTCCGCGAGCACGGTCGCGCCGAGAAATGCCACCACGGCGCCGACCAGGAAGTTGAGCAGAGCGACAATCGGCACGGCATTCAGCCCGGCCTGTTGCATCTGTGCGACCAGGGCAGTGATGCGCCAGCGCCAGGGGCGGAATATCAGGGTTGCCAGAGTGGAGAGCGCCAGGCCGAGGAATCCCAGGAATTGCAGCAGATTGCCCCAGGCGCTCACCATCATGGCGCCGAAAGCCGCCAGTCCATCTCCCGGACGCCAGCGCTGCTTGTCTGCGTCGGAGGCGCGATTCTCCATGGCGGATGCCACGGCCAGCAGCAGCGCGCGGCGTTCATCGGACAGTCCGCTTGCCGCAGGCGTGAGATCGCGCAGTCGTGTGGCGCCCAGCAGTTGTACCAGCATGGCGGCGCCCGCGGTATCCAGAGCGGTCATGCGACTGGCATCCAACCGTCGAACCGCCTCGGCCTGAGGCAGACTGACCCGCTTGAGCTGCGCATGGCGCGCCAGCGTCCAGTCTCCTTCCAGCACAAGGGAGGAATCGGCTTGCAGCATCAGGTTTACTGGGGTTGGAAGGTCAGACATGCCGGTGCATTACTCGGATTGAGATCAGGCGTAGATGGTACAGCAAATGGCGTACCCGGTGGACTGGCCCTTGTGGGAGCGAGCCTGGTCGCGATTGTGTGGCCTGAATTCATTCAGTGGGACACCTTTTTCGCGAGCAGGCTCGCTCCCACAACGGCACTCCGCTTTGAAAATGTGATACCGTTGCCGCAAGCCCGTTCGTTCCGGTCAACAACAATAACAGTAGTCTGGTATGTCTTGCTCCTCTCGTTCCACTTGTCTGAAGTCTCGTCTGCTGTGCCTCCTGCTGTTGCTGCAACTCGCTGCAAT
>MGYS01000090.1:112219-153670 GCA_001802565.1 Gammaproteobacteria bacterium RIFCSPLOWO2_02_FULL_57_10 | reverse complement strand
GTACCTGCACAATTTCCTGCAGGAGATGCCCCTGGATTTCCGCATCATCCGCGACGAACAGGACTTCGGCATCTATGCCCGCTGGGAGGACGTGCAGACCATCGAGGATCTCGATGCCGTGACGGTTTTCTATCAACCGCCGGTCATCAGGGCTGAGGGCGAGTTCACTGTCAATCATCGCTTCGACGAGAAGGGCACCTACATCGGCATTGTCACCGCCGAACATCCCGAGGATGATCGGCTCTATAACGCGGTGTTCTACTTCCAAGTAGGCGGGCCGGACTATGGCACGCTGCCGTGGTTCATTGCGCTGGTGGTGCTGTTGCAGGGCATCTATTGGCTAAGCACGAGGAAAAGTGTGGGAGCGGGCCCTGCCCGCGATTGAAGATCGCAGAACTTTATCGCGAGCAGGGCTCGCTCCCACAAAAAAGGTAGTAAACAGGAATCGATATGCGCGCAGCAGTTCTCTTGATCATCGGCCTCGTCCTCAGTGCCGCCCTGTTTCCGCCGCAGTGGTATCCGCCACGGTTGCGCTTCGAGATTGCGCAGATCGTCGGCACACCTGCCTATGACGAAAGTGCTGGCTCGAACATGACTGCCGCCGAGCCCGAGATGATGGCGCCCACGGAGGAAGCCTGCCCTGAAGACCTGCTCGGCTGGCGCGATGCCCAGACCATCGATGGCGTGGAGATAGCCGCCGCGCCCACCTGCGTTGCCGACAATCCCTATGCCATCGCCGCATTCGTCAGGGGCACCAACAACGTGTCCACCGACACCCTGCTGCGCGCGGGACTCGCACCGGACGCCGTCGTCAAAGGCGCCGATCTCGATGGCGATGGCGACCCCGACGAGATCCACATCCGCCTCGAAGTCGCCGAACTCAACGGTGGCTCTCCTGATGAACAGGAGCCCACTGCGCAGTTTGCACTTGCTCCCGGCATAACACCTGGTCTTTGGGTATTCGCACCCAAGTCCTTCGGCATGGCCACGGAGAATTTCGAGTCCAACGTGGCGATGGATCTGCTGCGCCTGCCCTCCCCGAGCATGCGCATCGAGCAGGGCGATGTGGTGAAAGTGACGCTCGAGAACACGCACTACATGCCACACACGATTCACTTCCACGGCGTCGATCACACGTATCTGACAGCAGACGGTCAGGGTAACGACGGCACCATGACGAGCGAGAACCCGCTCATGCCCGGTGAGGCGCGCACCTACGAGCTGAATCCGCGCAGCACCGGCACCGCGTTCTACCATTGCCACGTGCAATCCCAGGCGCACATTTTGATGGGGCTGCAGGGCATGTTCGTGGTCGAGGAAAATCGGCCGAGCAACACATTGCAGACACTCAACATCGGCGCGGGGCAGGTGCGGGTCACTTCGCAGTCAAGCCGCGAGTCGTACACGCAGGAATACGATCTGCATTACACCGATCTGGACAGCGGCCTGAGCGGCATCATCCAGCGCAGCAATGATCCAGTCGAGATCGAGCGCTGGATTCACGGCGGCTACAATCTCATCGAATCCGAGAGCGATTACTACACGCTCAACGGCCGCTCGTTTCCCTACACGTTCCGCGAATCTCTTGTGGTGACCGGGCCCGATGAGCTGATCAGATTGCGCGTGTTGAATGCGGGCAGCGAAGGGCTGTCATTGCATCCACATGGGCACAAGGCCACGGCGACGCATCTCGATGGCGTGCTGCAGAGTGAAGGGGCGCAGGTCACCCGCGATGTGTTCTGGCTGGCACCGGGTCAGCGTGCCGATCTCACTCTGAACACCACCAACGATGGTCTGCACTCCTATGGCAGCGGCGTGTGGATGCTGCACGATCACGGGGGACGCGGCATCACCAACAACGGCATTGCCCCGGGTGGCAACATGAATGCGATCGTGTATCGCGAATTCCTGCAACCGGATGGTTGGCCGATCTCGCAGGGCGAGGACATGAACATGTTCTTCAATCCGGAGTTCTATCGTCGTGCTGATGACATGGCTGGTGCCAGCGCGAGTGGAGCAGAGACGGAATTCACCGCCTGGTTCATGCTGCGCGTGATGGGTTTCGGTCTCGCACTCGGACTGGCGCTGGCCAGCCTCGTGAAGTTGATGTTTCCTGTCGTGAGGAGCGCCGATGAAAGCTGAGCGCAGTCACTCGCGATTGTCGTTGCGCGCATTGCCGTCCTTGGTGCTGCTGATGCTCTGCTGCGGACAGGGTTTCGCACAGGTCGGCAGCTCCACCATTGAAGTCATTCCCATCGCAGATCGCGTACCGCTGGCGCGGGAAGTGCATTCGCAGCATGAGCACGCCGCCGATCACAACATGCAGTTCGACGATCGCGGCATGGTGATGAACAGCAATTCCGACGTGTTGCCGCAGGACTGCGAGAGCATCAGCGAAGATATCGAGTTCACGGTACGTGCAGGCACCGACTACGCACTCAATGCCGCAGGCCGCACGTTTGGTTTTGATGTGCATGACTATCGGGTGCCACCGTGCAGCCGTGTCACTATACATTTCTACAACGACGATCAGGTGCGTCACCAGTGGATGCTGCATGGTCTGCCGCGTTATCTTTATCCGCAGGGCATGTTCCATCTGGAGGCCAACGGCGGCCAGCACGTGATGGGCAGTTTCATCGTGCCGAGCGACGATGCCACCTATCTCGTGCACTGCGACATCACGCAGCATATGGAGAAGGGCATGAAGGCACAGCTGGTGGTCGGCGCTGGCAGCGGTGACTTGTGGAGCGTGCCGGGAGTGAGCGCCGACTTCAATCGTCCGACGGAAAAGGTGCCGCGTGGCACGTGGCTGCTGATGACCGCGATGGGGATGCTGGCGGGCGCGATGCTGATTACAATGAAACGCTGAACAACCACTGACCTGTGGGAGCGAGCCTGCTCGCGATCGATGTGACGTTGAAACACAAACCGCCATTTATCGCGAGCACGGCTCGCTCCCACATAACAAGAATCGAGTGAGTAATGTCATGTTGATAAGAAAACCCTCCCGCTGCCGTCTACAGCTTATCGGTCTGTTCAGCCTGCTGCTGACCGCCTGCCAGGCCGCCGATGCACAGCGCTTCGACAGACGCGTGCTCGACGACACCTTTGCCGGTGGCTATGGCGTCGAGCTGGCGGATATCGACGGTGACGGCCGCACGGATATCGTGGCGCTTGCCACTACTCCCGCGCAGTTCGCCTGGTACCGCAATCCCGATTGGCAGAAGTTCACCATCAGCACCACCGCCGCTGGCAACATCGCTGCGGCCTCACACGACATCGATGGTGATGGCGATACCGACATCGTGCTGGCCAGTGCGTTCAACCTGCGCGCATCCACCGAGGGCGGATTCGTGCACTGGCTGGAGAACCCAGGCAATCCCACGAAGAATCAGGAGTGGACGCAACACCTGATCGACAAGATTCCCACTTCGCACCGTCTGCGCTGGGCCGATGTGAATGGCGATGACAAGCTGGAGCTGATCAATCTGCCCATCATCGGCATCGGGGCCACCGAGCCCGACTACGCGGTTGGCGCAGAACTGACGGCCTACACGATTCCACGCGATCCGCGCAGCAGCCCGTGGGGAAAAGTCATCATCTCCGACGAGCTGGAGATGGCCCATGGCTTGACTGTGATGGACTGGGACGAAGATGGCCGTGACGATCTGCTCACCGCCAGCTTTGGCGGCATTGATCTGTTTCAACTCGCCTCACGTGGATTGATGGTCGATCAAACGACGCTGGGTGCAGGCAATCGTGGTACTCGACCCAATCAGGGCAGCAGTGAAGTCGGCGTTGGGTCTCTGGAAGACGAACGCTTCATCGCCAGCATCGAGCCGTGGCACGGCAATGAAGTGGTGGTGTATCGCGCGAATGCTGACGGCACTTTGCAGGGAGGGGCACCGTGGGCGCGCGAAGTCATCGATTCGGAGTTCGTGGGTGGTCACGCGCTCGTGGTGGCCGATCTCAACAACGATGGCAGTGACGAAATCATCGCCGGTCATCGCTCCAGTCCCTTCGGTCTCTACACCTATCGTTACATGGCCGATACGCAAACGTGGCAGCGCAGCACGCTGGATGCCGGTGGCATTGGTGTGGCCGGACTTGCAGTCGAGGATTTCAATGCGGATGGTTTTGTGGACATCGTGACAGTGGGCTCATCCACTGCCAACGTTGTCCTGTTCGAGAATGCCGGGCGCTGATGGATCATGCATGCTGAAGCGTGGAGTGCACTCCATGGTCAAGCTGATTTGATCACGAAATGTGAGAGGGCAAAATGTTTGAATTGAAGACGCTGGCTTTGTTCTTTGTCACTGCACTTGCAGAGATCATTGGCTGCTATCTCCCCTACCTTTGGCTCAAGGAAGAGAAAAGTGTCTGGCTGCTGGTGCCTGCCGCAATCAGCCTCGCGACGTTTGCCTGGCTGCTTTCGCTCCATCCTACGGCCGCTGGTCGGGTATATGCTGCGTATGGTGGTGTGTACATTTTCGCTGCCATCCTGTGGCTTTGGGCGGTCGATGGGATCAAGCCGACAGTGTGGGATATTGTCGGTTCATGTGTAGCGATTACAGGCATGGCCATTATCATGCTGGCCCCCAGAAGTGCCTGACATACACTTCCGGGTGATCAACCCAGAGTTAAGGCGTTGGCACCAGATTCCCCGCGATCCACACCTGGCTGACGGACTTCGTGTTGTTGATGTCTGCCAGCGGATCGGCATCCAGCACCACGATGTCTGCCCACTTGCCTGCTTCCAGTGTCCCGAGGTAGTTCAGTCCCAGACAGTCCGCTGCAACGCTCGTCGCTGACTGCAGCACCTGCATCGGCGTCATTCCCGCGTCCACCATCATGCTCATCTCCAGATGCTCGAAGTAGCCCTGAAAACGTGCGGCGGGTCCGCTGTCCGTGCCCATCGCGATCTTCACGCCCGCATCAGACAGAATCTTCAGATTGCTCATGGCATTGGGCAGTGCGATGTTCTTGTAGTGCTGGGCACCCTCATTGCCGCGCATGCGCTGTTGGCGTTCCGGCTCGCGCAAGGTGGCCAGCACGGCCGGGTCCGCGTCCTTGAGAAAGAAGGGATCGCTGAAGAAGGTGGGTTCGCTCTCGTAGACGAAGGTGGACAGCTCACGGGTCAGGGTCGGGGTATAACAGACATCTGCTGCCTTGAGCCCATCGATGAACTCGGCATCCACCGCCTGATCGCGCACGCTGTGGGCGATGAAATCGGCACCGGCGGCGAGCGTCGATTTGGCATCGACGAGATTGTAGATGTGTACTGCCAATGGTACGCCGCGCTTTTCTGATTCATCGGCAATCGCCTGGACGATCTCCGGTGCCATCTTGGCGCTGCGGCCCAGATTGTCGTCCACACGGATCTTGATGAAATTGGCGCTCTGATCGGCAACGCCGTTCACGGCGCGAATGGCCTCTGCTGTCGTGGCGGGCGCCAGCACGGGCCCGGCGACCATGAGACGCGAGTGATTGATGAAAACAGGGTTCTGCTCGTTGCGGATCTCGAAGCCCTCGAACTCGTCATCACCCAGGCTGTTGACTGTGGTGATGCCGTAGCGGGCATAGAGTTCCAGTTGTCGAAGCACATTGCCACGGTTGTAGTGGCCGGACTCCAGCCCCAGCACACCACCGACATGGCCATGGGTGTTGATGAGGCCGGGGATCAGCGTCTTGCCACCGACATCGATCTGCTGAGCACCATCCGGAATCGGAGTGGAGGCGGCAGGGCCCACGGCGACGATGCGGCCATCTGTGCTGACAATCACGCCGTTCTCGATGGCGGCGGCTCCCGTACCGTCAACGATCCTGCCACCAACGAATGCCAGGGTCCCTTCGCCTGCATTTGCGGAGCTGGCCACGAAGGCGCCAGTCAGGCAGGAGATGGTCAGCGCCAGCAGGGCGCGCTTGGTGTGATGCGTATGGGGCATAGGGAACTCCGTCTTCTTGTTATGGGTATTCGATCCAGTCCTGCCGAATTGACAGGGCGGCGGCATCTGTAGGTTAATGCTTTCAGCCGTTAAAACAACCCATGGAGAACATCATGATCAACAAATTGCCGACCGCTTTTCTCAAGGCTGCGGGTGTCGCCCTGGCGCTGGCCACGGGGGCCGTCATCGCCGATGAGGCCTTCGTTGCTCACCAGAGCTTTGGTGCCGCCATGCCCGTGGAAGGCGAGGCCGTCTCCCTGAAGACCGCGATCAGCTCTCTGGATTCAGGCGCGGCGCAGGAAGTGAAAGTCATGGGCCAGATCACCGAGGTGTGTCAGGCCAAGGGCTGCTGGATGCTGCTGGTCGATGGTGACAGCTATGCCCGCATCACGTTCAAGGACTACGCCTTCTTCGTGCCCACCGAGACCAGCATGCAACGAGCCGTGGTCTATGGCGTACTGGAAGATGCGACGCTGAGCGCCGACGAGGCCGCTCACTATGCTCAGGACGCGGGCAATGCCGAGGCGCGGGAAGAGTTGCTGGCAGCGGGTAAACCCATTCGTGAGTACTCACTGGTGGCGGCTGCAGTACAGCTGGAAAACAGGCTCTGAAGGCCTGGTTCAAGAACAACAGACTCTGATTGACAGGGACAACCCTGGGAACCTGCGAGGGAAAACACGATGGAAAATATGGAATTCAGTTCTGAAGTTCTGCTTGGCTATGTATACACCTATGGCATGAATCTGCTTGCTGCACTGTTTGCGCTGGTGATTGGCTTGTGGGTGGCCAACACTCTGGTCGACTTCATCAAGAAGTTGTTGATGAAGAGCAAGGTGGACCCCTCGCTGCAGAGCTTCCTTTCCAGCCTGTTCGGCATCCTCTTCAAGATTCTCGTCTATATCACCGCGCTCGGCGTGCTCGGCGTCCAGATGACATCGTTCATCGCGATGCTCGGTGCTGCCGGTCTCGCGGTGGGTCTGGCACTCTCCGGCACGCTGCAGAATTTTGCAGGCGGCGTGATGATCCTGTTCTTCAAGACCTTCAAGGTAGGAGACTTCATCGAGGCTCAGGGCTACTCAGGCGCAGTGAAGGAAATTCAGATCTTCGCCACTGTCCTGACCACGCCGGACAACAAGACGGTGATCGTGCCCAATGGCCCGCTGGCGACCGGCACGCTTGTGAACTACTCCACACAGCCGATTCGGCGCGTGGACTGGACCTTCGGCATAGCCTATGGTGATGACGTCGACAAGGCCTACTCAGTACTGAGGGACCTGGTGTCCCGCGATGCGCGTATCCTCGCTGATCCAGAGCCCCTTTACGCCGTTGGCGCGCTTGCCGACAGCTCGGTGAATATCGTGGTACGCGTGTGGGTGAATGCTGCCGATTACTGGGCGGTATTCTTTGCGATGAATGAGCAGGTCTACAAACACTTCGCCAAGGAAGGGCTCACCATTCCCTTCCCGCAGCGCGATGTGCATATCCATCAGGAGAAATAGATCACAGACAAGCGCATCCCGGCTGCTAGAATCCGGGTCGTCTGCAAAGAGCACGACCAAGATGGAAAACCACAAACTCTGTCGCAAGACAGAAAAGGAGAAAACATGAAAAAGTATTCCATGATGAGCAAGAGTCTGGCGTCACTGGTACTGGCGCTGTTCACGATGATGAGCGTGCAGGTTCCTGCCATGGCGGATATCGTCAGCACTGAACAGCTCGCCTTCGAGCAACAGACACAGATCAAGCGTGATGCTGTGAAAAGTTTCTTCTCGCGTGACGATGTTGCAGCGCAGCTCGTTGAGCGCGGTGTCGATGTTGCCGATGCGCAGCAGCGCGTAGACAGTCTGAGTGGCAGCGAACTGAATGCACTCTACGAGCAGATCGATACGCTTCCCGCCGGTGAAGGCCTCGGCATCGTGATCGGCATACTCGTGATCTTCATCCTGCTGGATGTGGCTGGCGTCACCGATATTTTCCCAGCCATCTAGCCGTCAACAACAAAGCGTGAAACCTGCCCCTTTCAGGTATTTTGCTGTAACCGCTCTACTGCTGGTCATGACTGGGTGCGTCGGGGCGCCCCAGTCTGCCCTGCTGCTCCAGCATCATCAACACCAGAACAACCTCTCTCCCGCTCGCGTTTCCTCGGTCAATCTCGACAGCGTGCCGTTCTTTCCTCAGGAAGAATATCAGTGCGGTCCAGCAGCGCTCGCCACCGTATTGAATGCGAGCCTTGTGACAGTGTCTCCCGACGAACTCGTCTCGCAGGTCTACGTGCCTGCACGGCAGGGATCATTGCAGGTCGAGATGTTAGCCGCGCCGCGCCGTTATGGACGCCTTTCGTATCAGTTGCCGCCCAGTCTCGATGCGATGCTGCGCGAAGTGGAGGCAGGCCGTCCGGTGCTGGTGATGCAGAATCTTGCGCTGACGCGTTTTCCACAGTGGCATTACGCTGTCGTTGTGGGATATGACCTGACGGAAGGCGAGGTGATTCTGCGTTCCGGAGTGATTCGCGACTATCGCGTCTCGTTGCGCGTCTTCGAGAAGACCTGGAGTCGCGCACAGCACTGGGCGGTCGTGATCCTGCAACCCGGCGAGTTGCCACTCAGCGCCAATGCAGAGGATTACTTCCAGTCAGTGTCCGCATTCGAGACAAGCGGGTCTGCCGCGCAGCTGAGTGCAGCCTACAGTGCGGGGCTGGCACGCTGGCCTGACAGTCAATTGTTGGGCATGGGACTCGGCAATCTCGCGTATAGCGAAGGGGATCGCGCTTTTGCTGCTACGGCCTACGCCACTGTGCTTGAACATCATCCCGACTTTGCAGCAGCTCACAACAATCTCGCGCAGGTATTGTTCGAGCAGGGAGAACTGACAGCGGCTGAAACACATGCCCGCAGCGCTGTCACACTGGGCGGCAGTTTCGCACCGACCTATCAGCGCACGCTGGACAGGATTCTGGCAGCGACCGCAACGCAATAACCACACTGACCATTCAGAAACCAAGAGGGAAGTAGAATCCCGCGCGCACACTCTTGGTCTTCTGGTTGTAGCTGATGAGCGCCTCGCCGTAGCCTTCGTAGTAGCTGAGCACAAAGCGACTGTTGATCCAGCGCGACATCGGCAGAATCAGATCCGCCTGATAGCTGATCTTTTCCGTCTCGCGTCCCTTGATGGTCTTGATGTTGATGTTCGCCCAGTTGTTCAGATCGATGTGCGTGGTGATCTCGGCATTGCCAAGATAATCTGTGATGTCCTCATTGAATTCACCTTCCTTCATCACGCTCCAGAATTTGACTGTCCAGCTGAACATTTCACTCAGACTGAACTCGCGTTGCGCGTAGACGCGGTCCCAGCTGCGCGACTGTATGCCATCAAGCCCATTGGATTGATGCTCGAAGCCCGCGATGTCGAACAGATGCAGTCGCGGTGTGCTGCTCGGTCGCGCCAGTGCCTCGGTAAAATCCCAGAACAGTTCCGGGTTGTAATTGTGTTCCTTGAACGGTGCCGACGATTCCGCAATGTCCCACCATGAGCGCTGGGAGTAACCGAACTTCAGAGGCGCGAGCGCGGCGAGGCCATCGATCTGCGGGAAGACTCTGAACTTCATGCCCAGTTCGAACTTGATGTCGAGGTTCTGGCCGCTGAACGGATCAGTGCCGTCCTGATTCTTCAACGAACCAAAGACGATGTAGTTGCTCTTGTAAGGCTCGAAGAAGGGAATGTAGGGAGAGTCGGAAAACGCGCTGATGCTCTCATTGATGCCTCCGGTAATGGGCGCAACAGGGACGGTGCGGCCAGTGCCGCGCGGTGCAATCTGTGCAGTCTGTGTCGCAGTCCCTCCGCACATTTGCCGCAACTCGTTCACTGTTCTGCTGTTGTTGGCAGGATTCAATACCTCGATGCGCAGGCAATCCTCCAGACTGTTCTGTGCAGCGGCACTCTGGCTGAATGCCAGAACAGGGATGGTCAGCACAGGCAGCAACGGCAAGGCCGATCGTCTGAGCGACAATAAAAGGGTCTTCATGATGGGAATTCCGTCTGCTACTGCTGGTCTGCGATTGATAGGTCCGTGGTGAGTGCGGTCATTCTACTGCACGTCCCGATCGCAAAGGAATTACACGGGGGATGATTGGGGGTATCCGCGCAATTTGCGGGGCTCGATTGAGGTAGCTGGCGGACTGTGCTTATATATCCGTGTTGCGAAATCCCGCCCCCTCGGAGCTGCCTTTGCTTCTCTTCTTCTCACAGATTGTCGCCATCGTTTCAGTGCTCCTGCTGGCGTTCGGGTATCTCAAGACCGAGCCCAGGGACATCAGCGCCCGCCTGTTCTTCGTGATTGCCTTTGGTATCGTCTGCTATCTCATCAACGGCATGTCGATGGCCCACGTCGATCCGGCTCTGCGCATTGATCCGGGTAACTGGGGCGTGGTGCTGAATCTCGGGATCAACTCCATTCCCGGCCTCTTCATGCTCTACTGCTACTACGTCTTTCAGGATGGCGCCCGCGCGCCGCGCTGGTTGATTGCACTGCTGGTCGTGGAGCTGGTGCTCGACCATCTGAACTACCGCTCCTTCCGGCCATCGCCCTTTCTGTCCGTGCAGAATGACAGCACCATCACTCAGTTCCTGCTGGGCCCGGTGCCCGACTTCATCCAGCTCTTCTTTGCAGCCTTTGCCGTGTACTGGACTGCCCGGGGCTGGCGCAGCGATCTGGTCGAGAGCCGCCGCTTCCTGCGTTGGGTGATCGTCAGCGTGCAGGGCGGTCTGATCCTGATGATCGTGTTTCTGGAAAATTACCTGCTCAACAGCGCATCGCCGCTCTATGGTCACATTCAGAGAGTGATCGTCCATGTGATCGCGGCGCTGACCTTCGTGATGGTGCTCTCGCTGCTCAAGTTCGACTACATGACGCTGGGCCGAGTGATTCGCAAGGTAACGCCCTTCGTGCCCAATGAGCATGCCGAGGATGCGCTGCAGTCGGAGGTCAAGCGGTTCAACAAGGTGTTCCGCGAGGACAAGGTCTATCGCGAGCACGGGCTGACCATCGCCAACCTGGCCACCAAGGTCGATCTGCCCGAGTATCGCCTGCGGGCATTGATCAACAAGCATCTGGGTTATCGCAATTTCAATGCGCTGCTGCACGAGTACCGCATCGAGGATGCCAGCCAGATGCTTGCCGATCGCACCCAGCGTCACCTGCCGGTGCTGACGATTGCGCTGACCGTCGGCTACCAGTCGATCACGCCCTTCAACAACGCCTTCCGCCAAATGAAAGGCGTCACTCCGACCGAATTCCGCAAGCGTGCTCTTCAGGAAAGCTCGTAGTCTGGTCAGTAAAACTCGTAACCCGGTCAGAAAAACTCATGGTTCGATTTTCACCGGGTGCCTGCCCGATTTATCCAATGCTTGCCAAGTCATGAAATTCGTCAGGGTTTGTTTGCTTTACGGCAGCGACAGGTTTCCTGCGCCGTTATTCTGGGCTCGGATGTCTGTTGTAGAGAGCAGTTATTCATGTGCCTGCCCTCAATTGCCCGGTTCCATTGAACCGGGCATTTTTTTGTCTGCCTCTTTTGAGGCCAGACAGGACGCCAGTGTGGTAGCCAGCAGCCGGGTGGCCGGGCCCGCACCTTCCTTGGACGCCAGCATCAGATACAGCTGAATGACGCGCTCGGCACCGATGGCCAACGGCAGCTGCTTGAGTCTTCCTTCCTTGAGATCGTCCTCGATCCAGTCCAGCGGCAGAAACGCAAAGGCCAACCCGCAGCGCAGGATCTTCAGGCTGCTGGCAAAGTGGCTCACCGTCCAGCGTTGTTCGGAACCCAGCCAGCCCGCATCCTGCTCCCGGCGTTGCCCGCTGTCGCGCAGCACAATCTGCCGGAATGCCTTGAGTTCCCAGTCGTTGATGCCGTCCGGATCGCCGAGCGGATCGGGCTTCGCGCCTGCGGCTTCGCAGCCCACCCGCAAGGCTTCGATGTCACGATGGAAGAGCGGGTGGTCCGGATGCGCGACCGGAATCATGCGGATCTGCTTGACCGGAATGCCGGAGAAGCCCACGGGAATCTTGCCCCCAATCACGATGTCCGCCTTCTTCTCCAGCAGCGCCTCCTCGGTGCCGGAGAGCGAGGTCTCCAAAATCCGCACGCGGGTGAAGGGGTAGCGGGTGGACAGGGCATCCAGTGCCGGGAGGATGGTGCGAATGTCCAGCAGCATGTCCACGGCCAGTATCACCTCGGCCTCCAGGCCCTCGGCGAGCATCCTGGCATAGTCTTCCGTCTCTTCCGCGTGCAGCAGAAGCTGTGCCGCGCGGCGATACAGCACCTTGCCTTCATCTGTCAGCACAGCCTTGCGGCCCTCCAGTCTGAGCACCGGGCTGGGAAGCTGTTCGTTCAGTCGGGCGATGGCGTAGCTGATGCTGGACTGGCTCTTGTTGAGCACCTCTGCCGCCATGGCAAAGGAGCCCTCGTCAATCACCGCCTTGAACGCGGCCCACTGCTCCAGGGAGATTCTGGGTGTTTTTATGGCATGTGCTTTCATTCGTGGCTCCAGCGCAATCAACATATCTAAAAATCCGATCTTTGTGAGCTGATAATCGCATAAATAGATCGGATATCAAGGCGTAATATCGTCTCGTCAACTACACAGGCTGACGTAAGGTCGGAAGGCCGACCGGAGCGCCACGAGGAAAATGACGATGAGCCATACAGCAAATACAAACAGCGTGAAGAAAGTACTGCAACTGAAGACCAGCCTGTTCGATGGCGCTGGCAACGAAGGCGTTTCCACCCAACTGAGCGGTGAGCTGCTCGCGGGTCTGCATCGTATTCATGGTGATCTGCAACTGACCACTCGCGACTTCTCGACGGACCCGGTCCCTTATCTGGATGGTGCGTGGCTGAAGGCGCTGTTCACGCCTGCGGCAGACAGAACGCAGGGGCAGAGTGACAAGGTTGCCTACTCCGATGCCCTGATTGCTGAACTGCAGGCGGCAGACGTGTTGGTGATCGGTGTGCCGATGTACAATTTTGCGGTACCTGGCATGCTCAAGTCGTGGACCGATCATGTCGCCAGGGCCGGTGTCACATTCAAGTACACGGACAAGGGCTCTGTCGGTCTGGTGACGGGCAAGAAGGTGTATCTTGTCCTGGCGCTGGGCGGCAAGCATGACGAAGGGGTCACGGATCACATGAGGCCCTATCTGCGCACACTGCTCGGCTTCCTCGGCATGACCGATGTCGAGATCGTGGTGGCCGATGGTCTCAACATGGGCGAACAATTCCGGGCGCAGGGACTGCAACAGGCGCGTGAACAGATACAGACCTTGTTGATCGATGCGAACAAGACGAATACAACCGCAGCACAGCTGAAAGGAGAAGCTGCATGAGTGCAAGACGAGTGGAAGAACTGTTGGTGGCGCAGGCCACTTCGGACGGTGCAGGCGTGCGTCTGATGCGAGTGTTCGGCGGACAGGAATTGTCGCGCTTCGATCCTTTCCTCATGCTTGATGAGTTCGGTTCAGAGGAGTCCAGCGACTATATCGGAGGATTTCCTTCGCATCCGCATCGCGGCTTCGAGACAGTGACCTACATGCTCGAAGGCCACATGCAACACAAGGATCACATGGGCAATGTCGGCGAGTTGAAGAATGGCGACGTGCAGTGGATGACGGCCGGGTCCGGCATCATTCACTCGGAGATGCCGCAGCAGAAGGAAGGGCGCATGCGTGGCTTTCAGCTGTGGTTGAATTTGGCTGCAAAGGACAAGATGCAGCCTGCGTCATACAGCGACATCTCCGCTGCGGACATTCCGGTGTACAAGCGTGACGGTGGTTACATCAAGGCGATCGCGGGATCACTTGAACAATTGCAAGGTCGCGTTACCAAGGATGTCACCGCGCCGATCTATCTCGATATCGTGATGGAAAGCGCTGCGAACGATGTGCCTTACGCAGAAAGTTTTGACGTTCCCGATGGCAACGCAGTGATGGTGTACGTGTATGAGGGCAGTGCAGAAGTGAATGGCACGGTGGTGGGCAAGTCACGCCTTGCACGTCTGTCGAGACAGGGTGGTGCGGTGGAGATCAAGACGACAGGGCCGGCACGAGTGCTGCTGATTTCCGGCAAACCCATCGGCGAGCCGATCGTGCACTACGGCCCGTTCGTGATGAACACGCGCGAAGAGATCGAGCAGGCCCTGAACGACTACCGCACCGGGATGCTCACGCGACGAAGCGCGTGATACGCCCCTGTGGGAGCGAGCCCTGCTCGCGATCCAGCAACTTGACAATCTCCTGATGCAAGGCATAGTCTTACCCTTGTCTTACTTCAGGAGACTGCCATGACATCCTCCAAAGCAACCTCCAATCTTTCTACTATACTTTCCAGCAAGGGGCAGATAATCATCCCCAAATCCGTGCGTGCTGCGCATCGCTGGGAGGCTGGATTGATGTTTGAATTGGTCGATACTGAAGAAGGTCTTCTGCTGAAACCGGCTACGCTCTTTCCACCCAGGAATTTGACGTCTGTAGCAGGCATGTTGAAGGACAGCGTGAAACCACTGAGCGATGCAGAAATCGCGGAGTCACTCGCCAGAGATATCAGGAGTCGATGGCGTGATAGCGATTGATACCAATGTTCTTGTGAGGCTGTTGACCGCTGACGACGCGGTGCAATACAAGGCCAGTGTGAAATTGTTTTCCTCTGAAAACATATTCATTCCGGACTCCGTGATTCTCGAGGCAGAGTGGGTGCTTCGGGCCGCGTATCAGTTGCAACCGCGGCAGGTTGCCGAATCACTGCGCAGTGTATTCGGTCTGCCGAACGTGCAATTGCATGACCCGCAGATGGTTGCGCGTGCGATCAACTGGCATGAAACCGGTCTGGACTTCGCGGACGCATTTCACCTCTCTCAGAGCCAGCAATGCACTGAGCTGAAGACCTTCGATACCCAATTCATCAAACGGGGCAAGAACTTGTCTCCCTGCCTCGTTCAGAAAGTCTGATCAGGTAACCGCGAAAGGTACTCAACGTTAGTTACTCCGCCTTCTTGATCGCATAATTCACGCGCGGGAAATGCACTGCCACTTCACCTGCGCGTTCGTCCCTGCGGGAAAGTACCACCTCGTACTCATTGCAATAGAGCATGGTGCCCTGCACGGGGTCCATGCCGTAGTCCGTGGGTGCTACCACGATCGCATCGCCGGGCTTGAAGTCCGGAAGCACTGAACCTTCACCAGAAATCACCGCCGTCGAACCATTCGCGATGGCCAGTGCTTCACTGCTGGTGATGTCAGTGCTGTGACCGTGACCCAGCGCCTGGATATTGGCCATCCACTGACGAATGTTAGGGTAGGCATTGAATATCTCGCCCACTACCGGCTTGGTCGCCACGAACCACAGCGGATGATAGACGGAGAAGTCGGCGATCGTGGGGGAGTTGCCGAAGAGGAAGGCCGCGCTGATGGCCAGCTGCCTCTCCAGATTGTTGATGAACAGCGTGAAGTTGTTCTTCGCCTCGGCCAGTGGCAGGCGTGGCGAGGGCGAACCCTTGCGCATGGCGGCCCGATCGGCCACGAAGGCCTGCATGTCGGCCTCCTTGCCTGCGAAGGTCTGGGCCAGCACTTCCGGCAGGAAGGCAAGTGGCACTGCGGCCTGGAACAGTGCCGCGTCGGCCCATGCAGAGATGGCTTCGGCGCTCATGGCGGCATGCGCAGGGTAAAGGTCCGGCATTGGAGCAAGCGCATTGAGTTTGCGGGCAATCAACGCAGTATCACAGATGATATTGGCGCCAATCTGCAGGATCGGCGTCTTGCGATAGCCGCCGGTCAGTGCCACGACATCGGGCTTGGGCATGATGCGGGGGATGATGACCGACTTCCAGGCCAGCTGTTTGGCGCCGAGGATGCAGCGGATTTTTTCGGCAAACGGAGAGGCCGGGTAGTGGTGCAGAATGATGTCGCTCATATGTACTTCCTGATGCTGGTGTGTGAAACATGCCAGCAAGGTAGCACACGCCTGTCCGGCTTCGCCAGCCAAGACACTGTGGGAGCGGGCCCTGCCCGCGATTGACTTCAGTGCAGGTTCAATCGCGGGCAGGCCCGCTCCCACAGGTTGTATGCCTGCAAGTCATAGTCTGATTATTAGATTTTGCTTCCAGCCCACGCTCTTTGTGGTACCTTTGGTCAACGGAGCGCCCATGGCAGGATGCAGTATTCCATAATTCCATTTGTCTCTCCTCTTCTCATTGGATGCGAGAGACACCCCATGTTCTTCAGTTACCTCGCCACTGCGCTGCATGCCATGCGCAAGCAGCCGATATTTTCCGCAATCAAGATATTGAGTCTCGCGCTCGGGCTCGCCGCCAGCATTCTGGTGGTGATGCATGTGCAGTTCGCCGAGACCTCCAACTCGCACATCGAGAACCGTGCCAACACTTATCGCATGCTCACGCACATGAAGATTCGCGAACTCAATGTTCCTTATCGTACCGCGTCGTCGTCCGATGCCCAGGCCACGCATCTGCGCGCAGACTTCGCTGAGCAGATCCCCTATATCGCGCGCGTTCGCCCGACTCGTGCCGTGTTCAGCCGCAACAACGAAGCCTCCGAGAATTCCATGTTCTGGGCCGAGCCGGATGCTGTGCACATCTTCGATCTACGCTTCATTGAAGGCGAGATCGACGGTGCGCTGGTGGCGCCGAACACAGTCCTTCTCTCGGAGACAGCTGTCACCAAATACTTCGGAGATGAGAGTGCGCTGGGCCAGACTCTGACGTTTGGTGAGTCGACGGATCTGCAGGTCACTGGCGTGTTCGAGGATCAACCGATCAACGCCACACACCGTATGGAGGTAGTGGTATCCCACGCGACTGGTGTGCAGCTCAATGGCGAGAACTTCATGGGGGGAAACAACTGGCTGACATTCGGCGGTACGCAGACCTTCATGACACTGCCGGAGGGCACAGGACCGGAGTGGTTCAGCGCCAACATGCCGGCGTTTCTTGAGCGTCACATTCCGGATGATTTTCTCGCGCTCTCCGAGGCGCTGGGCTTCAATCTGTCGCTGCAGCCGGTGACGGATATCTTTCTGAATCCCTTTGACAACTTTGCGTCACCAGAGAACACCCGTGTCAGAACCGTGCTGTATGGACTGATGATGTTTGCAACGCTGATCCTGGTGACCTCGTGCATCAACTACGTGAACCTGTCGTTGTCGCAGATCAGTCAGCGCAGCAAGGAGATCGGGGTGCGTAAGGCATTGGGTGCCACTCGCACAGACATCATCTGGCAGTTTCTGCTGGAGTCGATGCTGCTGACAGTGATTGCGCTGCTGATTGCATTGCCCATCGTCGCCATCGCGATTCCGGTTTACACGAATCTCACTGCGACGGACTTTGTGTTCAGCGATCTCTTCACTTCCTCGCTCGCCTTATTGCTTCTTGCACTGGTGCTGGTCACGGGTGCCGTTGCCGGTATTGTGCCCGCGCTGTCGATCTCGAAGGTCGAAGCAGTGCGGGCCATGAAGGGAGGCGTGTCTCGTGATCGCATGGGCCGACTGATCAGGGCTGGCGTGACGGCTTCACAGTTCACGATTTCCAGCGCACTGATCCTGCTGGCAATTGCCACTTACGTGCAGATTGCCTACCTGCAGGAGATGGACGTCGGTTTCGACAAGGAAGGGCTGGTGATCTTGGATACGCGCTACAACAATCAGGAGGCCGATGCGTTCAACTACGACGCACTGCGCAATGATCTGGTGCAGCACCCGGCAGTCAGATCGGTGGCCATGGCCAACTTTCTTGCCCCGAATCCGCCACCGCTGTTTCAGTGGCGACTCAGACGCAGTGCTCCCAATGACACGGTCAGTATCGTGTACGGAGTGGTCGGTACCGGGTTTGTCGAAACGTGGGGGCTGGAGTTACTTGCGGGACGCACGTTCTCGGAGCAGTTCCCTGCGGACTACTATCCACCCGGCAGTGAGCGCGACACAGCGGACACCTACGGCGCTGTCATCACGGATGCGACTGCGCGCCGCTTTGGTATCGAATCTCCTGAGGCCGCGCTGGGAGAAATCATCATGATCGGCGACATGAGTTTCCGAGTCATCGGTGTGGTGAAGCGCTTTCAGCTTGCCAGTGGCATGGAGAGTGATCAGCGCTCCATCGGCATCCTGATGGGCGTTCGCATGCCGCAGCGTGCATTGCACATCCGTATCGATCCGTTGCAAACGGATGCGGCGCTCGCGCATATCGATGCTACATGGGCAGTGCATCGCGGCAACAGTCCGATCAACCGGTATTTCTTTTCGCAGTCGCTCAACGACATCATCGTCGAGCGCAATACGGGTTTGAGTATTGCGTCACTTGCCGCAGCGGCGATCACGATAATGATTGCTGCCTTCGGACTCTATGCGCTCGCGTCCTATGCAACAGCGAGGCGCACCAAAGAGG
Organism: Gammaproteobacteria bacterium RIFCSPLOWO2_02_FULL_57_10; assembly: GCA_001802565.1. Taxonomy (GTDB): domain Bacteria; phylum Pseudomonadota; class Gammaproteobacteria; order Pseudomonadales; family Pseudohongiellaceae; genus UBA5078. The sequence continues at coordinate 135,284 of MGYS01000090.1, read as the reverse complement.
TGGGTGTGCGCAAGGTGTTGGGAGCCAGCTCTGGAGTCATCGTGCGCCTGCTGGCCTGGGACTTCGTGAAGCCCGTGCTGCTCGCCTGTCTCGTCGCATGGCCTCTGGCGTGGTATGGCATCGACTTGCTTTATTCGAGCTTTGCTTCGCGAGCGCCATTTTCGTTCACGTGGTACCTGCTGGTGACAGGCGGCATTGTGGTACTGGCTTTCGCCACGGTGGCAATCCAGTGCTACCGCACAGCAAGCGCCGACCCAGTGCGATCGCTGCGCTACGAATAACAATCAACATAACGAGAACAATCAGGATAGAAGGGCATGGCTATCATCAGAACAGAAGGACTCTCGAAACTGTTCCGCACCGACGAAGTGGAAACCACTGCGCTGGACTCCATCAACCTCACCATCGAGAAGGGCGAGTTCACGTCCATCATGGGCCCGTCCGGTTGCGGCAAATCCACGCTGCTGAATATCCTCGGCCTGATCGACAATCCTGACGGCGGCAAGTACTGGTTTCTCGACGAAGAAGTCTCGTCCTACTCCGAGCGCCAGCGCGCGATGCTGCGCAAGCAGAACATCGGTTTTGTGTTCCAGAGTTTCAATCTCATTGATGAGCTGACGGTGTACGAGAACGTGGAGCTGCCACTGATCTACACGAAGACACCTGCCCCCGAGCGTAAGAAGAAAGTGGAAGCAGTGCTCGACAAGATGAACATGGCGCACCGCATGAAACATTTTCCGCAGCAGCTTTCCGGTGGTCAGCAGCAGCGTGTTGCGGTGGCACGAGCGATTGTGAATTCGCCGAACATGATCCTTGCGGACGAACCCACCGGTAACCTCGACAGCGAGCACGGTGCCGAGGTGATGAATATTCTGGGCAAGTTGAATGAGGAAGGCACAACGATCGTGATGGTGACACACTCGCCGGAGGATGCGGCGGTGGGGAAACGAATGGTGCGGGTGCTGGATGGGAGGATCGTGAGTGAAACTTAGAACAGCAACTGAAAGCGGCTGCCTTTGCCTTCCACACTGCTGACTGTCAATGACGCATGATTTAGACGGGCGAGCTGTCGCGAAAGACTCAGCCCCACTCCCGTGCCTGTTTCCTTCGTGGTGAAGAAAGGCGTGAAGATGTTATCGATCTGATCTTTGCCGATGCCGCAGCCGTTATCTGCGACCTGAATGATCGTCCTGCCATGCTCGTGTTTGAATGCCGTCAGTTCGATGCGGGGCTCACTTCTCCCGTCAACAGCGTCAATCGCATTGTTGAGAAGGTTCAGCAGGATCTGTTCAATCAGATTGATGTCAGCTACCACGCTCAGCGTCTGCGGTTTCACATTGAATTGAAAAGCGATCCCCGCGTTGGTAAAGCGCTCTTCCAACAGTGTAGCCATGCGCTGGAACAGATTCTGCACGTCGACATCCGTCAGGACAGGAGTCGGCAGGTTGCTCAATGACCGATACGCCTGCACGAATCGCAACAGGCCCTGACTGCGTGCGGCAATGGTCTCGATTCCCTGAACAATATCCCGGTACTGATCCGCGTCGGTAGTTACTCCTCTGTCTGTGACTTCCCCTTCCTGCACCACGCTCTCAAGGTGGTTGCTGAGAGAGACAATCGGTGTCATCGAATTCATGATTTCGTGGGTCAACACCTTGATCAGCTTCTGCCAGCTTTCAATCTCCTTTTCATCAAGGGCTGACTGGATGTTTTGCATGGAAACCAGCTTGTGTTCGCGGTCGAGAAGGCGAAACTCCGTCGCTGCGAGGATCAATTGGACGCTATCACTGCCGATATTGATTTTCAGCACGCGATTCTCGCCAGCTTTCAACTGCTGCAGCGCATCTCCCAAAGCGGGACTGAGTGACTCGATTCTGGCAAGTGTGTTGATGTAGCGACTCTTCAACAGATCTTTGGCAGCCTGATTGATGATTTCAATATTGCCAGTTTCATCGAAACACACCAGCGCGGTGTCCACGTGCTCCACAACCAGGTGCAGGTACTCGTGTTGGGCCGATCGGTCGGCCTTCAGCTTGCGATACTTCTCCAACAGCGTTCTCTGTGCGTCCACAAATCTCTGTGCCGTGCTTTCCGCATTCGAGTGCGACGTCGTACTGGAGAAGTCGTTGTGGGAAATGTTGTTGATGAATTGCGTGAAGTTCTCGTTGCTGCGCTCGGTCATGCGCATCAGATTTAACGTGAGTATCACGATGACGAATCCACACAGGATCGGTGTGCCAACCCATTCCGTGCTCAGGATGCTGTGGCAGAACAAGAAGATCGCGAGCAGCAACAGACCGACGCAGAGGATTGCCTGACCACGGTGTCCTCTCATGCTACTGATCAACGAGTTCATATTTCTCCATCTTCCGATACAGCGTCGTCCTGCCGAGCCCGAGCAGTTTCGCCACCTGTGTGAGATTGCCTTCGCACTGCCGAATCGCATTGCGGATGGCATTCCTTTCCAGCTCCGCGAGATTCAGGCTTCCCGCCGGTTCTTCCTGCACGCGGGTGCCAATCAGGAAATCCTCCACCGTGAGTTTCGCTTCGGAAGAAATGATGATGGCGCGCTCCACCGCGTGCTTCAGTTCGCGCACGTTGCCCGGCCAATCGTAGGACTGCAGCTTCGTGGCAGTGGCTTTCGGAATACTGGCTTCGGGGCGATTGTATTTGCGCGCGAAGATGTCGCGATAATGTTCGAGCAAAAGAGGAATGTCCGCAGCACGCTCGCGCAGTGATGGCAGCCGGATTTCCACTGTGTTGATGCGGTAGAGCAGATCGCGGCGAAATACATCCGGATTCGAGAGATCGGGTACCGACGCGTTGGTGGCACAGATCAGGCGAATGTCGATAGGAGTGGGTTTCTGTCCACCCACTCGCGTGATCGTGCGCGACTCCAGCGCGCGCAGCAGCTTCGCCTGCGTGTTAGCGTCCAGATTGCCGATCTCATCGAGGAACAGAGTGCCACCTGTCGCCAGTTCGAATTTGCCTGGTCGATTCTCACGTGCGTCGGTAAACGCACCCTTGTTGTGACCAAACATCTCAGACTCGAACAGCGTGGCTGGAATGGCGCCGATATCCACCGAGATCATTGGTCCACTGGCCCGCAGAGACTTGTTATGAATGGCGTGGGCGACCAGATCCTTGCCAGTGCCGTTCTCGCCCGTGATCAACACGTTGGCATCGGTGGCAGCGACGCGATCGATCAGCGAACGCACGACCGCAAAGGACTCGCACTCGCCAATCAGCGCCGCGAATCCGCGCCCTATCTCCTCGCTGAGTGCCTGCTGCGTGTGCTGTAACTGCTCGATGCGGCGATGGGATTCGCCCAGCTTCAGGCAAGTGCGCAGTGTCGCCACCAGCTTCTCGTTGACCCACGGCTTCTGCACGAAGTCGGCGGCGCCGAGCTTGATCGCCCGCACCGCAAGATCGATCTCACCATAGGCCGTGGACATCACCACCTGAATGCCAGGATCAGTCTCCTTGATCTTCTGCAGCCAGTAGAGCCCCTCGTCACCGCTGGTCATGCCGCGTGTGAAGTTCATGTCCAGCAGAACGAGGTCGGGTGGGAAGGCGGCGAGTTCGTCGCTGAGCCCGGAAGGATTGGACAGGCAGCGCACGCTGGCGAACTCGCGCTTGAGGATCATCTGCGCGGAGAGCAGCACGTCGCGGTCGTCGTCGACGACGAGGAGGTTGCCGCCTGTTCTTGTTGTCATTATGGAGTTCCTGCTGAAATGTGATCGGGCAATGCTAGCGCCGATTGTTTCAGAATGGAACACTGTAATGGTGAGTGGGCGATGTGGTTCCTATGGAGAGATACCGTGTCACTCGTAGCGCAACACTTTGACAGGGTTGGTCCCCATCACCTGCTTCATTTTGACCGATACGGTGAGCGCCGCGATTGAAACGATGATCAGCGCTGCCTGCACGAAGTACCAGATATCTGCATCAATCCGCTCGCTGAATTCCGATAACCACAGATTCAAAAGGTAGAGTGCTATCGGCCAGGCAATCGCGTTGGCGATCAGTATCAGGACGCCATAATCCTTGACCAGCAACTGCAGAATGTCGGTGGCAGTTGCGCCAAAGACTTTCCGAATACCCACTTCCCTGGCGTTCTGGTGGGCACTGAACACGGCATGTCCATACAACCCCAGACATGCAATGAATATCGCAATGAACGTCGACTGGAAGAGCTGCGCGGCAAACTCCACCTGCTCACCGAGCAATCCTGCAATGTTGTCGCTGAGCATGCCGTACTCGAACTGATATTCCGGATAGACCTTCTCCCACGCCGCCTGCAGCGCAGCCAGGCCTGTCGCCAAGTTCTCCGGACCCATTCGTACGGCCAGTACCCAGGTTGCCTCTTGCTGGTAGTGCAAGACCAGTGGCTCTACAACGTTCTGCAGTCCACCAAACCGCACATCTTCCGTTACTCCCACAATGGTGTGGTCGGTGCCATCACGCATGCGCAGCGTTTTTCCAATTGGGGTGTCACTCCATTGATAGAGAGCGACAGCGGCCTGATTCACGATGACAGGGTTCAGCTCGGAATTGGCCATGTCGTCGTTGAAGTCCTGTCCCATCAGCAGGCTGGTACTGTAGGTGCGCAGGAAGGACGCATTCACTTCGGCCGTATTCACCAGCACCCCGGAGCCTGCGCGAGCACCTTCCAGCGATGCGAACTCACTTTTGCCCCAGTCGCCCTGGCTTGGCAGAAAGCTGCTGGTGGTGAATGATTCAATCTGCGGGATGTTGTTCAGCTCATTCGCCAGCACATCATACTGTTGCCACATCGATGAGTCGCTGAAATCGACATGCACCAGACCTTCGGGTTCAAAACCAAGATCCTGATCCTGCAGAAACCCAATCTGGGCATTGATGACCAGCAACACGATCATCACGGCGGTGGAGATCGTGAACTGCACCACGATCAGCGATTTCCGTGTCGCTGTCCCTGTCGCGCTCTTCGCGTAGTTGCCTTTCAATGCGGCACTGGTTCTCTGGGAGCTCAGGACAATCGCAGGATAGAACGCTGCCAGAAAAGCCACAGCAGTCAGACTACTGAAGGCGATCAGCACCCTCGTCGCATCGGAGAAAAGATAGACCAGCGGATGTTCGATTCCCGCGATTGATATCCACGGCGACAGCACTTCAACCAGACAAAGACTGAGGGCGCTGGCGACAGCTATCAATGCCAGGGATTCTGCAAAGAATTGTCCAGCGAGCTGCCAGCGATGCGCGCCCGCAATCTTGCGAACCCCGACCTCCTTCGCTCGCGAGACAGCCCGCGCGGTTGCAAGATTGATGAAGTTGCAGACAGCGATCACCAGCAGCAAGATGGCAACACTTATCAGGACGAAGATCTTGCGAACGTCTTCCTTTCCCGCATCCGGCGCAAAGGGGCCGAGGTTGGACGAGTGCAGATGTATATCGTGAAGTGATTGCATCTCTGTCGTTATATAGCCCGACTCTTCACGCTCTCGCATCAGCTGCTTGATCTTTTCCTCAACCACTGCAGGATCACTCCCGTCATGCAGTTTCAGATAGGCATTCATGAAAATGGTCAACCAGGAATTCTGCATGGCTTCCATCCTCTCTGTATTCAGATTCGGATCAGCTCGAATGGAGATGATGGCGTCGGTCTGCAAGTGCGAATTGGCCGGAATATCTTCAAGAATTCCAATCACCCGCATATCACGGGTGTTGAACACCCGCAGATTCTTTCCGACAGGTTCCTCGTCTCCAAACATCTGAGTCGCAAACCTTTGCGACAGAATCACCGTGTTGGGTTCATCCAGAATCTCACCGCTTACTCCGTTTTTCAGTGGAAAGCTGAACACCTGGAAGAATTCCGGGTCCGCCAGGAACGCCGAGTCCAGGACATGCACCCGGTCTTCGAGCCGGAATACAACCGACAACGAATACATGAACCGCGTGATCGCCTCCACCTCGGGAATCGCTTCGCGGATAGCGGGAACCAGTGCATTCGTGGTCATGGTGGACGGAGGGAGCTCAGGCTGATTGGTGTCCAGCGTCAACAGACGATGAATCCTGTCTGAGTCCCGGTGGAATTTGTCGAATGACAAGTGATAACTGACGTAGTTGAATATCACCAGCGCGCAGGTGATCGCGACTGTCAGCCCGATTATGTTGATCGCCGACAATGTCTTGTCGGCCTTGAACTGTCGCCACAGTTGTCTGGTGAAATTCATCGGGTGTCCTCTTGATGGGATCTGGTAGATACCCATCTGTCGCAATATCCACGCCAATCACAAACCTGTTTTAAATTAAGCCGTTGGGCGAGGCAGAACCGGAAAATCATGCATTACTGTTCTGAACTGAAACAGTGCGCGTTTCATAACGGTACAGTGTTGCTTGAATCGGTTGACTTATGCTGCCAACACTTTGTTTAAAATGAAAAAGTGATATCTGCCCATATTCACACCATTTAAGCGCCTATTCATGAAATCTATACTGCGGACAGTACATTTATTCTAAGTTCACACATCGTTCATTACTTGAACGAGCGTACTAATCTTGTACAATGCCAGACATGACAGAGATCATGCAAAAAAAAGAACTCAATTTAGTAAAGATCAGTATCCTGATTCTTGTTCTATTCGTGCTTTCATTTTTACTCGATATAGACGTGCTCAAGGCATGGGTGGAGCGCGCCGGTCCCTGGATTCCACTGGCTTTCATCGCATTGAAGGCATTGACCATCATAGTGATCCCTTTTACCGGCGCAGCAGTGTATCCGCTTGTCGGCTTGCTCTTTGGGCTGTGGCCAGGGCTCGCCTACGTGGCGATAGGAGATCTCATTGGATTCACGACTGCATTCTGGATCAGCCGACTGTTTGGGCAGGCGTTCATCGAGCGCTTCATTGCACACAAGCAAGGGAGTCTTTTTGCACACATCGTGGAAAAGGTTGAAACGCCGAAAGGGTTTTTTCACGCAGCCATCGCCTTCCTCCCCATGCCGGAACTGCTTTCCTATGGGGCAGGGCTCACCAAACTGCGATATTCCATTTTCATCATGATCATCTGGCCTCTGTGGACAATGGTCGCCACAGTGCTCGTGCTCATAGGCTGGTTTTTCGATTTTGGTGACGATCCCTTCGTTATCACGTTTGTCATGCCAGTCATTGCCGTTGCCACATGCGTAGTGGGCGGATTGATTTTCAGCCGCAATCTTCTTGCCAAGAAAGGGGTTGAGGACACCCCTGGGTAACTGCGTTTTCCACTGTCCTGTCTTCTGGCACTCGAGGATAGATTCTCGGTCTAAATTTCATGAGGATTGTTCGCACTGGCGTATTACTCGACGACGAAGCGCACCAAGGAGGTCGGGATACGAAAGATCCTTGGAGCCAGAGCCATTTCCATTGTTCTGTTACTGACTTGGGATTTTCTCAGGCCGGTGCTGGTGTCATGTCTTGTAGCCTGGCCCTTCGCGTATCTTTTCATCGACATGTTCTATGCGGGTTTCTCTTCTCAAGCCATATTTTCCGCTGCCAACTATATATTGGTCACCCTTGTGATGATTCTGCTGGCGATCCTGACCGTCGTTATTCAGTGCGCAAGAATTGCGAATCTGAATCCGGTGCTTTCTCTACGCTACGAGTAAAATTCTGGACATTCAATTGGACAGGCTCGCACGAATCAGACGCGGAGCCTGATTGACCAGATAAAGCGGCAGAGAAAGGAGCGCGTAATGGACGTTATTGCCATCGGTCAGTTTTCTGGAGTCGCTCAAGAGAGAGGGAAGGTCTGCGTTGAATCGTACCGCAAAATCGCGTTTCTTTTCGCTTAGAAACTGATGCAGGGATTTCAGCGTACCCGTGGTGCCTGACTTGATTTCCACGGGGATGACATGCGGGCCCTGCGTCATCAGATAGTCCAGTTCCGCTGCCGCGTTGGTGACTTCACGCATCCAGTAGTACAGAGCAGGTGTTTCATGGGGCGCCCCGCTGTACATCAATTGCTGTCCGATGAATTGTTCGGCAAGCGCGCCGTTGTTGATCAGGTTGATATCCGCTTTGTTGAGATCAAGCACATTCAACTGCAATGCTGCGCACATCAGGCCGATGTCGAGATACAGGGTCTTGAAGGCACGGTGATTCACCTCGGCGGCAAGTGGCACTCCGTTACCGGAAGTGTGGAATACTTTCGTGGCAATCCGCGCCATGCAAAGTTGTTGCAAGGCGGCTTCAAGCTCCGCAGCACGATGGTCGCGACTGACGTGGGAGTACTTGAATTTTCGCCCGACCATGACCGGCAACTGATCGAAGACCAGTTGCACCAGCCGATTCAGGTTGCCGTGGCTGTACTTGTTGAAGTCGTCTCGATAAGTGTCGACGATGCCGCGTTGCACTTTCACCACTTCGCTGAAATCCAAAGTAGTTGCGTAGCGGGCAACCGCTTCGGGAAGCCCTCCTGTCACCCAGTATTGTTTGAGCAGATTCATGCATTTTTCGTGAATCGGCTTCAACATGGCACCTTTGCGAATATCTTCCAGCGACAGATTCTGCAGATAGCTCACCAGTTCGGGATGCCCCATGGCTTCAACAAAGTCCTCGAACTGCATGGGGCCGAGATGGAAATATTCAATGCGACCGACTGGCATGGAGAACTGCGCGTCTGCGAGAGTGAATTCCAGCAGAGATCCGGCGGCGATCACGTGTAACGCGGGTAGCTCCTCGTGGAAATAACGCAGTGCCGCGAGGGCTTCCGGCGAAGCCTGGATTTCGTCCAGAAACAGCAGGCTACTGCCCGCCGTTGCCTTCCGGCCGGTCAGCACGTGCAACGCGCTCAGTATCTGCAAGGGGTCATTTGTGGCGAAAACTTCCCGGAATTCAGGATTACGCTCGAAATTGATTTCCAGCAAAGACAGGTTGCTCAGAGTTGAAAATTGACGCACAAGCGTGGATTTCCCCACCTGCCGCGCGCCTCGGATGATCAGAGGCTTGCGCGAGGAGCTGTCTGACCACCGGGAGAGGTCTGAAAATTCCTTTCTTTTCAGTGTATTAGGCATGATTCAATGAGACTGGCGAGTGTGATAAAAGGCAAATTACAGGAAAAAACGATATTTAACAATCATGTTTTATCATCTTGTTTGATATTTTATGGCTTTGTTTTGTTGGAAATCGGGTTTTTTACGGCTTTGTTGTATCCAAGCGGTAAGCCTGCGGAAAATGTTGGCAGTCCGGTCAGTATAGTCGCTGGGACCGAAGTCTGCCAAAGGCCCAGAAGCTACCGTAGTAATCGAGCGTGCAAACTGTTCCATTCTGATACGTTCGCCCTGTCCCAATGTGAAACGCTTCTATTGCCTCATCATTCGCCATCATCTGTAGTTGATTGATTTGCAATGAAAAGACCGACTGGCACAAACCATGCTCCACATGAGTCATACGTTGTATGCGGCACTGTCCTCTTCGGCGTATCCTCCGGGTCTACTGGTCCCCCCTGGTCGACCCGGGGCTTTCAATCTGTTCACAGAAGGAACAACGATGATCATCAGAACCGAAGGTCTCTCCAAACTCTTCCGCACCGACGAAGTGGAGACCACCGCGTTGGACTCCATCAACCTCACCATCGAGAAGGGCGAGTTCACCTCTATCATGGGTCCGTCCGGTTGCGGCAAGTCCACGCTGCTGAACATCCTCGGCCTGATCGACAATCCCGATGGCGGCAAGTACTGGTTTCTCGGCGAGGAAGTGTCGTCCTACTCGGAGCGCCAGCGCGCGATGCTGCGCAAGCAGAACATCGGTTTCGTGTTCCAGAGTTTCAACCTGATTGACGAACTCACCGTGTACGAGAATGTGGAGCTGCCGCTGATCTACACGAAGACACCTGCCCCCGAGCGCAAGAAGAAAGTGGAAGCGGTGCTCGACAAGATGAACATGGCGCATCGCATGAAGCATTTTCCGCAGCAGCTTTCAGGAGGACAGCAACAACGTGTCGCGGTGGCGCGCGCGATTGTGAATTCGCCGAACATGATTCTTGCGGACGAGCCGACGGGTAATCTGGACAGTGAGCATGGGGCGGAGGTGATGAATATTCTGAGCAAGCTGAATGACGAGGGCACAACGATTGTGATGGTGACGCATTCGCCGGAGGATGCGGCAGTGGGAAAACGAATAGTGCGGGTGTTGGACGGACGGATTGTGAGTGAGACAGATAGTTGAGAGGTGCCGAGTCATACCAAAACGCCGATACCCTAGCTTCTCTGTGGACTTATAACGAGCGATATACAAATGAATAGCGGCTATTTGACTATTATTATCCGCAACGCCTTGCGAGAAAAAACTTATACGGTAATCAATATCCTCGGTCTCGCATTAAGCATAGGCGCATGTTTGATACTTGCAAGTTACCTATACACCGAGCTTAGCTATGATCAACATAATGTTCTGCATGAGCGCGTTTATCGTGTGACCAGTCAGGTGGAGAATCAGGGGTCAGTTGAGAGATTCGCTGAAAGTTCGTTCGCCTTGGGGCCTCTGTTGAAACGTGACTACCCGGAAATACAGGAGTATGTGCGATTCAGGGCGTTACCGACCTCTCCCACCGTTTTTCGCTATGGGGACACTGTTCATTATCAAGACGATGTCTTTTTTGCAGATGAAAAGGTATTTGAGGTATTCACGCACAGCATTATGGAAGGCGATCCAGTTACCGCATTGTCATCGCCGGACGCCATTGCGATCAGCCACTCGTTTGCCAGAACCTTCTTCGGAAATGAAGACCCAATAGGAAAAATTGTCACCACGGATCTCGACTCTTTTCGCGTTTCTCTGGTATTTGAAGATCTGCCAGAGAATTCGCATCTGCAATACGACGTACTACTTTCATATCACCGCTTGTCGACCGGCGTTGTTGATTCATCACGAATCGGAGATGCCCTTTGGGATCTCGGAGCTTACACCTATTTGCTACTTCCAGACGGTTACAACTCTGACAACTTTTCCTCCATCTACGACGATTTTTGGGCGCGTTATATGGCAGAGAAAGGGAGAGAGTTGTCATCAACCATGCGACTGCAGTTGGAGCCTCTCGCCTCAGTTCATTTTTTCTCAGACACAAGCGGCAGCAGCTCCGGAGTGCATCGGTTGTATGTTTACTTGCTGATAGCTATTGGACTGTTTGCCTTGTTCGTTTCAGTTATCAACTATATCAATCTGGCTATAGCCAGAGCACTGAAGCGATCAAGGGAAATTGGTGTTCGAAAGACCCTGGGAGCGGAGAAGAGCACTCTGATTGCGCAATTTGTCGGCGAATCGCTGTTTTTCGCATTCTGCGGAGTTATTGCAGGCTGGATAATTGCCCAGGTGCTGCTTGAGATAACCCCTATAAGTACGTTGCTGGGAAAGGAGATATCACTGATCACCACGATCAGTATTAATTCAGTGGCAACAGTATTTCTTGCGACGATGATTCTAGGAATAGTGGCAGGCAGTTATCCAGCTTTCTACCTTTCGTCTCTCGCTCCTGCGACCAGCTTGAGGGACTCTGCTGGTAAACAGGGGCGGCAATCGGTATGGCTTCGACAGTTCCTTGTTATCGTGCAGCTAACCATATCTATTGGCGTCATAGCCTGTTCGTTACTAATGTTCAACCAGATGCAGTTCATCCATACCCAGGATTTGGGTTTTATCAAGGACAATAGAGTTGTGGTTCCCTTGCGTGGCGCTGATGCAATAGAACGACTTCCTGAGATTGAAAGCAGACTTGGTGTTAACGGAAATATTTCCGGTACTGCTCTAAGCCGATCAATTCCTGGGCAAATGGATGATCTGTACCTTGTCGAGGTAGAGAGCAGCTCAGGAGTTCTTCAGACCGCACCATTCAGAATGCTGTCGTTTGATTCCGCGTACATTGACGTCATGGGTCTGCAGATACTGCATGGCAGAGGTTTCTCGGATTCCTATCAGAGTGCTTCTGTTCTTCCTGTCCTGGTGAACGAAACTGCGGTACGAGAAATGGGTTGGAGTGAACCGATAGGAAAGAGATTACGGCTCAGGAACAACGATTACTCCGTGATCGGTGTCGTCAGGGACTTCAATTTTCATGATTTGGGCAGACAGATTGAACCCCTGCTGATGTTTCAAGACAATGCTGACTTTGGTCGCAGCCCTCCGTCGGATCGTGCGCTGCAGTATCGTTACTTGACAGTAGCTGTCGACGGAAATGTGGCAGACGTTGTGGATTCTCTGCGCCAGATTATGGAGGATATTGATCCCGTCCATCCTTACGAATTCTGGCACCTAAGTGACTACCTGGATTCGCTATATGAGTCCCAAGCACGCCAGATGAAGCTGATGGGCGTGTTTGCCGCGCTATGTGTTTTCATCTCCTGCATGGGCCTGCTTGGTCTTTCTTCCCTCATGACACAACGACGCACGAAGGAAATAGGGATCAGGAAAGTGCTTGGTGCTTCCACATCGCAAATTATTCTCTTGTTGGTCAGAGGCATACTGATCGCCCTTTCCGTGGCCGCAGTTGTAGCCTCAATTCTGGCGTACCTTACCTTTGTGAGATGGCAGCAGGGTTTTTATATTGATTATCGTGTATCGATTGACGTGGTGATATTCGTAATAGCCGTTGGCATTTGCGCAACTGTGGCATTACTGACTATCGCTGGGCAGTCATATCAAACGGCAAATCGGAATCCTGTAGATTCACTACGCTATGAATAGCGGCGCATAGTGATTCAGAGCACTTAGAGATTTTTTGAGAACTTTGACGTTCCACGCATAAGAGATTATTGCTTTGACCCACCTGAAAATCACTTTACGCAACCTGCGTCGCGAAAAATTCTACGCAGGCATCAACGTGCTCGGCCTCTCCGTCGCCATCGTCTGTACGTTCCTCATCGGCATGCATGTGCAGAATGAACTGACTTATGACCAACACGTCGCAGGACATGAAAACATCTATCGCGCAACACTTGATCTGACCAACAACACTGGCACCACCACGTTCGCGCAGATGTCGCATTTCATGGCGCCAACTCTGGCTGCGCAGAACCCGGCGATCGAAGCATTTGTGCGATTCCGGGCGATGCCGGGGAAAAGTCTCATTAGAGTGCAGGGAGAGCCTTTTTACTGGGATGCGGTCTACGAAGCCGACGATAACGTCTTTGCTGTGTTTGATCATAGAGCAGTCTACGGCGACATGAATACTGCGCTGGTTGATCCTGGGGTGGCTGCGATAAGCAATCGCTTCAATAGAATTCATTTCGCTGGTGCCGATTCGATTGGCGAGACTATTACTGTCAACAATCGCGACTACCGCGTAGCTCTAGTCTATGAGGATCAGCCTGGCAATACCCACTTCAAGTACGACGTGCTGCTTTCCATCAACGGCCTGGCATACCCGGAACCGGCTGCCTTGCCGATGTCCCTGTTTACGGTAAGCACATATACCTATTTTGTATTGGCGGACAATTATGACGCGGCCAATTTTTCAGCGTTCTTTGACTCATACTGGGAAGACACAACTGGGGAATTGCTGCGCGGAGCGGGGCTGAGCAACGCGATGCACATCACTCCGATTGCGGATATTCACTACGGTCCGTCGATAGAGTACGACCAACCGGTAGGCAATCTCTTGATTGTGTATGCCTACGCGGTGATTGGAGCGTTGATTCTACTGGTGGCCTGCATCAACTACATTAATCTCGCGACAGCTCGTTCGGCAGGACGTCTCAAGGAGGTGGCTGTACGGAAGGTTCTGGGGGTGAGACGCGGAGCGTTGCTTTCACAGTTTCTGCTGGAATCCGTCTGCATTGCACTGACCGCAGGAGTGGTGGCGCTGGCAGGCCTTGAAGTGTTGGTGCAATTGGGAGTGACAGAACTGTTTACGGGAGTTCTGGAGCCTGCTGTTTATCGTGAACCCACTCTTCTTGCTTTGGTTTTGTTCGGCAGCCTACTGCTGGGCCTGCTTTCGGGTTTGTATCCCGCGTTCTATCTCTCCTCTCAATTGGTGATGCCGGGCAGCGTGCGCCGTTCCAACAGTCGCTCCGAGTCGTTGCTACGCCGATTGCTGGTAATTTTCCAGTTCGCTGTGACTGTCTCCGTGATCGCCTGCAGTCTGTTGATTGTGGCGCAGATGCGTTACATCCAGAACGAACCGCTGGGTTTCGACAAGGACAACAAACTTGTCGTCGACGTGCAAGGCGTAGACTTCATCGAGCGAACATCGGTGCTTGCGGATCGGATGCAGAGTCTGCCGCAGGTAAAAGGTGTCACGCTGACGGCGCTGGACCCGGGCGTGGAGTCATATGCTGGGAATTGGCTGTTGGAAAACGAAGATGGTGCGTTGGAGCCACATTTTCTGAGCTTTCAGAACGTCGACAGTCGTTATCTCGATGTTATGGGGATGGAGTTGCTTGCGGGTCGTTTCTTCACGACCGACGATGCACGTAATCTTGTTGTAGTGAATGAGACGCTGGTGAAGCAAATGGGTTGGATCAATCCAATCGGAAAGCGCACGGGCATGCCAGCAAATGCAGAAGGGACAGAGATCGTCGGGGGCGTGGTCAGAGACTTCCACTTTGCCGGACTGCAGAGTGCGATTGGACCGTTGATCCTGCGCCAAACCAATCCAGGTTTTTACAGTACGGTGACTAATCCCGAGCGACGCGCAGCTCAGAGCGTCAGGATCACTATTGCGCTTAACCAGCGAATAGATCCTGATGTGTTGGCGCGCCTGGACGGCATTTGGCGTGAAGTGATGCCGGAGCTCCCCTTCGACTATCGCACGCTCGACGACATCATCCGCCAGCAATATGACAGCGAGAATCGCATCGTCGATATCATTGCCTGGTTCGCGGCGGTCTGCATCCTGATCTCATGTCTTGGCTTGCTCGGACTGAGCGCGTACTCCACTGAACGCAGAACCCGCGAGATTGGCATACGCAAGGTATTTGGTGCGAGCGTCGGCCAGATCATGACTGTGCTGTTCCGCAACATCTTCGTTCTGGTCTGCATCGGTTCCGTGATCGCGTCAGTCCTGTCCTGGTATGCCATCAATGCGTGGTTGCAGAATTTTGCTTATCGAGATGAGATCAATCTTCTGGTGTTTCCTGCAGCGGCTGCGCTGGCAATTCTGTCGGCGTTCCTGACGATGGCCTTGCAATCCTGGAGTACCATCCGAAGGAATCCCGTGCATGCGTTGCGATATGAATAGAAGTAAGGCCTCGAAGAAATATGGATAAAGCTATCGAGAAAAAGAGGCGCCCACTCTGGCAGTGGGGCGCGATGGGCTTAGCAGTCGCAGGGATACTCTGGTTCCTTCAGGGCATGCTTACCGACGCTGCGATTCGTACCTATCGGGTTGACGCAGAGCAACTTGTGGTGTCGGAAGTGACACTGGGCGCCTTCGAGGATGTCACGCCGATTCGTGGCACCATCCAGCCTTTCACCAGCGTGTTTCTCGATGCCGTCAACGGTGGTGTCGTAGAAGAAGTACTGGCTGAGGAAGGCAGCTTCGTGGAGGCCGGACAACCGCTGCTACAATTGAGTAACGGCGATCTGCAGTTGCAGGTGGCAAGCAATGACACGCAGACCACCGAGCAGCTCAACAATCTTGCCAATATCAGCAATGGCCTGGAAACAACGCGCCTGATGACCGAGCGAGCGCTGATCGACAGCGAATACCAGATCAAGGTACTGGAGCGGCAGAAGCAGAGACTAGAGCAACTTGTGAGCGACGAGCTGGTATCGAAGGAGGAGTACGACGCGATCTCAGACTCGCTGGCATACCAGAAGAAAATCCACGAGAACACTATGCAGCGGCAATTGCTGGAGGAGCGCATCCGCAAGGAGCGCACGCTACAGATCGCCGGTCAGATGAGCAAATTGCAGGACAACCTGGCACTTTCCCTGAGCAGTTTCGAGAACCTGCTGGTGCGCGCGCCAGTGGCGGGTCAGCTCACATCACTGCCTGTCGAGATAGGTGAGAACAAGATTCGTGGCCAGCGCCTCGGTCAGATCGATGTGATCGACGAGTACAAGATCGTCGCGCAAGTGGACGAGTACTACGTGACCCGTGTCGCGCCCGGCCAATCGGCACGCTTCACGCTGGTGGGCCAGCAGTTTCAGGGCAGTGTGTTGAAGGTGTATCCCGAAATCACGGAAGGCACTTTCACCGTGGATCTCATATTCGAAGGTGGCACGCCAGGCAACATTCGTCGTGGACAGACACTGCAGCTTGATCTGACGCTGGGGAATCCTGTTGAGTCGCTGCTGCTGCCACTCGGTGGCTTCATTCAGGACACTGGCGGCAACTGGGTGTTTGTCGTGGATGCGGAGGGCAATTACGCCGTGCGTCGCGACATCGTCACAGGGCGGCGTAACAACCGCTTTGTGGAAGTGCGCGAGGGTCTTGCGGTGGGAGATAGAGTCATCACCTCGGCCTACTCGCAGATGGGTGAAGTGGAGCGCATTCAACTGTCGCAATAGAAACAGATTCTGTGGGAGCGGGCCTTGCCCGCGATTGATTTGGTGCAAGTTCCATCGCGGGCAGGGCCCGCTCCCACAGGGTGAAGTGGGACGTCAACTCCTCGGCCCGTAGTGCGGCATCTCTGCTCCCACCTCCAGCGCCCCAAGATCCGGCGCCTCGCCGCTGAAGCCATCGCTGACATTCGGCAGATGCGCGCCTTTGTCCACCGGAGCTGAGCCTGGCACCAGACTGAAGTCGAAATCATCAGCCTCGTACACGTTCTGCAGATTCGCGACATCTGTCGCATCCAGCATCGGCACATTCCTGAACACGCCGTAGTCCACCATGATGCTGTTGCGATCCTGGCCGGTCGCCTGTGAGTATTCCGCCAGCGAACCAAACGCGCGCTCTTCCAGTTGTGGTGTCTTGCCCGGGCCAGGATAGTCGGCCATCACATCCAGTGGTGGCGAATTCCACGCAAACGGCGCAGTCGATGATTCCGTGGCAAAGAAGCCGTTGTAATCAGACGACGAGTAGTTCGTGTAGCTGGTGATGTCGAACAACACCGGCGTCGCGTTCTGGCCGAGGAACAGATTGTTGCGCCAGTGCGTGTTCTGCAGCGTGCCTTCTGTCTCCGAGAACACCGTGTTGTTGTAGAACACGGCGCCAGTTGACCCAATAGTCAATCGCGAAGATCCACCCGGCAGATTGTAGGCAATGTTGCGAATCCAGTAGATCGGTCCTCCCAGAGCGGGTTGATTGCAGAATGCGTGCGAGGGATGGTTGATCAGCATGTTTCGCATCACGCGCACGTTGTGCATGCTGCCATCGATCTCGATCGGATTGTCGTGGCTGTTGGTGATGTAGTTGTTGTAGAAATCGATGGCGACAGGACGGCGATCCCAATACTCGCGCGGCGGATATTTCGGGCCGTAGATGCCCGAGCCGGACGCGACAGTGCCATCGGGATTGCCATAGGTCTCGACGTTGATGCCGTCATGAAAATCCGCGATGTAGTTGTACGCTACGACGTGTCCCGGTCCATACACTTTCACGGCAACATAGGAAGCCATCGCGGGCGGATGGATCTGGTCATCGACGCCGTTGAACTGACTCCACAGGTGCGGATCAGCCCAGCCGATCATGCGCTGTGGATCGTTGCGACCATAGAACCAGTTGTCTGCGATATAGAAATTACTGGAGCCGGAGTAGTTGCTGAACACGCCCGCCCCGACATCCTCGAAGCGCGAATTCTTGACGGTCAGTCCCTTCGAGCCGACGATGAATTGCGTGCCCGCAAGAATCGCGATCTCCGCATTTCTGAACGTGATGCCTTCGAAGTAGTTGTAATCGGCGGCCTGCACATTGAACAGCGCGTAGTTGCCAGCGCCATCGAAGATCACTTCGCCATCGCCCGCTGCCTTGATGGCAATCGGCTGCTCTTCTGTGCCATCAGCTGTCAGATAGTAGGTGCCGTCGAGAGGAATGGTGCGATTGACATCGCTGGTGGTGTATTCGTAACGGTTGTATTGATACAGGCCCGCGTGCACGAGAATCGTGTCACCCGCGCGCACCCTTGGTCGGCCTGCCGTGGCCCAGTCGGTGCCGGAGCAGGAAAAGTTGTAGGCGCACAGCAGTCCTTCAAACGCCGGCTCGATTCGTTCACCGACGTGGTCGTGCGGATAGACGTGAAAGACTCTACCGCCTTCATATGGCATCGGCTCGGGGCGAGTGCGCACTCGTACAGTCTGTTCAGCGACACCGGTGACGCCATCGGGGTCGCTCATCACGAAACGCGCTTCGTACTCCGTGTCAGGTTCGAGATCCATGATACTGCCCGCGAACATCGGTGGCAGTTCCACATCGAACTGGGTTCCGGCATACACGCGCTCGTCACCGATGCGCATCAAGGGCAGACCTTCGCTCCATTCGCTGCTGCCTGCCCTGCGATACGACACGGCCACTGAGGCGTTGCGATTGGCGTCGCCGCGGATGAACCATTCGAAGCCGAGATTTTCCAGCGTGGGCGGCTCAACGACCAGTTCGCCGGGGAGTGTCTGCAGTTGCACGCCATCCGGTGATTGCGCGACAGTGACGTGAGAAGCGGAGGTCAGTGAAATTGCAGTCAGCAACGCCGCAGGTCTCATGTAATCAAGAGGAAGTTTCAGAAGGAGTGTCATGGGATAGGTCCGTTATTGTTGTTTGTCATAAACCGTTAATTGTGAGAAGCGCCCCGGTGATCTAGACTTGCGATCTTCGCCAACTCTACTTCCCATCAGAGATCACTCATGCCACGCAAATACCTGCTGCCCTTTACGACAATGGCTTTTACTACAGTGATTTTTACCACATTGGTCTCCAGTAGTATCCACGCCCAGACGGCACAACCCTGGCGGCTCATCGACTCTACGGACCAGACCCGCATTCAATTCAACCATCTGCTGCGGGCGGAAAGTCTCGACGGCCAGTTCCGTGCCGGGCGGCAGGGCAGCAGCGATCAGGTGTTGTTGTCGCGCACCATCATGACGGCCGAGTTTCGCAGGGAGAATGCAGCGCTGGGACTGGAAGTGCTGGATGTGCGGCAGGCACTGGCAGACTCGGGTAGTTCCTTGAGCAATGGCATCGTCAACACGGCGGCACTACAGCAGTTGTATGTGAGTGTGCGCAGCAACGATCTTGTAGAGCCGGGCAGTACACTCGACATGAAGCTGGGCAGACAGAGTGTGGACATTGCCAGCAGGCGCCTGATGTCACGTAGTGGCTACAGCAGCGCCCCGGTCAGTTTCACTGGTTTGACTTCGGACTTCCGGCTCGCCGATGGCAAACGTCTGCAAGCGTTCTATGTGCTGCCTATGCGGAATCTGCCTGGGGATCTCCCGAGCCTGCTGGACAATCGCACAGAGCGTGATCGCGAGAGTGAGACCCAGAGGCTGTGGGGGATATTCGCGGAGTTGCCCGCTCTGACAGAGTGGCTGCGTGGCGACTTCTACTATCTGCGTCTCAATGAAAGAGATACGCGCGACCAACCGGGAACCAACCGCAGGCTCGACACATTCGGCACACGTCTGTTCCGGCCCGCTGCCTCGCAACAGTTCGATTTCGAATTGGAAGCCGTCGCACAGCGTGGCACCTCACACGCGACAGCGGCGGTCACGGATGTGCGCGAGCTCGATCATCGAGCCGGATTCTTCCACGCCGAAGTGGGTTACACCTTCGACAGTGCCTGGAGGCCCAGATTGCAGCTGCAGCTCGATCACGCCTCGGGCGATGAAGATCCAACCGATGGTGACAACGGTCGTTTCGACACGCTCTATGGTGATCGTCGTTTCGACTTCGGACCCACCAGCACCTACGGACCGTTCTCGCGCTCGAACCTTGTGTCACTCGGCTATCGCATCACCGCCACGCCAATGACAGGCGTGCGACTGATGATGGCGCATCGTGAGTTTCGTCTCGCGGAGTCGAGAGATCAGTGGGTCGGCACAGGATTGCGCGACAGCAGTGGGAGCTCCGGGCGCGGGCTTGGCCAGCAATTGGAGACGCGTGTGCAATGGGATGCGGTGCCGGGGAATCTGACAGTCGAGAGCGGCATCGCACTGTATGCCGCTTCCGGTTTTGCGCGTCGTCTACCAGGGGCGGATACTCCTGCAGTCACGCGCTATTTCTATCTTCAGAGCGTTGTGTCGTTCTAGCGCCTGTCGTGTCCTTCTAGAGAGGATTGAGTGAGTCGTTGTTGCTGCGCAGCAACCCTGCGAGTTCGGCTGCCACCACGGGTTTGCTGAAGTGATAGCCCTGCATTTCGTCACAATGGTGATCCCGCAGGTATTGCTCCTGTTCCGAGGTTTCCACGCCCTCTGCAACCACTGTCAGGCTCAGCGTCTTGCCCATCGCGATGACTGCAGCCGTGATTTCCGTGTCACCTGAGTCAAGGGATATCTCGCGGATGAATGAGCGATCCACCTTCAGAACATCGATCGGGAAACGTTTGATCTGTGCCAGCGAACAGTAACCCGTGCCGAAGTCATCGATGGCGAGTCGCACGCCCATGTCCTTGATGGCTTTGAGCAGGGTGACGGCACGATCGATATCGCGCATCACCATGCTTTCCGTCAATTCCAGCTCCAACAGTTCCGGTGCCATGCCTGTGGATTGCAGAACGCCGGCGATGTCGGTCAGCAGGTCCCGATCCTCGAACTGCCGCATGGACAGGTTGACCGAGACGCAGATAGGGGGTAACCCTTCGCGCAGCCACGCCACATTCTGTTCGCAGGCAGTCTGCAGCACCCAGCGACCAATCGGGATGATCAGGCCTGTCTCCTCCGCGATGGGAAGCAACTGCAGAGGTGACACACTCCCGAGCTCCTTGCTGTTCCAGCGCAGCAGTGCTTCGACGCCGTTGATCCGACCGCTCCGGGAATCCAGCTTGGGCTGATAGTGCAGCGACAGTTCATTATTCTCGATCGCGCTGCGCAACTGCGTCTCCAGTGTCATCCGCTCCATCGAGTGCGTCCGCACGTCGCCGGAGTAGAACTGGAAGTTGTTCTTGCCTTCCTCCTTGGCCAGATACATCGCCATGTCGGCATTCTTCATCAAGGTCTGCTCATCACTGGCATCCTGTGGGAAGAATGCGATGCCGATGCTGGCGGTGACTCTGAACTCCTGGCCGAGGATGTTGAAAGACTTGATGGCGGCGGCCAGCAACTTCTTCGCTGTCGAAGCCACCTGGCGCTGAGTGCTCACCTCGTTGAGCAATACCACGAATTCATCGCCACCGAGTCGGGCAACGACGTCGCTGCCACGCAGACAATTTCTGAAACGCACCGACATTTCTTTCAGCAGAGTGTCACCGGCCTCGTGTCCCAGGGAGTCGTTGATCAACTTGAAGCGGTCGAGGTCGATGAAAAGGACGGCGAATTTGCGATCGTAGCGTTTGCCATTCTCGATGGTCTGGCGCAGCAGTTCCTGGAACATTGCGCGGTTGGGCAGATCGGTCAGGACGTCGTGCGTTGCGAGATACTGAATGCGATCGCGACTGCGTAACTTCTCGGCTTCGAGATCGAACATGTCGAGGGCGTAGACCATGCTCTCGGCCATGCGTTCGAGCAGTGCGACAATTTCTTCATCGAAGGCAAACTTCTCGTTCGAGTAGAACAGGATTGTCCCGATGCACTTGTCTGCACGCTTTACCGGCACCGCGGTTGCGGAAGCGATACCGATCTGTTTCGCGAGCGCATGCCACGGCGCTGTGCTGGGGTCTGCGCAGTAGTCGTTGCTGATTCGTGATTTGCCGGTGCGGCACGCGGTGCCCACCAAACCCCTGCCCGAGGGCTGCGTGGAGTCGATGGAGATGTCTGTGGTGCGCAGCGTCTCCAGGCCGTGACCGCTCCCGGCGACGACGTGCAGTTCCTGGGAATCCGGACTGATCATCAGGACGGCTGTCGTCAGAAACTTGCCGCCATCTACCGCCGCTTCGCAGACACGCTGGAAGAGTGCGCTCGGCGTGCGTGTGCGCAGGATGGCCTCTTCAGTGGCACTCAGTGCCGCATACATGCGCCCGAGTCGTAACGCTGCTTCTTCGGCTCTCTTGCGCAGCGTCACGTCACGCGCAATGCTGACGACGACCCAACGATCTCCCATCTTCACGGCGCGTCGGTGCACTTCCGCGAAAGATTGCCGGCCTGTTTTCGAGACGGCCCTGGATTCCGAGCGGATGCCTTCCCCTCCGGCGTCGATGACGGCACGCAGATTTTTTTCGACAGTGGCGCGGTCTGCCAGCCAGAGATCAGCGGGCCCCATGGTCAGCAGCTCGGCCCGGGAATAGCCCATCTTTTCAGAAGCGGTGGTATTCACATCGAGAAATTTCATTGTCGTGCAGTCGGTGAGATAGATCGAGTCTCCGGACTTGTCCAACGCTTCGCGAAAGCGCAGCAGACTCATGTGTTCGCGCTGTTGCACAGTGATATCCCGCGCGACTCCGTCGTAGCCGATGAAGCGATTCTCGTCATCGAATCGCGGCATGCCGCTGAGGCTCACGTAGTACTCTGAGTAGTTGTCTTCTGAATTGCCATCGCCCCACCAGCCAAGGATGAGATCCGCGAAGGGCTGACGTGCCATGATCAGGTCTCGCTGGCGCTCCCACCCGCGGCTGATATCGGTATCGAAGCCGATCTCCAGGATATTCTTGCCGAGGCATTTTTCGGCATTGAAGTATGGATTGGGTGAGTCAGTCAGATTCTTGATTGCGGTGAACTGATTGCTGGCGTCAAGTGACCATCGGTAATCGGTGAAAAGTTCGAGAAGGTCAGGCATCTTGGCTTGCTCTGTCATGAGTATTATTGGTGTACGGCAGCCGGTTATTGATGCTTCAGTCTTTTTCGGAAAGCTCGATAGAGAGGGACTGCGGCATCGCTAAATGATGCCGCAGTATACAGAGTTGATCTGCGCGATGGGACACAGTTCGTACGATGAACTCCGTCGCTCATCGCGAAGACAGTTGTCAGCGGATCATTGGCCGCCCAGTTCGGTATATACCGCCTGCAGAAAACGCGCTGGGTCGCCCCATTGCGCATCGTAACTCGCAGTCGGTGCCGCCGCCGTGACCTGCTCGAACGTCATGCCG
>MGYS01000090.1:104799-112198 GCA_001802565.1 Gammaproteobacteria bacterium RIFCSPLOWO2_02_FULL_57_10 | reverse complement strand
CTTGATGTCGATGATCATGTCGCGGAATGCCATCACGTCTTCGCGCGTGGACAGACCACCGTGGCCTGGAATGATGATCGTGTCCGGGCCCGCCATGCCAATCGCCAGACCCAGTGCCGAGATGGTGCCGTCCAGGCTTCCGCCATTGGCGAGATCGATGAATGGATAGCCGGTGGTGCGGTACACGTCTCCCATGTGCAGCACGTCGGACTCAGTGAAATAAATGTAACTGTCACCATCGGTGTGCGCAGGTGGCACGGAGATGGAGATCACTTCCTCGCCGTTCAGGTACAGCGTGATGTCTTCGGAATACGTCAACACGGGCAGCGCGACATCGGGCTGAGTCTCCGCCATGCGCACGCGCACTTGATCGCGAGCGAGAATGACGATACCCATGCGGCCGAGGTTCTCATTGCCGCCGGTATGATCGCCATGCATGTGCGTGTTGATGAGGAAACGGATTTCGCCATCGCTCAATCCTTCGATGGCCGCGAGAATCTTTTCGGTCAATGGAGCGAACTGGTCGTCGATCATGACCACACCATCTTCGCCGATCGACAAACCGATGTTGCCCCCCGCGCCTTGCAGGTAGTGCACGGTGCCGCGCACTTCATGGGGGATGATCTCGACGGTGCTGTAGTCGGTCTGGGCCTGGGCGGTCTGGAACAGGGCCGCGCCTGCCAGCAGCAGGGTGCCGGTCAGCGCAGAGGCGGTTTTACGGAACTGGCGATGAGGCTGGTGCATGGGATTCTCCTGTCTGGGCGGATTGAGTCACGTCTTCTCTGACGCTCAACAGAATAAGAGGCGGTTGAGGCGAAGTCCATTCCCGCATTCTGGCCTGTATCAGCTTTTGCACTAACTTTGTATTGCAAAGTACTTGACACGATATCTCCCGGCAGGCAATCTTCTCCGCCATGAGCAATCAACCCAGACACAGGTCCGAACCCACAGCCCTGCATCAACATGCAGAGGACAACCTGCGCTTCATTCGTGCCACGATGGAAAGCAGTACCTCCTTTACCGGTGTGTCGGGGTTGGGCTATGTCCTGGCGGGGCTGTCGGCGTTGCCCGCCGCGTGGCTCGCGTCCCGGCAGGCTGACGCAGCGGGCTGGCTTGTCATCTGGATGCTGGAGCTGGTGCTGGCCAGTGGTCTTGCGTTAGCACTAACGGCCTGGAAAGCGGTGAAGCAGGGCGGGTCGCTGATGTCACCCAGTGGCAGGAAGCTGTTTCTCGCTTTCCTGCCGGCGATGGCGGCGGGAGGGCTAGTCACGCTGTCGTTCTTCCTGTCCGACCATGTCGCACTGCTGCCAGGTATCTGGCTCAGCCTGTACGGGGCAGCTGTGATCACGGCAGGTGCCTGGTCCGTTCGCATCATTCCGGTCATGGGCGCGCTGTTCATGGTGTTTGGCGCGTTGACGTTATTGACCCCGGTGTCCGGTGATCTCATGTTGGCGCTGGGCATGAGCGGATTGCACATCACATTCGGCATTCTCATCTGGAGGCATCATGGCGGTTAGTTCCCGTTCCAGAAAGGCGGACATCGTGAAGACAGTCAAAGCAGACGTGGCGGCAGAGCCGCTGACAAAGAAGCGCAAGCAGGCAGAGTCAGCCGCTGAGCTGGATCGCCTGATTCATGAACGTACACGACTGGCGTTGGTCAGCGCATTGGCGGTGAACGCCATGCTCACGTTCAACGATCTGAAGGCGCTGCTGGCGATCTCCGACGGCAACCTCAGTGCTCACGCTCGCAAGCTCGAGGATGCAGGCTACATCGTATGCAACAAGAGTTTCGATGGCCGTGTACCGCGCACCGAGTATCGGCTGACCGACGCGGGACGTGTGGCGCTGCAGAAATACATCGCGCACATGGAAGCCCTGATCAAGGCGATGAAAAAGATCTGAGCACGAGTACATCTCGGCTTTTTTTTGAGTTTCAACTTTGCGATACAAAGTACTTTCAACAACATCAAGGAAAGTGTTTCTGTTGAACACTGACAGGAGTAAGAGATGAGCATGACTGCAACAATGACCAGCAATGCCCGCGACAATGCATCGACACACACTCTTCTGGCAGCGCTCGCGCTCGGCGTTGCCGGAGACATTCTGTTCATGGACATCGGGCCGTTCGGCCCCCAACTCAGCATCTGGGTAGCGCTTCTTGGTGCGATCACCTTCCTGTTGAACCGCCATGCCGATCCCGAGTGGCGCAAAACACTAGTTCTGTGGTCCGGCACAGCATTCGCCGCGACGCTGATAATGGTCTTCCGTGCCGCAGACGATCTGATCGGACTCACGCTGATTGTGCTGATTCTCTGCTCGACATCGGTGTTGCTGCAGGCGAAGGGCACGCAGTGGTTTGCCGCAAGAGTCGTCGACTATTTCCGCACGGGCTTCCAGATGCCGGTGCAGGTGTTGCTCGGCATTATCCCGCTGCTGGGCAAGGTGCCGCTGCGTGATGCGTCCATGAGCGCACGAACCGTCGGCATCGTGCGCGGGCTGTTGATGGTGACGCCACTGCTGCTGGTGTTTGTAGGCCTGTTCTCTTCGGCAGACTCGACGTTCGAGCGCTACGCCTCCAGTTTCGGCGATTGGCTGTCGCTGGACACGCCAAAACACATTCTCGTGGTGCTGGTGATCAGCTGGATCGCAACAGGATTGCTGACGTGCACGTTTCGGCAAGATGCGGGTGAGAGCGAATCTGTGGGAGCGAGCCCTGCTCGCGATAACTTCCTGACAAGAAAAGCACTGGGCGACGAAGAAACCGGCGTCATCATGGGCTCGCTCGTCGCGCTGTTTCTGGTGTTCGTGATTCTTCAGGCGAGCTATCTGTTCGGTGGCAGCGAGATGATCGAACGCACGAGCGGATTGACAGTCGCAGGCTACGCACGCCGCGGATTCTTCGAGTTGCTTTCTGTGTCGGTGCTGACACTCGCCGTGTTGCTGCTGATCTCCGCCGCGCAGTGCAATCAACGTATCTTCCGTCCGCTGGCGTTGGTGCTGGTGGCGTGCGTGTTGCTGATTCTGGCGTCTGCCGCGCAGCGTCTCGGCCTTTACACCGACGCGTTCGGGCTGACGATGTCACGCGTTACCGCCGTGGCTTTCATGGTGTGGCTGGCGTGCAATCTGGTGTCGTTTTCTGCAACGGTGCTCAGAGGTCGCAGCAACGGTTTTGCATCCGGCCTGGTGGTGTCAGGCATCGCCGCGATCATCCTGTTGGGGACTGCAAATCCTGTGGCAGTGGTGGCGCGCGTGAATCTGGAGAGAGCGATCGAGGACGGGCAGGAGATAGACCTGACGTACCTCTCAAGTCTGGGGGCCGATGCCGTTCCGCCCATTCTCGAGCGTTTGCATGAGTTACCCAGGTTTGAGCAATGTGTAGCGGCGCACAATCTTCTGAACGCACATGGCAGTGCCGAAACGAAATGGCGGGACGACTGGCGCCTCTGGAACGCGAGCGAGGCGGCGGCGCACAAGGCGGTGACGGACCGCCATGCCGAGCTCACCGCGAAGGTTGCTGAATTTGTGGATTGCAGCCGAATCTGAATCTGAATTTGTGGGAGCGGGCCCTGCTCGCGATCGCTTGCAGGGCAAGCTCCCACAGGTTCAGAGGCATTCGCGGGCTACAGGATCAGCGATGGAAATCGCCCGCGCGCTCGGGCTGATACAGGATGTCTTCGATGCGAACGCTCAACAATCCACCGCCGGGCTTCGGCCACTCGATCATGTCGCCCTGGGACAGGCCCAGCAGCGCACTGCCCACGGGGGCAAAAACAGAAATCTTCGTGCCGCTGGAGTCCATGTTCTTCGGATAAACCAGCGTCATGGAAAACTCTTCAGAGGAGGACTCTACCTTGAACTTGACGGTCGAATTCATGGTTACAACCGTTGGCGGAATATCCTGTGGCTCCACGATTTCCGCCCTTGCCAGCTCGGATTCCAGTGCCGCCTTGCCCGTGAAGGCACTGTCCGGCAAGGACTCCAGCAATGCATCAAGTCGATCTGCGTCGGTCGAAGAAATCACGATATTCGGTTTGCTGTTCACTGCATCTCTCTCATCTAGGGGGGTGAATGTTGCGCTCAAATGTGCGCGTCCTCCCGATAGTACCCCAGAAGAGCAGTAGAAGCAGCCCTGTGGGAGCGAGGCCTGCTCGCGACACACTGACAAGTGAAGAATTTTCATTCTGCTGATGAATTCTTACCATTTCTGTTAGTTCGATGCAGCTTCTATGATGGCAGCACATTTCGCCATCACAGAGCTAACGAAAGCAGAACAATGATCAGTAATCCGATGTCTTCCATGGCGAACACCAATCGCCAGATCAATGATTATCTCGCCGAGCGACCCGACCTGATTCCACGCTACCAGCGCGCGCGACTCATCCGCAAGGTGTTGCGAAAGTCCAACAACTACGATCTGACTTCGCGTTGCAATCTCTTCTGCGAAGGTTGTTTCTACTTCGAAGGTGACGATTACAAGCAGGCCACCGAAGTCAGTGATACGGACACCTGGGACATCTTCTTTCAGCAACAGGCGGCCGCAGGTGTCAGCTTCGCATTCTTTGCGGGAGCTGAACCGGCCCTCGCGCAGGACAGACTCATGCGAGCGGCACAGCATATTCCCCGTGGCTCTATTCACACCAATGGCACGATTCGGATTCGTCCGGACATTCCCTACTCGATCCAGATATCCGTGTGGGGAGACGAGAACACCACGAAGCACTTTCGCGGGGGCAATGTTTTCTGGAAGTCCATTCGCAACTTCGCCAATGATCCGCGCGTACGTTTCGTCTTCACCATAAATCCAGGCAATCTCTCACAGGTGCCGGGTGTCGTCAGAGTGATGGATGATTACGGTCACCGCATCATGTTCAACTATTTTTCGCCAACGCAAAGCTATCTCGACAAGCTTGCGGCAGGCGCGGGGAATGACGACACGTACTTTCGCATCAGTTCGCAGGAAAGAAACATGCTGTTCGGTCGCGAGTCGTTGCTGCGTGCACGGGACACGGTGAATGAGATGATTCTGAAGCATCCACGCGCAGTGCTGCAGACGCGGGCGTTCAATGACGCGCTGACCGACCCCGATCCACTCTATCAACTGGACTCCGTAACGGGTGTCGCCACCAACTGCAATGGTCGCAATTTCGATTGGCACCAGGGCTATCGCGTCGATCTCAAGCCCAGCGATGCCAAATGCTGCATGCCGAATGTGAACTGCAGCGAATGCAGACTCTATACCATTGCTATCGCCTCCTTCATATTTCAACCGGAACGCTTCCTGCATTCCATCGATGGCTTCTGCGACTGGCTGGATATCTGCGATCAGTTTGCCCGTGTATGCCTTCTCGACAGCGATCGGGAGTGGACGCCAACCTCGGAGGTGCTGTCACTGCCGCCAGCACGCTCGGAAGTATCGGAAACGGTCCGCAATGCCTGACAGAACCCGCACGCGATTCTCAGTGGTCTCTGCGCAGAGCTCCACTCTTGTCGTCCTGCCGCTCACATACCGCACTTATCGTCCTGGGGACGAGGAATCCATCATGCAAACCTTCAACGAAGTTTTTCAACTCGAACGCGACGAAGATTACTGGCGCTGGAAGTTCATGCACGAGAGCGACGTGATTGCCGTGCTCGCGGTCGGTGCTGACAACAAGGTGCACGCACAGATGGCGGCTTTCCGCACGAAGTGGTGCGGCTCTGGTATGTCCTTGCCGGTGTCACAGGTGGGAGACGTTTTCGCACGCAGGACGCCGGAGATCATTCGTCATAAAGTCATGTACAGAACCTTCACGACATTCCATCGCACCTACTCCGATCGCAATGACATCAAATTGCTGTTTGGATTTCCGAATCGCACTCTCGTGGAACTGCACAATACACGTGATCCCTTGTCGGAAAGCGGGAAACCAGTGACGATGTACAGACTACAGGTTGAAGATTGCGAGGGATCATCGTGCGAACCTCTCGGCAGCTCGACCCGCATATCGACAGACTGTCCGTCCGTGCAAGCCATGAACGATCTCTGGCTGCGAGCGAAAGGCAGATATGCTCTGAGTTCACCTCGGGATTGGTCGTGGCTGTCCTGGCGCTTTCTCGAACGTCCCGATGTGATCGACTATCGCTTTCTCGGTTGTACGCGTGAGGATGGCGCTCTGGTCGGCTGGGCAATCGTGCGGCCGATTGATGATGTGCTGTGGGTGTGTGATCTGGTGTGGGATGGTCTGGACGCAGCGGAGCTTCATATGTTGGAAAGCGCAATCGTCGGTGTGGCCATCGAAAATGATCTACCCGAGATTGCCATCTGGCTGCAGGGGGATGAGCGAGTGGCGCGCTCCCTGGTGGAAAGTGGATGGCGTGATCATACAGATGCGCAACAGATCAATCTGGCAATGCATGCCTACGATCAGTCTCTGGACTGTGACTGGATACAGAACAATCTCTATCTCACGTGCGCAGACAGCGACCTATTCTAGCCTCTTCACTTTCAAGCGATTGTTGATATCTCGACTACTTCTGATGCGCTCCTCGCCATCGAAAGGCGTGAGCGATTTGGAGAGCCGATCGTACAGCACCACATTCACCGTCGCGGCCAGATTCATGCAGCCGATCGTCGGGATGTACACCACGCTGTCTGCTGCATCGATGATGTGTTGAGGAATGGAACCGTCTTCAGGCCCGAAGAGATAGATCGCGTGATCAGGGTGTAAAAACTCGGGAAGAGACGTGGCACCTTCTGCCAGTTCGACACAGATCACTTTCATGCCGTCAGGCAATCCGGCCAACATGTCGTCCACATGAAGCAGTGGCATCGTGCCAGTCACGTTGTTGGTATCCGTGTGATACTTCGATGCGTAACCGAAGCGCTCGCCGGTGTAGCGTATGCCATTCGCCTGATAGCATCCGGCGGCGCGCATGATGGCGCCGACGTTGGTGGGAGTCTTGGGATCGATCAGGCCGATGAGAGCTGTGCGTGACTCTGGCATTTGCGCAGCCATTATTCCCGCACATACCGCAAATGCGTCGCCGCTGAACCATCCACCACCTTGTCGATGCGAAATTTCGACAGTGGCTCATGCAGATTCTCGAACAGACGCCTGCCACTGCCGAACATCACCGGCGCCAGCGCGATCTCCAGTTCATCGATCACACCCAGATTCAGATACTGCTGGATCACATTTGCGCCGCCCGAGATGCGAATGTCGCGTTTGCCTGCGGCGTCTCTGGCCTGCTCAAGAGCACTCTCCGGGCCATCGTTGACGAAATGGAATGTTGTTCCGCCCGGACGCACCCAGGGTTCGCGCTTCTCATGCGTCAGCACGAACACTGGCGTGTGGAACGGCGCCTCCTCGGGCCACGAGATCTCGCCCTGCTCGAACATGCGCTTGCCCATGATGCTCGC
>MGYS01000090.1:88824-104775 GCA_001802565.1 Gammaproteobacteria bacterium RIFCSPLOWO2_02_FULL_57_10 | reverse complement strand
TTGCTCCAATGCTCCAGCGCCATGCCTTCCGGTGCCATGTAGCCGTCAAGGCTGAGGCCGATGTTGACGAATATCCTGCTCATGAATTTCCTCTTCCGATTTATGCGCGGCTTTTGTCCGCTTCTGGAAAGTGTGCCATCTGCCAATCCTGTTCACTCAGTATATTTTCAGGCTGCTGAAGGCCCATGCCCAGCCACCCGCTGAGCTCATTGTCCTTCTACTTGTCCTCAAGGTCGATTGTGGTAGTACCCAGTAATCGGATAAGGGGAAATGAAATCGACAGAACATTGAAAACTTCCGTAAGCTTGAAAATTGCTCATAAGCGAATATGAGCATAACCTATGTGTATCCAGCAACTGGAGTATTCTCATGAGTCATGGCAACGATCCAAGCAGGCTGAATATCAATCTCGCTGCTTCGCGTGAGAGGGCATTCGTAGAAAAAATACGAACCGATCAGCGCGCACAGTGGCTGCGCGACAATTCCAAAGCCATCACGGCTTACAACGAATTTGTCGAAGCCAACGGCATGTTCAGTGATAGCGTGAGAAAGTTCTGATGCGAAGTAAGGCACTTATTTATCTTGCCAACGAAAATCGCGACAGAATATCCAAGGCTTCATGCACAGCTTGCAAATACTCATCACCTTGAATTTCTACTGAAATGAAAACGCCAGTCAATTGACCCACGTCTCTCATGTACTCGATGAGATACCCATCCGGCTTTTTGAAAATGAACCCCAATGGTCGCTCTGATTCGAAGATCAATTCGTAGTTGTGAATGAGCGGAATAGATGCAAGAGCCTGTTGATGGTACAGACGCACGCCTTGCCTGGATGAACTTGACGAGACACCCACGGTATAGGTTGTTTTGAATCGGCTCGAAAAAACTGAATACTTCTCATCAAAGAAGCCGTCGGCTGGAACCTGCTCAGATTCATAGCCCGCTAACGATTCGAACTCGACAATAGACGAGTCGGCGGCGCGTGTTGTGTGAGCACACAGGAGCGTGAGCAGTGACAGAGAAAAGGTATATGAAAGTTTGATTGTCATGGTTTCTAAACTGCTTTCCCTATTGAGACTCTATCCGGCTTTCTCATTCTACAGGAACGTCTTGATCACACTCTCCTGAAGCAACTTTCCTGTGGGATCGCTCCTGGTTTTCAGATCGCAGAACTTGTTCGACCATTCCGACGTGCGGATGCGAACAGGCGGCTCCGGGTTCTCGATGCAGGCCACCACCACTTGCGCGACTTCATCGGAAGTCTGGTAGATGCCTTGCGCGCGACGGGCTGCTGCGCCACCAATATACTTTTCGAGAATCGGTCGATACTCATCGTCCTTCATGCCGCCGGTGCTGTTGAACTGCTTGAACGCGTTGGTCGCGAACTCGGAGGTGATTCCTCCCGGCTCGACGGACGTGAACTTGATGTTGAAAGAGGGTTGCACGTAACAGGCGAGCGATTCGGTGTAACCCTCGACTGCAAACTTCGCAGCGCAATAGATTTCATTGAAGGGTTGCCCCACCAATCCGCCGACTGAGGAGATGTTGAGAATGTGCCCGCTTCTTCGCTGGCGCATGTGAGGCAGAACTGCTTTTGTGCAGCGCACAATGCCCATGAAATTCACATCCATCACCCACTGAATTTCTTCCTCGGTGGCCTGTTCCGTCGTTCGGACAAATCCGGCGCCAGCATTGTTGACGAGAATATCGATGCACCCCTCGTGTTGAACGATCTCGGCTACACAGCGCTCGACGCTGGCGGTGTCCTGCACATCGAGTTGCCGCACCTCAATGTGGACGTTGGCATTCTTTGCCGCTTCCAGGAGAGCCGACTGTTTGTCCAGATTTCTCATGGTGGCGTAGACCTTGATGCCCTTCGCAGCGAGCTGCAGCGCTATGCTGATTCCAAGGCCAGTGGATGTGCCGGTCACGATGGCGACTTTTTGCATTGAGGTTATCCTTTGGTGTGAGGGTGTTGCGTTGGTCAATCATTCGGGTAGTTGGAGCTGCCTCTGATTCTTGATCAACAAAATCATGCTGAATATTAATCCTGGCAGTCGGTTTTGCGCTCCACAGCGCCACCCACAACACCTGGGTAGCTGGCGGCCATCGCTGCCAGGTCGGAGGCTGCACCCGTGAGCGGGCCGATCAGGAACGCTGTCAGAATGTCAGCCGTTGCCTTCTGAGTCTCTGCAGGCCCGCGCTCACCGCCGATCACCTGCGCCAGCAGCCAGCGACCGGGAGGCGCAAAGAAGAAGGGCGCGTCGGTAAAGCTGTAGTGGTTGGCGCGCGTGATCTCGAAGCGGAAACTCTCCGCAGTTGCGCACCCAAGCAAATTGCCGTTGCCGTTCAAGAAGAGGTCGCTGTGGCGCGTCTCGGCATAATCGCTCTGCACCAGCAGCAATGGCCCGGCTAGCTGGCGATCAGGCAGATCTCCGTAGGGTGTGCCATCTATATTGGCGGCGGCCACGACACGTGGGTCCTCGCTTAACGCAGAGATCGCAGCCGCTCCTCCGAACGAGTGCCCAATCACGGCAACCCTCAAGCCATCGATACGCTCGCTTTGCAGTGACGGAGATAATGCTTCCGGATGCGCGAGTTGATCGATGACGAAACGTACATCGGCGGTCCTGACGGTCTGTTCGCGCACCATGTAAGGAATGAGGTCCTGCTCGCCTGGCAGTACGATTTCCTGGGTGCCAACCACCTGACCGTCAGGAAGCGCAGTCACAGCTGATTCAAACGGGTGGTCCAGCAGGAAGACGACGAAGCCGCGACTGGCAAGCTGGGTGACGAGACCTGTATACACCGCGCGAGGCGCGCCATAGCCAGGCGAGAAGATCACCACCGGCCACGACTGGTTGCTGGGGGCAAGTGGCGCCATCGGCTCGGCGTGAGTGTCGATTTGGTCATAGCGGCGCATCAGGAAGCTGGGCATCACGCTGACAGTACTCGGCAAGCTGCCGATTCCGTCGATATAGGCCAGCCGGGCGACGTCGCCTGAAGGTTCACGGCTGTCGGTCGGATACCAGACCTGGGCGATCACGCTGCGGTGATCGGTCGTGTCCTCTGTGTGGGGCTCGTCCCGTGAGGCGTCAGTCCAGCGAAAGATCTGCGTTCCGAGAGCGTAGCGGCCGTCGGGTTGCGGCAGTGTCGGGACGGCAGGAAGTATCCAGACGCCAACACACATGGCGGCGATTCCGGCAAAGCCAATGCGACCGATCCAGTGCAGTGCGCTACCAGTTCGCATCGGTGGCAGAGCGCTCAGAGCAAGCAGAAGATAAGCGGGCAGGTTCTGCCAGGTATAGCCATACAGCGTCCATTGAGCGGCAGCGAGCAGAAGAGCGAAACCGATGACGGCAATGCGTAGTCGCGATTGCCATGCTGGTGCCAACATCCGCCAAGCCGCCAATGCCAGCACCACAGCCAGCAGGATCACATCAAGGATGAGCATCCTGGAACCTCAATGGGCGCTTTACGGAGCGCTGATGACAGGCCTGAGCTTATAGACTCGTCTGTACTGTGCAGATGCTTTCACGGACGTACCAATTTGATTTGCAGTTCATACCCAACCGCATGTGCATATTTTTGCAACGTCGGTTTGACTAAGGCCGGCACGCCTGCCGTGCCTTGAGCATCTGCCGAAGAAGCGCAAATTCTGGCGCCAGTTCATCATAAGCAGCCTTAACGTCCGGATTGGAAAGAGCTTTCGCTTTCAATTCACTATGGTTCATTCTTTACCTCACTCAAGCGTGCTGAGCTTTACGCAAATCTTTGCTCGGACATTGTCTATGTATGAAGCATACCTAGATCCGCACCAAACCCCAACATCAAATCTGTCAGGTGCTGATTGGCTCATAGCAAAAACGTTTCCGCGGAAACGTCACATGACTCTTCACTAAACATCCGGAATCAGCCGCTTGCCAAGACTGATTACACCATCCGTGCTGTACCCCTCTTTCCTGTAGAACGACAACACTTTCTCATTGGACGTGCGCACAGCGATGTTGAGCTTTGGACAACCCATGGCAACAAGAAGCTCTTCGATCCTTGCCATCAGCAATCGGCCGAACCCCTGTCGCTGGTATTGCGGAGAAACTGCGAGATAGAAAACAGATCCTCGATGCCCGTCGTAACCACCCATCACTGAAGCGACGACTTCTCCCTGCAACTCTCCGATCAGGAATAGTTCGGGTTGAACCGTGAGCTTTCTGGAGATATCCAGATCGGGATTGTTCCACGGGCGAGTCAGTTCGCAGGCTTGCCAAAGTGCGATGACTGCTGATCTGTCGGATTCTGAAAAAGGGCGGATGTTCATGGTTGAGGGTGCTTGGCTATCTCCAGCGTCAAAGATGGTTGGTTTTAATGTCCACGTTGACAAATTTACTGTCTACGAAAGTGGTATCAGATCAGTGCGCTTCAGCGCATCCGGCGCCGCAGGCGCGTAGTTGTTCAGTTTGTTAACCGGCATTGGCTGCTTCCCATTCTCTTTTGAAAGCTGATCTCAAATTGTTGACTTGCAATTCATAAGCTTCTGTTGCCGCTTCTTCAATACTGGATGGAATATCACTGTACTCAATTTTCCAGCAGTAATCGGGGTTAACAGTAAATTGATCGGCTGTAAAGTCGCACCGCTCGCCGTCAATTTGGTTATAGAAGTGCCTACCTTCACCATGCCATCCAGAGGTTTTCAAAATTTCACCTCCGAAAATTTCATTTATCACAATTGATGTCTGGGCGCATTGTCCATATGACGGCATGTTCTCCGTAAAGATAAGGCAAGTCTTGCTTGACCAGCATTTCTCCAGCGTTGACCGAATTTTGGTTTTCATATCATTGTTCATTTCATTGCGACTATGTCGGAGATGCCGGTTAACGTCGCTGTTCAACGGCGAAGTTGCCGTGGCGCAGCTTTTGGGTCCTTTGCAAAAGGTCTGACACGACAACTTTTTCCGTTTGGAACGCTTTTTTATGCGGAACCTGAAACATTTGTCCTTTTGTTTGCGAAATAGTCGAGAAGCAATTGATTTTGCTGCAGGAAGGCGCTGCGTTTAGTCCGCTCCTGCTCCAAGGTGGTTTTAAGCTGCTCAACTTCGCTAGCGGAATGTGTTTTTAACAAAATGTCCACAGCCTTGCTATCCGTGATGAAGTGCTCCAAAAATGAGCGAGATGACACTAGGCTGCCATTGTAAGGCCTATCTTTGTAAATGTAGTAGAGCTCGCGGTACGCTGACTCCGTTGCTCCGATTTTGTAAAGGCATATGCAGATGTAGTTCCAGATTAGCATTTTGTCATCGGGAGCGTGCTTGAGGCTTTTTCTGGCGTAGGCGATGCATTCCTTGTACTTGCCCGCTCCGAAGAGATATTGAACATTGTGGATTGCCACATTTCGGTCCATGTACCTAAAGTGCTTGATAGTAAGCCTTTGTAATTCGAGATAGTACGAGTAAAGCTCTGAGATGTTCTCTGCTCTGTATGAGATGTTTGGAACCACGGGCAAAAGTGTATTGCCGCCGATCTTAACCGCCGGAGTTTTCTCTACCGCTTCTTCTCCGAAGTCATATCGCTTTGCGGCCTCTCGTATACGCTCCAGCAAGATTATTTCATCCGCATGCACGAGCTGACTGAAATTCAGTGCCTTATCCACCAACCTATCAATGGACTCTACTCGACGAAAAATATCGCGCCCAATCACAAGCAGACTTTTGCTGACCTTAGAATCGTACAAATAGCTTTCGTTTAAGCACTTATTCTGAATTCCCAGCTTAATTTCTTCCTTGGTGAGCAGCCCCGATCTTATTTCCAGTTGGAAATGCGATGGAGAATATAGTGCATGGCCCATTACCCGATCGAAAATAGCAAACAACTCGTTTTTTATATTGATAATCTCTAGCTCGACCAAAGGGCGAATCTTGCTGCGCCTCGTATAAAACGGTGCAAATGAAAACACCAACCAGAACATTAGGGCTGAGAAAAGTGAGAGCGCTAGAGGGTAAAGAAAGATGCTATCCCTTGCCCAAGCCGCCATGTCCAAATTATGTAGATTCATCGTTTACCGTGGTGCTGGCTCTTGGGGCGCATAACGTCCTTAATAACAGGACAATCCGCGCAGCGGATTGTCCTTGTTGATTTAATTGTTAGTGTTCCCGCCGCTTACTTCTACCATAGCCTCCAATAGTATCTCAGGAAGCTGTTGCATGATCTGAGTACAATTTCCATTGTATTTATTGATTAAAATGGAGATGTTCTCATTTCTGTTGTTTATCTCATCTTTCATCTGCTGCATTGACAATTCTATTCGAGCGTTTGTCACTTGCACGGCCATATCTCTGTCTCTGCCTCCACTGGCTAGCACTAGAGCATATAGCATGGCATTGTCCTCAACCTCACGATAGGAGGCAGCAGTTT
Organism: Gammaproteobacteria bacterium RIFCSPLOWO2_02_FULL_57_10; assembly: GCA_001802565.1. GTDB lineage: Bacteria > Pseudomonadota > Gammaproteobacteria > Pseudomonadales > Pseudohongiellaceae > UBA5078. Next base: position 98,365 of record MGYS01000090.1, on the reverse strand, counting down.
CAGCTTCTCCTGAACTTTCTAGAGCAAAGAAAACGAGCCTGTAGTAGGCGGCACACTCAGCATATGCCCCAGAGAGGTCTTCCCGCTCTTGATCTATTTCAGCGACTTGTTGTGCGAACGCGATGTTTATGCAAAACAAAAAGATGAATGCGAAAAGAATTCTTATCATGTCGTTATCACCTGGAACACTGACATTGTAGTGTGCACGCACACCTTGTCATTGACTTTGACGGGAGTCTAATCCGATTTTCCTTTGAAAGACAGGCCCTTGTATTTTCCCTGCGGAGTTTCATATCTGAATTATCGAGCATGCATGCTTAAACTTTTTTTGTGTGCACACTATTCAGGTCATATCCTTCCAGTCGCGCTGATTTGAATCGATTTATTTCTAGTCTGCCTTGCAAGACAGGCGTTCTCTTATGGGCAATGCGTGCAATCGATTTGACCAACAGCGATCTTAGGCCTATTTATTGAGTACGCCCGTTTTAATCCCGGAGGCTGGCCAAGTTGGCAACCGGGAGGCAAAGGAGCTTACGGCTTGATCCGAACAAGGAGGTTCGGAAAAATGACATATTTTCAAACGCTATCACAAAGTGCTAGCATCCGTCATGAATAGCGCCCAGGAGCGGATGCTGGCGCTTGTGCTGCGGCATAACCCACCAGCATCAATCGAGTGGCGGAAGGTCGAGGCTCTGTTGCTTTCTCTGGGGGCGAGAAGCATTGAGGGTAGAGGCTCCCGGGTGCGCTTCGAATTGAATGGTGTCGTTGCGGCGTTCCATCGGCCGCACCCAGGCAAGGAAATCAAACCCTACCAACTGAAAATCATCAGAGACCTTCTGCACGAAGCAGGAATCACCCCATGAACATCATGCACTACAAAGGTTACTCAGCCCGCATCGAGTACAGCGACGAAGATCAATGCCTGGTTGGTCAGTTGGCTGGCATTCAGGATGTGATCGGTTTTCATGCGGACTCAGTGACGGAACTCAGAGCTGCGTTTGAAGAAGCGGTGGATGACTATCTGGAAGCCTGCGAGAAACTGAACCGCGAGCCGCAGCGCCCCTATTCCGGAAAGCTGATGCTCAGAATTGATCCGGGCATTCATGCGAAAGCAGCGATGCGTGCCGAGGCCGAAGGCAAGAGTCTCAACTCATGGGCGCAAGAGGCACTGCAACGGGCGGTGTCCTGAGTCTCCCGATTCCCTCGCTTCACGCTGATCATCCCCGCCCCTGACTCTCCCTCACCAACGTCGTCAACTGCGCCCGGTTCTTCACAAACGTCTTCTGGTAGATCCGCGACGAGTGATCCTTCACCGTCTGCAGCGAAATGAACAACTGGTTCGCAATCTCCTGATTGGTCTTCCCCGCATAGATGCCGCGCAGGATGTCCGCCTCGCGTTTGCTGATGCCGTACTTGTTCAGGAAATCATCAAGCGAGAGTTGCGGTTGCATCAGTTCGTCGGTGGCCTGGTAGGTGTAGAGAACCACCATGGCGGTGTTGAGGAGATAGAAGTAGAAGACGAACACGCTGTCGTAGTGGGCGTAGGCGGTCAGGTCGGTGAAGGTGGTCAGGTGGATCAGGCCTGCGGCGGCGGTGAGTGCGATCAGCAGGGGGCGGCCCTTGTCCTTGACGATCTGCTGCTTGCCCGTGACGAGTGCGCCGACGACGACCAGTGAGGTGATGAGCGCGATGATCGAGCAGGCGGCGCGCACGTTGTCCTGCAGCGGTTCGCCCCAGAGTATGAATGCCACGATGGCGACTGTGCTCACGCCGATGGTGACGATCAGTGCGGGGGTGGCTGGCCGCTTCTGGATGCGCGACACCCATAGAAGGAGCATCGCCAGGCTGATGAGAAAGAACGGGGCGCCCATCTGCGCGACGAGCGTGGCGACGCGTTCGACGTTGTCCATCTCCATGAAGCCGGAGAGCAACATGCCGCTCCACAGGCTGTAGTAGCCGTAGACATAGAGAAGGATGAGGAAGTATTGCAGGTAGTGGAAGCTGCTGTTGGTGCGGGTCTGGCGAAAACGGAACAGTACCAGCAGGCCGCCTGCGGTGATGGACAGGCACAGGATGAAGCTCGCCCACAAGGGGAGCCCCTGTATATCGAGAGTCATGAGACTGATGTCGGTAGCAATGAACATGCGGGCTTCGCGAAAGGGTGGCTCACCAGTGTGAGTGATGGCGGGAATATACCACCGGCCCCGGATGCGCGGCCCCTACCAAAGTAGGAATTCGCGCAAAACCGCAAATCACTACCTTGGTAGGTTTGCGGGATTGCGGATCAGGGATAGTTTTGCCATCACGAGTGAATTGTCACTCCGCTAACAACTCTCGATGGAGGAAGGTATGAGTAACGAAGTGCAGGACGACGCAATGGAAGAAGTCTACGAGCCTGGCGCGGGCAGTGCGCTGGGGCGGGGCTGGACAGAAATGAGGGAGAACTTCCTGGTGTTTCTGCTGGCGGTGCTGGTGGTGAGCGTGTTCATGGCGCCGATGAACTTCAATGGAGATGGCGACAATGACGGTTCGGCGCTTGTGAGCCTGCTGGAGACGGCCTACATGTTTCTGCTCTATCCGATCATCAACTACGGCGCCGACCTGATTTTTCTGCGCGGTGTGCGGGGCGACAAGGTGGAGGTGAAGAGCATCTTCGACGGCTTCCAGAATTACGTGAACATCATTCTGGCGTCGTTGCTGACCACGGGCCTGATCGGCATCGGGCTGGTGGTGTTCATCATCCCGGGTATCTATGTGGCGTGTCGTCTGGCGTTCGTGGCCTATCTGGTGATGGACGAGGGGCTCGACCCGATCGCGGCGGTGGAAGCGAGTTGGAGAATCACGCGCGGCCATGCCTGGAAGATCTTCGTGCTGGGCTTTGCGTCGATCTTCATCTTCATCCTCGGTCTGATCCTGCTGATCGTGGGCGTGTTCCCGGCGATGATGTGGATCAAGGCGTCGTTCGCGTCGCTGTATCTGGCGATTACCGATGAAGGGTCGGATGATGGTTCCGAAGAGGTGGAGCCTGTTGTGCTGGAAACAGTGGAGTGAGCACGTCGGCTTCCAGAGCGACATTGTGGATACCGGCGGGGCTGATCGCCCTCGCTCTCTTGCCCGCGATCGGTGGAACGGTGCGGTTGCTTGAGGTGCAGAGCGGGGTGATCACGGAGGCGAATGCGCGGTTCCTGTCCGCGCCCTTGCCGCTGGTGATCCACTTCCTCAGCTCCATCATTTACTTCGTGTTGGGCGCGTTGCAGTTTTCTCCCGGTTTTCGCAGCAGACACTTGGGATGGCATCGCGCTGCAGGCCGGGTGCTGGTGCCAGCGGGACTTCTCTGTGCGTTGTCAGGAATGTGGATGGCTCATTTCTATCCGCCATATCTGGGCGATGGACTGGCGCTGTATGTGATTCGCATGATGGTGGGCGTGGCGATGATCCTGTTCATATGCCTGGGTTTGGCGGCCATCAGGCGGCGCGATGTTGCGAGTCATCGTCCGTGGATGATGCGAGCGTATGCTCTGGGGATAGCGGCGGGAACGCAGCCATTGACGCTGGGCATTGCGATCGGCGTGGCATCACTGGAAGAGGTGCCATACACGATAGGCTTGGCAGCGGGTTGGCTGTTGAACCTCGCGGTCGCTGAATGGTTCATTCGCAGAAAACGCCCCGTTGTCGGGTAGGGAAAATCACCGCTCCGCTGCTAGTATCGCCGCATGATGAAACGACAGCGGGGGCGATCCCCACATGATGATTGAATATTTTTTCTCAGGAGATAACGATGACGACGTCCTCACCCATGGGCCGGATCGGCCAGATCTCACGCACTGTCAGCAACATTGAGGCGTCGAAGAACTGGTACGAGCTGGTGCTGGAGCTGCCGCATCTGTACACCTTCGGCACGCTGTCGTTCTTCGACTGCAACGGCACGCGATTGATGCTGACGCAGGAAGGCGCGATGCACGCGAACGAATCGATTCTGTACTTCAAGGTGGATGACATTCTGGGTACGTGCGATCGTCTACAGCAGAAGGGCGTGACGTTCACCCACGCGCCGCACAGGATTCACACGCATGCGGATGGGACTGAGGAGTGGATGGCATTCTTCAATGACCCGGACGGCAGGCCGCTGGCGCTGATGGCGCAAGTTAAACCAAACGCCTGAGCCCCTGTGGGAGCGGGCCTTGCCCGCGATTGAGTCCCACGTTGCAGTTCATTGAGGCGCTGAATCGCGAGCAGGCTCGCTCCCACAAGTTACAGCGAGTGCGTGGGCATACAGGTCAGGGTAGTGCGTAGGCGATGACTTCGTCGGTCGCCACTATCACCACGTACTGTTTGCCGGTGGCGTCCGCGTAGGTCATCGGGTTGGCGTTGCCGCGCTGGGGCAGTTCGGTGATCCACAGTTCATCGCCTGTCGCGGCATCGAGTGCGCGGAAGCGGTTGTCGTCGGTGGAGGCCATGAACAAGAGATTGCTCGCCGTGGCAATCGCTGCTGCGCGTCCTGGTCTGCCAGTCTGTTGTGTTTCTGCAGGCAGTCCTTCCGTGACTCCCACCGGCTTCTGCCACACGATGTCGCCACTGCGACTGTCCACTGCAGTGAGTCGTCCCCAGGGTGGCGACTGGCACGGCCAGCGTGAGTCGCCGATCTGCACGTCGAAGTTCGCGGGGCGCGGACCACTTCTTTCATATGGCAGCAACGCATCTGCTGCCGCTGCCTGCATCCAGCCGAACGTGCCGACATCCTGCGAGAACACGAAGATGTAACCCGATGCCGGATCGAATGCCGCGCCACCCCAGTTGGGTCCACCGACGAGGCCGGGGAACAGCAGGGTGGTGTTGGTGTCGGTTTCTGCCGCGCGATATGTCCACGGTGTGAACGGTCCTTCGTTGATGATCTCGCCAGAGTTCGCTACCAGTTCCGCACAGGCCTGCGCGTGTTCTGCCGATGTCTGTTCGGCACGCACGAGATCCGTTGCTGTATAACTCACGCGTGCAAGTGCGGGAGGATTTACCGGAATCGGTTGCGTCGCGAATGTGTGCTCACCTGGCACGTTGCTCTGCGGCACCGGTGTTTCCTCGACGCCGTAGATCGGCTCGCCTGTTGCGCGATTCAGAATGTAGAGATAGCCGGACTTGGTCGTCACGCCGAGCGCGGGAACTGCGCTGCCATTGTTTGCGATATCGAACAGCGCGGGTGCGGCGGGTGGATCGTGATCCCAGATGTCGTGATGAATGGTCTGGAAGTGCCAGACGTATTCACCACTGTTGATGTTCACCGCGACGAGAGAATTCGAGAACAGATTCGCGCCTTCACGATCGCCGCCATACGCAAACGGAATCGGGGAGGCGAGCGGCAAGTAGAGCAGTTCGCGTTCTGCGTCCATCGTGAAGTAGAACGGCCATGCATTCGCGCCGAGTCTGTCTACCCAACTGTTTCCTTCCCAGCTGTCGTGACCGAGCTCGCCGGGTTGGGGCACGGAGCTGAACTCCCAGAGCTTCTCGCCGCTGTGCAGGTCATAGGCACGCGCATTGCCGATGCCGCCGATGGCGCCACGTGGTGTGTTGGCACCGACGACGACAATGTGTCCGTAGACCAGAGGAACAGAGTTATAGGGAATGCCGAGATCGATACTGCCATTCAATCCAAAATCGCTTGCAGGAATACCGGTAGCGGCATCCACCGCTACCAGTCGTGTGCCCGCAGTGAAGAGGATGCGCGGTGCGCCATGTCCGGCGCCATCCCACCACGCGACACCACGGCGTGAGGGCGTATCTCCCTCAACGGTGTAGCGCCAAAGTTCGCTTCCTGTCACCGGATCAAGTGCGACCACCCGATCGGCGGCTGGCAGATACATGACCCCTTGCACAACGATGGGAGTGGCCTGGGAGTTGGGACCGGCCGCACTCGTACCGCCCTCTGCTCGCAACGAGTGGCGCCAGGATTGTGTGAGACGGGAAACGTTGTCTGCATCGATCTGCGTCAGTGATGAGTAACCGGTACCGGCGAGATTGCTTCGATAGTACGGCCACTCGGCCTCAGGTTGGGAGAGGGACTGGGCATGAATCTGCAGTGCGGTACTGCAAGTGGCTGCAACCGCAGCCATGGTCAGGAATCTTCTTATTCTCATTGTTGTTCACTCCTTTTTTCCGGGGCAGCTTTCCGGGGCAGCTTTCCGGGGCAGCATCGAGGTCCTCACGCTAACACACTGCTGTGCGGATTCAAGTGCCGCCGCCGGGGCCTGGAGTGATTGCGCCGCAGATCAGGGGAGCTTGCGCATGGCCACCGGATCGGTGATCAATTGTCGCGTCAACTGATAGCCCAGTTCGCGATAGGACTCGAACTGTCTCTCGTCGAAGAACTGATCGATCGTGGACTGATTGGGATAGGTCGGGTTTGCCGACTTGTAGGAATACAGGTCACCGGGCAGGCCACGGATCATGCAGGTCTTGATGTAGACCATGCGGCCGACAAAAGCAGGCTTGCCCGCGATGTCCGGATAGACGATGTCGCCAAGCGCAAAGCCGCGCACAGCGAGTCCGTATTTCGAATCGTAGAGATTGGCCTCCTCAATGGCGCGCGCACACATGCTGTTAGGGAGAACGCTGGCGAGATCGTAGTCGGGATCGGGAAAGCGAATGCTGGTCCCGAAGTCGACACGGCAGCGCTCGATCACGTTGCCGATGCTGTCGAAGGTGTCCTCCGGGTCGGAGCCGCCGTCCGCCACGATGATCACCGGCACGCGTCGTCTGATGAGTTCATACACGCCGGTGTTGTCGAAGTGTCCGCCGTCGGAGAGTTCGATGAACAGATTTCTTTCGTTGTGATGAATGCCCAGCAGACTGGCAAGCCCCGGCAGCATGTAGTTGGGCTTGAGCAGCTTGGAGATGAAGGACATGCGGGACGAGGGGTTGAAGGTCCAGTAGCCCAGCCGCAGTCCGAAGAACGTCATGAGATAGGACACCGCAGGCAGCGTGCTCTTGCCCTCGCCGGAATTGCCTGCGTGCGGATTGGCTGCCGCACCGGAGATCGCCATGGCCGTGGGCAGCGTCATGTTGCCATTGTCGAAATCGGTGGTCTCGACATACTGAGTGGCCGTGCTGCCACAGAACAACGGTGAGAGCACGAAGCTGTCGCCCACACGAGCGCGATAGTGCGGTGCGATGGCGTTGGTCAGGATCAGGTTGCAGTTGATCAGTGGATACGGAGACCAGTGTGCCGAAGTTGCCAGATCGCAGAGGCGTGTCGCATTGGCAGCTTCTGCGCGTCGCTCCAGCGAAGCCGTGGGCTCCACACCGGGTTTCTTGAGAAAGGCCTCCATCAATCTGTCGCGATACATCTTGTGCGGAGAAATCTGATCGATGTTGACGGTCAGTGCGAGAAGAAAAATTCCGGCCACGATCAGAAACGTCACGTAGTTTTCCTGCTCCAGAAACGTTTCGGCGAGCAGAAAGGACACCGCCAGCAAAGAGGCGATGAACAGCGGCACTGCGACAATGCCCAGCACCTTGTCGACGATCCCCGGCTTGCCATCCGCCGAATTGATATTGCTGGCACGCAGTTGCTTGAACGCGAGAAACGTCGCAGTGAGACCGGAGCCCGACATCACGCCGATTGCCGCACCGTCCTGGCGCACATCCACCACCAGACCGAAAATCTGATGCGCCAGCAGAGGCACAAGGGCAAGTGCGAACGCGGCGACAGAGCCCAACAGAAGTCTGCCCTCCAGCCACTGCATCCTGACTCTGGTGCCATGTGCCAGTGAGAAGCTGTGCGAGAAGAAACTGGCCGCGGCGTACACGAATGTCAGCAGGAAGAACAACGTCGCGAGACTGGCACTGAGCGAGATGAAGAGCGTTGCAAAGCGCACGCGGATCTCCGACATGTTCTCGAAGCCCAGGCGCGCGAAATCGATCGAGCCGATCTGTGTGATGACGCTGTGCACTTCGAGGCTGGTGAGAATCTCTCTGATGGTGTCGATCCTGATGAAGGCCATGAACACATAGAAGAACGTCGCAAAGAGCAGCGTGTAGACCACGGTCGAGTGCGTCACGCCCATCAGCACGTTGGCAATCAATCCCTTTCTGCCGAGTGCGTGAGGAATCAGGTAGTTGCCGTGGGTGCGAATGTAGCTGAGCGTCTTGTTCTCTTCGCCCGTGCTGTCCTTGCTGCCCGCGAAACTGCTCAGCACGCCGAAGGGAAAGAGATTGAACAGGCGGCTGTACCAGGTGAGTGCACAGCCGGAGTAACCACCGCCGGAGACAGTCGACAGAAAGCGCAGCTTCTTGAAGATGGTGGGCTTGCTGCCGAACAGTCCCGCGCTGTTCAGTGCCTGTATCACGCCAATGCCGAATGATGCAGAGCGAATGCCACCGCCGGTCAACGCGAGCGCGTAACCGGGGCGTTCCTTCTCCGGGTAATTGTCCGGCTTGATGTAATCATAGCCACGTTGCCGCAGCAGCTCGGGGTAGTCCCGGGTGAGATAGCGCTGGTAGTCGGTCTGCAGATACTCGGAAAATTTCTCGTCGAAGAATTCCTTGAAGCATTCGTCGACATGCTCTTTCTCTTTCGCCAGCATCTGATCGGCGTCGAGTACGGAGCGCAGGGAGAACATCCGCGCCATGGTCTTGAAAATACTCATCGAAATATCCTTTTCGTTTCTTGTTTTCTTTTCGGCCTATGGATTCAGAATCACGTCCGCGGCCTTCTCGCCAATCATGTACACCGCACTGACGATGAAGAAGCCTGGAATTTTCGGAAACACGGATGCGTCGACAACGCGTAGATTGCTCACTCCTTTCACGCGGAAATCGGATCGCAGCACCGCCATCGGATCGTCATCATTGCCGATAGGACACGTGCAGGAGGCGTGATGTCCCCACGCACGATCCTTGACGAACTGTCGCAGCTCCTCATCGGATTGCATGGCACTGCCGGGTTGTTCTTCCTCGGCGATGAGTCCTTCCTCGCGCAACTCGCGTGTCAGCTCGCGGATGAACTTGATGCCTTCCACCACCGACTCCAGATCCTCTCCCGACGTGTCGTTACCCTCGTCGAAGTAGCGGAAGTTGATGTGCGGTGTGTCGGTAGGATCGGCCGAGCGCAGCGTCACATAGCCAGCCGTGTTGTTGGTGTGCGCCTTGAGAATCGCCCACGTCAGATAGTTGAGATGCTGCGCGGTGAGTGTCGAGTAACCGGGGAAATAGCCGGGGAAATTTGCCAGCAGGGCAAAGCAGAACAGATCCGGTAGCTTGCGCTTCTCAAGTGAACGCTTGATGATGGCCAGCACGGCGCCGTTGCTGGTGTACACTCCTGACCGCGACTCTTCCCAGTTCTTGAACTGCGGATCGCCACGCCCGTAGTGAGCCCCCTTGAGCACTTCCCACGCCTTGAAGTTCATGCGGTTGATCACGCCGACTTCATAACGGTCCTGCAGATTCTGACCAACGCCCGGCAGATCGATGCGCACCGGAATGCCGAATTTCTGCAGCGTCTCGCGCGGACCGATGCCGGAGAGCATGAGCAGTTGCGGTGTATTGAACGCCC
>MGYS01000090.1:79116-88815 GCA_001802565.1 Gammaproteobacteria bacterium RIFCSPLOWO2_02_FULL_57_10 | reverse complement strand
GAATCACTTCCTTGCTCGCCTTGACGACGCGCACATCAGTGCTGGTGTTGCGTGGGAGACTGTGCGCCTTGTAGAGACGCTCGCCCTTCAGGTACTCCACGCCGATTGCGCGGTTGTTGTCATCGAACAGAACGCGCGTGACTGTCGCGTGCATTTCGATGACGAGGTTGTGAGGACATTTTTCTCGGACTTCCAGCAGACGCTCGCGCGCCCCCATGCGTTCGTGATTGCGCGTGGCGAGCGGGGGATAGCGGATGCCCCAGGAGTCGTCCTTGACCAGACGCCAGTCGTTGGGGTCGCCGAGACCTTCTGCCTGCCAAACTGCGCGTTTGACCGGCTCGCCCTGTTTCAGCAGTGCGGCCTCCGCAGAGTCGGCAATGACCTTCACCAGATCGCCGTCACCGAGTGCACACTTGGGAAGAGCGAGCTCGGTGGACAGCCAGCCGTTCCAGCCATGCCGACTCGGATTGATGCGGAGCTTGTCCATCAGTCGATTGAACGGGCGATGCTTGCAGTTCTCCATCTTCTGGAAGTAGCCGCGCATCTTGTCGGCGCGCCACGAGATATCGCCAGTCAGATCGGCGATGTAATCCCAGTCGGCATTGTGCGGATACACGGTGATCATGGCGTTGTGTGCCGTGCAGCCACCAAGGCAGCCTGCGCGTGGATAGAGCACGCCGTTCACCTCTTCATTCTGGTAAGTTGCGGTGAATTTCGGATCACGCTTCTGTTGTTCATCACTCTCGTAGTGACGCACGAAGAAGTCCCACTTCATCGCATCATTCTCCGAAGAGAGGGCGTGAAACGCGGGTACACGATAATCGTCCGGCAGGCGATTCTCCTTGGTCAGCGCGTTGCCTCCCTGCATCGTCATCGGGTCACCACCGGCTTCGAGAACCAGAACCTTCTTTCCGCTTTCCGCCAGGCGTGCGGCGACCGTGCCGCCGCCTGCTCCAGAACCTACCACTATGTATTCGTACACATCCATTGCTCACACTCCCTTACATGGTTTTCAGGAACTCGATCAGCGCGTATTTGTCGGCATCGCTCAGGCCGTTGCCCGCCGGGCTGTAATCGGTACCGAAGTAGTGACCTCTGTCGACGACGAAGTCGCTGCACTTGCTGACTTCGAGCAGCGGTGTCACCAGATCCGCAAACACTTCGCGCGCCTGTTCATCGGTGGCATTCTCGGGCAGATCCTTCAGGTCGCCTTTTGCCTTGAGCAACAGTTGCAGGACATCGGAGCGGTTTTCCACGTCGATGTTGGCGAGCAGATTCACTGGTGTGCCTGTGGGGATCGGGCCGATCTCCACACCGCCGTTGCGGAACAACCACGGCAGTAGACGACTCAGAATGTCTTCGAGATTGCGCAAGGACTCGGGCAGGAAGCCGCGCGCCACACGCAGGTAGGTCTGCTCGCTGGTGACATCAATGGTGCCTGAATGCGTGAGCCCGGAGCGGGTCACGACAGTGAAGTTGCCTTCGCGGCGTTCGGGCCACAAAAGCTTCTCGATGGAATCGTCGAACGACGCTATGCGATCGGCGACGGAACCCGAGTAGTGGAAGTCTCCCAGCGTATTGTTCAGCAGGAACGGCGCGGACGACCACACACTGATCAGTGATGGTGGGCGCGTGAAGCCTCTGCCATTGCCGGGAAGCATCACGTCGCTTACTTCACCCGTGTAAGGATGCTGCACCTGAATCGAACCCACCGATGGCAGATTCTTGTAGGACTCCGACGTGAAGTTGTCCCAGATGTTGCCGCGCAGGCCATTGGTGGCGAGCGGACTGCAGGCATTGGTTTCCAGCAGCGTCACTGGCACTCGCAGATCGGTGGACAGATAGTTGTTCTCCAGGAAATCGTCCTGCTTGACGATCGCGGTCATCTGGCCGATGAATTCCTGCGTGCGGGTGTAGTCGAAGTAGTCATTCCAGCACGTCAGATAGCCGCCGTTGACACAGCCACCATCAGGAAAGAAATCGGTGAAGGCCCGTTCCGGCAACTTGCTCGAATGACAACGCGCACAGTTTTCTGCAAACACTTCCTTGCCACGTTCGAGTTGTGCCGCATCCTGAGTGAGATAGTTGGCGCCTCCGGGCGCATTGGCGAGATAGTCCGGTGTCGCGGAACCGAGGAAGAACAAGGCGAGATCGGGAGTCTGTGCTTCGTTGGCATTCCAGTACGTCGAGTTGCGTCGCGCCACTTCTATCTCGAATGGGGTGATTTCCTTGCCACCGACCAGCGGCATGAAATGCTGCAGCCACTCTTCGCTGAACAGACCGATGTTGATGTACACGCGGTTGAGTGCACCGAGCACGCCTACCGAGTCAGCACCGTCCTTAAGCACTCGCGGTGTGTAGACCGTGCTGGTGGGATCGAAGAAATTGTTCAGCGGGCTCTGTGCAGGAACGCCTTCGAGATTGTTGAACTGCGCGTTGTTGAGACTGCCGTCTGCGAGACTTTCCTTGCCCCACTTGCCCGCAAGTTCCATGCGTGCTGCGAGATTGTAGACAGCGTTCATCGTGCGCGGATTGTTGATCGAGTCCGACGAGATGAAGGACGTATCAAGGGCGCCAGGTCGCGACGTGTGGAACAGCTGATAAGTGAAGTTGGACAGATCAGGGTTGAACATGAAGATGCGGTCCACCCAGAAGTACTGTGCACCGGGATTCGAATTCAGATTGGCCCATGTCGGGTTTTCGGGATCGACCGGTGGGTTGGCAGGATTCGGCCCGACGTGACAGAAGCCACAGGACATGCCCACACGATAGGGGCGCACCAGATTGCGATCGTTGTAGTAGTCGGGATCGGTGTAGTAACGCTCGGGGTCCCAGTTCGCTTCGGCCGCTTCGTCGAATGCCGGGTTGGGAAAGAGACGAAGACCGACAATGCCGGTGCCGTATCCATAATAAGAACCAACTGGCACGTTCTCTCCGCGCGCACCGATCTTGACGCCGGGATATTTTTCTTCGTTCTCGAACGGGTCAGGAGCGCAGGAGGGATCGCGTTCATCCATGTAAAGCCCGAAGCGATCTTCGCGTGGCGCAGAGCCTTTCACATAGCAGGGCTCGTTGACGACGCCCAGGTACTGCCAGCGATTGTCGCGACTGAATGCGAGGCTCGGATGGTTGGTGACGATCTTGAGAAAATCGGAGTTGCCGAAACTGATATGAGAGATTTCATCCCACATCTTGTCGTTGCCAGCGCTCCAGACGATCCAGTTGTTGCGTCCCTTCGCGAAGGAACTTACCGCTTCTTCTGCCGTGATGCCCGGCATGTAGGGAGCCACTCGTGCCAGCAGTTCTGCCGGACGCTGACTGATGCCGTAGTCCATCTCTGCAAAGTAATCTTCATCCGCGCCAGGCAGGGTGTCGGCAGTGCGCCCCACGCAGAGCGCCTCATCCATGACGCCACCCACGCCTTCTCCGCACAGCGGCGCTTCACCGCATCCCTGCAGAAGTAAAAGAGAGAATAGTGAGAGTGCGGTCAATCTCAATGATGTACTGGGTGCCATGTACGTTTGACTCCTGTGTTTGCGAGGTTGATCTGATGTGGATGGGAACTCGTTTTCTTTTGTTCTTGTTGCTTTGATTAATATTTTCCCGGGAGGGAATTCATCTTTGCAGATTACACAGCGGTCAAAAAAGCAGTGCGTAATATCAAGGTGACATCAGCCAGGCTTCCATTCCCGTAATGAATTCGTGCAGCATTTTGCACGCTGAGTATAGGGAAAGTCGGCTTGCAGATAATGTGAGGGCTTTCTCATTCTGTTGAGCTTGTCTTGATTATTCTGCGTGCTTCCAACCGTCATCCAACGAAACAAGGAAGTCATCATGACAATCAATAGAGTAGTTGTTAACCGCTTGCGTCTTTCGGCAGTCGTCGCGTCGCTGACTCTTGCGGCGTGCTCGAGTGATCTTCCTGATCGTGAGGAGCCGGAAAATATTGTCTGGCTCGAACAAAACTGGAGCGAGGCGCAGCGACAATGGTTTCATCACGCGGATCAGGGCACCGAATCATTCTTGATTCCGCTTGAGTGGTTCACGGCACTCGAACAGCCTGGGTTGAATATTTTTGGTGCGAGTGAACTGCTTGCAGATTCCAACTACCTCGCTGAACTGGGTTTCATTCCTGATCCGGTGAGCTCTGAGAATCCTCACGGCCTTCCCGTGGGTTTTTCCGTCGGTCAGGCGGATGCAGCGCGTCCCGGTCACACGCCAGTCGGATTGACTTGTGCGGCGTGTCACACAGGACACATGACTTATCAGGGCACATCGCTGCGCTATGACGGTGGGCCCGCGATGATCGCGCCGGACAAGTTGATGGGAGCATTACTGCGCTCGATGGTGGAAACCAACTACAACGGGCGACAGTTCAATCGCTTTGCCGAGAAAGTGTTGGGCGAGGGCAACACAGAAGAGGCCGCAGAAGAACTCAAGAAAGAATTTGCGGCGAGTCTCATGCGGCTGATCGCATTCACGTTCAGTGCGATAGAAGAGCAGCAACAGCGCACCATTCTCGCCGACGTTGAGGCCGGAAGATCCAGCAGTCTGTTGCGAGCACTTGCGGAATCTGCGCGCGATACATTGCAACAGATTGAAGGCTTCGCTCGCACTGATGCGTTGACGCGAATCGGCAATCAGGTATTTGCGCTCGACATCAATCGACCCGAGAATTTCGCTCCGGTCACCGCACCAGTCAGTTTCCCGCAGATCTGGAACAGCTCCTGGTTCGTGTGGGTGCAGTACGACGGGTCGATCATGCAACCGATGGTGCGCAACGCGGGCGAGGCACTCGGTGTGGGCGCACTCATCACACTGGATGCGAATGCGCCTGACAACTTTGCGTCTTCGGTGCGCATGGACACGCTGCACGAAATCGAATCGCTGCTGGCGGGACCTGACGATGCTTTCGCGGCACAGGAGTTCAGTGGTCTGCGTTCGCCAGCATGGCCCGAAGAGATTCTTGGTGACATAGACACTGAGCTTGCCACCACAGGAGCGCAGCTGTATGTACAGCATTGTCAGAGCTGTCACTTGCCCGCACCGAATACCGCCGCATTCTGGGACGTCAGGCACTGGTCGGTGACCAATGACCGGGGCGCACGATTGTTGGATGTGCCTCTGATCCCGCTGGCACAGATCGGTACGGACCCCGAACAGGCGGCCATTCTCGCGCGGCGCAATATCAATACCACGGGGCTTGGTCTCGACACGGAAGTGCTTGCAGGTGAGCGTTGCGAACCGATGCGTGTACGCGATGCGGATTCTGCCAGCTACGCGTTCTCACTCGGGGCGACCGTGCAGGAGGTCATCAGTTACTGGTATGACGCCAATGATATTCCGGCGAATGAACGCGAAGTTCTCAACGGGGGACTGCCCAATTGCCTGCAGGCACCGGAGTCCTACAAGGCTCGGCCACTGAACGGAATCTGGGCGACCAGCCCCTATCTGCACAATGGCAGTGTTCCGAATCTGTATGCGCTGCTGTCGCCGGTGGAAGAGCGTCCCGTACAGTTTCATGTGGGGAATCTGGAGTTTGATCCGGAGAATGTCGGTTACGAGTCTGGCAGTGGGCGGGGTTACTTTCTGTTCGATACCAGCAAGCGGGGAAATTCCAACAGCGGGCATGAATTTGCGGATTCTTCCAGTGACCGCGCCGGCATCATCGGACCTCGACTTGAGGAAGATGAGCGGCGCGCACTGGTGGAATATCTGAAGACGCTTTAGCAGCGTCCGATCAATCCTTCAGACTGAAAACGTAGATCGCATTGCCGTTGTTCGGATACGTGATCTCCGGTGTCACGACAGCAGGAACCATGCGTGGGCTGGTGCCGCCCACTGCAGCGGTGACGGCCACGTACTGTTTGCCATCGACGCTGAACGTGAGCGGGTGGCCCTGCACGGAAGTACCGAGACGGGTTTCCCACAGAATCTCACCGGTGCGCACGTCGAAGGCGCGGAAGCGACGATCGAGGTCACCCGCAAACGCCACGCCACCGGCCGTGGAGATCACGCCAGTCAGGAATGACGCACGCTGCTCGTAGCTCCACACTTCTTCCATGGTGCTGACGTCATAGGCGGCGAGCTTGCCGACATTGCCATCGGTGCCTGGCATCTCGAAGAAGCGACGGCTTGCCGCAGTACCACCGGAGCCTTCCACCAGTTCCACGGCGCGTGCCGCATTCTCGAGGCAGGTCTGGCTCAGCGGAGCGATCAGCACGCCGCTTGGCTCGTGATAGCTCATGGAGTGCCAGTCCTTGCCACCGGCGCTGCTTGGGCAGGCAGAGGTCCACTCGTCCAGTTGTGCATTGATGATGTCGTCGCGGTAAGTCACGGCGCCGGTCACCGGGTCGATGTGCGTGAACGTGTTCTGGAACATCGTCTCCTTGAAGCCGAGGAATTGTCCGGTGACGCGATCGTTCTTCCAGAGAATGCCGTGCTTGCCGAGCGAGAAGACCAGTTGCTGGCCGTCGCGGTCAACCAGGATGCGCTCGAACACTTCATCGAGGTCCAGTGCTTCGCCGGGGACGTGCTGGAAGTGCCAGGCCAGTTGACCGCTGTCGATATCAAGCGCGATGGTGGCGTTGGTGTAGAGGCCAGCGTCGTGAATGGACATGTGACGGCTGACTGGCACCCAGGGTTTGGCCTGTGCAGTGCCCCAGTAGGTCAGACGTGTGGCGGGGTCATAGCTGCCTGCAATCCAGGTCTCGCCGCCCTTGCGGAACATGTTGTCGAGTCCGCCCCAGGTGTCGCCACCGGGTGTGTCGGCATGAGCCACGGTGTTGAACTCCCACAGACGTTCTCCGGTCTCCGGGTCATGCGCCGTCATGTAGCAGTTTTCATTGATGTAGCGTGCACAGCCTGCCATGCCGAGGATCACCTTGCCATCGGCAACGATCGGGCCGCTGGAGTTGGCGAAGCCCTTGCTGCTGTCGGCCACGACCACTTCCCAGACCTTCTCGCCGGTGCGGGCATCGAGTGCCAGCAGGCGCGCGTCAGTGGTGGCGTGGAAAACCTTGTCGCCATAAAGCGCAATGTTGCGCATGTCTTCGCGAGTCGCCGGACCTGCGCGGTGCTCCCAGATCAGCTCGCCAGTGGCGGCATCCAGAGCCTGGATGATGTTGCTGGTGTTGATGAGGAACATGATGCCGTCGTAGACGAGCGGCGCCGGTTCGGATGCGCCTTCATGCATCGTCCACACCCATTCCAGTTGCAGGTCATCGACGTTGCCGCGATTGATCTGGTCCAGTTCGCTGTAGCTCCAGGCGTGGTGATTGCCACGGAACATCAGCCAGTCGGAAGGATCGGGGTTTTCCATGATCTCGGTGGTGATCGGCGTGTACTCATCCACAGTGCCTGCAAATGTGACGCCCAGGAGTTCTTCTTCCTGACGTTGTTGCTGGGCAACTGGCGCCGCTGTGGCGGGAATGCCGCTGGCAATCGCCGCAGTGGTGGCAGCCCCTACGGGTTGCGCGCCGGCAACGGCACCGTTGACCTGCAGCATGTACGCGACGACGTTGCCGACCGTGTCGTCAGCGAGGGGTGTTGTGCTGCCCGGTGGCATGGATGACTTGATGTAGCCGAACAGATCGCCCGCACCGCGCGTCCCCCAGCGCGAGAGAAACGGGGTCCCGGCCAGCAACGGGGCTGCCGTGGTTCCCTGTAACTGTGCGCCGTGGCACGCTGCGCAGTTGGTCTGGTACTCGACGGCACCGGCGCTCGCCTGCTGGGCGGTATAGATGCCGGTTGGCGCTCCTGCCTGTGCTCCTTGTTGCGCCTCGGCCTGAGCGGCGTAGCCGGCAATCAGCATGGTGAACATTGCTGCGCCCAGATTAATGCCAAGTGTTCCCTGCAATCGGTTCGGTAGAGAGAAGCTCATGGGGTACCCCTGATGGTCTTTATTTGATGGTCATTATTATTTGTGAGTAAAAAGGATCTCTGGCACTTGTCCTGCCTGTATCAATATCAGTGCATCAACCAACCGCGTATTTCGCCGGTCGGGTTGTTCTCAGTGTGGATTTGCACATACAGGCTCTCGGCGTGCAGTGCTGCGATGAGCTCGGGGCTCAATGTCACTGTGCCGCTGATGTTGCCGCTGGTTGCGTTGTCGGCATTGATCGTCAGTACGACGGGGCCGGGTTGTGCGATCGGCCCCTGGTGAATATGCGCCACAGTGACCGGGGAACTTACGCCATGAAAGGTGCCTGTAATGGTGAGCGTGTTGCCGCTCAGTTCGACCTGTACACGACCCTCACCGGTGATGGTGGCGACGGTCGCTGCGGTTCGCGGCATGGGCGCCAGGCGACCACCGAGGCTGTTCATGTTCTGTGCATGAACAGTCGCTGCGAGCACTGCGGCACAGAGGCCAGCGATGATCGTGGGGAGAAAGCCGCGTGCAAGGCGTGAACGTGAAGAACCTGAACCTGAAGAAGAAGGGGACTGCATTCGCATCTGTGTCATGACCGACCTCGTTTATTGTTTTGCCGCATTATACGCATGTTAATCCGCGCGCCGCGAGTGCCCCGCTCAGGGGTTGATCAGCTCGCGAGGCGCCTTGTCCAACTCCTTGATGAAGAAGGCAAGAAAGCGCGCCATTCTCTCCAGTCCAGGCTCGGAAATGGCTTCCAGTACTTCGCCGCTGGTGTGATACAGGGGTGGCGCCTGCATGGTAGTGACAATCGGCGCCTCGATTGCGCGATATCCGCCCCCTTCGCCGCTGGCCATGGTGGAGGGACCGGACACGAAGTTGGTGCCATAGCGCTGTACACCCTGCACAAACAGGCTCTCAAGGAAAGGCGCACTATTGGTGACACCTGCGACAATGGGTGCCTCACCGGAGTCGGCGATGTACTCGCGATAGCCGTCCTCGAACTGTGAGCGGGCCGGAGAGAAGTTGCGCTGCGCCACATGTTCGATGTTGAGAGTCAGAAGCGTATTGGCAGCGATCCCGTGATTCATGGTGACAAAGTTGCTCGGACCATTCAGACCGGAGGTGTGATGTCCGGCGCTCGCCACGAACACGAGCGTGCGTGAAGTGCGATTCTCCGGTTTGGCAAAATGCTTCGCGAGAGCGATCTGCACCGCCACGCCATCGCCGTTGTCACCGGCTCCATCGAACCATGCGTCCACGTGCGCGTTGATGATGATGGCCTCGTCGCTGGCGCTGCCGGGAATCACGCCGATGCCGTTCTCTGCGCTCAGGTTGGAGAGAGTCTGCGACTCCAGTGACATCTCGGCCTGCAAGGCGTCGAACACACCCGCCTCGGCTGCCCTGTTGAAGACCTCCGCGAGGAAGTTGCCGTCACGACCGCCGATATTGAAGCAGGGACCGCCACAGTTGCTGAAGTCCTTGGCCATTTCGTTGCCGGGTTGATCCATGATATTGATGACAGCGATCGCTCCGCGTTCAAACATTTCCTGCGCACGTGGCACGGTCGGATCGCGCTCGAATACCATGTGCGCCTGCGGCGTCACCTGCTGCACGGCAATCTTGCCACTGACATCGATGTGCGCGAGTTCTGCCGCACTGCCGGTGCCGACGTAGACCAGTGTGCCCGACAGGCTGCCGCCCGGGATGCTGGAAGGTGCGAGAGGCATCGCGGTCTCCAGGACAATGTCTTCAGTGCCCGCACCAAAGGCTGCATTGCCCTTGAGGCGAAGCTCCCAGGAGAGTGGCACCCAGAAGGAGGCGTTCGC
>MGYS01000090.1:61037-79100 GCA_001802565.1 Gammaproteobacteria bacterium RIFCSPLOWO2_02_FULL_57_10 | reverse complement strand
TCACGGTGCGTGTGTTTGACGGGAACCCTGCGATGCGCCCCCAAAGCTGACCGCTGCCGATCTCGCGCTCCGCTCGACTCTGTTTGGAGAACTCGACGACACGTTCGAGATCCTCCCAGATCACCGCGCCCTCGAACTCGCTGAACCCTTCTTCGCCTTCCGGCACCATTGCGGGCACAGGGCCGCGGTCGCCGACGATGGCTGGCAGTGTGTGTACCTGGAATGGAGGCGGCAGCATCACGCCGAACCACGGTGCGTCATCACTGGCAGCCTGTGCATGACCGATGATTGGCGAGAGGATGGCAGCGAGCAACAGGGATGTTGAAAGCAGGCCATTGAGTGTCGAGCGACCTGTGATTTTGTGACTGGCTTGTGCGGGAACGAACATTGGCTAGCCTCCGTTGATTTTATTATGGCCGGGGTAGAGCGGCATTGATGCTGGCAATGCAATGTGGCCGAGGATTATGTCCGCTTTGTCTGGCAATGGCCAGACGACAAGGGATGCAGCCGGTGCGTTGACGAGTTTTCTCGACCAGTCGATGTTCCGCTCCAGGGCAGGCGTCCGTGGTGCTCCAAATGGCGTGGCGCGGGGAGGCAACGATTGAACGGGTAATTCAAACCTTATATGATTCGGGCGTTACTTGAGCGGAGACACTGCGAATCTCAGGGTTTTCCGCATACTGAGGTCAGTTGACTTCGCATCAGTCATATTCGGCATGCGTGCAGAATAACCTGAACAAGACCATACAATGGCTCACTCCAAATTTCCGCACGCGCTTCGCGCAATGTGCACCCTGGCACTGACACTGGCTCTTGTGGTGTTGGTCGTTGCGGCGGGCCCGGCCAATGCCGCCTCGTTGGATGAATTTTCAACAGAAGTTTTTCCCGGTGGGGAGATGGTACTTGCCGAGGATGTAAACCAGGCATGGACACTCGAAGAGGCCATCGAGAATCTGGCTGACTCCGGTGAGCGCTGGGACAGCCCGGGATTTCCAGTCGTCGGTTTCTCCTCTTCTGCCTGGTGGGCATCGCTCACCATCGATAACGAATTCACGGAAGATCAGCAGTGGCTGGTCAAGATGGATTTCGCCAGCATCGACCAGTTCGATTTGCACTATCAGGATGCCAACGGCACATGGCAGCACAAGAGTGCGGGCGACACACTGCCGTTCGCGAATCGTGACCTCGAACATCATTCGATCATCTTCACCTTTCCTGTGCTTGCCGGTCAGCAGCAGACCCTCTACTTCCGCGCGATGAGTGCGGGCTCTGTGCAGTTGCCCGTGTCACTGCTGAGCATGGATGCATACGCCACGGATTCTCGCAGTGAGTATTTCTGGGCGGGCATCTACTACGGGATGTTGCTGATCATTGCGCTTTACAGTTTCTTCATCTGGGTCACGACGAAGGAGCGCAGCTATCTGTTCTTCCTGCTGTTCGTCATGTCCGGTGCGTCATACTCCTTCTCGTTCCAGGGTTTCAGTTACCAGTATCTGTGGCCGGACAATTCGTTCTGGGCGAATCGCAGCATCATCGTTTTCATCGCCCTCGCAGCGGTATCGGGTCTGATGTTCGTGCGCTCGTTCATCGAGGTGGGCAAGGTTGCCCCAATACTGGACAACATCATGCGTATCACCGCCATGGTGGCGCTGGGTTACGCTGTTGCAGGGTTGCTTCTTCCTTACGTCGTGCTCAGCAGATTTCTGGTTTTCTTCACGCTGTCGATACTGGCGATCATCACGGCTGCCGCCTGGGTCGCGTCGCGCACTGGCGCCAGGCCGGCGTACTTCTTCGGTATCGCCTGGTCGCTGTTGCTGGTGGGTATCTTCATGGAGATCATGCAGAGGCTCGGCGTCAACATTCCGCCTGTGCTCAGTTTTCACAGCGTGCAGTTCAGTACCTCCATTGCAGTGGTTGTGCTCTCAGTGGGGCTTGGTGACAAGATCAATTCTCTCATCAAGGAATACAGCACGGTACAGAGCGATGTGCTCACAGCGAATCAACTCAAGATTGAAGCGCTGCAGAAAGCAGACGATGTGAAAGAGGAATTCATCGCCAATGTGTCACACGAGCTGCGCACGCCGCTCACTGGCATCATCGGGTTGTCGGAGATCATTCTCGAGGACAAGTCCAGAACTCTGGATGAAAGTGTTCGCGAGAATCTTGCGATGATCAAGATCAGTGGCCAGCGTCTCGCCAATCTGGTGAACGATGTCATCGATTTTTCCGCGATCAAGAATGGCCATCTTGAACTGCACAAACGGCCAGTGGATCTGAAGAGCATCTGTATCCTGGTGAACAAGATGTGCCGCCCGTTGATTGGTGACAAGCCCATTCAGCTGGCAGAGAATTTTCCGGTCGAGCCTGTGCTGGTGATGGGGGACGAGGATCGTCTGCAGCAGATTCTCTTCAATCTCGTCTCCAATGCCATCAAGTTCACGCAGCGCGGCTGGGTGGCCGTTTCCATCGAGATCATCGATATCGATGCGCGGATCATGGTGAAGGACACCGGAATCGGAATTTCCAGAGATCAGCAATCGCGCATCTTCAATCGTTTCTATCAGATCGATTCGGCGGCCAGTCGCGAAGAGGGTGGCACGGGTCTGGGGCTGGCGATTTCCCAGAAGCTGGTGGAGTTGCACGGCACGGAGATCATTCTGCGCAGCAGTCCTGGTGAAGGCTCCACGTTCTACTTCGATTTGCCGTTGCTCAGTGACAAGGAGATATCTCTCGCAGAAACGTCGAAGAGTACGAAGAAGCTGGCGAAGGAAGGCAGTGAAAGACTCAGCGAAATACTGCAGAGCACTCAGCCCATAGTGGAACGCCGCAGTCGCAGCAGCGATGTCGAACCGGTTCACAGTACGCTGCCGGCGCCACGTCGCAAGCGCGGCAGAATTCTGGTCGTGGATGATGAGTATCTGAATGTGCGCATCGTGCAGGAGCATCTATCAAGCAGCTATGACATGGTCAGCGCGCTCAACGGCAATGATGCACTGGCGATGCTCGAAGAAGAGAAACCTGATCTCGTGATCCTCGATCTGATGATGCCGATCATGACAGGCTTCGAGCTGTGTCAGCGCATTCGCGAGCAATACAGCATGGATGAACTGCCCATCGTGATCCTGACAGCCAAGAATCGTGTCGAGGACCTGGTCAAGGGGCTCAACATGGGCGCCAACGACTACATCAGCAAACCCTTCAGCAAGGAAGAGTTGAAGGTGCGTATCGGCAAGCAGTTCGAGATGCTCAGTCTGCTGGAAGTCAGGCAAGAGAATCTGCATCTGAACTGGCAGCTGCAGAAGTATGAGGAGAACGAGCGCAAGCTGCGCGCACGCGAAACCCGTCTTGCCAAGATGCTCGATGTGACAGGAGACGCGCTGATCTCCATCGACGAAAGAGGCATTGTCGTCAATGTGAACAAGGCGGCAGAAGATCTGTTGTCGATCTCCGCGGAGGATTATCAGGAGGCGCCTCTCGGTCGCCTCGTCGAGACACTTGCCGATGTCAGCAACGAGCTGGCCGATGTCATTGGTTTCCCGTTCAAGGAAACGGTGATCTCACGGCCGGACACTCCCACCTATTTCAATTTCTCGTTACGGCGACCTGCCGCAGATGCGGATGATGTTGCTCAGGAAATTTCTGTCCGTCTTTGTGTTCTGCCTCTAAGCCTGGATCAGGAATTCTATCTGTTGATGCTGCAGCGCACGGATGGACTCCTGCCTGACATGGACAATGACGAAGAGCTGCAGGATGCACTGCCGCAGCTGATCACGCAGATCAATCGTAATGTGGAGCGCACCCAGGTCCTGAGTGAATATCTCTCGCGAATCACACCAGAGGATCTGCAGAAGCATCGTCATCTGTTCAATGATCTGGAGAATGTGGACCGTATCATCCAGAGCATGTCCGGCGCGTTGCAGAACGATGGTGATGACGAACAGCAGTATCGCGAGGCGCTGGTGAAGTTGATGCAGGACTGCCACTACTACTGGCAGAAGATCACAGGCGAGTCGATCATCGAGCTGGCGGAGAAGAGCCGTATCTGGAGCGTGAGCATCGACAACGGCCGCCTGCGTACGCGCTCCATGAATCGTTACCTTTCGATCGACAAGCTGCCCAGCAATCCGCGTTGGCGCCAGGTAGCCCGAACAGCATACTTCGTCCTGTCGAAGGTCTCGCACGATCCGGAGGCCAAGAGTGCTCTCGAAAAGTCTGTTGCCAGACTGCAGGATATTGTAGAGTCCAAGGCACTCAACTAACCTGGTCTCGGTACCACCATATTCCAGTGCCACCATGACAATTCAGAAAATTGCCAGCGCTCGCTGTTTCGATGGCGAGCAACTGCGCTTCCAGCATGACTCCACCGTACTCGCTTGCAGCATGAAGTTTTCCGTCTTCATGCCGCCGCAGAGCGCAATCGACCGCCACCATAATGCCGTTCCCGTGCTGTACTGGCTCTCGGGTCTGACCTGCACGGATGAAAATTTTGTCCACAAGGCGGGCGCGCAGAGAATGGCTGCGGAGCTGGGCATCGCGATTGTGGCACCTGACACCAGTCCGCGCGGTGACGATGTGCCTGGTTCTCCCGACAAGGCCTGGGATCTCGGACTGGGTGCCGGATTCTACGTCAACGCCACACAACAGCCATGGGCAAGACACTACCGCATGTACGATTATGTGGTGCACGAGTTGCCGACGCTGATAGAGAACTCATTGCCAGTCAGCCGCAACGCGCGGTCAATCTCCGGACACTCGATGGGCGGCCATGGGGCGCTGGTCGTCGCGCTGCGCAATCCCGGTCGTTATCGTTCAGTGTCCGCCTTTGCACCCATCGTGGCACCGAGCCGGTGTCCCTGGGGGCACAAGGCATTCAGTCACTATCTTGGTGACGATGTCAGCGCATGGTTGCAATACGATGCGACGGCGCTTGTTGCAGCGTCGAGCGAGAGATTGCCCATGTTGGTTGATCAGGGCGAGGCGGATTCCTTTCTTGTCGAGCAGTTGCGCCCGGAGTTGCTGTTGCAGGCGTGTCGCGCAGCCGGTTATCCTCTCGACTACCGATCGCGCTCCGGTTACGACCACAGTTACTATTTCATTGCCACGTTCATTGAGGAGCACCTGCGCTTTCACGCGACGCATCTCCTTCTCTCGGATGCTTGAACGAGTGTGGGAGCGAGCCCTGCTCGCGATTGTGCAGCGCAGATACATCAATCGCGAGCAAGGCTCGCTCCCACAGAGGTTCACATGTCACTATTGATCACGCCCCGTACACAGGACATCGGCTTTCCGGTGCAGCGTCTGTTGCCGACCAGAGAGCGTCAGCGCGTGGGTCCCTTCATATTTCTCGATCACATGGGCCCGGCATCATTCCCTGCGAACAGCACTGCCGGTGATGTGCGCCAGCATCCACACATCGGACTCTCCACGGTCACCTATCTGTTCTCCGGCGCCATCATGCATCGCGACAGTCTTGGAGTCGTGCAGCGTATCGAGCCCGGTGCAATCAATCTGATGACGGCAGGCAAAGGTATTGTTCACTCGGAGAGAATGCCTGCCGACATTCGCGAGTCCGGTACGCTGCTGCAGGGACTGCAGACCTGGCTGGCGATGCCGACAGAGCTGGAGGAGATCGATCCGGCATTTGCACATTATCCGGCTGCAGAAATTCCTGTCTGCGAATCTGCAGGCGTGCGTGCAGCGGTGCTCATGGGCGAGGTGAATGGCAAGCGTTCACCCGTGAAGGCGCACAGCCCGACGACGTTCGTTGATCTGCAGATGCAGGCGGGAGCAACGTTTGCAGTGCACGTCGCCGGACATGAACTGGCTGTGTACATGGCCAATGGCAGCGCGATGGTGAATGATGAGCTGGTGCAGGAGCATCATCTGCTGGTGCTGGATGATGCAGTGAACATTGTCGCGCTGGGCGGAGAGTGTCGAGCCGTGATCCTGGGCGGTGCGCCGCTGGAAGGCAAGCGCTACATTCACTGGAATTTCGTGTCCTCCAGCACCGAACGTCTCAAGCAGGCCGGTGCCGACTGGACGGAGAATCGCTTCACGCTGGTGCCGGGAGAGGTCGATAAAATTCCATTGCCGGGATGACCGGAATCTCGCTCTGTCGCTGAAGCTGCGCAGTGAGGTGGGGATAAGCAGAACCATTGAGCGCCATGGATGGCGCGATTGAGCCCTACAGGGAAGTATTCACGTGGCGTGTTCTGCTTATCCCCACCTTGCTGCGAAGCCTGAGGTGAAGTGAGAGTTACAGCAGCACCGCCCGCCAGTCGATGTTGGCGAGCCACAGCATCGCTCCACAGGTGAGCGTGACGGCCTGACTGACACGATCCTTCAGTGCAAACACGATGGGGTCTTCCTCGATCTGTCCGCGCGCCGCCAGCAGCCAGATGCGCGTGATCATGTACAACAGCAGAGGACAGATCAGCCACAGGATCTCCGGTGTCACATATTGATTCCGCGTGTCATCGTTGTTGATGTAGAGCGCGAATACCATGACCGACAGAAATGCACTTGCGCAGCCGAACATCGCCATCATGCTCAGGTCCTGCGAGTAGTAACCCCGCCCTTCCGACTGCGCGATGCCCGCCCCTCGCAGATAATCGAGTTCCGTATAACGCTTGACCACCGCCAGACTGAAGAACAGGAACATCGAGAAGGCCAGCAGCCAGAACGAGGGCACGACCGAGATGGCGGCGGCGCCGGAAATGATGCGCAGCGTGTAGAGCGCCGCGAGCATGATCACATCCACCAGCATGATGCGCTTGAGAACGAAACTGTAGAGGCCGGTGCACAGGTAGTAGAGTGCCAGGATGATCACAAAGGCAGTCGGCAGCGTCAGGGCAATTGCGAAGGCGACAATCAGCAACAGCGGACTGATCAACAGGCCGTGGAGCAGGGGCAAATCTCCGGCGGCGAAGGGGCGTCTGCACTTGGAGCGATGTTGTCTGTCGCTAGGCAGATCGAGCAGGTCATTGAGGATGTACACACTGGAGGCGCACAGACCAAAGCAGACGAATGCCACTGCGGCCTGCCAGATCAATTCCGGATTGTCGAGCTGATGGGCGAGCGCGAGTGGCAGGAACACCAGCGTGTTCTTCAACCATTGATGCAGGCGCATTGCCTTCAGATAAGGACGAAGTCCGCGACCCCTGGCAACAAACTCTCTTTCGATGGTGGTAATGGCGGCGACCTGGCGCTGGAGCTTTTCTGCCGCATTCACCGTGATCGCGGCGTCCGCTTCCTTCCACACCTGCAGATCGATGGTGTCGTCGCCTGCGTAGGTGAAATTCGGGTGCAGTTCGCGAATCTTCGCCAGCTTCCGTGTGCCGGAAAGATTCACCTTGTCGTCGCTGCCAAATGCCTGGTCGAAGACTCCGAGATGGGTGGCCACAGCCTGCACCAGCCTGTGATTGGAGGCAGAGATCAGGATGAGTTCTCTGCCCTGTGACTTCTGCTCGCGCAGATAGGCAAGAAACTCATTGTGATAGGGCAGCAGATCGACACGCACGTCGACGCGGCTGGCGATCTGATCCTTGAGATAGGCTTTGCCTCGCAGCAACCAGATTGGCACAAGAAACAGACACAGGAAGTGGCGTTTGATCAGTTCGAGAAAGGACTCGATCAACAGATCGCTGTAAATGAGGGTGCCGTCGAGATCGACGAAAAGCGGATGCTGCGAATTGCGGGTATCTGCCATGCTGATTTC
The DNA here is from genome assembly GCA_001802565.1 of Gammaproteobacteria bacterium RIFCSPLOWO2_02_FULL_57_10. GTDB lineage: Bacteria > Pseudomonadota > Gammaproteobacteria > Pseudomonadales > Pseudohongiellaceae > UBA5078. Next base: position 71,383 of record MGYS01000090.1, on the reverse strand, counting down.
CACTGTCCTGTGTGTATTGGCCAGTTTGCCTGTCGTCCGAGGGTGGCCTTGTTGTCGCGGTATGATGCCAGTAGACACTCGTGATGGCCAGCCCGTGCCCTGTAGGAGCGAGCCTGCTCGCGAATGCGTGCCTAAATGAGCTGCAGCGTGGCACACATTCGCGAGCAGGCTCGCTCCTACAGGGGGGATGGGGTATTGTTTGGCCATTGCGATTACAGGGGAGGCACCAGACATGACGGAAACGTCCGACTCGATCATCACCTTCTGGTTCGGTAACAGCAGCGACGACGCAACGGTGGCAAAGCAGCAGTCTGTGCTCTGGTGGGCCAAGCGGGACGAAACCGATGCGCTCATCCGTCAGCGCTTCGAGCCTTCCGTCATCGCCGCGGGAAAGGGCGAGCTGCAGGACTGGACCGCGACTCCCAATGGTCGTCTGGCCCTGATCATTCTTCTGGATCAGTTCACCCGCAACATCTATCGCGATACACCCGCTGCCTTCAGTCTGGACGCGCAGGCCCGCGCGCTGTGCCTGGCAGGACTGGAGGCTGGCGATGACAAGGCGCTGCGGGCAATCCAGCGCGTCTTCTTCTATCTGCCTCTGGAGCATTCGGAAAATGTCGAGCATCAGCGGCGCAGCGTAGCGCTCTTTTCTGCGCTGACCGCCGAAGCCTCGGCACCGGAACACGCATTGTTCGCAGGATTCGCGGACTATGCGGTGAAGCATCAGGTCATCATCGACAGGTTCGGCCGGTTTCCGCATCGCAATGCGATACTGGGCCGACCTTCGACTCCAGAGGAAGTGGAGTTCCTGAAGCAACCCGGTTCCTCTTTCTGAAATGCAGAGCGATCTCGAGGTTGACTACAGCTTCACGCGTTTGAAGATGGCCTCTGGAACACTGCAGACAATCATCATGATGATGCGCCAGAACCACGGGGCATAGATCGTGTGTTTCTTCTTGCGAATGCCGGTGACGATGCACTGCGCGACCTGTTCCGGAGAGGCCCACAGAGCCCCCTTCTTGAAGGCCTTGGTCATGGGGGTGTCGACGAAGCCGGGACGAATGTCGACCACGTGGATGCCATTGGGATACAGGCGGCCGCGCAGACCCTGCAGATAGAGTGACACCATGCCCTTCGCGGCGCCGTAGATGTAGTTCGACTGGCGCCCGCGATCACCCGCCACCGAAGTGATGACAGCAATGCAGCCATTACGCTGGATGCTCATGTGATTGGCGAGGCTGGTGAGCAGGGAGATGACGCTCAGCGCATTGGTATTGAATTCCTGCAATGCGGCTGCGAAGTTCTCGGCACACAATGCCTGATCAGGCAGACTGCCGTGGCACAGAATGGCGAGATCGATGCTGCCCAGAGAGTCCAGCACCTGGTCGATGATGGCATCATGCGCGCCAAAGTTGTTGACGTCGAAGGTGGCGAAATCCACTTCGCTCGCGCCACGAATTTCCAGATCCGTTTTCTGCAGCGCCAGCTCTTCCACATTGCGTGCCAGCAGGTACAGTCGGCAATGTTCTTCAGCGTAGAGTCGGGACACTGATTTGGCGATCGCGGAGTTGGCGCCGATGATGAGTATGTTCTTCACTACGAATGATCCTCTGTTTCTCGGGGTAATTAAAAACCCAGTCTGCGTGACTGCAGTGAATTGAAGATTTGATCGGCGCCAGTCTGCGCACGTAATTGCGCGAACTCCTCCCAGCGTGGATAGCCTTGTCGGAAAACTTCTGCGCTCATGCGCGCATCTTTCGCCAGATAGAGTCGGCCGCCGTGGTCGAGCACGATGCGATCCAGTTCGTCGAGCATGGGCAACAGTGTCCTCTCCCATTTGAAATCCATCGCCAGCGTATAGCCCTGCATGGGGAAGGACAGCAGATTGTCGTTGCCAGGCCCGAACTTCTTCAGCACCGACAGAAACGAACCCTTGCCCGCTGCGCTGCTGGTGCTGAGGACGCGCGTGATGGCTTCGCGCGCAGATTCATCCGGCACCACGAACTGATACTGCAGGAAGCCGCGCTTGCCGTACAAACGATTCCAGTGCGCGATACTGTCCAGCGGGAAGAAATAATTCCCCGCTTCGATGCGTTGTTCGCGTTCGCTGTTGATCGGTCTCTGGTAATACAGCGCATTGAATGTGCTCATGCTGTAGCGATTGAGCAGAAACGCGGGTGAACTGAACGGCACGCTGATACCACCGCTGCGAGGCGCCTGGTAGCGACCATCCTGCGCATGCTCACCCAGAAACAACAGCGAGCGTCCGAGTGCACTGCCACTGGCCAGGCAGTCGAGCCACGCGACGGAGTAAGTGGTGCTGACGTTGGCATCGAACAGCTCGATGACTTCCCGCAGATTCCGCGTGCGCAGAGTGCGCTGCATGACTGCAGAGCCGGGAACGCGGCGCAGCACGATACTCGCATCCAGAATGATGCCGGTCAGCCCCATGCCGCCGCATGTCGCATGAAACAGCGCGCTGTTCTCAATCGACGAGCAGTGGATGATCTCGCCGTTGGCGAGCAGCAGTCGCAGCGATTGCACATGCTGTCCGAACGTGCCATCGAGATGATGATTCTTGCCGTGCACATCGCTGGCGATCGCGCCGCCCACACTGACAAAGCGCGTACCGGGGACGACCGGAAGGAACCAGCCGCGTGGCGTGAAGTGATGCAGGATCGTGTCGAGACTGACTCCTGCCGCGCAGGTCAACACGCCAGAGTCGGCGTCGAAATCGAGAAAGTGATCGAGCTGGCGCGTCTGCACGACGTGGCTGGCCAGGGCACTGTCGCCATAGCTGCGGCCGAGACCTCGGGCGATCCCGCTGAATCGCGTTGCCTCTGCTGGCGGTGGTTGCAACAGTTGCCGGATGTCCTGCGCGTTGCGTGGCACGTGCACGATCACATCCGTGACCGGGAAGCGTCCCCATGAGTGAAGAGTGATGGGATCAGGGGGCATTCATCGGCTCCTCGCGTTGTGTCCTCGTCGTGAACACGAAACGGCGATCCAACTGGTACTTGATCACATAGCCGAGACTGAGTCCGAGCACGGCGCCGGTGGAACGAGCCAGGCGTGTGTCGAAGAGCAGATCGAAACCGATTTCGGTGCCCCAGAACAACAGTGTCGTGAGCACGCCGGTGGCGCTGTAGGCAATGAACTGCGACAGATCCTTGCTCAGTGGGCGTGTCGCAGCGTTGAAGATGTAGCGCCGATCGAGTACGTATTTCACCACCAGGCCGACACCGGTGCCGCACAGGATCGCGAACACGAGGGCGTAGGCGCCACTGTAGATGAGCAGCGCGAATTCCTGGCCAAGGATATTGGCGACCATGGCGATGATGGCAAACAGGCTGTAGAGCAGAGCCAGCTTCATGTATTCCGGGGTCCCTTCGTCATCGGTCCGCATGGCGGACCTCGTGCACTTGCAACGCCGGGGAGGATACTCTGCCTGCTGGCTTATGGCTATGGCGGGTGTGTGAGGTGCGTCTCTATCGCGGGCAGGGCCCGCTCCCACAGGTTATTGTGCTGGTGTTTTGACCAGGGCGCGCAGCAGCACCGGCAGCAGGCAGACGACACCCAGCAGCGCGATGATCATCGAGAGCGCAGTCAGCAGTCCGAACAGAACGCTCGGAATGAAGTCCGAGAATGCCAGCATGGAGAACCCGCAGATGATGAGCAGCGAGGTGTAGAGGATCGCGATTCCCACGCTCGCGTGCGTACGGGTGACCGCCTCTGCGTGATCGTAGTGCTCGCGCTCTTCGCGATAGCGATGCACGTAGTGAATCGTGTCATCCACCGCGATGCCCATCGCGATTGCCGCAATGGTGATCGTCATCAGATCGAGCGGAATCCCGAGCCAGCCCATCACGCCGAGCACCGCCAGCGTAGACAGGATGTTGGGAATGATCGCGGCAATCGCAATCGGGATCGAGCGGAACAGCACGACGAAAGTCAGTGTGAGCACGGCGTAGACAAGGCCCAGCGTCAGAATCTGCGAACTGAAAAGGCGCTGCAGGATATCCTGATAGAGCACGAACATGTTGGTGAGCGTGTAGCTGGACTCGGGCACGCCGATGCGCTCCATGTCGGCGCGAATATCTTCGAGCAGTTGCGCGCGGTTCAGCTCCGGTGTCAGGTCCTTGATCCAGATATTCAGACGCGCCTCGCCCGTCTCCGGATTGTAGAAAGCGCCCAGCAGATCCTCGCGAAAATTTTCATCCATGAGCCAGTACGCGGCGGTCAGTTCGTATTCGGTGAGCGGCCTGTTGTCGTTCAGTTCACGCGCGAGGTCGGTGACGTTGACCGCGGAGAGAATGCGGCCGGTGGCGTCGTACTCGCCCATGGTGTGCTGAATGAGTTGCAGCATCTGCACTGTGTTGGCCGTCATCACCAGATCGGGGTTGTCCGGCACTTCTGCGGTGTAGACGAGATCCAGTGGCGTGGAGCCGCCGAACTGCTGATCGATATACGCGAGCTCCTGATGTACCTGTGTGGAGGTGCGGAAGTAATTGATGAAGCTGTTTTCAACGGTGAGCAGAAACAGTCCCGAGATGCTGCCCACGGCAAACAACAGGGTGACAGTCACGATCACGCCCTGACGGTTGATGGCGAAGTTGCTCAGCACGGCAGTCAGGCGGCGCGTGAAGCGTGCCTTGCCGCGCTGTGCCTTCGGTGGCAACAGTTCCAGCAGTACAGGGAACAGCACCAGACTGACGGCAATCGAAAAACCCATCGCGATGATCATCATCCAACCGAACGCAATCACCGGTTGAATGCCGCTGAACACCAGCGAGCCAAAACCGACGGCGGTGGTGATGCCTGCGAATAGACACGGACCCATCTTGCGCATCAGCGTGGTGCGGATGAGATCCCTGTGCAGAGCCAGATCGATTTCCTTGCCCGATTCCTCGGCGCTCTCACGATATTGCACGATGAGGTGAATCACGATTGCCAGCGTCATGATCAACTGCAACGCGATGAAATTGGACGAGATGACGGTGGCCTTGATATCGAGAATGGCGAACAGCCCCATCGTCGAGATCATGCTGCTGAGACAGCACAGCAGTGGGATCATCACCCAGCGCGGTGCCTGGAAAAGAAACAGCAGCAACAGGCAGATGCCAATCCCGATGGCAGCGCCGAACACCACGAGGTCGTTGGCGATGATCTGGATCAGTTGATAACCCAGAACGTGCACTCCTCCCATGTGAATGATGGCGTTGTCGTCGTAGTTGCCGATGATGTTGCGGATCGCTTCGATCTCTTCCACGCGAACGCGTTGCAGCTCCTGTTCCAGTGGTTCGACCTCGGCTTCCAGACGTGCCAGTTCGATTTCTTCCTGCTCGGTCAGTTCGCCGCCCTGATAACGCTGGTTGAGCGTGGTGATCTGTGTTTGCAGATCGCGCAGCGTTTCGTCACTGCGAAACAGCACCTGCAATGCCGTGGCACTCAAGTCCTGATTGACCAGCAGATCTTCGTAGATCGGGTGATCGGTGAATTCGTCGGTCAGTGCCGCAATACTGAAATCGCCGGACTCGATAGTCAGGTCTGACAAATCAGTGTCGGCAGAGAGCAGGCTGGGGCCCTGGGAAAACACGGGCACATTGAGAATGGAGCGCACGGACTGCACGCGATCGAGTGCGAGCAACTCTTCGCTCAGCCCGCGCAGTGCGGCGAAGGTTTCTTCCGACAGCACGTCATGTGTGGTGGGCTCGTACGTCACCAACAGAAATTCCTGCGGCGCGAAACGCTGATTCACCAACTGGGTCTGTGTGTACAACTGATTGTCACGCGTGAGCAGCGTGTCGGGTGACGCATTGATCTCGAAGTTGGGTGCCTGTGAGCCGAGTGCTGCGGTGATGACGAGAAACAACGCCAGCACTGTCTTCGGCCACGCCAGCATCAGATCGACAAATGCTGCGTTGAATTTTTCAACAGCCCCTGCCGGCAAGGCTTCAGTTTGCGATGAGCTGTTACTGGTAGGCTGCATCTCGCTGAACTCCCTGCAGATGGAGATTGCGCATGAAGATGTAGAGATCTTCGCTCTCCGCCCGCATGGTCAGATAACCCTCGGCCTGGGGAGCAAATTCCTGGAAGTTGTCGAAGACTCTGACGACTGCGGATTCCGGATTGTCGAGCACATACGCCAGCGGATTGAGCAGACCGTCGACGAACATCGCAGACCCGTCACGCACATTCGATGGTCCGATGAACGGCAGCACGATATAGGTGCCATGGCCGGCGCCATACTGCATCAGCGTTTCACTCAGGCCGGTTTCGTCGCGCTCCATGTCGAACATCGAAGTCGCCGGATCGAACAACCCTGCCAGACCGATGGTGCTGTTGATCAGAAATCTTGCGACATCCACGCCAGCCTCACGTGGTTTGACCTGCAGCAGATGATTCGCGAAGGAGATGGGAGTCTTGATGTTGTCGAAGAAATTGCCGACGCTGGTGCGCACGGGGGCAGGTATTCCCCTTTGATAGACTCTGGCTGCCGGGATGATGGCGTAACGGTACGAGACATCATTGAAAGCGAACACGGCGCGATTGAGGCGCATGAGGGGATCGCGCACTTCACCGGTTTCACTGTCGATGCTCGCACTGTCGTCAAAACCGATGACGTTGGGGGTGATACCTGTGCCTGCCAGGGGCGAGTCATCCTGTTGGGCGTTGCCGGTCATGCTCGTACAGCAAAACACCACCAGCGCCAGAGCCTGCGGTGCAAATTTCTCGAATCTCATCGTTGCTCTTCCTTTCCCTTGCCTGGATCATTCCTGTGACGGTTGTTACGGCCGGTTCTTTCCTGTGGATCTCCGTTGCTGGCAGTGAGAGTATCCTGATGTTAGCACTCCTTATGTACGTCCCCGCACGCTAATGTGTGAATTGCCCATCATTTCCACCATGGCCACTGGTGCGAGGAGCCCTGTTATACTGCGTCGGCAGTCAACTTCAGCCTTCGTGCGTCCATGATCCCCGGAACTTTCTCTCATGCATCAGTCAGTACCCGAATTCACCCGTTCCATCGCTTTGACCGCCGGAGCGCTGATCCGTGAGGAGAGAGCCGCGCTTGCCGGGCTGACCACGTCATTCAAGGGAGGCACGGAGCTTGTCACTCACGCCGATGTGAAGGCGGAGCAATTCATTTGTGCCGCCATTCGTGAGCGTTTTCCGGACCATCGCATTCTCGCGGAAGAGTCAGCACCCGAGTTGCTGGGGCGTGGTGGCTTCGATGAACCGCTGTGGATCATTGATCCGATCGACGGCACGGTGAACTACGCTCATGGTCATTTTCAGAGCGCCGTGTCGATCGCCTATGCGGAAAACGGCAGAATCGAATGTGGAGTCGTGTGCAATCCCTTCGTTGATGAGCTGTTCCATGCGGTTCGAGGACAGGGGGCGTGGCTCAACGACACGCGCATCGAGGTGGCACGCAAGACCGCGCTCAATCGGGCATTGATCGCCACCGGGTTTCCCTACATCAAGAACAAGAGCATCCTGGCTCCTATCGTCCGGAGACTGGCACTGGTGCTTGAGGAGTGTGGAGATATTCGTCGTCTCGGCGCCGCTTCTCTGGACATCTGCTGGGTGGCCATGGGTAGGCTTGACGGCTATTACGAGAGCCTGAGCATCTGGGATTTCGCGGCCGCGCAACTCATCGCGCAGGAGGCTGGTGCGCAGTACGGTCACTTCAAGCCGGTGCCCGAAGGCGCGAGTCCGGTCTTCCATAACGAGAATATTCTGGTGGCCAACCCGACGCTGTTCCCGTTGTTGCATGACCTCCTGCAGCGCGCAGATGCCACTCTGCCCGATTGAAATGTGGGAGCGAGCCCTGCTCGCGATTTGCCCAGCGGTGAGTCATCGCGAGCAGGGCTCGCTCCCACATTGAAGCCGGGTTTAACAAAACTGTCATATTGCGATGCTAGTCTCTGCGCCTGCAGCTCGGCCGTTCCGGTCGATCCAGGTTTCAAAGGACAGCTTGATGATGACTTTTTCGCGTGTACCACGAATCCCTGCCAGCCTCTGGCTGGTACTCGCACTGATGTGTTCTGCGGCTTTCAGTCCCCTGCCTTCTCATGCCCAGTTGCCCTTCGTTGACCCGCAACAGGCGCTCGCGCAGATGATGCAGCAACTGGCGATCACTGCTGAGCAGGAGCCCGCGTTTCGTGCGGCAATGGTCAAGGTGGATGCGCGGCGCGAAGCGTTTCGCGCCGAACTGACGCAGCTCGCGGGTGGCTCCGGGGTGGATATGGATACCTTGATGGCCTACGCCGAGCGCATGCAGAAGGACAGCGAAGCGTTGCTGGCGGATGTGCTGACCGCACAGCAGATGGACACCTTCCGGCAGATGAACAGCTTTACCCCGTTCGCCGCCAACTGATTTGCACAGCTCCCCTGTGGGAGCGAGCCTGCTCGCGATTGTGTGACGCGAAACTCATCGCGAGTAGGGCTCGCTCCCACATCAGTATTCCAGCCCCTGACACAGTGCCAGCCAGCTCTGGATGCCCACGCTGTGATATTTCTGCCGGTGCAGAATGAAGTAGAACTTGCGTGTCCAGTCCCGCTGCGGCGCCTCCAGCTTGATGAGCGTTCCCCAGGTGAAGGCCTCCCGCACCGTGATGGCCGACAGACAGCCGATACCGAGATTGGCCTCCACCGCAGTCTTGATGGCTTCCGTGTGCTGCAGTTCCAGGCGCAGGTCGAGATCCGGCAGCAGGCCATGCATGGCGCGATCAAAGGCCTGACGGGTTCCTGACCCGGCTTCGCGCACGATCCACTGCGCTTCCAGCAGATCGGCATCGCTCAGGATGCCCCGGCTGGCCAGCGGATGCTCGGGGGCGCAGAACAGCACCAGTTCGTCATCGCGCCAGGGAATCACTTCCAGTACCGGGTCGCGCAGTTCGCCCTCGATCAGCCCGATATCCAGCTCGAAGTTGCGCACCCGATTGGCGATGCCCGCCGTATTCTCCACCGTCAGACTGACCTTCGCTCCTTCATGCTGTCCCATGAAACTCGCCATGATGGGAACGGCAAGATAGTTGCCGATGGTCAGCGTTGCGCCTACCTTGAGTTCGCCGATATCGCTGTGCAGCGCCAGGCCACGCTCGAATTCGCGCGCCTGTGCCATGAGCGCTTCAGCCCTGGGGCGCAGGGACCTTCCCAGTTCATTGAGTTGCAACCGCTTGCCCACCCGGTCGAAGAGCTGGACGTCGAAGCGCTGTTCCAGATCCTGCAGTGCTGCACTGGCGGCCGACTGGGACATAGCCAGGCTGGTCGCTGCCTGGGTGACATTCTCGAAGTGGGCGGTGGCAAGAAAGACCTCGATCTGACGCAATGTGTAGTGCATGGTCGTCTCCTGTTGGTCTGAATTCGGTGAGTCTTGAATTGGCGGGTCTATCTCTGTATCGTCCCGCTCCGATTCAGATAGTCCGGCAACAGAAAGGCTTTATACCTGAAAAATCGATTATATATATATTTATTATCTGTTTTACAGATAGCATAGTGCGCGCCTAGAATACGCACAACTCATTTCAACGGTCACCCAACAGGCAGGAAATCAGCATGGCAGCAGTCTCCAAGCAAAGCGTCACCAGCGTCCATCACTGGAACGACACTCTGTTCAGCTTCACGACGACCCGCGACAAGTCGCTGCGTTTCGAGAATGGACACTTCGTGATGGTGGGTATGGAAGTGGACGGACGTCCGCTGATGCGTGCCTACAGTATCGCCAGCGCCAACTATGAAGAGGAGCTGGAGTTCTTCAGCATCAAGGTGCAGGACGGCCCGCTGACTTCGCGTCTGCAGAACATCCGCCCGGGCGACGAGCTGATGATCAGCAGCAAGCCCACCGGCACACTGGTGGCCGATCACCTGCTGCCTGGCCGTCATCTGTATCTGCTGGCCACTGGCACAGGCCTGGCGCCGTTCATGAGCATCATCCGCGATCCGGAGATCTATGAGCGTTTCGAGAAGGTCATCCTGGTACACGGCGTGCGTCGCATCAGCGATCTGGCCTACCGTGAGATGATCACCAACGAGCTGCCGCAGAACGAGTTCTTCGGCGAGCAGGTCAAGAATCAGTTGATCTACTACCCCACCGTGACGCGCGAAGAGTTTGTGCACAGAGGTCGCATCACCGAGCTGATGCTGAGCGGCAAACTGTTCAGCGACATCGGTCTGCCCGCGCCAACGCATGCAGACGATCGCTTCATGCTCTGCGGCAGTACCGCAATGCTGAAGGACACCTGCAAGGTGCTGGATGGCTGGGAATTCAAGGAGTCACGCCACGGCATCAAGGAACATTACGTGATCGAGCGGGCGTTTGTGGATTGATTGAAGCTTGTGGG
>MGYS01000090.1:55184-60994 GCA_001802565.1 Gammaproteobacteria bacterium RIFCSPLOWO2_02_FULL_57_10 | reverse complement strand
CCACAGGATTGTTGGATCAGCCGCCAGTCACCGCAGGGTGGAAGAAACCTACCAGGCAGCCCTTGGAGTCAGGGATGTCGTCCATGTTCACTTCGCCGCCAGCCAGCACGGTATCCAGTGCGTCAGTCAGATAGTGGTTCTCGAAGTTCATGCGCTGAGTCTCGTAACCCAGAGAGTCATTGATCGGGCCACGGAATTTCACTTCATGTGTTCTTGGGTCGATGATGAACACTTCCGCTGTTCTTTCCACACCCAATGATTTCGCCACTGTCTGGTCTTCGTCCTTGAGGACGGGGAACGGAATGTTGAATTCTTCCACTTCCATCTGGATGCGGTGCATGTCGTCCTGGATGAAGGAGTTCAGCATCAGGAATTCCACATTCTTCGACCGGTAGGTCTCGGCGATTTCCTTGTACTGTGGTACGGAAAGACGGGCGATCGGGCAGCCAGAGCCGTGGATGTACATCACGATGTACTCCTTGTCTTCGTACTCGCTCAGGGTGTGATTGATCATGTCCTGATCAAGCAGGCTGAAATCCTTGATTGACTTGAGATACTCGTCCGCGTGGCCGACCAGCGATGACATCATCAGCGTGGCACCCAGCAAAACCTTGGAAAGCTTGTTCATTACAACACTCCTCATTGCTCAAAATCGTGATTCAGACACCGTGTGTCATTGAATGTGGCGTCGATTCGGGCTGATTCAATGGTGCCTACTCTAACTCGATACACCTGAATGCAACCTTAAAACAGGGGTGGGGGGATGACATTGATGCAAATCAACGGGTTTGCCGAGCATGCAGCAGACTGCAGAATCCCCCGATTCCCAAGCGAACCTCACTCTAATCAACTTGTACGCTGCATATCAAGCCATAGATTGTGACTAATTGTGAAACTTTACAGAGATTTACCGCGCGGGCTCAGTTGTGGGAGCGGGCCCTGCCCGCGATCAAGGGATCGCTTTCGACATGAGAGGCTTCTGGAGAGTGATCGCGGGCAGGGCCCGCTCCCACATGGGTGCAAGCGCGGGGCTGACAGGGTATATTAGCCGCGCTTGGCATCCACCATACAGGGTCTATCATGCGGGCTGGTCTTTCGCGCTTATATTGCAATCTGGTTTTCGGTCGGCCCTGGCTGGTCATTGCCATGCTGGTTCTCATCACAGCCGTCTTTGGCTGGTATGCCCAGTACTTCAAGCTGGACGCTTCCGCTGACTCTTTGTTGATGGAGGGAGACACCGAGCTTGAATTCTCCCGCCAGACCAACAACCGCTATGGCACCCGCGACACCGTCACCATCGCTTACACGCCGCAGATCGATCTGTTCACTCCGGAGGCGCTCGCACAACTGGGCGCGCTCGCCGATGAGCTGCGTACCCTGGAGCGCGTCGAGACAGTCAATTCCCTGCTCGATCTGCCCGTGTTCGGCGACACGCAGCTTCTCAGTATTTCAGAAGACTACGATACAGTCCTGACGCCGGGCCTGGACATGGCGGCCGCGCGCGAGGAGCTGGTGCAGAGCCCCGTGTTCAGCAATGCACTGATCAGCCCGGATGGGCAGACCGCAGCCCTGCTGGTCAGCTTTGCCCGCGATGAGCGATACCACAATCTGATCCAGCGTCGTGAAGATCTGCGCAGCAAGCGCAACAGCGAAGGACTGACCGCCGATGAGACCGCAGAACTCGCGCAGGTAAGCGCCGACTTCGACGCCTACAGCAACATCACCGCAGAACAGCGTCACGAGGATATCACCCGCATTCGCGAGATCATGGCCGGATATCAGGACAGTGCCACCGTTTATCTCGGCGGCGCACCGATGATCGCTGACGATCTCGTGACCTTCGTGCGCAACGATCTCACCACCTTCAGCCTTGGCGTGTTTGCGTTCATCGTGGTGGCCCTTGGCCTGATTTTCCGTCGTCCACGCTGGGTGCTGCTGCCGCTCATCTGCTGCGGCATCGCCGGGATCATCGTCGTGGGCATTCTCGGACTGATGGACTGGCGCGTCACGGTAGTGTCGTCCAACTTCATGTCGCTGCTGCTGATCATCACCATCTCGCTGACGGTGCATCTGATGGTGCGCTATCGCCAGTTGCGGGCGACCCGGCACTTCAGCAATCACGACAGGCTGTTGCGTCACACCGTGCTGTCGATGTGGAGGCCTTGCCTCTACACCTCGCTGACCACCATCGTGGCATTCGCGTCACTGCTCATCAGCGGCATCTCGCCCATCATTTCCTTCGGGTGGATCATGGTCATGGGAGTGGCGACGTCACTGCTGGTGGTGTTCACACTGTTTCCCGCCATGATGAGTCTGCTGGCCAAGGATGAGACGAAACTCGAGAACCAGACGTCGCTGGCCATCACGTCTGCAATGGCGCGTGGCACTGATGCGCTGGGCAACAAGGTCTTGTGGATCTCCCTGCTGGTCATGGTGCTGGGTGTGGTCGGCCTGACGCGCCTGAAGGTGGAGAACAGCTTCATCGATTACTTCCGCGAAGATACCGAGATCTTCAAGGGCATGACACTGTTCGACGAGAAACTGGGTGGCACGCTGTCATTCGATGTGGTGGTGAATCTGCCGGTCGCGGAAGAAGATGATTTCGATGATGGCTTTGATGACGGTTTCGAGGAAGAGCCCAACGACGCCTACTGGTTCACTGGCGACAAGATGGACGAGATCAAGCGCATTCATGACTATCTCGACAATAATCCGCAAACCGGCAAGGTGCTCTCTTTCGGTTCCGTGATTCATCTGGCGGAAAAACTCAATGGCAATGCACCTGTCGACAGTTTTGTCTGGGCGCTGTTGTACTCGAGGATTCCGGAAACGCTGAAAGAGTCAGTGCTGACCCCATTCGTGTCGGTCGCCGACAATCAGGTGCGCTTCAATGTGCGCGTGATCGAGTCCGACGAGAATCTGAATCGCAACGAACTCATCAATGGCATTCAACAGGGATTGCAGGACGAGTTCGGTTATGCGGCGGATCAGGTGCACGTGACCGGCATTCTGGTGCTGTACAACAACGTCCTGCAGAGTCTGTATCAATCGCAGATCCTCACGCTCGGCGTGGTGCTCTTCGTCATCATGATCATGTTCCTGGTGCTGTTCCGTTCAGTGCGGATCGCCGTACTGTGCATCATTCCAAACATCCTTGCGGCGGTCTTCGTGCTGGGCGTGATGGGCTGGCTCGGTATTCCGCTTGATATCATGACCATCACCATCGCGGCGATTGCGGTGGGCATTGGTGTCGACAACACCATTCACTACATGCACCGCTTCAAGCGCGAGTTCCATCATATCGGCAACTATCGACAGACGATGTATTTCTGCCACGACAGTATTGCGCGTGCGATGTACTTCACCACCATGACCATCGTGGCCGGGTTCTCGATCCTGGTGCTGTCCAATTTTATTCCCACCATCGTGTTCGGTCTGTTGACCAGTATCGCGATGATGGTGGCTCTGCTCGGAGCGCTTACGCTGCTGCCGCAGTTACTCATCGCTTTCAAACCGCTGGGCGGTGAAAGTCATCCGCAGCTATAATTGTCGCTGCTCAAAATCACGTGGAGAAACAAGATGCAAAACGATACGCCTGACCAGACAGTAGTTGAGGCGCCGGTCAGCCGGTTCATGGATGAGAAGCTGTTCAAGTCCCGCTCGATCACGATCTTTGGCGAGATCGACGAGAAGATCGCCCGTTCCGTGACGGAGAAGCTGCTTGCGCTGGCGTCCGATGGCGACGAGCCGATCACGATCTACATCAGCTCACCGGGTGGTCACGTGGAGTCCGGCGATGTGGTCTACGACATGATCAAGTTCATCAAACCGGAAGTGCGCGTCATCGGTACAGGCTGGGTTGCCAGTGCGGCGACGACCATCTATCTGGCGGCAAAGAAAGAGAACCGCTACAGCCTGCCTAACACGCGTTTTCTGGTGCACCAGCCTTCGGGTGGTTCACGGGGTCGTGCCTCGGACATCGCTATTCAGGCAGAGCAGATCATCAAGATGCGTGAGCGCATCAACAAGTTGATCGCAGACGAGACAGGTCAGCCGCTGGAGCGCGTGGCGAAGGATACGGACAGGGATCATTGGATGACAGTTGCCGAGGCCATTGACTACGGTATCGTCGGCAAGCAGATCACGTCAGTGTCGGAAATCAGATAAGTCTCAGTTACCGGTCGTTCCGGTTGACTGATTGCGGTTGGTGGCGTCTGCGGTCTGGGCGCCTGCCGCATCCATCTTCACGAAGCGTGCCTGCTGGTTCTGCACCAGTGCGCACACCACATGATAGTCAGGCTGGCAGCTCAGCGGTCGGACCATGGCGGTATCGCCGTCGCCCAGTTGCACCAGAATCGTCCCGACCACTCCCTGATAATTCACCTCAACGGTGGCGCTGTCGCCATTGATCTTGCCGATGCCGTTGCTCCAGATGAAGCCCATCGATTCAAGGGGTTCGATGTGAAGTTGATCGTCCTGTCGTGTCACCCGAAGAGTGAATGGAGTGCCCTGGGCCTGCCAGACGCCTGACCAGCTTTTGGTTGGTGCTTGAGTTTGCGCTGCAGCTGCAAGGCTGCAGGCGCAGAGCATGAATCCGATGACACGTGGCGCGGTATGAGAAAGGGTTCTCATGGGTATGACACTCCCGTTTTACTTTCCCCTAGATGGGGACGATCAGGGCAAATCCAAACAGCTGCCCATGAAACACCAAAAACACGCTGTAGGCAATCATCCCGAGAATTATCGCGGCGGCATCCCACTGGAGTCCCGGGCGTCGCTCAGGCGTCGGTGAGCCCAGCGCCTTTTTCGTGCGCTCAAGGCTGATTATTTTCACTATCGCCCACACGGGCAGCATCCCGAATATCAGCACCGAGGCGAGATCGCCATTGCTCAGCAAATGCGCAACGCCCCACACGATCACGCCAACCAGCATCGGATGAATCACCATATCCCGGGTGTACGAGCGTGGAAGATTGCCCGCCATGAAGAGAATCGTGGCCGAGATCATCAGCAGATGCGTGAGTGAGCGCAGGTTGTATGGGGGCACCCACAATTGAATGAACGGTGCACCCGCCTTGCCTTCGACGATCATGACCAGGCTGATGACGATGCCGAGACTGAACAGAATTCTGTAGCGCCGCAGGCCCAGCCGTTGCTGCAGGGTGTCTCGCCATCCGAGCTCGCGCAACAGATGCAGTCCCATGAATATCAGCAGTCCGGGAATCAGGAGCAGTATCAAGGCAGCCAATTCTTTGTTCCTGTCAAATCGTAGCGTGGTGTCGGGGCGTGGTGTTGGAGCGCGCAACCATACCCCGACAGTGCCGGGTGGCACAAGCTGGCGCGGCGCAGGCAAAAAAAAACCGAAGTCACCAAGGGGCTGGTAGACTCCGGCTGAAGGGCCTGTCGCTCGTAACCTTCCTGCAAACTACTTTGTTGCAACCTGCTTTGCTGCAACCACTGAATTCAACATGGGGCCATTCTAGGCCCCTTCAAGCACATTTAGAAAATGCATTAAAGCTATTGCCATGATATGAAAACCGGATTAGCCTCCCCATCCATGAACATCATTGACGGGCGCGTCATCAGGGGGCTGGCATGAATCACTTACCTACCACGAAACAACTGCGCTACTTCGTGGCGCTGGAACAGATCGGGCATTTCGGCAAGGCGGCGGAAGCCTGCTTCGTCTCCCAGCCAGCCTTCAGCGTCGCCATTCGCGAACTCGAAAGTACGCTGAATATCCAGCTTGTCGATCGCACCAACAAGAACGTGACCGTGACCAGCCTCGGGCGCGATATTGCCGTACAGGC
>MGYS01000090.1:52375-55155 GCA_001802565.1 Gammaproteobacteria bacterium RIFCSPLOWO2_02_FULL_57_10 | reverse complement strand
CAGCAGCCGCTGACGGGGCAACTCAAGCTGGGGGTCATACCGACGATCGCGCCATTCCTGCTGCCGCGCCTGCTGCCTGCCCTGCGCAAGGCCTACCCGGACCTCAAGCTCTATCTCAAGGAAGATCTCACCGATCGCGTCTACAACCGGCTGATGGACGGTGAGTTGGACATCATTCTGATCGCGCTACCCTACGAGCTGCGCAATGTCACCGAGATGCAGTTGTTCCGCGATCGTTTCTATCTGGCCCATCAGGCAAAAAGCACGCTGGTGGACCCCGCCCACTATCAGGTGAGCGAGCTCCCCGAGGACAGCATTTTGTTGCTCGAAGACGGCCACTGTATGCGCGATCACGCGCTCTCGGCCTGCAGCATCAAGAACGCCGACAAGGTCAGCAACATCACGGCCACAAGTCTGCTTACGCTGGTGCAGATGGTGGATGCGGATCTGGGTGTGACCTATCTGCCGGAGATGGCGATCGGGTCGGCGCTGCTCAAGAACACCCGTATCAAGACCACGGCGCTCGACAAAGACAGCTACCGCGACATCGGTCTGGTGTGGCGCAAGGCCAGCACGCGCAGTGACGAGTTCGAGCTGCTGGGGAATTTCATCAAGGAAAACTACCAGAGCGGGAAATGACATTGTGGGAGCGAGCCCTGCTCGCGATAGATTCTTGTGTTGAGTCAATCGCGAGCAGGGCTCGCTCCCACAGTCGATCTGTCCCCGAAAATTGAAAACATCACCAGATAGTGAAAAGCCCACTTCCGAAGTCAGGCATTGATTCTTTGTCGAATTGGAATGCACTACTATCACTGCTCTTTTCGTCCACGTGTCCGTCTGGTCGAAGATCCTCGTTGTGACAGTTCCTTCTGGAGAACACCATGAACAGTGCGTTTGCCGCTTGTCGCCGGATCACTCTGGTCTGTGCCTTTTCCACTCTGATTCCACTCAGCGTCAGCGCTGCTGAAGACGCGGGCAACTTCACTCTGCTGGACGAGCGCGGCAAGGCAGTGGAGCTGCATTACCATCGACAGGCTCCGGCCATTGTCCTGCTGGCTCACCGCAGTGAGTCCTCGCTGGTCGCCAACGCCTCTGCTGTCGTGGAGGAGGCACGCGCCGGAACGTCAGTGCCTTTCTTCCTGATCAATTCGGAGCCGGATGCCACACGCGCCAGCCTGCAGCAGGACAAGGAACGCCAGGGCATCAGTGCCGCCATCCTGCAGGATGGCACCCAGCTCGTCAGCGAGACACTGGGACTGACCTATGCGGGAGAGGTGCTGGTCATCGATCCGCGCAGTTGGGAGATCGCCTATCGTGGTCCGGTGACCGAACGCGCCGATGGCAGCGGCGAGAATTACCTGCAGGCAGCCCTGACCGCTCTTGCAGACGGTCAGTCGCCAGCACTGGCCAGCGCACCAGCGCCCGCAGACTACAGTGGCGAAGCGCTCGATCTTCCCGGCCGCGATGTTACGCAGCACGCGGATATTTCCTACAGCGCGGACGTTGCGCCGCTGCTGCAGGAAAAATGTGCGAATTGTCACCGTACTGGCGGCATCGGCCCTTGGGCCATGACCAGTCACGCGATGGTGCAGGGCTTCTCGCCGATGATTCGCGAGGTGATTCTCACCAAGCGTATGCCGCCCTGGCATGCCGATCCGCAGGTCAACACGTTCAATCACGACATGAGCCTGAGCATTGCCGAGGCGCAGACCCTGGTGCATTGGATCGATGCGGGCGCGCAGCGCGGCACCGGCGATGATCCATTGGCAATGGCCGTTCAGTCCGCGACTGAGTGGGAACTGGGAGAGCCGGATCTGATCGTGGACCTGCCTGCGTTCACGGCGCCCGCCACAGGCACCATCGATTACCAGTTCCTTGAGGCAGCCAACCCGCTGGATCGCGACGTGTGGGTGCGTGCCGTGCAGATCGTGCCGGGTGATCGCCAGGTACTGCATCACGCGATCGCCACCTTCGGCAATGCCGAGACGCAGAACATGACGGGCATCGACAGTGGCGGGGCGTTGTTCCAGTCGCAGCTGATGACCTTCGTGCCGGGCAACGAGACCTATGCCTATCCGGAGGGGACCGGCGTGCTGGTGCCTGCCGGTACGACGTTCCACAGCCAGATGCACTACACGACCTATGGTCGCGAGACCACCGATCAGACACGCATCGGCCTGTACTTCATGGACGAGCCGCCGGAGTTCAATCTGCAGCATTACGCCATCCTCAATCTCGAACTGGAGATTCCGCCCGGCGTCGCCGAGCATGAGGAGGTGGCCTACTACGATTTCCGAAAGGACGCGGTGATCTACAGTCTGTTCCCGCATGCCCACTATCGTGGACGCAGTGCGACGTTCTCCATCGTGTATCCCGATGGCGAGGAGGAGCTGGTGCTGTCAGTGCCCAACTACGATTTCAACTGGCAGCGCTATTTCCAGTTGGAGAATCCGCTGGAGGTGCCAGCTGGCACACGACTCGTGCAGCGTCTGGTGTTCGACAATTCAATCAACAATCCCAGCAATCCGGATCCAACACGGACGGTGGAGTTTGGTGAGCAGACCTGGGAAGAAATGTTGTACGGTGGTGTCTCGTTCCGTTACGCGAACAAGGCCGACGATGTGCAGGACATCAATGCAGTTGAATACATGACGAGCATTTCCATGGGCTTCATGGATACGAATCTGGATGGCAAGATTGAATTGAATGAAATGCCGGAGCGTGCGCGTCAGGGACTGGCGATGGCGTTCGTGATTCTCGACAAGGACAAGACTGGCGGG
>MGYS01000090.1:35999-52271 GCA_001802565.1 Gammaproteobacteria bacterium RIFCSPLOWO2_02_FULL_57_10 | reverse complement strand
CACAGTCAGAATTTATTTCTAGACGCTTTCGGGCGGCACCGTCGTGAAGCGGTAATTCTTCAGCGGCAGCTCACGCACGCGCTGCCCCGTCAGGATGTACACCGCGTTGGCGACCGCCGCAGCCACAGGCGGAGTCGCCGGTTCTCCCAGCCCTCCCAGTGCCGCGCCGGATTTAATCGTGACGACATCAATCTCGGGCGAGTCTGCCAGTCGCAGCATCTCGTAATCAGTGAAGTTGCTCTGCACGACGCGGCCCTGTTCGATGGTGATTTCGCCGAACAGTGCTGCGGTCAAGCCGAAGATCACGCCGCTTTCCGCCTGTGACGCCACCGTGTCAGGGTTGATCGCCCTGCCACAATCGACAGCGCAGGTCACGCGATGCACGCGCACCTGTCCGTCCGGAGTAATCGACACTTCCGCGACCTGCGCGACGATGCTGCCAAAACTCTCCTGCAGCGCGATGCCCTGGGCGTGACCTTCCGGCAGATTGCGCTCCCAGCCTGCGCGCTCGGCCGCCGCACGCAGCACTGCCGCGTGACGCGGTTTGTCGGCCAGCATGTCGAGTCGGAACTGATACGGGTTCTGTCCGGAGCGATGTGCCAGTTCGTCGACAAAGGATTCCAGGAAGAAGGTGTGCTGCGAATGTGCCACGCTGCGCCACGCGCCGAACGGGACGTGCGTCTCGCTCTCGGCAAAGGCGATGGATTTGTTCTCAATCGAGTACGGCGTGTGCGCGGCTTCTGCCGGTTCGTTGCGACCGATGTAATGGTTCTCCCACGCGATCAGTCTGTTGTTGGCATCGAAGCCTGCGCGGAACTTGCTCGTCACCGCGGGTCGATAGTAATCCTGCTGGATGTCTTCCTCGCGGCTCCAGATGGTCTTGACCGGCACATCGAACTGCTGCGCGATGCGCGTGGCCTGATCGATCGTGTTGGTCACGTTCGGCAGGCGTCTGCCAAAGCCACCGCCGAGATAGAACGGATGCAG
Source organism: Gammaproteobacteria bacterium RIFCSPLOWO2_02_FULL_57_10 (assembly GCA_001802565.1). Lineage (GTDB taxonomy): Bacteria > Pseudomonadota > Gammaproteobacteria > Pseudomonadales > Pseudohongiellaceae > UBA5078. The sequence continues at coordinate 51,284 of MGYS01000090.1, read as the reverse complement.
GGTCACGTCGTTCTCGTCCATCTCTGCCACGGAGGCAACGCGACCGCGAATGCCAAGATTGTCCTGGGTGCCGGTCCACACATCACACTTGCCGTCGTGGAAGTGCACGGTGCAGTTCATCGGCTCCATCGCGGCGTGAGCGAGATAGGGCACACGATAGGTGGCCTCGATCACTTGCGCGGCGCTGGCGAGTGCGGCGGGTGTGTCGCCTTCCTCCACGTCTTCTTCAAGTTCGCCCTGCAGTGCAGTGTCGTACTGGGCATAGATTGATTGTGTGGAGACCTGATCGTTTGCCGTTTCCTCGAAACGGATATCGAGCGCAGCGAGTGCTTCCTTAGCACGCCAGTAGTTGTCGGCAACGACAGCGACGGCATCTTCCAGTTCGACCACACGCACGACACCGCGACGCTGCATCACGGCATCACTGTTCACGGAAACCAGCTTGTTGCCGAACACGGGCGACGTCTTGACCGCTGCGTAGAGCATGCCGGGCAAACGTGCATCGATACCGTACGCCGCGCTGCCGTCGACCTTCGCGGGGATGTCGATGCGGGGAATTGATTTACCCATCAGCGTGAAGGCGCTCGGGTCCTTCAGCACGGGAGTGGGTGAAGGTTCAAAGCGTGCCGCATCGGTGACCAGGTCGCCGTAGGTGAATGAACGCCCCGTGGCTTCGTGGTGCACATGACTGAGGCGTGCGGTCAGTTCGCTCTCTGGCACTTCCCAGCGCGCGGCGGCGGTCTTGATCAGCATTTCGCGCGCCGCAGCACCCGCCACACGCATGCCGTTCTCACCGGTGAAACGGACCGAGCTGCTGCCGCCGGTGATCTGGATGTTCATGATCTGTGCTGCCGTGTCGATCAGACCGTCGAGGAAACGCGGCACGCTGACGCCCATCGATACCGCGAAGCCCTTGATCAGCACACCGTTGGCAAAAAGATCCGTTGCAGGAGCCTGCTCCACGCGCACCTTGCTCCAATCGGCATCCATTTCGTCTGCCGCCATCATCGGCAAGGAAGTGAGCACTCCCTGACCCATCTCAGAGTGGGGCACGATCACTGTCACCGTGTTGTCCGGATCGATTCGCAACCACGTAGTCAGAAAGCTCTGTTCGTCAGTGGCAAGATTGGCGTTGGCCTGCGCATGCTTGCTGGGGCGGGTCGTGGCGTAGCCGATGAGAAGGCCGCCACCAATGACAGTGGTACCCAGCAGGAAGCGTCGTCGATTCATTTTCATGTTGTGCTCCCTTCCTATGCGGTTGTTGTTGAGGTCAGTGAGCGAATCGCTCGACGGACTCTTGGGTAAGTGCCGCAGCGACAGACGTTGGTGATGGCACCATCGACATCTGCATCCGTGGGATTGGGGTTGCTGGTCAGCAGTGCCGAGACAGCCATGATCATGCCCGATTGACAGTAGCCGCACTGCGGCACCTGATGTTCGATCCAGGCTTGTTGCACCGGACTGAGCAGAGCGCCTGCGCTGGCAGTCAGCCCTTCGATGGTGGTGATCTCGGTCCCTTCCACTGCGCTGACAGGCGTCACGCAACTGCGGACCGGATTACCGTTGACCTGCACCGTACAGGCACCACACGCGGCCACACCGCAACCGAATTTCGTACCGGTCAAACCCAGTTCGTCGCGAAGTGCCCAGAGCAGCGGCATCTCCGGTTCGATATCCAGTTCCTGTTCGACTCCATTGACTCGAAAGCGTGCCATGATTGATCCCCTGAATTTTTTGGTGAGCGATTGTTTGTATGAGTTGTTTGTATGAGTTGTTTGTGTGAATTGGTTGTCTGATTTTTTTGCCTGGGATGGATTGCGCCGAAACGCGATTGGACAGTCGAACGTTACCTGTTCCTGATGACTGTTACCTTGAGCGGTTTGCCGCGAGCATATAGCAGTTTCCACAGGGCAGCAATTTGAGACTCTGTCCGTGATTGCTGGATTCTCACGGATTTCTCGAAATTGCAGGATTCAGTCAACAGTGCGAAAAAAATACTGAAAGGCCTTCCAGATTATCGTTGACTCCAAGGTCAATCCGGCGAAAATAGCCCGGCGTTACAGATTTACACACATTACCACCGGCTTACTGTCGGAATCAGAAAAAGGGGAAATCATGAAAAGAATATCTATGGCCTCCATCATCGTTGCTGCAACCCTGTTCCTGGCTGCCTGCGCCTCCACTCCGCCCAATCCATTCGTCGGCATGTGGGATGTCAGCATCGAGACTCCAGTAGGCGCGATGGTTGCCACACTGGACATCCAGCCTGACCTGTCCGGCACGTTGTCTTCCGGTGATCTGGGTTCTGCTGCGCTGAGCGACATTTCCGTTGTCGACAACGCCGTGACCTTTGCAACGACTGTTGATGCACAGGGTCAGACACTGACACTGCGCTTTGCGGGCACCATTGCTGGCAACGAGCTGGCAGGTAACTTCGACACTGACTTCGGTGCGATCCCTGTCACGGGAACAAGACAGTAAGACAAGGCAATAAGCTAAAGCGCGCCTTGTCAGGAAGAAGGGTCGAGTTGCAACGCTGCATGCGTTCGCTCGGCCCTTTTTCTTTCCACCCTTTTTTCTAGAAGGAATCCGCGCTGGCCCTTTGCCAGTCCTCGGCATAGGCATCGGGAATGCTGGTAGTCAGCAGTTGTCCGGCGCTGAGTGGCGAGAATATCTGATCGAAGTGCTTCAGATCCTTGCCCACACGCTGAAACAGATCGCAGGGTCTGAGCATGTCGGGAGAGTCGTAGCCCAGTGCACCGCACATCTCCAGAAATGCGTGCACTGTGCCGCGATGATAGTTTGCAACACGCTTCGACTTGTCATCGATATCGACGGCCTTGCCGCGCACCGGGTCCTGAGTGGCAATGCCGGTCGGGCACTTGTTGGTGTTGCAGGATTTGGATTGCACGCAACCCAGTGCCAGCATCATGGAGCGAGCGGCGTTGACGGTGTCGGCCCCCACGGCGATCTTGCTCAGCATGTCGAAACCGCTGGCGGTCTTGCCCGCGCTGATGATGCGAATATGCTCACGCAGCCCTGCCCCCACCAGAACCTGATGCACGAAGTAGGTTGCCTCCAGACACGGCAGACCGAGGCGATTGGAAAACTCCACCGGTGCCGCGCCGGTGCCGCCTTCGGCACCATCCACAGTAATGAAGTCCGGATAAATGCCGGAGACGAGCATCGCCTTGACGATGCTCATGAACTCGCTCTTGCGACCGATGCACAGTTTGAAGCCCGTCGGCTTGCCGCCACTGAGTTCGCGCAGACGCTTGACGAAATCGAGAAGACCGCCAGGCGTGTCGAACTCGGGATGATTGGCTGGTGAGGTCACCGTCTTGCCCACTTCGACGAGTCTGATCCGGGCGATTTCCTCTGTGACCTTGGCGCCAGGCAGCACTCCACCGTGCGAAGGTTTGGCGCCCTGCGAAATCTTGATTTCGATCATCTTCACCGGCTCGGTCAATGCGTTCTTCGCAAATGCCTGGTCGTTGAACGAACCATCCAGATTGCGGCAGCCGAAGTAACCCGTGCCGACCTGCCAGATCAGGTCACCCCCCCACGCGCGATGGTAGTCGCTGATGCTGCCTTCGCCCGTGTTATGAGCGAACTTGCCGATGGCGGCAGCCTTGTTGAGAGCGCTGATTGCGTTGGCGCTCAGTGCGCCGAAGCTCATGCCGGAGATGTTGAGCAATGAAGCGCTGTAAGGTTTGATGCACTGTGGACCACCGAACAATACTCGCGACTTGTCCTCGGGTACGACGGTTGCCTTGATGGAGTGAAACACCGTCAGGTAGCCATCGCTCATCAGATCGTTTTCGGTGCCGAATGGCAGCGTGTCGTTGAGATTCTTGGCGCGGCGATAGATCAGATCGCGAGCCTCGCGATTGAACGGTGCCTCCTCAAGATTGCTGGCGATGAAGTACTGACGAATCTCCGGGCGAATGGTCTCGAACAGGTAACGCAGGTTGGCAAACACCGGATAGTTCCTGCGCAGATTGCTCTCACTGAAATACAGATCGTGCAGGCCGATCGCAACGAATGCGACGGCCAGCACGAAGGAAATGAGCGCCGACGCCTCGGACCACAGTGCCGATGGTATCAGCGTCCACTGGGTGGCGGTGCCGAGCCAGAAGAAACTCAATGGCAACCAGAGCAGGCTGACGATCCAGAAAAAACGCACTGTAGGTGTCATGGAGTTTCTCGATTCAGGAATGTTTTACAGGCGTAACAGCAGAGTGACCGACGCTTCGGAGTCTGTCTTCTTTCTGTCGATCGGCACCTCGGATTGATGCTTGACCTTGACCGTGAACTTCATGGAAAGATTCTCCATGATGTCCGACTGTATGGACGTTTCCGAACGGCTGATGCGCGATTCGTCACCGGCCTCGACGCTGAGATTCTGCACGAACAGAGCGTTGTCGGAAACCTGCCACTGGAATTCGGTTCCCAGACGCACAATCGGTTCGTTGAAATCTTCAGTAGGGGTGCGCGACGTTCGCATACCGGCACCGATCGTGTAGTTCCAATCCATGTTCTCGCGATCGCTCAACAGCGTTTGACCGAAGCTGACGGTGATGTCGGACTGGCTGTCGTAGCCGCTGAACCGGTCGTCCTCGTGCGCGGCACGAGTCAGAATGAAACTGTTGGCTGTCATGTTATACGTGGCGCTCGCGACGGCGTAGAGACGCTGTGCGGCGAGTTCATCTTCCTTGGAAGAACGGAAACCATCGAGCGAGAAACCATACTCCCAGCTCTCACGCAACCACGCGACAGTCCCCTTGAATTTGATGTTCTCGTCGTTGGTGTTGCCCGAAGTGAAGATTGCGCCGAGCTCGATCTCGGTTGAAACGCCATCGCTCGTTTCCTGCGCCTGGGCGGGAACGACTGCTCCTGCAAGCAGGAAGAGCGTGGCGAGAAGTGTTCGGTTGGTTGTCTTGTGCATAATCCGTTACCTGTCTTCGTGATTTTTTCGATGTGTCAAAGCTCGGGGCATTCTACAAGTTGAGGCTTGAAATGGCTAACGCAGGAACTGGCGGGTAAGTGAAGTGAGTTGCGAAACAGGGGGGATGTGCAAAAGGAACAATGCCCGCCCTGAGGTGTCCCCGGAGAGGAAAATTCAGGACAGGCATTGTTGAGCAAACGACTTGCAGGTAGACCCGGCTCTCAGAGTGGGCCCCGTAGAGCTGACAGAAACGCGTCCTGCGTTTCTGTCAGTGCTCCCCCGCTTTACTGCGGTACGCGCGCGGCGCGAATCTCGATCTCGACGAGCCAGCCATCCACTACCAGGTCATTGATGACAACGACGGAGCGAACCGGCTTCATCGGATTCTCTTCTGTGCCGAAGAACTGTGTATAACCGGCATTGAAGCCGGCAAAGTCGAAAGTGCCATCTTCACCAGCGACGCCAAACACGCGCACCTGCACGATATCCGACATGGACCAGCCCTGCTCTTCCAGGGACGCCTTGAATTTCTCGAAGGTGTTCACGGTCTGCTGTTCCATGTTGCCGTATGTGCCATCAGCCTGCGGAGAGGCACCCGCACCGCTCAGGTACAGAGTCTCGGCACCGGCAGGAATCTTGATGGTGTTGTAGAAAAGCCTGCCTTCGCCCTGGCGATCGATCTCCTGTGCGCTGGCAGTGACAGCGAAGGACGAAGCGATCAGGGCGGAGGTCAGGGCTGAACTTAAGGAAAGCGCTTTGATGAATTTCGACATGTTTCAGTGTCCTTTTTTGTATTGAATCTGCATGTTGATTGAGTGTGAAGCCCGCAAGCGGCTCAGCGCCCCAGCGTGTTGATGTAGCTCACGACATCAATGATAGCCTGATCATCGACGAGACCGGACGTCATCAAGCGCATTTGCGCTCCGTAGGTGTCCAGGGGGTCCACGCCGCGATAACCCGCCTTGAAGTTCTTCAGTTGCGTGACCAGGTACCAGTCGTTCTGCCCCTGCAGTGCAGGTGCGTTCATGGCTTCGTTGCCTTGCGCTTCAGCGCCGTGGCATGACGCGCAAACCTGATAAAGCTGTTGCCCGCGCTCCACATTGCCACCCGTCAGGGTTGGCACGGCAGGCTTGTATTCCCAGGTGCCAGCCCAGTCGATGATGTCGGCGATGTTCTCGTCGGTCAGGATCACAGCCATGGGCTGCATCTCCATGCCTTCTATATCGGAAGGATGCTTGCCGCGCCCACCCGCACGGAACAGCTCCAGTTGTCTCTTCAGATACCATGGCTCCATTCCAGCGAGACGGGGAGCCTGGATGCCTTCACTGCCCATGCCATCGGTACCGTGGCAGGTAAAGCAGAACCGGTGATCCACAGGTTCATGAGGTTCGGCAGCCCACGTGCTCGCAGAGGCAACTGCGGTCAGTGTCAATACAGCCAGAACAGGTAAAACTTTGCGCATCATAAAATGTACTCTCCAGGTGAAAGAGGGGTGCCAAGATCGGCACCCCTCCGATTTGCCAGCTTGAGATCAAAGCATTGCTGCTTAGATATCAACCTTGAAGCGTGCGTACACGAAACGGCCGTTAGGGCTGAACGCACCATTGGTCACGTACTTGTTGCTGGTGGTTGAGTTGAAATCAACCGGACGCACTTTCTCGGGTGCAGTATTGAGGATGTTGTCAGCCCCAACGATGAACGTGTAGCGGTCACGCAAGGTGTACGCAACTTCACCACCGAAGATGATCTCACTGCCCACCCAGTAGTCGCGGCTTGGATCAGCGTTGGCAGGAACTGAGAAGTACTCGTCGTAGTAGTTCGCCTGCAGCGTGACTCTCCAGTCGCCCATGGTGTGGTTCGCACGGAAGTTGCCACGGTTGGCTGGGATACCATCTTCCAGGTCAGCCACGTTGGCGCGGGTCAACAGTCCTGGAGTGAAGCTGTCCAGTTCCTGCTTGGTCCATGCCCATGATGCGGCAAAGTCGGTACGCCCGAAGTTGTCCCAGTCCATCGCCCACGAACCGACTAATTCCACACCTTCATTAGTGGTGGACATGTCGTTGGTGTAGTAGTTGAAGGACACGATGCTGCGGGCACCGGAGATACCGGAGGCTTCCAGTTGTGCCGCCAGTTCCGGCGTGATATCGAAAGTGGCAGAGTTCAGGATGCGATCACGCAGTTCGATGCGATAGTAGTCCACAGTCAGATCCAGACCGCCGATCTCTGTCGCCACACCGATACTGAAGTTGCGAGACTTCTCTGGTGTCAGCTCGGTACCACCGAACAACTGTGCTATCGGGTTGGTGGGAGGAATCTGGCCCTGTGTCACCGGGATGCTGTCCACAACACCAGTGCTGATGTTGGAGATATTGGCCTGGCCAGGTGACGGAGCGCGGAAGCCGGTGCTCACGGTGCTGCGGATATTTGTTGTATCGGTCAGCGCGTAGCGGGCAGTCAGCTTGCCGTTGGTGGTATCGCCGAAGGTGTTGTAGAAATCTTCGTAGCGGATTGCGGCACCCAGCAACAGGCGCTCGGTTGCATCCACCTCGAGGTCAACGTAGACGCTCCAGTTCTTGCGATCCCAGGTGCCCTGCTGGTCAGGACCGAAGCCCTGGAAGCCGTCAGAGCCAACGCCTGCGCCCAGATTGGAGTATGGTCCGATGCGATAGGAGTCCTGATCCTTCGAGGAAACCTTGAATATCTCGCGACGCAACTCGAAGCCGTATGCGACGTTCAGCGGAGAGTACATGCCCACGTCAACAGGCTTGGACAGATCGATGTTGAAGTTGTTTTCGATCGTGGTGTAGATACCAGGCTCGAAACTGGTCGGTGAGTCTGGACCCATCGACGGGTTGGTGGTGTTGCTGATGAAGTAAGTCATCTCCGAGAAACCGTTACCCAGGCTGACATCATAGCTGGTGCCGTTGCTCAGTTCGCCACGAATACCGGTCACGTTGGACATGTCGGTATTCTTGCCGCCGAAGTCAGGCGTGTAACCACCGGGGAATCGCTCCAGGAAAGTGAAACACTGGGGGTCAGAGATTCCGTACTCGTAGGCTGCCACGGAACTTGTTTTGCGCGTGGTGCTATTGAAACCGCGGGGAATGGTAGGGCAGGTGGTGCCGGTACCTGGTGTCAGGTCGAAGAACAACTGATTGGCACCGCGGGTGAATACTCCGCTGCGGTTTTCGGGGTTACGGAAGAAGAAACCAAGTTCCACTTCCTTCTCGCTGTAACCGCTGAAGGAGTAGAGCGTCTGGTCGCCGCCCAGATCCAGGCCGACGTTGGCGAACAGGTTCATGATCTCGCTGTCTGGCAGCCCTTGATGCTGTGCATTCACTCGTACTGCGGTGTTGCCGTTATTGATCAGGGTCTGGGCATCACCACGCTGGATGCTGCGGTCGCTGCGCTTCTGGTTGCTCATGTCCATGCTCAGACTGGCGAAGCCGGTGCTTCCCAGTGGCAGGCCAAGGTTGGCAGCTACATAGTTGAGCTGGCCATCGTCAGTCTCGCTTAGTCTGCCAGTCTTGGTCTCGATCGAGAGGCCTTCGCTGTTTTCCTTGAGCTGGAAGTTGATCACGCCCGCAATCGCATCTGAACCGTATTGGGCAGAGGCGCCGTCGCGCAGCACTTCCACTTGACGCAGTGCAATGGGAGGAATCTGGGCAATGTCAGGGAAGTGAGTGCCCTGACGACCGAACTGCACTGCTGCCGAGCGGTGACGGCGCTTGCCATTCACCAGTACCAGTGTGTCATCGGCCGGGAGGCCACGCAGGGTCGCGGGACGAACCAGGCTGTTTGAGTCGTTGATGTCCTGAACATCGACGTTGAACGTCGGTACCAGATTACGCAGCAGGTCATTCATGTCAGACGTGCCCTGATCCTGGAAGTCCGTCGCTGAGAACACATCGACTGGAGCAGCGGAATCAAGTGCTGTTCTTGGCGCGCGGCGTGAACCGGTCACCACTACTTCTTCGATATCGGCGCTCTGGTCCTGAGCCATGGCTACCGGGGCAGTTGTGGCTGCTACAGATCCCAGAAGGGCTGCAACCGACGACATAGTCAGCAAGTTTGAGATTTTCATATTTATGTTTCCCTTTGGTCTTCATTTCTTGTTAGCGAAAGACGGTTTCGAATCTTCTTCTTCGGAGGAGAGGAAGTGACTCAACCATATAGCACTTCGGATTATCGATACAGGGTTTTGGAAAGTCCTCCTAAAAACATTCTGAATACCTCCTCAAACTCTGGAACGTGCGAATTCAGGGGGCTGGCGGTCAAAGGTGCATGGTCGTGGCCATATGGCATGACGAAGGAGCGCGACACGACATGGCGCGATTTTTCGGCAAGTCGGGGTGCTCGATTGGAGGTGAAGGGAGGTTGCCGGATTTGTCGATTTCAGGAATCGGCAAATGTTCAGGGGATCAGGGTGGCTTGCAGATCGGCGAGCTTGGTTGATTCCAGCTCGGACCAGTCTTCGGCTGTCCAGAGGTTGTTGCGACTCATGAAGGTGTTGCTTTCGTAGGCCTGACGGGATTTTTCGTTGAGGCTGACGCCCGTGACGGCTTCCATCGCCATCACCCCTTCCATCAACTGGCGCTGCCAGCTCTTGCCCAGGCCCAGCTCTTCGAGCAAGGCCTGATAGCGCGGGTCTTCAAGCACACTCTGAGGAAAATACTTCTCGGCGGAGTGTGTGACGTTGAAAAGTCTGCGTTTCTGCGGGGGAGTCAGGCTGCGCCAGAGTTCTATTCCAGTCTCGATGTCTCCCAGCATGAAACTCAGGGCGCCCTTGTTGAAGGCAAAGTCGCCTTCCCGGGACATGATTTCGTGATGTGCCTTGTTACCCAGCACGATCTCACCACTCAGAAAGCCGATGATGGCCTCGCTGTAGTGCGCCAGGATGCCTTCGTTGTCCACGTCGCGTTGACGGTTCAGATACATTTCGGCCTGACGGAAATCGCCAGCGAGTGCCAGATTCGTGGCCACGGTGCCCAGGAAGGAAATGTGATAAGGCCGTTCCTGCAGCTGCCCCTTGGCTGACAGCAGCATCGCTCTGGGTGGTTGGATATTGCTGCGATAACTCCACACTTCGTCCGGTGAAATCTCGAACGGGCCGACTTCGCCCGCAGCATCCAGGAACTGTGCCGCTTCGTCATACAGGCGCGCTCCGATCAGGAACAGGGCGTAGTGGGCTACAGCGAATTCCGGCGGATTGCCCGAGAGTATCTGCTCCCGCAATTGCATTTCCTGCTGGATCTGATTGTTGCCGCTCATGCGCAGCTTGATTTCGTTGATGGAGCTGAGCACGGTGCTGTCCGGCGCCAGGCGTGATACCTCGCGGTGGATGTCGGAGATCAGCTTGCTCAGCTCGTTGATCTTCTCCGCGCTGCTGTACACGGCCAGGTTGTTGGCTGCCGTAGCGGCGCCGTGATAGGCGTTGAGGAAATCGGGATCAAGCTCGATGGCCGACAGGTGATAGTCGATCGCTCTCTGGAAATCGTCAGGACTGAACTGGTTGTAGTAGAACTCGCCGCGCAGGAATCTCTCATAGGCGAGCGCATCGGTGGTGCCCCAGTCGAGCATCTGCTCCCGTTCGGCCTCATTCAGGTGCACGCTCAGGGCGCTGACCACGTTCGACACGATCTGATCCTGCACGCCGAACAGGTCCTGAATCGGCAGATCGAACTGGTCGGAATATTGATGTACTCCATCGCTGGCGCGGATCAGCTGCACCATGACTCGCATGCGACCTTCGGCGACCTGCACACTGCCCTGCAATACATGGTCAGCCCGCAGCGCCTTGGCGCGATCGGTCGCCCTTTCCGCCGTGCGACTGTCATCGGGACCATCGAATCCACGCGCGGGCGACAGGACTTCCAGATGGCTGAGCTTGGAGAGACCGTGCACCAGCGATTCGCGCAGGCCATCGGTCAGGAATTGATTCTCGGTGCTGAGCTCTCGGTTCACGAACGGCAGAACGGCCAATCGCACCACCTCGTCCTTGTCGCTGGACACCTGGGTACCCGGCCACATGAGCACCGACAGGAAGATCGCCGCAGCGGCGCCGCCCGCAAGAATGCGTTTGTCCAGCAGGGCATTCAGATGGAACTTGAGAGACGAGACGTGAGTAATACCGAGCGGCTGGGCTTCTTCCGACTCTTCACGCTGGGTGAGCGATGTGCAGTGCTGCACTTCGGCAATCAACGAATATCCGCGTTTCGGTATCGTCCTTATATAGATGGGGTGATGTGCATCATCGCCCAGCGCGCCTCGCAGTTCGGCGATGGCCTTGTGAACAGCGTGATCGGAAGGGAAGGAGCCGTGCCAGAAATGGTTGAGCAGCTCGTCGTGGCTGACGACCTCGCCCGCGTGCTCTGCCAGATAATTGAGCACGTCCATGCTGCGAGGGGTCACCTTCACCTCTTGCTCTCCCTGTGTCAGGGTGCAGGTGGTGAGTGATACCTCCCAGTCGCCAATCTTGATTCTGCTCAGCTTGTCTGTTGCCACGTCCCGTCTCATCAGGCTTGAAAAAGAAGTCCTGTAACAAGTACCGAACCGATTCAAGTAGATATCAGAAACGCATGGAGGTCAAGTTGGTCAAAACGCGCCTGGCAGGAGGTTCCGGCGGCGCACGCCCTTCTTTAGGAGGTTTTCAGAAGAATTTTAGGAGGACTTTCCGGAGGCTCCCCCGCAATAATTCGCGGGTCTTGCAGAATCGCACAATTACAATTTCCAGACAGTCCGTGCCAGAGGCAATTCCTGCCGCCGGATAATTTACAGAGCCCGTACGAACAAACCGATTAAGAGGATCAAGCAAGTGTCGAAACCAGTTTCCCGTCGAGAGTTTCTCAATCTGATCGCAGCCACCAGCGGCACTGCCGCCGTGCTCGGCATCACCAGCGCCCTGGGCATGATACCGTCGAGCGCTTCTGCCTCTGTGCCCGATCTGCTTCGCCTCAGCAACCAGAGCCGCAAGGTGGTGATTCTGGGTGGCGGTATCTCCGGTCTGACCGTGGCCTACGAACTGGGCAAGGCTGGTTATGACTGCACCATACTGGAAGCCTCTCACCGTTGTGGTGGACGTATCTTCACTGTGCGCGCCGGTACGCTGATCGATGAGATCGGTAACCCTCAGTACTGCGACTTCGACGATGAGCCGCATATGTACTTCAACGCCGGTGCCGCGCGTATCCCCAGCACCCACACCAATGTCCTTCATTATTGCAAGGAGCTGGGTGTCGATCTCGAGCTGTTCATCAACGAGAACAAGATGGCCTGGATTCAGGACGACAACATCATGGGCGGCAAGCCGATCCGCAACGGTGAGTTCACCACCAACGTGCGTGGTTTCATGGCCGAACTGATGGCCAAGGCCATGACCGATGTCGAACTCGATCAGCCTTTCACCGATGACGAGGCCGGCCTGGTGCTGAACATGATCCGCGCCTTCGGTGATCTCGGTCCGGACAATCGCTTCACCGGCAGCAGCCGTGCAGGCTATGCCTCAGGCAACTACGTCACCCATACCGTCCAGAAAGACATCATTGATGTGCGCAATCTGCTGCGTGCACAGGCTGCTCGTCAGGTCCTCAGCGACAACGAGGGCGAGACCGGCCCCATGCTCATGCAGCCGACTGGCGGCATGGATCGCATTCCGGCGGGCTTTGTCCGTCAGCTGGAAGACAAGATCAAGTACAGGGCTCGCGTGACGTCTCTGAATCTGCGCGATGACGGCGTCACCGTGGAGTACGATCAGGACGGCCAGCGTCTGAGCATCGATGCAGACTACTGCTTCAACTGTATCCCCAGCCACTTCATGAACGGCATCACCAACAACCTGCCTGCCGACTACACCCAGGCGATGAAGTACATCCGTCGCGGTGTTGCCTACAAGGCAGCCTTCCAGGCCAAGGAGCGTTTCTGGGAGAAGCAGGGCATCTATGGCGGCATCTCCTGGACCAATCAGCCGATTCGCCAGATCTGGTATCCGCCGCATGGTATTCACAAGGCCAAGGGTGTGGTGCTGGCTGCGTATGACTATGGTAACGGCATGCCGTTTACCCGCATGACCCAGGGCGAGCGTATCGAAGCGCATCTCGCGCAGGGCGAAAAGGTGCACGCAGACTACCGTCAGCAGTGTGAGAAGGGCATCACCATCGCCTGGCACCGCATGAACAACATGCTCGGTTGCTCCGCGCGCTGGAACGTCCAGACTCCGGAAGAGCAGGCGATATTCGACAAGCTGCAGGCCTCGGTCAACGGTCGTCACTGGTTCATCGGCGACCAGATCAGCAAGCACACCGCGTGGATGGAGAGCGCGATTCAATCAGCACATGTGGCTCTGGCAGATCTCGACCAGCGCGTGCGTGCGGAAGCCGCGAACGCCTGACGGTAATGAAGAGGGAGCTTGCCTGCACGCGAACGTGGCGGGCAGGCCCGCTCCCACATGAATTGAAGTGAGCCTCATATGTTCAAACCCATTCTGACCAGATCGATTGCAGTGCTTCTTGTCGTCCTATTGAGCGGCAGCGGGCAGCTGTTTGCCAACACGGTGACCGGGGAGAACGGCGCAGTGGCGTCGCGTTCGGCGCTGGCGTCCGATGTCGGAGTGGAGATTCTGAAGCAGGGGGGGAACGCCATCGATGCGGCGGTCGCGGTCGGCTTTGCTCTTGCGGTCACTTATCCGTCGGCCGGCAACATCGGTGGCGGTGGATTCATGGTGGTGCGCCTCGCCAATGGCGAGGTGCTGGCGCAGGACCATCGCGAGAAGGCCCCGCTGGCGGCAAGCACCGACATGTTCCTGGATGCCAATGGTGATGTGGATCGCGAACTCTCGCTGTTCAGCCTGCAGGCATCCGGTGTGCCGGGGTCGGTGGCAGGCATGCTCGATGCTCTGGAGAAGTACGGCACGATGACGCGCCAGGAAGTGATGGCGCCGGCCATTCGCCTTGCCGAAGAAGGCTTTGCGCTGAACGCTGATCTGGCCGGCGACTTCAATGACACCATGCCCTACTTTCAGCGTCACGAAGCCTCTCAGGCGATCTTCAGCAAGAACGGCAGTCCTTATCAGGCGGGCGACCTGTTCGTGCAGAAGGATCTCGCCGAAAGCCTGAAGCGCGTTTCCGAGCAGGGTCGCGATGGTTTCTACAAGGGCCCGACCGCCGACATGATTGTCGCCGAAATGCAGCGCAATGGCGGGCTGATCAGTCACGAAGATCTCGAATCCTACGACGTGGTATGGCGCACGCCGATGCGTGGCGATTATCGCGGCCATGAGATCTGGTCCATGCCGCCGCCTTCATCCGGAGGTGTCGTGCTTTTGCAGATTCTCAACATGCTGGAGCCGCACGACATCGGTGTGCTGGGTTGGGGCAGCACGCGCACGGTTCACTTGACTGTGGAGGCACTGCGACGTGCCTATGCCGATCGCGCCGAGCACCTGGGCGATCCCGATTTCTACCCGGTACCGGTCGAGAAACTGATCAGCAAGGATTATGCGCGGGAACGCTTCGCTGACATGAATCCTGCTGCTGCCAGCGACAGCGAACAGATCTTCGCGGGCAACTGGAATACCGAGAGCACGGAGACCACGCATTATTCGGTTGTCGATGCGGATGGCAATGCGGTGTCGGTGACAACAACACTCAATGGCAGCTATGGCAATCGTATTGTGGTGCCTGGCGCGGGTTTTCTGCTGAACAATGAAATGGATGATTTCTCCGCCAAGCCGGGCGCGCCGAACATGTACGGACTGTTAGGGGGAGAGGCGAACAAGATCGAGCCGGGCAAGCGCATGCTCAGCTCGATGACGCCGACCATCGTCGTGAAGGATGGCCAGACTCTGCTGGTCACGGGCTCACCCGGTGGATCGACGATCATCAACACGGTACTGCATGTTGTCATGAACGTGATCGACCATGGCATGGGGGTCGAGGAGGCGGTGGCCAAGCCGCGCTTCTACCATCAATGGAAACCGGATGTCGTGCGCTATGAAACGGATTCTTTCAGTGCGGAAACGAAAGCGGAACTGGAAGCAATGGGACATCGAGGTCTCACTGATTCTGGTTACGGCTACGGTGATGCCAATTCAATTGTGATCAGAGATGGTCAGATCGAGGCAACGTCGGATCCTCGCAGCGTGGGCGGGGCTTCGGCTTACTGAAGGGGCCGGAACAAACTCTTTTCTCTCCTTGCAGGGTTTGTTCCGGTCTCGTCAGTTTGCAATGCGACTTCCCATTGTGGGAGCGGGCCTGCCCGCGAATGATCGTGTGCTGATGTCATCGCGGGCAGGGCCCGCTCCCACAGGTTTTTCCTTTTTACTCTTCCTTCTCCCTTCTCCC
>MGYS01000090.1:28266-35990 GCA_001802565.1 Gammaproteobacteria bacterium RIFCSPLOWO2_02_FULL_57_10 | reverse complement strand
CCTTCTCCCGTCGCTGCCGTTAGGCCGTGGCGGGAGCTCTTTAATGCGATCATCCGCGTTCTACCGCTGTTGCGTAAAACCTGACCGCATCGAACGAAAAATCTCCACTGCCGTTTCCTGCCAGGGGATATTGGCGTAAGATGATTCGCACCTTTTCATTCGGGTATCAGAAAAAGGACGGCGTCCACCTCATGAAGACTCTTTATCTGCTGCGTCACGCCAAATCGAGCTGGGCCAGCCCGGATGTGAAGGACTTTGATCGTCCCCTCAATGAGCGTGGTTTCGATGACGCGCCGGAAATGGCGCTGCGGTTGAAGGAGCGCGGCGTCACTATTGATCTCGTCGTGAGCAGCCCCGCATTGCGGGCTTACACTACCGCAACGATTTTCTGCGACGTGCTTGGAATTGATGTGGCAAAAATTGTGCAGGACCGACAGATCTATCTGGCGGGCAGCGCGAAGCTGCTGCAGTTGATCACGCTGTTCGATGAGAGCGCGGACAGTGCCATGCTGGTGGCGCACAATCCCGCGCTGACTGACCTTGCCAATGACCTTGCGCACGCGGGCATCGACAATATCCCCACCACGGGGCTCGTGACCTTGCAACTGCCGGTGGAACACTGGTTCGATGCGCGGGCCGGGCAGGCGAAATTGCTCAGCTTCGATTTTCCCAAGAATCCGGATTGATCTCTCATGACTCTGCCACGGCGTTTTCTGTTGTCTCCTTTTCTGATTGTGCTGTTGCAGAGTTGTGCAGGCGTTGCAGAGGATGATCGTGAGAGTGAGTGGCTGGCGCCGCTGCATCAGGAACACGCGCTGGTCGGTGTGATCTGGCGCAGCAGTGATCAGCGTTTCATTTCACAAGAAGAACTGTTGCAGGATCTTGCACAGCAACGCTTCATTCTGCTTGGCGAAAAACACGACAACCCCGATCATCACCGATTGCAGCGTCTCGTGCTGCAGGAATTGCAGCAGCGCGCGCAGCTTGGCGCTGTCGTGTTCGAGATGCTCAACAGCGATCAACAGGCGCATGTCGATACGCTGGCGTCGGTGGATCTCGCGTCTGCACAGGCCGTGCGTGAACATCTGCAGTGGGATGATGTCGGTTGGGAGTGGGACTTCTATGGTCCGATGCTGATGGACAGTGTCACTGACGGCGTGCCCGTGCGTGCGGGCAACATCAGTCGTGACGAGATGATGACAATCTATGCGGGCGAACCCGATGCGACCATTGCCGGGGTGCTGGATGCCGAACAGATGGCGCAGCTCGATCGCGAGATCGACGAGAGTCATTGCGGCATGTTGCCCGCCAGTCAGTTTCCCGCCATGGTGCGTGTGCAACAATCCCGTGATGCTCGGATGGCGCAGGAGTTGACGAATGCCTTGTCAGGAGACGCACAGCAGCGTGTATTGATCGCCGGAAATTTTCATGTGCGGCGCGATCTCGGTGTGCCGAATTATTTGCCACAGAACGAGGGTAGTGTGGCCGCGCTGGCGTTCATGGAAGTCAATCCGGAGTCGCAGAATCCCGGCGATTATCTGCAGGGATTTTCAGCGCGGGTGCCTTACGATTATCTGTGGTTCACGCCCGCAGTCACAGCGGAAGATTATTGCGCTTCAATGCGCGGTGACGCTGATGCGGATTGAGGAATCGATTTGAAGAATCAGTGCGTCAGTGAGTAGATCAGATAGTTGATGCCCAACTGATACGCGAGGTTGGCATGACGCGTCGGGTAGCGCGGATCGTAGGTATGCTCCCACCCGTCACCCATATCCGAGTTCCAGTTGATCAGCACCATCACGCGACCTGAGTCATCGAGAATCGCGTGATTGGTCGCACGATCCACATCCTGCTCCGGATAATTTTCCGGATTGCCGATCACTGGAATCATCTGCGGCCCATCGATGTCGTAGTAGCTGCGAAAGATCTCGTGATCGGGCTGCAGTTCGATGATTTCGCGATCGGGAAATACATCGGTGAATGCGCGGTAGAAACTGTCCCACTGTCGCGTTCCCCAGAAATCGTCAATCAGCAGAAAACCGCCGCGCAGCAGATATTCGCGCATGTTTTCCTTTTCCTTGGGGCTGAACTCGGGTCCGCCGCTGCGGCCCATTTCCAGCGCATACAGGAAGGGGTAATCGAAGATCTTGTCGTCGTCGAAGCGCAGCACGATGGGGTCACTCATCACACGGACATTGGTCAGTCGTGAGACGCCGCGCAGGAAGTTGGAGTCGGCGCTCGGAAAATCCGTGCGCCAGGTGCCGTAGCCAAAGCCATCGTTGTAGTAATTGTCATACTGAAGGCGAACGAAGGCGAATTCGCCAGCGATGTCCTGTGGGCCGATGTTGTTCTGTGGATCAACATCACGTGGGTCGAGGCCCTGGGTAAAGAAATCGTTCGGGAGCGAGAGGGGTTGCGCCAACAATGGCAGTGAAGCTGCCGTGCAGAGGGTCGCAATCGCGAGCGCGGCAAGATTTCTGCCTGCAAGGAATATTGATGAGAATCCGGATTTCATCGACTGAGCGGACCTGTGCGAAAAACCTGGCTACAAGCTACCTCGCCATCCCGGCATTTGCAAGGCGCAAGGAGCCGTGGCGGTGAGTGTCGCGAAGCGGTTCTGAGAGCACTTCGGCAACCATATTGCCCGCTTCCGGTCAAAGAAGGTACAGTCTGGTGCAGTGCCCCTGCTGCACTCTGAGTCCACAATAACAACGAGAGCAATCATGAGTCTCCCAATGCGAAAGTCCCTGTCTGCCGCCCGTCCACTTTGCCTGCTTGGGGCTGCCCTGCTGCTGGCAACCTGTGGCCCTGACGCGCCCGAGGCGCCAGTTCAGATCACGATGGAGGTCGTGTCCAATCAGCCGCATCTGCTCAGTGGCGGCAATGCGCTGATCGAGATCAGCACCTCGGCCGCCGCCGCGGACCTTGCCATGCTGGTCAATGATGCGGCGACTGCGGTCGATTTTCACAGTGCCGGGTCAACCGATGGGCTGAACACCTATCGTGCCCTGGTCACAGGCCTGGCGGACGGGGCGAATACGCTTCAGGTCACCGCGGGCGATGGCTCTGCCATGATGTCGGTGATGAATTACCCCATTACCGGGCCCATCATTTCCGGCGAGCAGCAGACTCCTTATTTCTGCCTGGCCGATCTGAGCCCCGAGGCCGATGGCAGCAAGCGTCGCTTTGCCATCGGTAATGGCGAATATCTCGACGATGCCGCAACCGATGAGTTCTGTTCCCTGCCAACGCGAGTCGACTATGTGTATCGCAGCAGTGCGGAGGGTGAGACGTTCAAGGCATTGGCTGATACGGCGATGCGGCCTGCGGATCTGACGATGACCACTACGCTCGAGGGACTCGAAGTGCCGTACATCGTGCGACTGGAGACCGGTACCATCAATCGTGCCATCTACCAGATCGCCATGCTGCATGATCCACAGAGTCCCGCGCCTGCCGCACACGCCCCCTCCGCCGCATGGAATGACAGAATCGTCTATACCTTTGGCGGCGGTTGTCAGCCCGGTTACTTCCAGGCGACCAGCACGGGAGGTGTTCTGCGCGACAGCATGCTGGCTCAGGGTTACGCCGTGGTGTCTTCCACGCTCAACGTGAACAACACGGGCGGTTGCAATGATGTGCTGTCCGCCGAGACCGCCATGATGGTGAAGGAGCACTTCATCGAGCAGTACGGCGAGCCGGTCTACACGATCGGCAATGGCGGTTCCGGTGGCGCGATGCAGCAGTTGCTGATTGCCGGTGCCTACCCGGGAATTCTCGACGGCATCATCCCCAGCATGACGTTCCCGGATGCGGTGAGTTACATGACCGATTCCGAAGAGTGCGCGATGCCACTGCGCAATTTCTTCAACGATCCTGCGCTCGCGCTCAGTGAGGAGACCAAGGCCATCATCGGTGGGTGGCCGAACTGGTATCTGTGCGACGTGTCCCTTGGAGAGCGTCCGGATCGCATCGCGCCGGATGACTGTTCAGACGAGATTCCGGTGGCAGAGCGCTATGACCCGGTAACGAATCCCAATGGAGTCAGATGCTCCATTTATGACGGCATGCGCAACATCTTTGGCGAGAAACTGTATGCCGACATCAATGCCGAGCGCGAGTTCGCGCGGAGTCCGCACGACAACGTCGGCGTGCAGTACGGCCTGGCAGCGCTCAACGAAGGACATATCGACAAGAGCCTGTTTCTCGATCTGAACGAGAAGATCGGCGGCTGGACCATCGATTTCATGCCGACTGCGGAACGTGTGGTGGGCGACGATGATGCAATACGGGTGGCTTACGAGACCGGGCGCATCACCAGTGGCAGTGCGGGTCTCTCGATGGTGCCCATCATCGATGACAGGCCCTATCTGGATTTCGAGGGGAACTTCCACGCCAGCGTCTATTCCTTCGTGACTCGCGCCCGTCTGGAGCGCGACAACGGTCACGCCGACAATTACGTGATCAGACGACACTTCTCTTCGCTGTCTCTGGCGGACGAAAATCTTGCGCTGATGGATCAGTGGCTGGCCGCGCTGAAAGCGGACAATTCGGATCTGCCGGTGCTGGAGAAAATCGTCAAGGCCAAACCGGCCGATCTGCAGGATGACTGTTTCGCCGAGAACGGCGAGCGCATTGTCGAGAAGGCCGTGTTCGATCAGGATCGTCTCTTCGACAACACTGGCAGCCGCTGCAACAGCCTGTTCCCGCCCCACGCGGGTCTGCGTCTGGTCGCTGGGGGGCCGCTGAGCAACGATGTGCTCAAGTGCCAGCTCAAACCCATCGATTACAACGATTACAAGGTCACCTTCACCGACGAGGAAAAGACCAGGCTGGAGACCATATTCCCAGCAGGCGTGTGTGACTGGAGCAAGCCCGGCGTTCACCAGGGTGTGAATGACACCTGGTTGTCCTATGGCCCGTCGCCTGTGAACCTCCATCGGCCTTGAGCAACGCTCTTCGTCAGCCATTGCGGTGATTGGAATACCGCAATGGTTGACAGCAATGGATCATTATGACAGCATGCTGCTTATTGTTTCTGGAGGCAGTCATGGTTCATTCCCCCAAACGTAAACTCTTCATTGATCTGGTGTTGTCACTGTTTCGCCTCAACGGTCTTCTGGTCGCCGAGGGGGACCGGATGGCGGAGTCGTTGGGTTTGACCAGCGCACGCTGGAAAGTGATCGGTGTCATCGCGCTGGCCAACTCCGGCGTCACCGTGCCCGGTATCGCCAGAGTGCTTGGACAATCGCGGCAGGCGGTGCAGCGCATCACCGATGTCATGGAGAAGGATGGCCTGCTGCGCTACCAGAAGAATCCCGATCACAAGCGCTCAGTGCTGGTCTGTCTGACGGATAGCGGGCAGGAGGTCTACAGTGCGCTGCGAGCCGTGCAGGACCCTTGGGCAATCGAGAATACCGAGAGCGTTCCCGTGGAGGAGCTCGAAACTGCATTGCAGCTCGTTCGCAGACTCATCAATCAGTTCGATCACTGAGCAGAGCCCTGCTCTGTCTGTCACCGTCTCATGTCCGATCCGGAGTCATTGCGCTTGAACAGAAACGCCAATACAACCCGCTTGCCGCGCTCTCTTTACACAGCGGCCCAGGTTCGTGCGCTGGATGAGCTTGCCATCGTGCAGGAGGGAATCTCCGGCGCCGAACTGATGGAGCGAGCCGCGAGCGTAGTGCTGCATATCGTCCTGCAGCGCTGGCCGCAGGTGCGACGTCTGCTGGTTGTGGCTGGCACCGGAAACAATGGTGGAGACGGTTATCTGGTCGCTGCCCTCGCGGCGGCGCAGGGTTTGAGCGTCAACGTGCTGGAGCCGGGTGACCCGACAAGGCTGAAGGGCGATGCGCTGGCTGCTCGCGAGAGAGCGTTGCGGCAGTCTGTGCGATGCGAGCCCATGCAGACTGCAATTGAGCAGGCTGCGGACACAGTCGTCGTCGATGCGCTTCTCGGGATCGGCTACAGCGGGGAGTTGCGGCCGGAGTACGCAACAGCCATCACCTGCATCAATGACAGTGGGCTGCCGGTGGTGGCTGTCGACATTCCGTCAGGGCTGCACAGCGACACCGGGGTTGCGGCGGGGGCAGTGGTTCGCGCCACCGTGACGGTCTGTTTCATCGGGTTGAAACAGGGGCTGTTCACTAGTAATGGACCTGATTGTTCAGGCGAAGTCGTGTTTCATGACCTGGGGCTTCCGGAGCGCGTTCTGCATGGCGAGGTCGGCGCGTCGCCTTCTTCCACCCGCATCGACGTCAATGTCGTCAGCGGGTTGCTGCGTCCGCGGCGTCCGGGCGCCCACAAGGGCGAGTGCGGACACGTGCTTGTCGTCGGTGGGGATGTCGGCTATGGTGGCGCCGCCTTGATGGCGGCGGAAGCTGCCGCAAGGGCAGGTGCAGGAACGGTCAGTCTGTTGACGCGGCAAGTGAACGTCACTGCAGCGCTGGCAAGACGTCCCGAGATCATGGTGCGCGGCATCGAAGCCCCCGATGGTGAGGATGACAGATTGCTGTCCGACCTTGTGGAGCGTGCGAACGCTGTCGTCATTGGTCCGGGGCTCGGGCGCTCATCGTGGTCACGTTCGTTGCTGCGCCATGTGTTGCAGTACGCTGCCGATCGCGTGCCGCTGGTGGTCGATGCGGATGCATTGAACCTGCTCGCCGAAGCGGCTGCGGAGCGTCGAGAGACATCCGAGAGTGGCGCATCGGCAATGCGTCGACACCGCTGGGTGTTGACACCACATCCGGGTGAAGCCGCCCGCCTGCTGGGTTGCAGCACTGCCGATGTGCAGTCCGATCGCTTCGCGGCGGTGCGGCGTTTGCAACAGACCTGGGGTGGCACCTGCCTGCTCAAGGGAGCTGGCAGCCTGCTCTGTTACGTCGAACCGGCCGGAGCGGAGCATGTCGATCTGTGCACCGAAGGCAACCCGGGCATGGCGACCGGGGGAATGGGGGATGTGCTCAGCGGTCTGGTGGGTGCATTCATCGCGCAGGGCCTGAGCCTTGCTGACAGCCTGCGCTGTGCGGTCTGCATTCACGGCGAGAGTGCCGATCTGGCCGCCGCCGCGCATGGTGAGCGGGGTCTGCTGGCTACTGATCTGTTCACGCACATCCAGCATCTGGTCAACAATTCGCAGTAGGCTCCCGCGAGGAGCTGAGTAAGGAATAGAGAGTCGATGACAGTACATACACGATATCTGGCTGATGAGGGAGTGACCGAGGCGCTTGGTCGCCTGCTGGCGGCGGCCACGCAGCCACAGAGCTCGACGGCAGAAGGCGGGGCCGGGCGTGGTACACTTGGCGGCAGAATTTTTCTGTCCGGCGATCTGGGAGCAGGCAAGACGACGCTCACGCGTGGACTGATGCGCGGATATGGCGTGCAGGGCGCGGTGAAGAGTCCTACCTATACTTTGGTGGAACCCTACGAACTGGATGACAGCAAGCTTTACCACTTCGACCTGTACCGCCTGGCCGATCCGGAAGAGGTTGAATTTCTTGGAGTTGCAGAATATTTTGACGAAGCCAACCTGTGCATTGTCGAGTGGGCCGAGAAAGGAAAGGGATACCTGCCCTGTCCTGATCTGGAGATCACGCTCAGTGTCGAAGGGGAAGGCCGGAGCATTGCCTGGGAAGGTCGCACGGCCAAAGGTGAAAGCATTGGTCATGAATTGTCTGTGTTGTCTGCGCATATTACAGGCCGGAATTTATAAGCCATGAATTTTA
>MGYS01000090.1:26311-28228 GCA_001802565.1 Gammaproteobacteria bacterium RIFCSPLOWO2_02_FULL_57_10 | reverse complement strand
GGTGTCTGCCTTTCACTCGCGTTTGCAATGCAGATGTTCAATGTTGCGGATCTGCATGCGGCTGAAGTTCAGGAGGTGCGTCTGTGGCGCGCGCCTGACTATACCCGCGTCGTCTTCGATCTCGATGAGCAGGTACAGTACAGCGTCTTCGCTCTCGAAAATCCCAATCGAATCGTCATTGACCTGACCAACTCCGTGGTCAATGCAGACCTTTCCGCTCTGGATTTCAAGGACAGTCCCGTGACAGGCATGCGCAGTGCTCTGCGCAACAACAGTGACGTGCGTGTCGTTCTCGATCTGGCCAACGCGGTCAATCCCAGCAGCTTCACGCTGACTGAGAATGGCGAGCTGAAGAATCGGCTCGTTGTGGATCTGTACGATGTGGGCCGTGTTCCGGCTGTGCAGGAAGTGGAGCCAATGCCGGTAGAAGACAGTGTCATCCCCCAGCAGCGTGACATCGTCGTCGCGATCGATGCCGGACACGGGGGCGAGGACCCGGGCGCGATCGGTTATGACAATCGCATTCGGGAAAAGGATGTTGCGCTGGCAATTTCTCGCGCCATCTACGATCGTCTGCTCTCTGCACCGGGTTATCAGCCGGTCATGGTGCGTGATGGTGACTACTCCGTACAGCTGCAACGCAGGCCGCAGATTGCGAGGCAGAATCGCGCCGACATCTTTCTGTCGATTCATGCCGATTCGTACAGCACCACGCGCGCCGAAGGTGTGACGGTCTATGCGTTGTCCGAGCGCATCGCGGAAGATGAGAATGCGCGTCGCGTCGCCGAGAAGGAGAACAGTGCCGACCTGTTGGGTGGCGTGGCCGGTGACACGAGTCTGCGCAATATCGAGGATGATCTCGCTCGCACATTGCTCGATCTTTCGATGGCGTGGAGCATCGAGCAGAGCATCACCGCCGGCTCCTACATTCTGAATTCCCTCAGCGAAGTGGCGACGCTGCGCCGGGACAAGGCTCAGCAGGGTAACCTCTGGGTGCTGCGCTCGCCGGACATTCCATCATTGCTGATCGAGACCGGTTATCTCTCGAATCCTGATGAGGCACGCAAGCTCAATTCCACTACCTATCAACGTCGACTGGCGGATGGGATTGTGAGAGGGGTCATGTCATATTTTTATGACAGGCCACCGGAAGACACTCTCGTGGCGTGGCAGAAGTCCAACAATATTGCACCGAGTCTCGGCGTTGCGTCCGGAGGCAGCTACGAAGTCAAGCGCGGCGACAGTCTCTCGGTGATCGCGCAGCGCTATGGCGTGAGTTCGAGTGAGCTGCGTTCGCTCAACAATCTTCGCAACGACGTCATCCAGGTGGGACAGGAGCTGATCATCCCAGGCTTGGCCACAGAGGTAGTTCCGCAGATCATGGAGCACCAGACCGCGCGTGGCGAGACGCTTTCCGGAATAGCCGAACGTTACAGAGTGAGCCTGTCCAGTCTGCGTGCGGCCAACGATTTGCGCAACGACGTCATTCACGTTGGCCAGGTATTGAAGATACCTGCCCCCTAGCTGCGAAAAAAACATGACACGTATTGCCCTACTAAGCCAACGCCTGGCGAACCAGATAGCCGCCGGAGAAGTCGTTGAGCGTCCAGCCTCCGTGGTCAAGGAATTGCTCGAGAACAGTCTTGATGCGGGTGCCGATCGTATCGAGATCGATGTCGAACAGGGCGGCGGAAAACTCATCCGCATTCGCGACAACGGTGCAGGTATCGTCAAGGAAGATCTCGGGCTGGCACTCAGTCGTCACGCCACGAGCAAGATCGCGAACCTCGATGATCTGGAGAATATTGTCAGTCTCGGTTTTCGCGGCGAGGCCCTGGCGAGTATCTGTTCGGTATCCCGCCTCGAACTGATCTCGCGAGCGCGCTCGACTGATGACGAGACAGCGTGGCGAGTGGA
>MGYS01000090.1:21740-26281 GCA_001802565.1 Gammaproteobacteria bacterium RIFCSPLOWO2_02_FULL_57_10 | reverse complement strand
TTCCTGCGCACGGAAAAAACGGAATTCGATCGGCTCGAAGAGGTGGTCAAGCGTCTCGCGCTGAGTCGCTTCGATGTAGCATTCAGTCTGAGACACAATCAGCGCGTGATTCATCATCTGCACGCAGCCAACAGCAGTCAGGAGCAGCAGCGTCGCGTTGCACTCGTGTGTGGACCCGCATTCGTCGAGAGCGCCATTCATATCGATATCGAAGCGTCCGGTCTGCGTCTGTGGGGCTGGGTAAGCCTGCCGACATTCTCGCGCAGTCAGGCGGATCTGCAGTATTTCTACGTCAACGGGCGAATCATCAGAGACAAGCTTGTCAGCCATGCAGTCAAGCAGGCCTATCAGGATGTCCTCTTTCACGGTCGTCATCCCGCATTCGTGCTCTATCTCGAACTGCAACCGGCGCTGGTCGATGTGAACGTGCATCCGACCAAGCACGAGGTGCGTTTCCGCGATGGTCGGCTCGTGCATGATTTTCTGTTTCGGGCTCTGCACAAGGCATTGGCCGGTGTACGGCCACAGGATCGTCTCACGCACGACGAACAGGGCAGAGAGCTGTCGTCTGCTGAGGGATATCCGGAGGTGGAGCGCGGCGCCGCGACCACGGGTGATTTTTCTGGCCAGGGCAGGATCAGTTTTGCGCCGGGTTACACCGGTGGTTCCGGATTTTCGACGGCGCCCGCGACGTTCTCATCCGCGTTCCAATCAGTTGCTCAGAACAGGCAGCTGGTGTCCGAACAGATGGCTGCCTATGCCAGCCTGCATAATGAAGACGACGTGCCCCCTTTGGGTTTTGCGATAGCCCAGCTGCACGGCATCTACATTCTCTCGCAGAACGCGCAGGGGCTGATCATTGTCGACATGCACGCGGCCCATGAACGAATCACTTATGAGCACATGAAGAGTGCTGCCCAGAGCGAAGGTATCAGGTCTCAGCCTTTGCTCGTGCCGCTGTCGATCGCCGTCAGTCAGGCAGAGGCGGATTGTGCCGAACAGCAGGCCGAAGCATTGCTGGCACTGGGAGTGGGTATCGAGCGAGTGGCAGCCGAGTCCATTGTGGTCAGACAGGTGCCGGTCATTCTTGCGGGTGCCAACATCGAGCAGCTGGTTCGCGATGTTCTGTCTGATGTGCTGGAGCACGGCAGTAGCGAGCGTATCCGCAATTATCAGGATGAACTTCTGGGCACCATGGCGTGCCACGGTTCGGTCAGAGCAAATCGTCAGCTCAGTATTCCTGAGATGAACGCACTGCTGCGCGACATGGAGAGAACCGAGCGCAGCGGGCAATGCAATCACGGCCGACCGACGTGGGTGCTGCAGAGTCTGGATCAGCTCGACAAATTGTTCCTGCGTGGTCAGTAATGCAGCACATTCTGTCAACGGCTACCAAGTCTCCCGCGATCTGCCTGCTCGGACCGACGGCCTCAGGCAAGACCAGCCTGGCCATAGAAATCGTGCAACGCCTGCCCTGCGAAATCATCAATGTCGATTCGGCTCAGGTATACCGGGACATGAATATCGGCACCGGGAAACCCGATGCACAGACTCTGCTGCGGGCGCCGCACCGGCTGATCGACATCCTCGATCCTGCGCAGGCGTACTCGGTGTCACAGTTTCGCGAAGATGCGCTGCAGGCGATGGCGAGTGTGCGCGACAGCGGCAAGATACCCTTGCTGGTCGGGGGTACCATGTTGTATTTCAAGGCATTGCGGGATGGTCTCGCAAACATGCCGGCCGCCGATGAGGGCGTGCGCGCGGAAATTCTGCAGATCGCCGAGGAACAGGGTTGGGCTGCGGTGCACGCACGTCTGAATACTGTTGATCCGGAGTCGGCCCTGCGCATCCACCCGAATGATCCCCAGCGCCTGCAGCGCGCACTTGAGGTCTTCATGATCTCCGGCAAGAGCATGACCGCCTTCCATCGGGAGGAGGCTGCTGGCATGAACCACAACGATATCCCCTTCGAGCTGCACTTTTTTTCGATCCAACCGGGTCTACGCAGCGTACTTCATGACAAGATCGCATTACGTTTTCACCAGATGATCAAAGATGGGTTCGTGGAAGAGGTGGAGAGACTGTACAACCGTGGTGATCTTGATCTGACCATGCCCTCCATGCGCGCCGTTGGTTATCGCCAGGTTTGGCAGTACATAGCGGGCGAATTGAGCTTTGATGCAATGGTGGAAAGGGGTATTATTGCCACCAGGCAACTGGCGAAACGGCAGGTAACCTGGATGCGTAGTTGGGATGAACTGCGCAACTTTGATAGTGAAAACCCGGAAACTCTTGATCTGGTCTTGAAATCAATAGAGCAGATCGCAATATAGAGCCTGAATTGGACGCAACCCGCTGGGCTTTTCCAGCTTACACTTTAATGGTTAAGGAGAAAGTAAATGTCAAAAGGGCATACTTTACAAGACCCTTTCTTGAATGTGCTTCGCAAGGAGCGTATCCCCGTTTCGATATACCTCGTCAGTGGTATCAAGCTTCAGGGTCAGATCGAGTCGTTCGACCAGTTTGTGATCCTGCTGAAGAATGCAGTGAATCAGATGGTCTACAAGCACGCCATATCCACCGTCGTCCCCGCCCGGTCGGTGAAGATTCCGATGCAGAATTCGGGAGAGTTCCAACTGGACGAAGAAGACACAACACCAGGTAATGCTGCCTGAGTTGAGGTTGCTTTTTGTTCTTCGAAAGACCTGATCGTGGTGAACTCGCAGTCCTCGTGCATATTGTTCTGGAAGCAGAACAGGATCAGGAGGATCCCGTCGAATTTGAAGAACTGGTGCTGTCCGCAGGCGCCGTTCCCGTCAGCTACATAAAAGGCTCTCGCAAACGCCCTGATGCCGGACACTTCGTCGGATCAGGGAAGTTGGACGAGATTGCTGCTGCCGTGAAAGAGCATTCAGCCGAACTGGTGCTCTTCAATCATTCCCTGACCCCCAGCCAGGAACGCAATCTGGAGAAGCGTCTCGAATGCCGCGTGCTCGATCGCACGGGGTTGATTCTGGACATTTTCGCCCAGCGTGCTCGCAGCTATGAGGGTAAATTGCAGGTCGAACTGGCGCAGCTCGAACATACCGTGACCCGGCTCAAGAGAGGCTGGACCCACCTGGACAGACAGAAAGGGGGTATCGGTCTGAAGGGTGCCGGTGAGACCCAGTTGGAGCTTGACCAGCGGATGATCCGGCAGCGGATCAAGAACATCAACAAGAGCCTCGTCAAGGTGCGCAGCCAGCGCGAACAGGGGCGGCGCTCCCGGCAGCGCGCCGATATTCCCACCATCTCGCTTGTGGGCTACACGAACGCAGGCAAGTCATCACTGTTCAATGCCATGGCGGGCGAGCAGGCCTATGCGGCGGATCAGTTGTTTGCAACTCTGGATTCGACGCTGCGGCGCATAGAGCTGCCTAATTTCGGCGGCGCGATTCTCGCTGATACCGTAGGCTTCATCAGTCATCTTCCTCACAAGCTGGTCGAGGCTTTTCGGGCCACGCTGGAAGAGACTGTTCAAGCGACCCTGTTGCTGCACGTCATAGATGCGGCCAACGAGCAGCACGAGTATTTCACAGAGCAGGTCAATGAAGTGTTGACAGAAATCGGCGCGGATCAGGTCCCATGTCTGCGCGTCTACAACAAGATTGATCTGCTGCCCGACAGAGAGCCCGTCCTGGAGCGTGATCAGGATGGCAAGCCGACCAGAATCTGGCTGTCTGCCCGCACTGGCGCAGGCGTGGAGCTTCTGCTCACCGCCATCAGCGAGTTGTTGGGTGAGGACGTTGTGCAGCGCCAGGTCACGTTGTTGCCTGAGCATGGAAGGTTGCGCGCCAGGCTGTACGCCAAGGGAGCGGTGCGCAGCGAGGCAGTGGATGCAACGGGGGTGGTCAGCCTGGAAATCAGACTGCCTCGCCATGATCTGGACAGGTTGCTGGTCGATGAAGGGATCGCCCCTGCCAGTTTCGGTCTCAATCCCTGAGCGGGCCTGAGCCGCGCACTGGCGGCCGGTCTGCAGCAGCGAGTCTTCCGGACCGCGCGATTCAGCGCTGGGTAAAAAGCTGGGTTAATCAACAATAATTCGTTAAAATCAACCCCCGTATTTTCTTTGGGGTATGGAGAAGCCGATGGCTTGGAATGAACCTGGAAATAAAGGCAATGGTAATGACCCCTGGGGAGGCGGCGGAGGCAATCGCGGCAATGGCGACCAGCGTCCTCCCGATATCGATGAAGTCATCAAGACCATTACCCGCAAGGTCAACAGCCTCTTTGGCGGTGGCAACAAGTCTGGTGGTTCTGCCGGTGGCAGCGCTGGCGGTGGTGCGGGCGCCGGACTATCTTCCGGACTGTTCGGCGGCATCGTCGTGGTATTGGTCGTTATCTGGGCCGCCATGGGCTTCTACACGGTGGATGAGTCCGAGCGCGGCGTCGTGATGCGTTTCGGCGCCCTGCGCAGCGAGACCGTAATGCCAGGTCTGCGCTGGAACCCTCCCCTCGTCGACGTGGTGCAGAAGGTCAATATCTCCAGGGTCAACACGCGC
>MGYS01000090.1:16375-21721 GCA_001802565.1 Gammaproteobacteria bacterium RIFCSPLOWO2_02_FULL_57_10 | reverse complement strand
AGTTGAGTCTGGATCACGCTGCTGAATCCGCCATCCGTCATGTGGCTGGTGGCACCACCATGGATCGCGTGCTGACCCAGGGGCGCGAGGACGTTGCTGCGGAAGTCAGAGAGAGACTGCAGCGCTACATGGACACTTATGATTCAGGCATCCTGATTTCCCAGGTTACCGTACGTAATGCGCAGCCGCCTGATGCGGTGCAGGGAGCCTTCGACGACGTGATCAAGGCGCGTGAAGATGAACAGCGTGTACAGAATGAAGCGCTTGCATACGCCAATCGTGTGATTCCGGTTGCTCGCGGTGAGGCGCAGCGAATCATCGAGCAGGCCAATGCCTATCGCGATCAGGTGATCGCACGAGCGGAAGGTGAGGCGGCCAGATTCTCTCAGTTGTTGATCGAGTATGAAAAGGCGCCAGAAGTCACTCGTGAGCGTCTCTACATCGACGCGATGCAGGCAGTAATGACCAACAGCAGCAAGGTATTGATCGATGTGGAAGGAGGGAACAGCATGTTCTACCTGCCTCTCGACAAGATCATTGAACAGAACAGTGCAGCGAACAGCGCCAGTGCAACACAGCTGACACCGCAACAGTTGCGTGAACTGTCAGACCAGATCGCACGCGAAGCGGCAACTACCGCCGCTGATCGTGCCCGCGCGCAGACCGTGCCAGCCAGAGGAGCTCGATAATGAAGAACATGTTCGCAGGTGTCGTCCTGTTTCTCATCATAGTGATAGGCGCAGAGTCAATTTTCATTGTCAGGGAAACCGAGCGGGCGATCCTTCTTCGCTTCGGTGAGGTGGTGCAAGCGGATCTGAGTCCTGGATTGCACTTCAAACTACCACTCGTCAATACGGTTAGAAAGTTTGACGCGCGTGTGTTGACTGTTACGGCAGATGCACAACGCTATCTCACGCTGGAGCAGAAAGCTCTGGTTGTGGATTCATTCGCGAAGTGGCGCATCGTCGACGTGCAGAAATTCTATACCGCAACATCGGGCGAGGAGGCGCGTGCAAGCAACCTTCTCGCGCAGCGCATCAACGACGGATTGCGTAACAAGTTCGGTGAGCGCGATCTGCAGGAAGTAGTCTCGGGTCAGCGCGATCTGCTGATGGAAGAGTTGACGCGAGAACTCAATTTGTCCTCTGCAGATGAATACGGCATCGAAGTGATTGATGTGCGAGTCAAGCAGATCGAATTGCCGTTGGATGTGCGGGCCTCCGTGTACGATCGCATGACCTCCGAGCGTCAGCGCGAAGCACAGCAGTTGCGCTCACGTGGTAACGAGCTGGCCATCGGTATCGAAGCCGATGCGGATCGTCAGGAGGCTGTGCTGCTGGTGGAGGCCTATCGTGATGCCGAGCGCATTCGCGGTGAGGGCGATGCCCGGGCTGCCGCCACTTATGCCGAAGCTTATTCCCGCAATGAGGAGTTCTACGCGTTTACCCGCAGCCTGAATTCCTATCAGGAAAGTTTCTCCAGCAAAGGTGACATCCTGCTGGTTGATCCGGACAGCGAATACTTCAAGTATCTGCGCGGCAGTGATATTCAGTAACAAGGCAGGACAACGAGAGACCAGCCGTAAGAGTGCTTACCGCTGGTCTTTGTTCGTCACGGAAATGGATTCAGGAAGTTGACATGACAGCGAGTGATCGTTGGTTGCTCCCCGAGGGCGTTGAAGAAATCTTGCCTGCAGAGGCATTCCGGCTGGAGTCCTTGCGACGACAGCTGCTGGATCTGTATGCCGCGTGGGGCTATGAATTGGTGATCACTCCGTTGATCGAATATCTCGATTCGCTTCTGGTCGGCTCGTCCCATGATCTGGACCTGCATACCTTCAAGATTACCGATCAGTTGACCGGGCGCATGATGGGCATCCGCGCCGACATCACGCCGCAGGTGGCGCGCATTGATGCGCACTGTCTTGGTCGGCACGGAGAGGCAGAGCACAACGCTCCGGTTCGACTTTGCTACGCCGACAATGTGCTGCACACGAAGCCGCGCGGATTGCTCGCCTCGCGTGTGCCGATCCGCATTGGCGCCGAATTGTTCGGCCACGCCGGTGTCGGCGCCGATATCGAGCTGATCTGTCTGATGCATGAGACGCTGACCACTGCAGAGATTGGCGATGTGTATATCGTGCTCGGACACGTGGGTATTTTCCGCAGTCTGGTGAAGGCTGCCCAGTTGTCCGCCGAAAGCGAGAGCGAATTGTTCGACGCGCTGCAGCGCAAGGCGTATGAAGAGATCGATGGCTTGCTGGAAAGCCATGTTGATGACGATGATATCCGCATCATGTTGCGGGAACTGTCGCGACTGAGCGGCGATGAATCCGTACTGGCAGAGGCCCTGGCAACGTTCGCGAATGCGCCGAGCAGTGTGCGCAAGGAGCTGGCAGAGCTCGCCGAGATTGCGGCGGGTGTGAAGAAGCGCCTGCCGTCGATCCGCCTTGGTTTCGATCTGTGCGAGTTGCGTGGTTACGAGTACCACACTGGCATTGTGTTTGCCGCTTACACGCCTGGCTATGGTCGTGCGGTGGCGCAGGGTGGGCGATACGATGATATTGGTCAGGTGTTCGGGCGTGCCCGTCCGGCCTCAGGATTCGATTCCGATCTCAAGGTCATTGCCCGCCTGTCCGGCAAGGAGTTCGTTCGCAGCAAGGCGGTGTCGGCACCGTGTGATGACGATCTGTCGCTCGCGCAATTGATTGCGCAACTGCGCGCAAGCGGTGAGCGTGTCATCGTGGATCTTGGCAGTGATGCGCTGCCGACACAGACATTGTTGTCGCTCGGTTGTGACAGGCGGATCGTCAGACAACAGAACGGCTGGCAGGTACAGACGTTGCGATAGTAACGAAACGAACTCCGCAGAGGCCGGCGCGGGGATCACGAATCAATCAGATGATTTTTCAAGAAGAGATGAAAGCAAATGGGTAGAAGCGTTGTTGTTCTGGGAACACAGTGGGGTGATGAGGGCAAGGGCAAGATAGTCGATCTGCTCACCGAGCAGGCGGCTGTTGTCGCGCGCTTTCAAGGCGGTCACAACGCTGGTCATACCCTGGTGATCAAGGGCGAGAAGACGGTTCTGCACCTCTTGCCCTCCGGCATTCTGCGCGAAGGCGTCACCTGTGTGATTGGCAATGGCGTCGTGCTCAGCATGGAAGCCCTGATCAGTGAAATCACCCGCCTGGAAGAGCGCGGCATTTCCGTGCGACCCAAGCTCAAGATAAGCGCCTCATGTCCTCTGATTCTTCCTTCGCACGCGGCTCTGGATCAGGCCCGTGAAAAACGCCTCGGCAGCGAAAAGATCGGTACCACAGGTCGCGGCATCGGCCCCGCATACGAAGACAAGGTCGCCCGTCGTGGTATCCGCGTCGGCGAGTTGTTCAATGCCACGCATTTCGCCACGCGTCTGAAGGAAGTCATGGAGTACCACAACTTCATGCTCAAGAATTATTACGGCGCCGATGAAGTCGATTATGCGCGGACACTCGAGCAGAGCCTGGCGCTGGGCGAGCAGATCAAACCCATGGTCAGCGATACCATCGAAATCCTGCACGGCCACCGCAAGGCGGACGACAACATCCTGTTCGAAGGCGCACAGGGTTCATTGCTGGATATCGACCACGGTACCTATCCGTACGTGACGTCTTCCAACACCACTGCGGGCGGCACTGCCACCGGCAGCGGCTACGGCCCGCTGTATCTCGATTACATTCTCGGCATCACCAAGGCGTACACGACGCGCGTCGGCTCAGGGCCGTTCCCGACAGAATTGTTCGACAGCACCGGCAAGCACCTTGCGGCTGTCGGCAAGGAGAAGGGCGCCACGACCGGCCGCGATCGTCGCTGCGGCTGGTTCGATGCGGCGGCAGTCAGGCTGGCGATTCGCATCAACAGCGTGTCGGGCATCTGCCTGACCAAGCTTGATGTTCTCGATGGCCTGCAAACGATCAAGGTCTGCACGGGCTACAAGGGCGTCGATGCGGACACCTCATCCTGCCTGATGAACATGGACAGCTACCAGAATCTGGAGCCCGTCTATGTGGAGCTGCCGGGATGGAGCGAGTCCACTGTAGGCATCAAGAGCCTCGATGGGCTGCCCGAGAACGCGAGAGCGTACATCCGCTACATCGAGAAGATCATCGAAGCACCAGTCGATATCATTTCAACCGGCCCCGATCGTGAAGAAACCATCATTCTGCGTCATCCGTTTGGTGGCTGAGACGATAATCGGCGTGCGGCCTTGCAATCATGAATTGCGGCCGCACGTAGTTCAGCAGCGAAATACCCTCTGCCCCCGCGTGACACGGAAAGCGTGTGAACACAGCAGCTCTAAACAGTGCCATCGATTCTCTCTCGCGAGTCACGCGACACTTCCTGCTGCTCACGCTTTTGCTGTCCAGCGTTGCGTTCGGCGGTGGCGTAGATCGCGCCCCGTTTGCGAGTGCACTGGAATCTCTTCCCTCCCAGCTTGATCAGGTCGCTTCGGACCATGCCGCGCTGGTCGGTCAGCAGGACACGCTGCGGGCCATCAAGCGCTTCGATCACGACGATTCGTCTGATGCTCCTTGGCTGCATCCAGCCACCACCGCTCTCAAGTTGCCGGTTGGTGCACAGCTACCTCCTCTTCTATCCGCAACACCAGCAATCATTGCTGTTTCCGAGCGCTCCCACGCTCCCCGGGCTCCTCCCGCTCTCTCCTGGTAATCGGTTTCCCCGTTCACTTTGAGTGCGACGCCGTGCCACACAGGTGGCCAGGCTGTCCTGGAGCTTTCCATGCGATCCATGTCTTCCCGTGCCGTCACTTACGGCCTGATTGTCCTGCTTGGGCTGTTGAGTGCCCTGCCCAACGTTCTTCCCTCGTCCTGGCAGGAGTCCCTGCCTGATTGGTATACCTCGAATACCCTCACCCTCGGGCTCGATCTGCGCGGGGGTTCCCATCTGCTGATGGCCATCGATTCTACCGGACTGATTCTCGACCAGAACCAGCAGCTTGCTGATGAGCTGGTGGAGAGACTGCGCGAGGCCGGTATTCGCTACACACGCCCACAAGTGTCAGAGAGCAGCATCAGCGTGACGGCTCGCGATCCCGCAGACGCTGATGCGCTGGGCCGGATCGCCCGCACGCTGATCACGGAGAAGGCACAGGGCAGTCCTGTGCCGCTCTATACAAGCGCAACAGATCCGACCGGCATCACTCTGGAGATCGGTCCCGGCCATGTGGAGAATGTGGTGGCTGAAGCCATGGAACAAAGTCTCGAGGTCGTGCGCAGGCGGCTGGACGAGAGTGGCATGGTCGACCCGACCATCGCGCGTCAGGGCAGCGACAGCATCTCCGTGCAGC
>MGYS01000090.1:15787-16367 GCA_001802565.1 Gammaproteobacteria bacterium RIFCSPLOWO2_02_FULL_57_10 | reverse complement strand
CCCCGGGCGAACAATACGAGGTGGAACGCCGCGTCGCCATGGAGGGACGGCATGTGCGCGGAGCAGTCATGACCTTCAGTCCTGACACCGGAGCGCCGGTCGTGAACTTCACACTGGACCAGGAGGGCGCTCGACTGTTCGGAGACATGACGACCGAGAATGTCGGTCGTCCACTGGCCGTGGTGCTTGATGATCTGGTCATCACGGCACCGGTGATCCGCAGTGCCATCACTGGCGGCAGTGGCGAGATCAGCGGCGGATTCACGCCCACGGATGCTGCCGATCTGGCAGTGATGCTGAGAGCCGGTGCCCTGCCCGCGGAGCTGAACGTGATCGAGGAGCGCACCGTTGGTCCCAATCTGGGCAGCGATGCGATCGCCATGGGGATTACCACCGGCGTCATCGGTGGCCTGCTGGTGCTGGCGTTCATGATTGCTGTCTACGGCAGTTGGGGACTGATTGCGTGGTTTGCCCTGAGCATCAACGTGGGGCTGATCTTCGGTGTGCTCAGTCTGCTGGGGGCAACGCTGACGCTGCCGGGTATTGCGGGCCTCATCCTCAGCATCGGCATGGCGGTGGA
>MGYS01000090.1:10380-15750 GCA_001802565.1 Gammaproteobacteria bacterium RIFCSPLOWO2_02_FULL_57_10 | reverse complement strand
CATCCTCATCAATGAACGTATTCGCGAGGAGACAGCGCGGGGCAGGTCCGCGATGCTGGCGCTGGATACCGGATTCAAGAAGGCCTACAGCACGATTCTGGACTCCAACGTGACGACGCTGATTGCCATCAGCCTGCTCTTCATGATGGGTTCGGGCCCGGTGCGCGGGTTTGCCGTGACGATGGGAATCGGCTTGGTCAGTTCGATGTTCACTGCCATATCCGTTACGCGTCTGTTGATGGAATGGCGCGTGGCACGCTTCGGTCGTGCCTCACTGACCATCTCTGGGCTCGGGTTCATCGATCGCATGGGGGCACGCTACAGCGGTGGTGGCAATATCATCAACTTCATGCGAGCCAGCGCCGTGGGCATTGTGCTTTCTGCGGTGCTCTCCACAGCGTCGGTAGTGCTCCTGATCAAACCGGGCCCGGAGTATGGCATCGACTTCAGCGGCGGCGCGCTGCTGGAGGTGCAGACTTCGTCGGCTTCCATAGAACAGCTGCGTAGCGGCATGGAGGAGGCTGGTTTCACTACCGCGTCCATTCAGGAATTCGGCAGCGCAACCGACTACCTGCTGCGTCTGCCTCTGCAGGACGTGGCACAGGCCAGTGGCACCGCATTGATCGATGATCTGCGTGCAGCTGTCTTGAGTGTTGCACCTGATGCAGATTTTCCGCGTTCGGAAGTCGTCGGGCCGAGAGTGAGTGGTGACTTCGCCGACAAGAGCATCCTGGCCATCCTCCTGGCTGGTCTTGGCATGCTGGGTTATCTGTGGTTCCGCTTCGAGAACCATTTTGCGATCGGGGCGATCCTGACCATTGCACTGGATCTGACCAAGACGCTGGGCTTCTTTGTTCTCGCAGGCGTCGAGTTCAATCTCACGGCGGTGGCTGCCTTGCTTGCTCTGATTGGTTACTCGGTGAACGACAAGGTGGTGGTGTTCGACCGCATTCGGGAAAACCTGCGGCTGATGCCGGACAAGCCTCTGCCGGAACTGGTCAACCAGAGCATCACCTCGACGCTGACCAGAACGATCTTCACCTCTACAAGTACCTTCGTGGCCATTCTGCCGATGGCGGTGGCGGGAGGTGCTGCGGTGGAAAGTTTTGCGCTGCCCATGCTGTTCGGCATCGTGATCAGCACCAGCTCCTCGATTCTGATTGCGGCGCCAATCGTCCTGTACCTGGGCAATCGCCGTGCGCAGAAGGGGCTTGCCCAGTTGCACGTCGAGTCGGAAGAACAGCGTCGTCTCGAATTGATGCGGCCATAGACTGGCAGGGTTGAGAGTTCACCGATGCCGGAGAGGTTCCCTTGGTGAATTCCATCTCCCTGGGGCAGAATGCCGGGAAGGCAGATTTCGGAGCAGGTGATGGACGCAGGGACCATAAACAATTTTTTCCTCATAGGAGCACTGCTGGTTGGTTTCAGTGTGCTGCTGAGTGCGTTTTCATCGCGCCTTGGTGTTCCCATCCTGGTCATATTTCTGGGTGTGGGGATGTTGGCGGGAGAGGACGGTATTGGCGGCATTCTCTTCGACAATTACCCGATTGCTTATCTGGCGAGCAACCTGGCACTGGCAATCATTCTGCTCGACGGCGGCATGCGTACGCGGGTGGCCACGTTCAAGGTGGCACTCTGGCCTGCGCTCTCGCTGGCGACGGTCGGAGTTCTGCTGACTGCCGGAATGACGGGGGTACTTGCCGCCTGGCTGTTCGATCTTGATCTTCTGGAAGGTCTGTTGATTGGCGCCATCGTGGGCTCCACGGATGCCGCTGCCGTGTTTTCCCTGTTGGCTGGCCGGAGTCTCAACGAGCGTGTCAGCGCGACACTGGAAATCGAGTCGGGCAGCAACGATCCGATGGCGATCTTCCTGACGGTGACACTGATCGACATGCTGGCGTCGGGGCAGGATCAGTTTGGCTGGTTCTTCCTGATCAGTCTGTTGCAGCAGTTCGGGCTGGGCGTCTTGTTCGGGCTCAGTGGCGGGTGGTTGTTGTTGCGGTTGATCAATCGCAGCAAGCTGGCCAATGGTCTCTATCCCCTGCTTGCGGTCAGCGGGGGGCTGTTCATCTACGCAACCACCAACACTCTCGGCGGGAGCGGCATTCTGGCAATCTTCATTTGCGAGCTGCTGCTGGGCAACAGCCCCATTCGCAGCCGAACCTCCATTCAGAGCGTCTTCGACGGGCTCGCCTGGCTGAGCCAGATCGGCATGTTCCTGGTGCTCGGCCTGTTGCTGACGCCCAGCGACCTGTGGAGCATCGCGGTGCCCGGGCTGATGCTTGCCCTCTGGATGATCCTGTTTGCGCGTCCGATAGCGGTCTGGATCAGCCTGATTCCGTTCCGTTACTTCAAGCCCCGGGAGCGCTGGTTCATTTCCTGGGTAGGGTTGCGAGGGGCTGTGCCGATTGTCCTCGCCGTGTTCCCCATCATGGCCGGTCTGCCCAATGCGCAGCTGTTCTTCAATCTGACGTTCTTCGTGGTGCTCGTTTCGCTCACCCTGCAGGGAGGCTCTCTGGCCAAGGCAGCACGTCTGGCCAGGGTAGAGGTGCCGCCGCAACCGTCGCCCATTTCACGGGCCGGTCTGGAGATTCATCCGACCAGCCAGTGGGAAATGTTTGTCTACCGACTCGGGGCGGAGAAGTGGTGCATCAACATGGAGCTGCGGCGTCTCAACATGCCGGAGGGGACGCGTATCGCGGCCTTGTTCAGAGGGCGCGAGCTGTTGCATCCCAGTGGCAGCACACGCCTGATGGCGGACGATATTCTGTGCATCGTGGGGCATGAACATGATCTGCCCGCGTTGGGAAAACTGTTCAGCGAGGCGCCAATCTCGGGAACCGACACCTGGTTCTTCGGGGACTTCATTCTGGATGCCAACGCTCGTCTCATGGACGTCGCGCCGGTGTACGGACTTTCATTGCAGGACATCGACGGCGAGATGACGATCGGCGAATTCTTCACTCACAAGATGGGGGGCAAACCAGTGGTGGGTGACCAGAAGCAGTGGCAGGGCTTCGTGTGGACAGTGGCTGCCATGGATCACGGCAAGGTATTGAAGATGGGCCTCAAGCTGGCGCACAGGGAGTAGGAGCTGTTTTCGATGATGTGTCTGAATTCCCTGTTGTTTCCTCGCCACTGACGTGTTGCAGGGAGGGATGAGAATGTTATGCTCCGTTCTCGTTTTACCCATCATGATTCACTGAAGGAGGACACTATGTCCATGTACAGCAAACTCTGGCGCAGTGCCGGATTCCTGGTTGCAGCTCTGTTGATGACGAGCGGTGGCCAAGTGCTTGCCCAGGGTTCGACTCCCCCGAGCGAACCGCCCGCAGACTGGGGGCCTCTGTCCTCCACGCTGGAAGAGATCCCCTATCCCCATCCCGTGCAATACCTTGATGTGACCCATTTCGGCAAGGATGGCCGCATGGCTTACATGGATGTGGCGCCCGTGGGTGCAGCGAACGGTCAGACCGCGATGCTGTTTCACGGCATGAATTTCGCCGGCAAGGGCTTCGAGGTCACCATCACGGCGTTGAGCGAGGCGGGTTTCCGTGTGCTGGTGCCGGATCGCATCGGTTATGGCCGTTCCTCGAAACTGGACATCCCCTACAATCTGCACATCTTCGCCCTGGACTCCAAGCGTCTGCTTGATCACCTCGGGATCGAGAAAGCTGCGATCGTCGGTCACTCCATGGGTGGCATGGTCGCCAGCCGCTTTGCGATGACCTATCCCGATGCCACGACCCACGTTGCACTGGTGAATCAGATCGGGCTGACCGATCAGCGTCAGGGCCGCCCCTGGCGTGATATCGAAGACCTTTACGAGGGTGTGCTCAACAATACGACCTACCAGTCCATCCTGCGCAACCACATGAGCTACTATCCTGAGTGGAAGCCGGAATATCTGGAGTGGGTTCGCTTCCAGTATGGCCAGACTCTGATTGCCGAGTGGCCGCTGCTGGCGCGCATTCGTGCCTGGCAACAGAACATCCTCTACTTCGATCCCGTGGTTTACGATTGGCAGCACATCAAGGCCAAGGCATTGGTCATCGGTGGTGCGGATGACGGTCTGACCGCAAACTATGCGGAACTGGCGCGCCATGTGTCAGAGACCATTCCGAACGGCGAGCTGATTCTGTATCCCGGTATCGGTCACAATCCGCATTTCGAAATCCCTGACCAGTACCACGGTGATCTGATCGCCTTCCTGAGCTCGGCACCGCTTTGATCGTCGCTTGATCGGTTGGAAGTGATCCGGAGGGGCGCTCGCCCCTCCGATCTTGCCGCGCCCCCCCATCCTCGGCTTTCCTGTAACACATTGCCAAACCTTTACCCCCCTTTTGGATGGACTTCCGTGATCAGGGCTTTTATCCTTCGCTGCAGTGTTGCGGAGGCCTGTTCTCCGCAGTTTCAGAGACTTTTGCGGGGGTTAGAATGCTTAAGAAAGCGCTTCAGAATGTACTGATCGGAATGACCTTTGCCGGTCTTGCAGCGCCAGCTGCACTGCACGCGCAAAGCGGCGAGACAATGCTCCAGAGCAGATTTCCGGAGCTTGCCAATTACCTGAATGCGTCCGAGGTACTGCAGGCCACTGTCTTTGAAGAAATTGCGCTGACCAACGAGTCGCCCGATTCCGCGATTGGCAAGAACCTGCTGCGCGAGTCGCTTGTCGAGTTGACCAAGGCCAGCTATTCCCACTACCACACCTCTGCCGACCACCTTGCCATGCTTGGACCTCACCGTCTGGCCGAAAGTCGTGCCACGCCGGGTATCCAGGCCATGGTGCGAGAAGAGTACACGGCAGAAGAGATCGAAAGGGCCCTGCTGGCCAATGGCAGCATTCCTCCACGAGCCATGGGTGTGCTCAGGCGTGGACGGGAGTTCGCCGAGCAGTTGCTGGATATCTATCTCAATGACGCC
Organism: Gammaproteobacteria bacterium RIFCSPLOWO2_02_FULL_57_10; assembly: GCA_001802565.1. Lineage (GTDB taxonomy): Bacteria > Pseudomonadota > Gammaproteobacteria > Pseudomonadales > Pseudohongiellaceae > UBA5078. The sequence goes on along the minus strand of MGYS01000090.1, from coordinate 10,827 downwards.
ATCTACGACAAACACGGTGCCATTGATGAAGCGCTTGCCGACTACCTCAGCAATGACGAGCTTTCTGTCGCAGCGTTGCCCAAGTCGTCCGAGCTGCTGTCTGAGCACCAGTATGCCTATGCCTTCCGCGTCGGTTTTCCGCAGCTGAGTGGCATGACCTGGGCCTCCCAGTGGCTGCAACTGGCCACCCTGGAGATCACCATGATGGCGAGCAGTCAGGCAGCGCTGGAGGCCGGTATCCAGAACGTTACCGACCTGTATGTCGAGAAGATTGCCCGTGCCCACGGCAGCATGATGTCACTGCCTACGGACATCCCCACGATGCCGGTCATTGCCCCGAATGTGTACAGCTTCCACCCGGGCGCCGCTTATGTGATCGATAACATTGCCGCTCTGAAAGTGGTGATTGGCGATATTCTCGCGCACCCGGATGTGCCGGATCGCGGC
>MGYS01000090.1:7349-10362 GCA_001802565.1 Gammaproteobacteria bacterium RIFCSPLOWO2_02_FULL_57_10 | reverse complement strand
GAACTACCTCACCTTTGTGCTGCGCGGCGGCATATTCAATCAAGGTGGACCTGCCCTGGGTGGCATGGAGCAGTCCGAGCGTAACCGCTCACGAGTTGCCGTGGAACAATCACATATCAGTAACTACCCGATGGCCCAGTAGTCGGTTCTGACGCAGTTTGTTCCCATTAGAAGAGAGGCAATTGGTTGATCGCTATGAGCAAAGTTCATCTTTCCTGTGTCAGTGCCGCAATTCTTGGCCTGGGGGCCACCACCGCCACTGCGGCGCTGGATCGCACCGGTGATTTCGCCCTGCTGGACAGCGATGGTGAGTTTCACCAGTTGAGTCGCTACCAGCACAGAAAGGCCGTGGTGCTGATGTCGTATTCCCAGAGTTGTCAGGGCATGGAGGGCATGCTGGCAGAGTATCGTGCTCTGCAAAGCCGTTATGCCGAGCAGGGTATCGAATTCCTGCTGCTGGATTCTCACGATCTGGGCAGGGCTGAGCTGACGGGTCTCGACACCGGCCTGCCGATCCTGCAGGACAGCGGGCAGCTCGTTTCCGAAGCGTTGGGCATTCGCACTGCGGGTGAGGTCAGAGTGCTCAATCCGGATCGCATGTCGCTGTTCTACAGTGGCATGGTCAGCACCGAGCTCGATCAGACCTTGTCTGGATTATTGGCCGGACCCATCAGGGACACCGTGAAGGTTGAGGCAACAGCGGGCTGTGATATTGCATATCCGGTCAGAGACGCCCACCAGGTCAGTGTTCCCGACTACGCCACTGAAGTCGCACCCATCATTGTCGAGAATTGCGTGCAATGTCATCGCCAGTTCGGTGCGGGTCCGTTCCCGATGGATCGCTATATTTCCCTGCTCGGCTGGTCGCCGATGATCAAGGAAGTATTGATGAACAAGCGTATGCCTCCCGCGCAGATTGATCCCGACAAGGGACACTCACCCAATGCGCGCTACCTGGCGACAGAAGATATCCAGACCATTGTGCACTGGATCAACGCGGGTGGACCGCGCGGAGAGGGTCCTGATCCGCTCGAGGCGCTGGAGTTCGAGGAGGAGCAGGAGTGGATCCTGGGAGAACCCGACTATGTGGTGACATCTCCGGTCCACGAAGTCCCCGCCAACGGCATCCTTGATGAAATCTACGTTGATACGGAGCTTCCCTTCACCGAAGACAAGTGGTTGCGAGCGGTGCAGTTCCAACCTACTGCGAACGGAACGCTGCATCACCTGATCGCCGTGGTGACAGCGCCGGACGAGGATTTCTGGGGCGACGAGCGTAACAACGACACCGCTACCCGACGCTTTGTCGAGGGCTATCAACCAGGCAAGGCCGTGGTCACTGAATTCACGGAAGGGACTGGCGTCTTCATCCCCAAGGGGCACAAGTTGTCCATGCAGTTCCAGTACGTCGGCATGGGCGTCGAGGTCAGTAACGTCACGAAGATCGGTTTCTACTTCGCTGATGACAGCGGCGAGAATCTCAAGGAAAGACTGGTACAGGCTGTCTCTACACAGTTTGTGTTGCCGCCTGAGCAGCACGACATCCCGATGCGGGCACAGCATGTGTTTGAGGAAGATGTTGTGATCACGGGCGTCAGAGCGCGCATGAACGAGCGTGGCAAGAAGATGAAGTTCACTGTGACATTCCCCGACGGAGCCACACAGGACATTCTGAGCATTCCTGCCTACAACTACGCCTGGCAACCCCATTATGTTCTGGCGGAACCGGTGACTGTTCCCGCAGGCAGCACCGTGCATGTCACGGGGGCCTTCGACAATTCAGTGTCCAATCCCTTCAACCCCGATCCAGGTGCTGAAGTCAGCTCCGGTCTGGGCAGTGATGAAGAGATGTTCACGGGTTACCTGACCTACCACCGCGCTGGCGAATAACACTATGTAGGAGCGTGCCTGCACGCGAATGTGTGGGAGCGGGCCCTGCCCGCGATCGCTTGTGCTGCAGGAACATCAATCGCGTGCAAGGCACGCTCCCACAGAAAATAAAATCGGCGAATAGAAAAAGGGGGCGAAGATATCAATCTTCGCCCCCTTTCTTTTGATCTTTGCTTTCGATCTTTCTTCCGGCCTGATCACCGAACCGAAGCCCGGTGACCCGCCATCAGACTTTATTACTCAGCTGCAACTGAACGCTGCTTGGCTGCTTCACGCTGGGCCAGGATCTCTTCATAACCTGCATCATCCAGGTGAGTGATCGCGATCCAAGCGTGTGACATCTCGTCAGCAGTACGGCTACCACCTACAACCCACATATCTGGATCTGGGTTGTTCGGGTTGTTAGCTGTGTTGTCGTACCACTGCTTGATCACCAGAACTGCGCCTGTTGGGAGCAGCGGAGCGACGTCCGGCTCATACAGGTGGCTGTGGTGCCAAGTGGCGCTCCAGTTGGAGATCTGGCTGATCTGCTCTGTACGACCAGTCGCTGGGTAGAAGATCTCCAGTGACGCAGCACGCAGACGCAGGTGGCCGTGAGGCTGGAAGCTGTCAATACGTACTGGGTGGTCGAATGAGTGGAAGCCCTGAGTCATGGCAGTGCCATGCGGAGGAACAATCAGCTCGCCGTGACGCAGACCGTACAGCTTCAGATCCTGCTTGAAGCGTGCTTTCTCTGCGTAATCTTCCGGGTGCAGCCACAGGCCGATTTCCACCACGTTGTCTTCAATCATTGCGCCAGGAGCAGTTGCGCCCACGCCGCCAGGGAACAGGTGAATGTCCCAACGAACGCGTGAGTTGGCTGGCAGTGTACGGCAAACGCCTTCCGGCATGATCTCGCCCCACTTGCCCATCGCGTACTCAGTCAGTTGACCGTAGTCTTCGTACTCGCCAGTCTCCGGGTTCAGAACTTCCAGATCGGAGTTGGCGTGGTGAACTACAGTCTTGGCATTTGCACGTGGCTTGACCTGTACTGCCTTGATGCAACGGTCAACAGTTGTCTGGGTAGACACATATGGACGGTGCCACATGTCGTTACCAACAGCAGGAACGTCGATGGACTCTG
>MGYS01000090.1:0-7331 GCA_001802565.1 Gammaproteobacteria bacterium RIFCSPLOWO2_02_FULL_57_10 | reverse complement strand
AGACGCCAGTCGCCTTGAAGCTCCTGGATGCCGATGCCGTGGTCGTATGAGTAAGGAGGCATCTCACGACGCTCTACCTTGTACTGAATCAGAGGCGCCCAAGGACGGATCTGCTCATAGTTGGTGAACTGCATTGGGCCGATACCGCCTTCGCGGTGGCAGACTACACAGTTTTCATTAATGATTTCTGCTACGTGATCAGCATATGTCACTTGACCTGCGTCAATTGACAGACCTGATTGCGCCTGGGCTTGTGAGCCAAGGCCCAACACTGCAAGAACTGCAAAGCCCAAAACGGCTTTTCCTGAGCGCTGCTTCTGCGTAAAACACTGCTTTATAGTCATGATCCTCTCCTCGTTTGGGTGAGCAGTGGCAGCAATGTAAATCTACTGCCGGAGCTTGTCCATCATTTCATTATTGTATGTGCAACGATTTGTGACGACCCGACAACCGAGCCTTCATGCGAAGGTCGGTTACCAGGTTTTTCTACTGACCTTACTTTGAATCGTCCCCAAAATCAGGGAGTTACTGTTACCTTCTGATACAGGTTTGTCCAGCAGCACTGGTCGCCTTCGGTGCTGTCCGGGGCATCCCAGTTATCCACCATTGTTCTGATCATGTATTCGCCTGGTTGGGCAAATGTCGCAGTCACACTTGCGGTGCCTCGGCCTTCCTTCAGAGTAACTTCATTGGGCTGTAGTCCGCGTGCCGGGAAACCAGGTGGTGTGGGGCGAGCGTCCTCGTCCACTTCAGGCTCGGGAGTAGACTCGTGGCGTGTGAATGTCACTTCACCTGCGCCCTGATGTTTCCACCAGGAGGCGCGAATGGGAATAGGCTCGCCGAAACGCGGGTCATTGGGGTCACGCACCGAAGGATCTTCGGCATGGACAGTCAATGTCACGGGCTGGCCAGCAGAGATGGTCAGTGTGTCTTCGGCAACCAGGCCTATTGGATCTTGTCCCTGAGGGCCACCGGCTTCAAAGGACGCCAATGGAGCAACTGAACCCTGCGGACGCGGCTTCTTGTCGAGCGTGTAGCCCATTCTGCCAATGCGACCTGGTACCTTCAGCATCTCGCCATTGCCAGTCTTGATATTCCACCAGATGGACTGATCACGCATGGAGGCTGGCACAGTGACGGTAAACACGCCGGTGGCGCGGCCTGTCAGGAAGTGCGTCGGCTGCATGCCATTGAACTGCTCGGGTTCAATGAAATTGTTCGGGCCGATTGGAATATCCACTATCTGATCGGTGTTTCTGTTGTGGTAGCCGAACGATACGGTGAATGAACCGTCCTCGTTGTCATACGCGCCTTCCATGATTGGAAGTACCGGCAATCCGGTAGGCGTATTCAGGCTCAGGGGCCGCGGCGGGGGTGTTTGGGCTTGGGCAGGCATCATACTGGTCGCTACCAGGGCCATGCCCAGCAGAAGACCAACAACTGTCCGAATGTTCATTTTCATCGACTTTCTCTCCCAGATGTACCATTGTGTTTTTTTTAAGATGAGCGTCACGGGCGTAATTGAAGCAGGAGTCTCCTTCTGCCGCAAGCACCAAGCGTGATTACTGCACTACCATCCAACGTCGTCTTACTGCTTCAGTAATGCCATAGATTACCTCAGTATTGTGCGCATGACTGAAACGTTCTGTAACTTTCGCGGCCTGTCAGGACTCGTCAGTGCCGCGAATCGTCGTGTGATTATTCTATAAACACAACACGGCGTTCAACAGAGTTGGGTCATTCTTGATGTAGATCAAGGCACGGGGGATGCGGTGGTGTTCACCGTACTCAGTTTCTTTCCAGAATGGCCGCAGCCCCCATCCCGCCTGCGGTACAGATCGAGATCAGCCCCTTGCCCCGGCCTTTTTCCTCGAGGAGGCTGGCAAGGGTGGCGATGATGCGCGCCCCAGTGGCGGCGAAGGGATGGCCGACCGCCAGGGAGCTGCCCCTGACGTTCAGCCGCGCGCGATCGATGGCTCCCAGGGGACTGCCCAGCCCCAGTCGATCACGACAGAATTCAGCGCTCTCCCAGGCTTTCAATGTGCACAATACCTGGGCGGCAAATGCCTCATGAATTTCATAGAAGTCGAAGTCCTGCAGGCTCGACCCTGACGCCTTGAGGAGTTCACTCACTGCTACGGTCGGCGCCATGAGCAGGCCCTCTCCGCCAACGAAATCCACGGCTGCCGTGCGGGCATGGGTCATCCACGCCATGACCGGTAGATCATGAGCCTGGGCGTAGTCCTCGCTCACGAGCAGGACTGCCGCCGCGCCATCGGTGAGTGGGGTACTGTTCCCGGCGGTCAAGGTGCCACCCGGTCCGCGGTCGAAGGATGGCTTCAGGGCCGCGAGTTTCTCCAGGGAGCTGTCCACTCTGAGGTTGTTGTCGCGGGCAACGCCCTGATAGGGACTGACCAGATCGTCGAAGAATCCCGACGCGTAGGCTGATGCCGCATTGACATGGCTCGCAAGGGCGAGCTGATCCTGTTCGGCGCGGGAAATACCCCATTCCTTTGCCATGCGTTCGCAGTGCTCGCCCATTGACAACCGGGTGCGTGGCTCTGCATTGGCGGGCGCTTGGGGCGATAGCTCCGAGAGGCCAAAGCCCTTGAATGCGCGCAGTTTGCCCTTGAGGTCTCGTGCCTGACTGAGGTCGACAAGACGGCGAGCAAGGCGCTTCTGCAATACCAGTGGGACGTCACTGGTGGTGTCTGAGCCAGCGGCGATCGCACAGTCGATCTGCCCGCTGGCAATCCGCCCGGCGGCCAGCATGGCTGCCTGCAAGGACGTCCCGCAGGCCATCTGCAGGGTCGTGCCTGGTGTGGCGGGTGAGAGTGTCGTGCTGAGCACGGCTTCGCGCGCGAGATTCCAGTCTCGGGAGTGAGTCGTCACCGCGCCCGCGATCACCTCGTCGATCTTCCTGCCGTCAAGCTGATATCTGTCTATCAGCTTCTGCAGCGTATCGGCCAGCATGTCCAGGTTGCTGAGGCTGGCATAGGCCGTGTTCGAGCGGCAGAACGGAATGCGGATACCACCGACGATTGCGACGCGCTTCAGTTCGTTCATTTCATTCTTCTCCTGTTGCAGTGCTGGCGTCATGCGCTGCGAACGTCGCTGTTTTCAGGTAATGCAGTGGCCCACCGCGAAACGGGGCGAATCCGGTGCCAAAGACCATGCCGGCGTCGAGTAGATCGGCGTCGGCGACAATGCCGTCGGCCAGAGCGACCTCACATTCATCTGTATAGGCTTTGATCAGTCTGGCGCTCAAGGCTGACAGGTCGTGATCGGCCGTCTGCGCATGATTCCGGACAGCCTTGTCCTTCTCCCATTGATAGAAGCCGCGGCCTGACTTGCGGCCGAGGTGTCCCTGTTCGACGTGGCGTCTGAGCTGTGCGGTAGCCTTCTCGACCAGTGGATTTAAGGAGAGTTGTGCACGACCGGAGGTCAGGGTGTTCATGACCATCAGGCAGACGTCCAGTCCCACCGTGTCGGCCAGCTCCACCGGCCCCATTGGCATCCCGAAGGCCTCAGCGGCCGCATCGATGGCCTCGATAGGAATGCCTTCCTGGTGAACGATCATCGCCTCGAGCATATAAGGAGCAAGGATGCGGTTGACGAGAAAGCCCGGGCTGCTCTTGACCGGCAGGGGATAGCGATTGATCTGTCCACAAAACGCAGCGCCGCGCCGCAACATCTCAGGGTCACTGTGAGCGCTCTGCACCACCTCTACCAGCGGCATCTTCGCCACCGGGTTGAAGAAATGTAAGCCAATGAGGCGCGCGGGATTCTGCAGCGCAGTCGCCAGTTCTTCCAGAGGGATGGACGAGGTGTTGGTTGCGAGGATTGCTCCCGGCTTGAGCCGTGGTTCGAGACTGCTGAGGAGTGCCTGCTTGGCATCCAGCCGCTCGACGATGACCTCGATGACGACATCGGCCTGCGATACCAGTGCGCCTTCCACATCCGGGCGCAGCCGCTCCATGGCAGCCTTGACCGCTGCCGGTTCCAGGCGCTTCTTCTTGAACAGGGTCTCGGCGCGCTTCAGCGCGGGTTCGATGAATTTCATCTCGCGATCCTGCAGGCTTACTTCCAGGCCCTGCAGCACACACCATGCGGCAATGTCGCCACCCATCACACCGGCGCCGACCACATGCACCCGACGGGCCCGGAAGTCGCTCTGTTTGCCTTCCCTCTTCAATCTTTCCATGAGCCCGAAGACCCTGCGCAGTCCCGCTGCCTGGGGTGTGACCATCAGTCGACCCACGGCCACTGCCTCAGCCTGCATCATGGCCTTGCTGTCGCCACCGTACTGCTCCCATGTGTCGATCAGTCTGTAGGGTGCTGGATAGTGCTCTTCGCGGGCTCGCAGAGCGGTTTGCTTACGCATCTGCTTGGCGAGAACGCGTCTTGCCGGACCGGTATTGCTGAGTCTGGCCACCAGGCCTGGTCCCCTGGATTTTCTGTGCGTCATGATGGCGCGGCGAGCGGCCCAGAACAGCTCCTCATGTCTACCGATCACCTCATCGACCAGCCCCAGTGCGTGTGCCTGCCTGGCATTGATCTGCCGTGCGGAAAGCATCAACTCCATCGCCTTCATGCCACCTATTCGACTGACGGAGCGGGCGGACCCTCCAAAGCCGGGGAAAATGCCCAGTTGAATTTCCGGGAAACCAATCTTTGTAGCGGGCAGGTCGCGGGCAATCCGGTAGCTGCAGCTGAGCGCAAGCTCCAGACCGCCACCGAGGCAATAGCCCTCAAAGGCGGCCACGGTTGGACACGAGAGCCTTTCGAGTCGCGAGAACATGTCGTGCACCTGCCGGATCGAGCGGGTCACTGCCTCCGCTTCCGTGAAGGTGCCAAACTGGCGGATATCTGCACCGAGGATGAATCCTGTGGTCTTGTCCGACAGGATGGCCAGTCCGCGTGGCGTTCTTCGTTCGGCGTGACCGATCAACAGGTCCAGCTCGAGGAGCACCTCCGCCGACAGCGAGTTCACGGCTTCGCCCTTGCGATTCAGAAAGAGCCACAGGATGTCGTCGCTGTCGCGCTCGACGCGCCAATGTTCACATGAGGGAATGGACTCGATCATTGTGGAATTTCAATCCTTTCTGCGAAGTGGTGATTGAGGCCGCAGCCTGTGCGGTGCATGGATATCGTGCCGGATGATTCAAGCACCTTTCTGTTGGCAAGACAACAAACCCGGAGCAGACCAGACCGGCAGCACCGTGCGAATCGTCGTGCCGCGATCGAACTCCGAATGCCAGTGCACAGTGGCTCCGATGTCCGTTGCACGAGACGGGATATTGCTGATGCCGTTGCCCATGGGGCCGTGACGATCAAACCCTCTGCCATTGTCGGCAATCGTGAACTCCCATTCATCGGTCTCCAGCTTTATTGTCACCAGCACGCTGTCTGCTCGCGCATGGCGGATGATGTTGCTGACAATTTCCTTGAGTATCCTGTTCAGATTGAAGGCGACGACGGAAGGAATAATGACTTCTGGCACCTCATCGCTTTGGTTCCAGATGATTTCGTGACCTGAGCCACCCAATCGAAGCTCCGTTTCTTCGCGAATGTCGTTGAGAAAAGTGTCCAGAGGCTGGTCGGGATTGTTGGCCTTTGAAACAGCCTGGCGCAGACTTTCCAGTGCAGAACGTGCCATATTGCCCATCTTGCGGCCCTGGTCGGCATGGATGATGGAAAGCAGCTTCGAGCCAACGTCATCATGCAGATCCCGATAGATCTTCATGCGCTCCTGCTCCGCGGCCTGATTGATTTCCAGCACTCGGCGCTCCGCGAAACTCTTCTCGATGACCTGGCGACTTTGTTTCACCTTGCTTTCCAGTTCGCGATTGAGATTTTCCGCGACAGCGAGCGCATGAGTGAAACGCTTGAGCAGCGTTCCGACAAAAACAAGGAACAGCAACGGAATGCCGAAGTGCGCATAGAAGATTGAGCCTTCCCAGCGCTCGCTTGCGGCGAAGAACATCAGGTAGATGTTGTGCATGAACAGGGAAATCTGAATCAGCATCGCGATGGAAATGATGACGGCTTGACTGCGCCTTTCGCGCAACGCAATCTTCCCAACGCGCAACACGATGGCGGCGAGCGCAAGCGTGCCCACAAGATGGAACGTGTAACCCACTATCCAGAAATAGTCTGGCGCAACCAGGAAGTGCGTGATGGACGCCATCAGAGTCCAGCCCAGAAAGAGCTGCTCTCTGCGTGGCTTCTTGACACCCTCGATCAGGCGACCGATGAAACCGTACATGCAGAATATCGACCCATCAATGCCGACGTGTACCAGCGGCAGCCAGTAATCGTAGGGAATGGGGTTGTGGTAGATCACCATGTGCGCGGTCACGACACTCCAGCACAGGCACATGCCACTGAACCACAGATAGATCGTATCACTGCGGCGCACGGCCCACAGGATGAAGCTGATCAGAGTCAGTCCCAGGCCAAAGGCCAGCAGGACTTCATTGATCTCCACCTGGCGAAACATTCGGTCATCCCACAACTGTTCCATGGTCGTGGTGGCGCCGAACAGGACCGGCGCAAGGTTGCCACCCCAGGCGCTGCGAAGCAGCCGCAAGTGGACTTCGTTGTTACCGTCCTGCCAACTGGGCTGCTGAATCTCGATCAGCAATGGATGATTCCACGACATCGTGTCGCGTCCATCACGATAACTGCTGCCGCCAATCTCGATACCATTGAGAAAGACATTCAGAGCCAGGTTGTAACGCCAGAAGTAGAGGCTGTAGCGGCTTTCCTGGACGGGTCTTTCCAGATTGAAGCGAAACCAGATGTAGGGGGAATCAGGATTCGGAATGGCAGAGGTCGCCACATCTTCACGCGTGTTGAAGGGGAGAGTCATCGCTTGCCACGGTGCCTGCTGAGGCGGTGGAGCGATCGAGTCCCAGTACACGAACTCCATGTTCTCTATTACCAGAGGCTCGATGGCAGTTTGCTGGGCACGTGCATGGGGATGCCACAGCGTTGTCAGCAACAGCACTGTCAGGAACGGCATCACGAGTGCGCAGGCATTGCTGCGCCGACAGGCGTGAGACAGGAAATTGGCGATGATGTTCTGGTGCATCTTTTCTGGTTATTCCCGCGGGGTTTGCAGGGGCATGCTAACCCAGTCAGCCCAACCTTCGGAAGCCGCGCCAGCGCCCCTCTCCCAGTGCCCCCTCCCAGCGCCCCCCTTTCGGGTGTATACAAAATAGTAGTGCTTCTCTAAAGTCGGTCCCGCTCCGTTGTGGAGTAAGCATGTTGCGAAGACTGAGACGGATCAGCCATGTTGCCAGTTGATGATGGTCAGGCACTGATTG
>MGYS01000089.1:13891-17598 GCA_001802565.1 Gammaproteobacteria bacterium RIFCSPLOWO2_02_FULL_57_10 | reverse complement strand
GCAGCATTACGGGAGTCTGACGACTGCCGTCTTCGGCAACATACTGGGCTCCAAGCCGCTCCGGCATGGAAAAATCGACCTGAATGGTACCACACTGCTGTACGCGCCCCATACAATCTTTCAGGGAGAACTCTATCTTGGGCCCATAGAATGCGCCCTCTCCAGGCAGCAACTCCCACGGCAACCCAGTCTTCTGAAGAGCTTGTTTGAGTGCAGCCTCTGACTTGTCCCACAACTCGTCGCTGCCCACACGCTTAACGGGGCGAGTGGAAAGGCGCAGGATTATCTCGTCAAAACCAAAATCCTTGTACACGCTGAACAGCAACTTCATGAAAGCAGCCACTTCATCCTGGATGCTCGATTCAGCACAGAAGATGTGGCCATCATCCTGAGTAAAGCTGCGAACGCGCATCAGTCCATGCATGCTGCCCGACGGCTCATAGCGATGGCAGGAACCGAACTCCGCAAGACGCATTGGCAAATCGCGGTAACTCTTCAAACCCTGATTGAACACCTGGATATGACACGGGCAGTTCATCGGTTTGATGGCATAAAGGCGGTTTTCCGACTCCACGCTGAACATCTGATCGGCGAACTTGTCGGCGTGACCAGATCTTTCCCATAGGGAGTAATCAACCAGCTGGGGGGTACGAATTTCGAGATAGCCGTTGGCTCGCTGCAGACTCTGCATGTAGCTCTGGATAGTCTGATAAATTGCCCAGCCCTTCGGATGCCAGAACACCATGCCAGGCGCTTCTTCCTGAAAATGGAACAGCTCCAGCTTCTTGCCGATCTTGCGATGGTCGCGCTTCTCCGCCTCTTCCAGTCGCTGCAGATACTGCTCGAGAGCTTTCTTGTCACCCCAGGCAGTCCCGTACACGCGCTGCAACATTTCGTTATTCGCATCGCCTCGCCAATAGGCTCCGGCAACCGAAGTCAGCTTGAACGCCTTGAACTTGCCTGTATCCGGCACATGAGGGCCGCGGCACAGATCGATGAATTCACCTTGTCTGTAGAAGGACAGTGGCTCATCACCCGGGATGCTCTTGATGATTTCAACCTTGTACTTTTCGCCCATGCCTTCGAACATGGCAATCGCTTCATCACGATTCAACACTGAACGTTGTACCGGGAGATTCTCTTTCACGATTTGCCACATCTGCTCTTCGATCTTCGCAAGATCCTCAGGCGTGAACGGACGTGCATAGGCAAAATCGTAAAAGAAACCGTCTTCAATCACCGGCCCGATAGTGACCTGAGCCTCTGGGAAAAGTCTTTGCACAGCCTGCGCCATGAGGTGTGCACACGAGTGACGAATAACTTCAAGACCATCATTATCGCGATCAGTCACGATTGCGAGTTCGCAATCCTTGTCGATGACAAATGAAGTGTCTACCAGAACGCCATCGACTCTGCCGGCAAGGGCCGCCCGCGCCAGGCCAGCGCCAATGGACGCGGCAACGTCTGCAACGCTGAGCGGGGCATCAAAGGAGCGTTTGCTCCCATCTGGCAATACAACTGACGGCATGACATTCCTGGTGGCAATAAAAAAAGAGTCGGAATCTCTCGTTTTCCGACTCAGTTCCTGTTTGATAATTGATTCCTTAACGCGAACCGGACAGCGAGACTAACGCGTCGTTTGATCGCAACGTGGGCAAATTCTGGTAGGCACGACCAGATTCGAACTGGTGACCTCTACCATGTCAAGGTAGCGCTCTAACCAACTGAGCTACGCGCCTGAATCTGCTTCCGCAAAAGAACGGCGATTATAGGGGCATGAATTTGAAACTACAATACAATCACACTGTTGCCTGCAAAAAATACAGTAACACCAGAGGCTTGAATGTCGCAGGCAGGATAGGTCAGACCTTCAATAATTGTGCTTTGAGAACCGCAATCTGATCACGCGTGGCGGCTGCCGCTTCGAAGTCCAGATTTCGGGCGAGTTCATACATCTGCCCCTCCAGCCTGGAAATCTCCTTGGTCAGTCCCTTGGCGTCGAGATTTGCGACCCCGACATCGTAGGCAGCCTTCTTGTCGGCCACTGCACGCCCTTTCTTGGCTGATCTGGACTCGGACGCTCCACCGTAGGCGCCTTCCATCACATCAGCAACGCGCTTGTTGACGCCAACTGGTGTAATGCCATTTGCGATATTGAACTCCAACTGCACCGTGCGCCGCTTCTCCGATTCAGCAATGGCTCTCTCCATGGAACCCGTCATGCGATCGGCATAGAGGATCGCGCGACCGTTGAGGTTTCGCGCTGCCCGTCCTATTGTCTGAATCAGAGAACGCTCGGAGCGCAGAAACCCCTCCTTGTCGGCATCCAGAATGGCAACCAGAGAGACCTCCGGGATATCCAGTCCTTCACGCAGCAAATTGATGCCAACGAGAACATCAAAATTTCCCAAGCGCAGATCACGGATAATTTCCGATCGCTCGACGGTATCAATATCCGAGTGCAGATATCGAACCCGTACATTGTGCTCCCCGAGATAATCGGTAAGGTCCTCGGCCATTCGCTTTGTCAGAACAGTGACCAACACCCGCTCCTGCCGTGCCACTATCAAACGAATCTCGGACAGAAGATCGTCAACCTGCGACGTTGCAGGCCTGACTTCGAGCACAGGATCAACCAGCCCTGTCGGACGTACCAATTGTCGTACCAACTGCCCGGCATGAGCATCTTCATAGGGGCCTGGTGTCGCCGATACATAGATGATCTGCGGAGTCATCTGCTCCCACTCCTCGAATCGAAGCGGGCGATTATCCAACGCGGAGGGCAATCTGAAACCGTACTGCACCAATGTTTCCTTGCGGGATCGGTCGCCCTTGTACATCGCTCCCAATTGCGGAATCGATACATGCGATTCGTCAGCGATCACAATGGCATTGGCCGGCAAGTAGTCATAGAGCGTGGGCGGCGGCTGCCCTTCCTTGCGCCCGGACAAGTAGCGGGAATAATTTTCGATGCCCGTGCAATAACCCAACTCAGCGATCATCTCGAGATCGAAACGGGTACGTTGACCCAGCCGCTGAGCTTCCACAAGTTGATGGTTGCTCTCCAATTGCTCCAGGCGCTGATTCAACTCATGCTTGATCTCGTCCATGGCATCAAGCATCGTCTGTCGCGGCGTCACGTAGTGTGACTTCGGAAAAACTGTCAGTCGCGGCACCTTCTTGATGATCGCGCCAGTCAGAGGATCAAAATATGAAAGGCTTTCAATTTCATCATCGAACAATTCGATGCGAATGGCATGCTTTTCCGATTCCGCGGGATAAACATCAATGACGTCTCCACGAACGCGATAAGTGGCACGCTGCAACTCCATGTCATTGCGAGTGTATTGCAGTTCGGCAAGACGGCGCAGAATGCTGCGCTGATCCACCTTGTCGCCACGATCGAGGTGCAGCACCATTTGCAGATATGACTTGGGATCGCCAAGACCATAAATCGCTGACACAGTCGCAACCACGATGACATCGGGCCGCTCGAGCAGAGCCTTGGTTGCAGACAGTCGCATCTGCTCGATGTGCTCGTTGATCGAGGAATCTTTTTCAATGTAAAGATCCGACGATGGCACATAAGCTTCAGGTTGATAATAGTCGTAGTAGGAAACGAAGTACTCGACTGCATTATCCGGAAAAAACTCGGAAAATTCGCCGTACAACTGTGCCGCGAGTGTTTTGTTGGGAGCCATGATCAA
>MGYS01000089.1:0-13867 GCA_001802565.1 Gammaproteobacteria bacterium RIFCSPLOWO2_02_FULL_57_10 | reverse complement strand
TCACATTGGCAATCGTGAAAGTCTTGCCTGAGCCTGTGACCCCCAGAAGTGTCTGAGCGGCCAATCCGCTCTCCAGCCCGTCCACCAACTTTTCAATGGCTTGCGGTTGATCTCCTGCCGGCTTGAAACGAGAGTGAATCTTGAAGGGATTATGCATTTTACAACCAGAATATCCGAGTGCAGAGTGGCCAGCGGTGGGAGTATATCAGCAAAAGCAGTGCGGCAGATTGCGACCAGATAAGGGTTGACCCCTCAGGTGATTGTGATTAGTATACGCACGCTTTGACGACATACCGATGGTATGACTTCAAATCACTGCCCAATAGCTCAATGGTAGAGTAGGTGACTGTTAATCACTTGGTTCCTGGTTCGAGCCCAGGTTGGGCAGCCATAATCAACGGACTTTTCTTGCAGTACCCTTCCTGCAGCACTCTGTCGCAGTAACGCATTCGCCGTAACCTCCGCTCGTCTCCTGTTCGCACAACCCAGCCAGCCAAGTGTCGGCCCCAGACCGCCCCATTAGTCCCATCTGAGACTTATCGCGCTCGACACAATACGGTATAGTGGCCGCGTTTCATTACCAAATTCGCACACACAGGAGCTCGAACCCAATGCGATCCTTATTCTTGTCCCTCATTCTCAGCATCAGCACGATTGGCTGCGCTACCGCTGCAGAGAACGCAAACCCTGTTGTCATCATGGAAACCAGCAAAGGTACCGTGAAGATAGAACTCTGGGCCGACAAGGCTCCGATCACCGTGGCAAACTTCCTACGCTATACAGACGCAAAATTCTATGACGGCCTGATTTTCCACAGAGTCATTCCTGGCTTCATGATTCAGGGCGGCGGCTACAATCCAGACCTGCTCGAGCAATCTACCTTCGACCCGATCAAGAACGAGGCTACGGCAGAGTTGAAGAACAGTCGCGGCACACTCGCGATGGCCAGAACGCAGGTCGTGGACAGCGCCAGCAGTCAGTTCTTCATCAATCTGGTCGACAACAACTTCCTTGACCATACAGACGAAACCGCTCGCGGATTCGGCTACGCGGTATTCGCGGAAGTTGTCGAAGGCATGGACGTTGTAGATCAGATTGCCACGGTACAGACCGGCAGTCAGCGCGGTCATCAGGACGTCCCGGTTGAACCGGTAGTCATTCTTTCGATTACCCGAGAGTAGCAGTTTCCGGCCGGTCTCCTCTCTTCCGAGGGGACCGGCCAATCCCCTCGGCTCCGCATTGAGATTACTTCTTGTAGAGAGTCGTTATGTTGCTGTCCTGCTTCTTCCTGTCATTGCTCTCGCCTCCAGACTCGTGATCATCTATCGCCTGCTCCCAAAGCGGGTCAGTTGCCACCTCCTTGGGCTGAAAACCATCGACGGCCTCCATCAGAATCGCCCTGATCTGATGCAGGTCCATGCGTTTGCAGGCGGTTTGCAGGCGCTGGATCAACACCTCCAGCTCCCCCCACGAAAGTGCGTCTTCCTCTGCACGCATGATTTTTGGATGCTCGGTTCCTGTCACTGACTCGCCAATCAGCAACTCCTCAAAGAGCTTCTCTCCCGGGCGCAGACCGGTGTATTCAATGGCGATATCCCGTTTGTAAGAGTTTTCATCCTTGACGTCGTATCCCATCAGATGGACCATTTTCTTCGCCAGATCGACTATCCGGATCGGCTCGTGCATATCGAGCACAAACACATCTCCTCCGGTAGCCATCGACCCTGCCTGGATCACAAGTTGCGCAGCTTCCTGGACCGTCATGAAGTAGCGCGTCACTTCAGGATGCGTAACCGTCACCGGCCCCCCCATGCTGATCTGACGCCTGAACAACGGAACAACCGAGCCCGACGAGCCAAGCACATTTCCGAACCGCACCATGCTGAATCGGGTTCTGCTCTTGTTGTAGGCCATCGCCTGCAAGACCTGTTCCGCAAAGCGCTTCGTGGCTCCCATGAAGTTCGTCGGTCTGACAGCTTTGTCAGTGGAAATCAGGACGAAATTCTTGACCCCGCTTCGCTCTGCTGCCTGAGCTGAAATCAGGGTGCCAAAGATGTTGTTCTGTACGCCCTCGATAATGTTGCTTTCCACCATCGGCACCTGTTTGTAGGCAGCCACGTGATACACGGTTTCCACAGCGAAACGCTTCATGGCATGTTCCATCAATTGCTGGTTGCAAACATTGCCCAGCAGAGCGGTCAGCTCCACGTTGCTCTTGCTTTCCAGCGACGGGATCGCCTCCAGCAGCTCATTCTCTACGGTATAAAGACCATACTCGGAGCTATCCAGCAAGATGAGCCGCACCGGTTTCAAATGCAGTATCTGACGGCACAATTCTGACCCAATCGAACCTGCAGCGCCCGTGACCATCACCGAGCACCCGGTGATGCAGGCTCCCATGAGCTTGGGGTTCGGCGGCACGATATCGCGCCCGAGAAGGTCTTCAATATCGATATCGCGAACTTCAGCCACTCCCACCTTACCTGAGACCATGTCGAACAGGTCGGGGACCGTTTTGACGTGTACAGGCAGATGCTCAAGGCGGTTGAGTATTTCCTTGCGTTCTGCATGAGTGGCGGAGGGTATGGCGAGCAATATCTGTCTTACCGAAAAATTCTGTATCAACTCGAACAAGGCGCCCGGGCTGAATACCCGAATGCCATGCACCGTGCTGCCAATCAGGCTGCGACTGTCGTCGACAAATGCCACAGGCAGATATTGATCTCCGCTCTGCAGTGCTGCAACCAGTTGCATCCCCGAGCTGCCCGCTCCATAAATGATGACAGGCTCCTTGGGACGAAAATTCTGAATCAGATTCTGTAATGCTACCTTGGCAACAAAACGGCTCCCACCGATGAACAGCAACGAGATCATCCAATAGATTGGAAAGACCGAATTGTCATAACTGGAAGGTGTCACGAAGAAATAGGCGGTAGCTGCAAGAAGTCCGGTGGAGATGGTGACTCCTTGCAGAACAATGAATCCTGATTGCAGGCCCATGTAGAGCAGGATCGCTCGATACAAACCTATGCGCAAGAAAACCAGGACACTGGCAATATTGGTCAGCCCGAAATAGAGATAGGCGTTGTCGTCACGACTGAAGAAATCCACACCCAGCAACGCAAATGAAAGCCACAGCGCAAGACCAAGCATCACACTATCGGCAAGCATCATCAGTAGCTGCTTGACCGTGCGCGACAAAGGTACCGTGTACAGATTCATTCCTTCTCCTTCGACCCCCGGGTATTCACCACGAGTCGGGTTTGAGCTCAGTCCTTGCTTCTCTTGCGATTACGAGGACTCGCGCCCGGCTCGGAAAATCCCAGCCAGAACAACCAAGGGTACTATTCCGACGATGGTCAAATATACCCCATATTCAGGGTGTTTTCCTGCCAGGAATGCCAATGGCAGCAACCATGTAACGTTGATGGATAATACACAGAGAGAGACAGCTTCATGACTGTGGTATTTCCGTGCCGCACGTTGATAGGCATGAGTCCTGTGTGCATGGTACCAGCGTTGACCAGCCAGGACTCGTCGAACCAGTGTCATGGTTGCATCCACAATGAAAACCGCCAGTAGCAGCACCCAGCTCCACAGGCTCATGGTGCCGTGATAGTGACTCAGTAAAGCCACCAACCCCAACGTGTATCCCGTAAACCCACTTCCCACATCGCCCATGAAAATCCTGGCTGGGGGCCAATTCAATGTCAGAAAGCCGGCAGCACCGGCAAACAGGCAGAGACACAGAAGCGCCAGGGCACGATCGCCATTGATCAGGAGCAGGAGTGCAGCAGAAGCAGCGACAAAACAGGTCTCCGCTCCAGCCAGTCCGTCGATTCCGTCCATGAAGTTATAAAGATTCGTCAGCCACAGCAGAGCCAGTGGAACGAGCAGCCAGCCCCATACACCGAGCTCGAAATTCATGCTGGCTATTCGAATCGGGGGCAAGGCACCGAGCAAGACCAAGACATAGATCGCTCCGAGCGCCTGAACGAGCAATCGAATCCTGAAGTCCACATGCCCTCTGTCATCGATCAAACCGATGAGAGCAACTGGCAGAGCAGCAAGCAGTGCCTGTACTTCTGGAGGAGCGAGTGTTGCGCTGAACCATGAATATGCAATGCCCAGCAAATAAGCGAGAACGATCGCCAGTCCACCGCCCACAGGGGTCGTTACATGGTGTGAACTTCGCTCCGTCGGCAGGGCGAGAAGTTGGGTACGAATCGCCACCCTCTTGACTCCGAATGTCGCAAGAACAGACAGGAGAAAAATCGGCACGGTAATGAAGGCTTCCATCATCCAAAGTCCTGGGTATCAAGTTCACTCAGCCTGAACGAGAGCCGCTCAGTAATGAAACAGGGCGCCCGAAAGCGCCCTATTCTACCTCAGAAACCGGCATCACCTGGCAGGAGGTTGCATCCTCCATCAAAGCACGCAAGCGGTGGGTAAAGCCTCCATCCCAGAGCCGGACAAATCTTCAGGGAGTAGTCGCAACGACGATGATCTTGTCACGATTCCGTGCGATTGTTGCGGCCCCAATACCCTTGACATCGCCGAGCTGCTCAACGCTTTTGAACTCACCATGTTGCTCACGATGAGCCACGATCTCCTGGGCCTTGGCCATACCGATGCCATCCAGTGCGAGGGCCAGAGTTGCCGCATCGGCGGTATTGATGTCGACCTTGGTCTTCGCCTCGCTGACTTCGGCGGGGGCTTCTTCCTCGCGGGTCTGAGCCTGCAATGCCATCGGCAGGGCAAGTGTGAAGGAAAGCAGTAATGCAAAAAAGCAGAAAATCCTTTTCATGATCATATCCTTTTTGAAAATTTCCGATTGGACTAGAGATGATGCAGCAGTCCTGCTGCAACTATGACTCTAGCAAAGATTCGGAAAATTGCCATGCAACTGCCGGAAAATTTCATCCAACTTCTCACCCGGCTTTTCCGCCTGGGTCACTGGACGACCGATGACGAGGTAGCTGCTGCCAGCTTTCACCGCATCCACAGGTGTCACGATTCGCTTCTGGTCGTTGGCGTCATCTCCGACTGGTCGAATGCCTGGTGTCACCAGCACATAGTCGGCCCCGCAGGCTGCACGCAACATCTCTGTTTCAGCTGCCGAACACACGACACCATCCATCCCGCATTGCTGCGCAAGCAGCGCCAACCTTTTGACGTGCTCCTGAGGCGATACATTAACGCCGATATCGGCAAGATCAGACTGCGACATGCTCGTCAGTACCGTTACGGCAATTACCAGAGGTTTGTGCTGCGAATTTGCAACGGCTTGTCGTGCTGCCATCATCATGTCCCTGCCTCCCGAAGCATGAACGTTCACCATCCACACACCAAGATCTGCAGCTGCCGCAACAGCCTTGCCAACCGTGTTCGGAATATCATGAAACTTCAAATCCAGAAACAAATCGAACCCATTTCTGATGACCTCTTCCACTAGAGAAGGGCCACAACGGGTAAACAATTCCTTGCCTATCTTCACGCGACACTGCGCAGGGTCAAGTACGCGCAGCAGATTCCTGGTGCTGGCCGCATCCGGAAAATCCAACGCGATGATGATTCTCTTGTTGTCTATTTCACTCATTTTCAATTCACTCCGCTCCATTCTTCTCGTTATAGCATTCTATCCAGGGCGCCAGGACTCTCTAATCACCGTCAGGTCCGGCAGCGGATACAATCAACCCCCACTGCTGGCAACCTGGACACAGCCAGTAGAGCTTTCTTGCAGTAAAACCACACCCTTCACAGTGATAAGCAGGACTGCTTGCGCTGATCTGCCGCAGCGCATCACGCAAAACCATCGCTCTTTCCTTTTGCGTTCCCTCCGACAAATCCACCATGAATGCGGAAAGCCCTGCCAGGCCACGCAAGGTAGGATGCTGATTCTGCACGCTCATCAAATAAGATGAAGCCTCTGCTATCCCTGCCCTTTGACTGATCAATTCTGCTGACTGCAGGGCAGCGGCAGTGCTGGCATGACGCGCATTCGCCTGTCGCAGAAATGCTTCCAGTTTGTCTGCCGCACCGATTTTCAACTTGCTTTCCGACAACGGCGAGACTACCTCAGCAAGGTACCGCGCATTTCTGTCGACCGCCTTCATCAGAATGCGTGCAGCTTTCTCATGATTGTCGGTATTTGCTTCGATTGACGCCAACATCAACGCTGGGCGCAGATTATCCCGATCATAGGACCATGCCTTTGCCAACCATCTACGTACTGCCGGCCACTCGCCTTTCTTCATGCGTTCCTGAGCCAATTCGCAGCAGAAATGCGATGCAGCTGATCGCAGACTTTTCTGCTTGCGGTGAGTCGGACTCACCAGAAGATCCCGCGCCGCGACTTCGGCTTTGGCCCACTCCTTGCTCATCTGGTAAATGACAATGAGCTGACTCAGAGCCTCCCATTTGTACACCGATTTCTCGGAGACGATTTCCTGAAGAATACTTTCGGCACGATCAAGGACTCCCGCAGCAGTGAAATCTCTTGCAAGCTCCAGTCGAATCGACTGCGAATGTTGCCCAACAAGCCCCTTGCCGGCGAGAAGACCTTGATGCACCTCGATGGCTCTGTCGACCTTGCCACGGCGACGCAGAAGAATACCTAGCGCAAGATGCGTTTCAATCGTATCAGCGTTGAGCTCAAGAGCGTTGATGAAAGTATCAACGGCCTCGTCAGGCTCATCGTGCAGGAGATAGTTCAATCCAACAAAGTAATCCCTGGTGAACGTATTCCTTGATTCGAACCGGCGCAAAAACTTCCAGTCCCCGACTTTTGCCAGCAACCACCCTGACATGACCGCGACGAGAAACAGCAGGTAGTACATCCATCCGTCTTCACTCATTCAGCATCCCGTGCTGCACTGCCATCCACATTCGCGCGCGCGTTCTCCAACGTTTCCACTTTACGAGTCAAACGTTGCATCTCCATACGTGTCCGCATACCACTGAAGAGTCCGGCACCAAGCACCAATCCCGTCAGGCCACCCAACGCAAACGCTGAGATCACCCACACTGAAAGCGGCATAGGCTGCATTACCTTGAAACCGAAGGAAAGCGCGACAGGTTCTGTATTGAAGAACGAGAACAGGATGCCGGCAAGGAATACCAGCAGAAGAAAAATCCACGACAGTATGCGCAATAGTCTGTGCATGAGGGATGACACCTGGATTCAGGGTTTATGATTCAACGTTTGTAACGCAAGCTCTCTCCATTCTACACCCCTGGAATGCAAAAACGGCGATATCCTTGCGAATACCGCCGTCTTTTACTGATCTACTTCATCACTCTGAAATTCAGGGATGTGTATCCAGACTGAGGTTGACTCTGTCACGCAACTCCTTGCCAGGCTTGAAGTGAGGAACGTATTTGCCGCTGAGAGAAACCGGAGTTCCCGTCTTCGGGTTACGCCCTACTCGAGGGATTCGATAATGCAGTGAAAAACTGCCGAATCCCCTGATTTCAATTCGACCACCTTCCGACAACACCTGAGACATATATTCAATCATTGCCTTCACTGACAGTTCGACATCTTTCGATGACAACTGGCTCTGCTTTCCTGCAATTCGATCAATAAGTTCAGACTTCGTCATGGCCTATTCCTTGTTTACATAGGAAGTGTAAAAAGCTGCGATCCGAAACAACACTGCAACCCGAAACAAGCACCTGCGCAGATTACTTCTTGTCCATCTGCGCTTTGATCAGGTCGCCGATTGTAGTCGGTGCAGCCGAAGTCGGCTCCTGATTCTTGTGCTCCTGGATTGCAGACTTCTCGTCATCAATCTCGATCGCCTTGATAGAGAGGCCAAGCACTCTGCTCTTGCGATCAACACTGATTACCTTGACTTCAACTTCATCGCCTTCTTTCAACGCGTTTCTGGCGTCTTCGACCTTGTCTCTGCTGATCTCGGAAGCACGCAGAACACCTTCAACACCATTAGTCAGAGCAATGGTCGCCGCTTTTGCATCTACTGCAGTCACGACACCCTTGACGATGCTGCCCTTCTCGAACTCACCAACGTAGCTGACGAACGGATCGTCAGACAACTGTTTGATGCCCAGGGAAATGCGCTCACGCTCGGAGTCGATGGACAGAATGACAGTCTCGATTTCGTCACCCTTCTTGTAGGCGCGAACCGCTTCTTCACCAGCCTCATCCCAGGAGATGTCGGACAGGTGTACCAGGCCGTCGATGTTACCGTCGAGACCAATGAAGATACCGAAGTCAGTGATGGACTTGATGCTGCCACTGATCTTGTCGCCCTTCTTGAAGCTCTCGGCAAAACGATCCCACGGATTCTGGAAGCACTGCTTGATACCCAGAGAAATACGACGTCTTTCTTCGTCGATATCCAGAATCATCACGTCCACTACGTCGCCCAGTTGCACGACTTTGGATGGGTGTACATTCTTGTTCGTCCAATCCATTTCGGACACGTGTACCAGACCTTCAACGCCTTGTTCCAATTCAGCAAAGCAGCCGTAATCGGTCAGGTTGGTGACAGTGGCCTTGACCACGGATTTCTCCGGGTAACGCGCCTTGATAGCGACCCATGGATCTTCGCCCAACTGCTTCAGGCCGAGAGATACACGATTGCGCTCGCGGTCGTACTTCAGAATCTTGACTTGAATCTCGTCGCCAACATTCACGATCTCGCTTGGATGCTTGATACGCTTCCAGGACATGTCGGTGATGTGCAACAGACCATCCACGCCACCCAAATCCACGAAGGCACCGTAATCGGTGAGGTTCTTGACCACACCCTTGACGGACATGCCTTCCTGCAGAGCAGCCAGCAGTTCGTCGCGCTCTTCGGTGCTGACAGCTTCCAGCACGGCACGACGGGATACCACGACGTTGTTGCGCTTCTGATCGAGCTTGATCAGTTTGAATTCCAGTTCCTGACCTTCCAGGTGGGTTGTGTCGCGGATTGGGCGCACATCAACCAGAGAGCCTGGGAGGAAGGCACGGATATTGTTCAGATCAACTGTAAAGCCACCTTTGACCTTGCCGTTGATAACACCCATGACCACTTCGTTTTTCTCGAACGCTGCTTCCAGATCCATCCAGGACTCGGCACGCTTGGCCTTCTCTCTGGACAGACGCGTAGCACCGAAACCGTCTTCAACAGATTCCAGAGCCACTTTCACTGAATCGCCTATGGACAACGAAAACGTGCCGTCTTCATTAAGGAATTCACTTCTTTGAATCACGCCTTCGGACTTCAATCCTGCGTGGACTGTTACCCAGTCCGAATCGATATCAATGATCACACCAGTGACAATGGCACCAGGTGTCATATCAATGTCGTTTAAACTCTGTTCGAACAATTCAGCGAAACTTTCACTCATCATTTTTTCCATACATTTCAGGTTATACCGTATTCCAGCTCATACGGGGCCATTACTAAAAGCTCCGATCCTGACATATGCTGGGGAAGTCAGAAACGGAGCCATAAAAACCAGTCAGCTACAAGCGCTGACGAACTACATCCAGAACACGTGCTACCACCTGTTCTATGCCAATTCCGGTGGTATCCACCAGCACCGCATCCTCTGCAGGCTTGAGCGGCGAGATGCTGCGATTGGTATCGCGCTCATCGCGTGACTGGATATCCAGAAAAAGGTCGGAGAGGTTAACATCAATCCCCTTATCAATCAACTGCTTATAACGCCTCTTTGCACGCTCTTCTGCCGATGCGGTCAGGAACACTTTCACGAGGGCATCCGGGAAGACGACGGTCCCCATATCACGACCATCCGCTACCAGCCCCGGCATACGGCGAAAGGACTGTTGACGCCCGAGCAGCCCACGACGTACCGCAGGGTGAACCGCCACTTCGGACGCGAGAGCTCCCCCACTTTCCTGGCGTAGTTCCGACGACACTTCCTTGCCGTCCAGCCAGACCGCTCCTTCTTCCGGACCAAAGCTGATCTGCATGCTGTCGATCAACGGCAGCAGAGCGGCCTCATCGGCGGTTGAGACTCCCGCGTTCCTGGCTGCGAGCCCGAGCAATCGGTACAGCGCGCCGCTATCGAGATAGTGCCAACCCAACTCGCGGGCCACGCGAATACTGACAGTGCCTTTTCCGGAGCCACCCGGCCCATCGATCGTCAGTACCGGCACGACCGTCGAGGCGGGATCAGAAACCGGATCGACATGACATTCGTGAACCCCACCTCCGGATGAAAAATGCTTTTTAATGAAATGGTTACGAGCATTTCTTGCAGCATCGAAAGAGGTTTTCAAAAGCTCGCCATCGCCTTCGATCAATGCCTTGCGCATGCGAGCCAGCTCATCGGTATAGGCGTCAAGCACACTGATGGTTGCCGCCCCATTGGCGAGAAATATGTCGCGCCACATGGTTGGATCACTGGAAGCGATGCGGGTAAAACCGGCGAATCCGCCCGCCGCGTAACGAAAGATATCGTCGGTCATCTGCTGCCGCGCCAACGTATTGATCAGGGAGTAAGCAAGCAGATGCGGGAGGTGGCTGGTCGCCGCAAGAACCGCGTCATGGTCGTCCACCCCCATCTGATGCACGTCAGCACCGAGCGCCTCCCAAAGTTCTCTGACAGTTCGCAGGAAGCTCGGATCCGTTTCCCCCAGCGGAGTGAGGATCACCTTGCGATCCTGATAAAGGTCGGGCGTGGAGGCTCGATAACCACTCTGTTCAGAACCGGCAATCGGATGCGCCGGCACAAACTGACGACAGTCGTTGCCAAATACCGAACGAAAATCCTTCACGACACTGCCCTTCACACTGGCAGCATCCGTAATGATCGTATCAGGGCGGACAACGCCCTTGAGCTGCTCAAGAACGCGCCGCACTGTCAGCGTTGGCACTGCAATCAGAATGAGGTCTGCCTTGGCGGCCAGCGTAGGGAGATCCGTGGCCCACTCATCAACCACCCCATCGGCAGCTGCCTCGCGCAGAGGACGATCATCTCGACCACAGGCGTATATGGCTCGACACAATCCTCGCTTGCGTAGACCTCGTGCAACCGACCCACCGATCAGCCCCAGGCCGACGATTAGTACACTCTTGTCTTTCAGCAGATTCAAAATGTTATCCCGCAGCCATGGGGTAAGAACCCAGATTCTTGATCTTGACGGCACGTCCCTGCAACTGAGCAAAGACACTCCGCACAGCGGGATCTTCGCCATGCCCCTCAAAATCTATGAAGAACACATAGGCCCAGATGCTGTCGCGTGCAGGGCGGGTTTCGATCTTGGTCAGACTGACCTGTTGTTTCTCGAATGGCTCCAGCACCCTGAACAGAGCACCTGGCTTGTTTTCGGTATAGACCAGAATGGACGTCTTGTCACGGCCGGTTGGCGGCGCCTGCTCGCGGGACAGCACCAGAAAGCGCGTGCTGTTATTGTGTTGATCCTGGATGCACTGCGCATGCACGCGCAGTCCGTAGAGAGCGGCTGCGCGAGCGCCTGCGATGGCGGCCGTGTGAGGATCTGCAGCAGCCAAGCGTGCGGCCTCGGCATTGCTGCTCACCTCGTGCTTGTCCACATTCGGCCAGTTTGCCTTCAGCCATCGCCGGCACTGGCCCAGCGACTGTCTGTGCGACACTATCCTGGCAATCCCTTCGGGCACAGCGTCATGCCGCAGAAGAAAATTGTGCTCGATCGGAATAACCACCTCGGCAACGATGTGCAGAGAGGTATCGACCAGGCAATCCTGGGTATTGTTGACGGCGCCTTCTGTAGAGTTCTCCACCGGAACGACACCGAAACGGGCTCTTCCCGCTTCCACTTCGGCAAAGACGTCATCAATGGTCGGCACGCTGAGTTTGGGGGCGTCCGGACCAAAATGACGATCTACTGCGGCCTGGGAAAAAGTTCCCAGCGGCCCCAGGAAGGCAACGACATCGTCACTGCCTGATGAATTGATGCTTGCTGGTTCAGTCACTGACAATGGTTCCTGGATATCGACCGGCCTAGTCCTTGGAATTGGCTTCGTCGCCTTGCAGGTCGGAGTCAATTACTGCGTCCTCTTCACCCGAATCCAGCGGCGCCTCGGGCTCCTCCACCTGTTCCAGGCCAACGAGCTTCTCGTCAGCCTTGAGTTTGATCAGGCGCACGCCCTGGGTATTCCTGCCCTGCACCGATATCTCGTCGACACGGGTACGCACCAAGGTGCCACGATCGGAGATGAGCATGATCTCATCACCGTCCGACACCTGTACGGCGCCCACTACACGACCATTTCGCTCGCTGGTCTGCATGCCGATCACGCCCTGCCCGCCACGACCATACAACGGGAAGTCCTCGTTATGCGTACGCTTGCCATAGCCGTTTTCACTGACCGTCAGTACCTGCTTGCCGTCCTCCGGAATGATCAGAGCGATCATCTCGTGACCGGTAGCCAGTCTGATACCACGCACACCGCGCGCTGTTCTACCCATCTCACGGACGTCTGTTTCGCGGAAACGGATCATCTTGCCACTGGTGCTGCACAGCATGATGTCGCGACTCCCGTCGGTCTCAGCCGTACCAATCAGCGTGTCGCCCTCGTCGAGCTCGATGGCACGCAGGCCTACGCTGCGCTGTCTGGAAAAATTGGTGAGAGAAGTCTTCTTGACCGTGCCCTGGGCAGTGGCCATGAACACGAAATGTCCCTCGGTGTATTCCTTGATCGGCAACAGGCTGGTGATGTGCTCGCCCTCTTCCAGCGGCAGGATATTGACGATTGGCTTGCCTCTGGATGTGCGACTTGCCAGCGGAATATTGAACACGCGCAGCCAATAGACCTTGCCGGTGCTGGTGAAACACAACAGTGTGTCATGGCTGCTCGCGATCAACAGGTGTTCAACCACATCCTCGTCCTTCACGGACGCCGCGGCTTTGCCCATGCCACCACGGCGCTGCGCCTGGTAGTCGGACAACGGCTGCGATTTGGCATAACCGCTGCGGGAAATCGTGACGACGCGGTCCTCTTCGGTGATCAGATCTTCCATCGACAAATCGAGCTGCGATGTGGTGATCTCTGTCTTTCTGTCATCGCCATAGTTCTCGCGCACTTGCGCCAGCTCCTCGCGAACGACAGTGAAAAGACGCACCTCACTGGCAAGAATATCCAGGTAGTCCGCGATCTGGCGCAGCAGCTCCTGATAATCGTTGATCAGCTTTTCCTGCTCCAATCCGGTCAGACGGTGCAGACGCAGCTCAAGAATGGCCTGAGCCTGCGCGGGAGAAAGATAATAGTCTTCGCCACGCATGCCGAATTCGACAGGCAGCTCCTCTGGACGACAGGCATCGGCACCGGCCTCGCCGAGCAACTGCAGCACACTGGCCGCGTGCCAGGAGCGTGCCAGCAGCTTTTCCTTGGCCTCGGTAGTGCTGGGCGATTCCTTGATCAGGGCAATGACGGCATCGATGTTGGCCAACGCGATAGCCAAACCTTCCAGGATATGACCTTTTTCGCGCGCCTTGCGCAGCAGGAATACGGTGCGACGCGTCACCACCTCGCGACGGTGGCGAATGAAGGACTGGATGATCTCTTTCAGATTGAGCAGCTTCGGTTGACCGTCCACCAGAGCAACCATGTTGATGCCGAACACCGACTGCATCTGAGTCTGGGCATACAGATTGTTCAGTACCACTTCACCCACTTCGCCACGGCGCAGTTCGATCACGATACGCATGCCGTCCTTGTCGGATTCGTCACGCAGCTCGGAAATGCCTTCGAGTTTCTTTTCCTTAACCAGTTCGGCGATCCGCTCGATCAGTCGCGCCTTGTTGAGCTGGTAGGGAATCTCGGTAACGATGATTGTCTGACGGTTGGTCTTTTCATCTTCGATGATCTCGGCTCGGGCGCGCAGATAGATGCGACCACGTCCC
>MGYS01000088.1:4426-5275 GCA_001802565.1 Gammaproteobacteria bacterium RIFCSPLOWO2_02_FULL_57_10 | reverse complement strand
AGGGGGATCTCGTCTAGCATCTGGTTCTGCGTACTCTTGTGTTCTGCTGTCGAGCTTCATGACAGTGTCGGGCGTTACGTTAAAGTAATGACCTGTCTCCGTCAATTCGGCTGTCCAGGCGTCAGTGGTGGCGCTCCACGATATAGCGGGCGATATGGCGCAATGCGTCGGCACGATGATCGAAGTCGATCAAGGCAGCCACCGCGCCGTTGCACAGCTCCTGCGCCTTGATTCTGGCTCCATCCAATCCCAGCAGTGAGACGTAGGTGGGTTTGTTGAGAGCCTGGTCTGCACCCTGTGTCTTGCCCAATGTCGCGGTGTCGCTGACAACATCGAGAATGTCGTCCTGTACCTGAAAGGCCAGGCCGATGTACTCGGCGTAGCGTCGCAGCGCGGCCAGCTGGGGCTCTGTCGCCTGCTCGGTACACAGGGCGCCGAGCTGCACGCTGGCACTGATCAGGGCGCCGGTCTTCAGCCGGTGCATGGTCTCGAGCTCGCCCAGCGTGAGCGTACGTCCCATCGCCTCGAAATCGATGGCCTGCCCCGTCACCATGCCTTCGTAGCCGCCTGCTGCCGCCAGCAGATTGATCATCCGCAGCCGTGTACTGTCGCTGATTGCGGTCGCCTCGGGGTCGCTCAGCAGCCTGAACGCCAGACCCTGCAGCGCATCACCCGCGAGAATTGCAGTGGCTTCGTTGAAAGCAATGTGGACCGTGGGATTGCCGCGGCGCAGATCATCGTCGTCCATGGCAGGGAGATCATCATGAACGAGGGAATAGCAGTGGATGAGCTCGACTGCACAGGCGGCAATATCGACTCGGGCAGGTTGCGCCCCGAATGCCTGTGCCC
>MGYS01000088.1:3875-4410 GCA_001802565.1 Gammaproteobacteria bacterium RIFCSPLOWO2_02_FULL_57_10 | reverse complement strand
GGGGCGAACCCGTTTGCCGCCCTGCAGACAGGCATACTGCATCGCCTGGCGCAGTTGTGTGGCGTGTGGGGGAAGAGCCTCAAGGTGAGTCTTCAGCACCGACTGGATACGCTGCTGACACTGTTCCATGAAGGTGCCGAGATCGAAGGCAGAGGGGCTGTTCATCAGTCTCTGCTTCCGGAGGCGGAGTCATCATCCACTTCGAAGTCGACTGGTTCCGGACTGCCGTTCTCGTCGATGAGTATCTGTACCTTCTGCTCTGCCTTCTGCAAGGCAGACTGGCATTCGCGGGTCAGGCGGATGCCTTTCTCGAATGCCTGCAGTGACTCCTCCAGGCTCAGCTCGCCTTCTTCCATGGCCGACACTAGGCTTTCCAGGCTGGCGAGGGATTCCTCGAAGTTGAATACACTGTCTTTTTTCTTGCTCATCGGTTGATTTCCGGGGCTTGCGGAGGCCGGCAATTATCAATTTTCTATCCGGCAATAGCAACGTTGGGGGCTGGGCAGGGTGCTGGTGATTTGCGCTATTGTGCCGA
>MGYS01000088.1:440-3864 GCA_001802565.1 Gammaproteobacteria bacterium RIFCSPLOWO2_02_FULL_57_10 | reverse complement strand
GTCCTGGCGGCAGACGGTCCTGCTGCCCCCAGCCCAAAAGCACGTCTCTACCAATGTGCTAATCGTCCAGAATCGTGGCTGTCGAAAACACCAACGTTGCTTTTGCTCTCAGGTGTGCAGCTGTAGGCACGACTCCGTAGTTCTATTGCTGTTTGAACGTGGCACAGAAGTAGAGCTGTGCTTTCGGGGGAGGGGCAGCAGGACCGTCTGCCGCCAGGACGGCGGCAGCCGAGCCCCCATGGATGGGTTCACGGCGTGTCCTGCTGCCCCCACCCCGAAAGCGCAGCTCGGCATATGAGGCCCAGGCAACAAGAACTGTCACAATGCGGTTATATACTTTGGCGCGTGAAGCATCAGGAAGGAGTGATTCAACAACACATGCGCATCCTCTATGGAGTATCGGGAGAAGGCTCCGGCCACTCCTCACGGGCAAAGGAAATGGCTACCCACCTCGCAGCTCAGGGACACGAACTGCACATCGTCAGCTACGACCGGGGCTACCGCGTACTGCATGAATTGTTTCCCGCCACACAGATCACCGGGCTGCATATCGTCAGCCGCGACAACAAGGTCTCGATCATCCGCACAGTGCTGCACAACCTGTGGCTGTTGCCCGCAGGCATTCGCAGCTTCAGGCGCGTGCGTGCCCTGTTCAATGAGTTCCAACCAGACTGTGTCATCACGGATTTCGAACCCATGACTGCGCGGATCGCGGGTCAGAGGCACATCCCGCTCATCAGTCTGGATAACCAGCATCGCATGCGTTACATGCACTACGATGCGCCCGATCATCTGCGCAAGGATCAACGGATTACCGAGAACATCATCCGCATGATGGTGCCGAAACCCGATGTGGCTCTCGCAACGACCTTCTTTCAAGGGCCGGTAAAGAATGACAGGACCTTTTTATTCCCGCCGATTCTGCGCTCGGAAGTTGGCTCACTGCAGCCGACCGACGGTGGCTTTCATCTCGTCTATGTGACCAGTGGCTACGACACTCTCATCGAAACCCTGCGGCAGTTTCCCGGCGAACAGTTCGTGATCTACGGTTATGACCGTGATCTGGTCGAGGACAATCTGCAGTTTCGAGCCTTTAGCACGATGGGATTCCTGCAGGACCTCGCAGCGGCGCGCTCCGTGATCGCAACAGCGGGCTTCACGCTCATGAGTGAGGCCATGTATCTGCAGAAGCCGTATCTCGCGTTTCCCATGCAGGGGCAGTTCGAGCAGCAACTCAACGGCCTGTGTCTTGCGCAGTTGGGCTATGGCATGAACGCCACTCGGGCCGATACTCGCACCCTGAGCGAGTTCTTGAGTCGGGTGCCGGGCTTTGCCGAAAAGTTGCGTGACTACAGTGCCGGTTATTCCAATGATCCTGCGGCTGCCAGAAACACGGCCATCTGCACGAAGCTCGATGAACTGCTCGCAGACGACGCGGCGCTGCTGCGCGAGTATCAATCCCGCCGGATGTCACACTAACCGCAGACAAGCCCTCTTATTCGTTGACCCACTACAGGTCAGGCAGTAATCTAGCCAGCGCTCGATCCCGCACCCTTGTGGGAGCGAGCCTTGCTCGCGATGTTTGCCGGGCAGGCCTGGATCGATCGCGGGCGGGGCCCGCTCCCACATTGATTGATCGCATGATTTCGGGCATTGGAAGACTGGATCTATGGACAAGAAGAACAAGAACATTGCAGATGATCAGCACAAGGATTGGCGAATACTCTATGGTTTGATTCTGTCATTGGTCTGGCTGTTGCTGGGAGCCCTGTATATTTCCAACAATATCGGCTGGGGTGCATTTGCGTCACTGCCGATTGGCGAGATGGGCACCTCCCTGGAGGGGGCCTTTGCCCCGCTGGCCTTCCTGTGGCTGGTGATCGGTCTGTTCATTCAGCAGAGCGTCCTTGCAGAGAACAATCGCGAGCTGCGCGACAACAACATCCAGTCCGAAAAACAGACCATGGCGATCGCCGCCACGGAAATGAATGCGCGCCAGGAAACCTTCTTCAAGATTGCCGACAATACCCGTCGTCAACTCGGTGGTATCAGTGGATTGCTGTTGCAGTCCAGCAAGGGCCCGCAGGGCGACAATACCTATTCGGAAAGCGAATTCATGGAGATGTGGCACCTCTTTGCCACGGGGGACTTCGAAATCTTCTCACGCAACTTCCTCGTGCTGGCGGGCAAGGGCGTTGATCTACAACCGCTGTTCTATGGTACCCAGATTCGCTGCACACACACCGACAACTTCATCATGAATTTCGACAGATTGCTGCGCCTGGCGAAGGAGTGCGACACCAACGGCATCATTTCCGATGCACAACTTCATTCTGCTCACGGTCTGTTGAGTTCGCGCATGCGTGAACTGCATCCGCGCATCAAGTTCAAGCGCTACGAAGTGACGCGTTCGAGTTCGTATCTGGAGCAGATCATCAAGAACACGCAGGAACAGGTCATGCAACAAAAGCAGGAAGAGTAGTCAACGTTCATCCCGAGGGAAGTATCATGGAATATGTCGCGATCGTCATAGTGCTGGCACTGTTGCAGTATTTTGTATTTGGTTTGCTGGTGGGCAAGGCGCGAGGGGAGTACAAGGTGGCGGCACCCGCCATCACCGGGCACCCCGTCTTCGAGCGTTACTATCGCGTGCATCAGAACACGCTGGAAATGCTGGTGATCTTCATTCCCGCCATCGTGCTGTTCGGTTACTGGATCAGACCTGATCTGGGAGCTGGTATTGGCGCGGTCTATCTGGTGGGGCGCATCGTGTATCTGCGTGCGTATGTGTCCGATCCAGGCACGCGTTCGCTGGGCTTCGGTCTCAGCATCCTGCCTACATTGATCCTGTTGATTGGCGGTGGCATTGCCGCCGTCATCTCTCTGCTGTAACGCTGGAGTTTCTCATTGCTTCAGGGAGGTGCCGGGTTTGCCGCCCTCCTTGAGCCACCCCGAGAAAACCGCCAGGTCCAGTGGCCTGCTGTAGTGAAAGCCCTGGATCTCGTCGCAACCCTTCTCCCGCAGATATTCGAGCTGCGCCTGCGTCTCGACTCCCTCCGCCACCGTTCTGAGGTTCAGGTTGTGCGCGAGATCAATGACGGAATCCACCAGATTACGTGAGTGATGGTCCACATCAATGCCATCCACGAACGAGGTATCGATCTTCAGCACGTCCAGGGAGAAGCGTGACAGGTGGGCCATGTTGGAGAAGCCCGTGCCGAAGTCGTCCAGCGCGATCCTTATACCCAGTGCCTTGATCTCGCGCAGGACGTCACGCACCTCGTTCACGTTTTCCATCAAAGCGGTTTCGGTGATTTCCAGCGTGATCAACTCGGGCGGAATGGCGAATTCCTGCAGTGTATGGATGATGAAACCGTGCAGCCCGGGGGCACGAAACTGGCGGGCGGACACGTTCACCGCAATA
>MGYS01000088.1:0-426 GCA_001802565.1 Gammaproteobacteria bacterium RIFCSPLOWO2_02_FULL_57_10 | reverse complement strand
GTGACAGACTGTGCGCAGTACCCACTCTCCGACAGGGACTATGAGACCGGAGCGTTCGGCAACTGGAATAAAGCGGTCCGGTGGCACCATGCCGATATCGGGGCGCTGCCAGCGCACCAGTGCCTCGGCGCCAGTCATTGCCCCAGTGAGCAGATCCAGCTTGGGCTGGTACTGCAGCAGCAACTCTTCGTTCTCGATACCTTGACGCAGCGCGGTCTCCAGCTCCAGCCGTTCGATAACGGCGCTGCCCATTTCCTCCTCGAAGAAGCAGAACTTGTTGCGCCCCTGTTTCTTGGCTTTGTACATTGCGGTGTCGGCGTTGCGCATCAGCCCTTCGATATCGCTGGCATTGCCTGGATAGACGGCGATGCCGATGCACGCCTCAACGTAGATCTGCACGTTATTGGACAATACGAAGGGAGCCTT
>MGYS01000087.1:3532-6615 GCA_001802565.1 Gammaproteobacteria bacterium RIFCSPLOWO2_02_FULL_57_10 | reverse complement strand
CATTGGTGGTTCCGGTCTTGCCCATCAGATCCTTTCTGTCGATCTCCCTGCCAACGCGCCGTCCGCTGCCCTCTTCAATGACAGAACGCATCATGCTACCCATGATATAGGCAACCCGGGGATCGACGACCTGTTCCGCCGGGACGGCAGTGCTGCCATACATCTCGCAGTCCTGCTCGCAGACAGCGGGTTGCTCCGGGAGTGGCACGAAACCGTCGACGGTTCTGACCTGCTTGATCAGAGTGGGATTGACCTTGCGACCGCCATTGGCGACGGTGGCCATTGCTATGGCCATTTCCATCGGCTGCACGTCCTGACTTCCCAGTGCGATGGTCAGGTCATTGCGTGGAAATATCTCGGTGCGGAATCCGAAACGCTTGGCGAAGGGCAGCACGACTTTCGAGCCGAGTTGGTCATAGAGCCGCACTGCGGGAATGTTGCGCGAATTCGTCAGCGCATTGCGCAGCGTGATCGGGCCGACAAAGTTGTTTTCGAAATTGCGTGGGCGATAGTCGCCACGTGCGAACGGAGCATCGTTGATCAGTGTGGCGGGCGTGTAACCGTTCTCCAGAGCGGCGCCGTACAGGAAGGGTTTGAAGCCGGAGCCAGGAGGTCTTGGCGTTGTGGCCCGGTTCACCTGACTCAGCCCGAAGTCATAACCGCCTATCAGTGCGAGAATATCGCCGTTATCAGGAGAGACGGATACCAGTGCCCCCTGCAGATCGGGGATCTGCCCCAGCGACCAGGTGCTGTCGGAGACCTGCTTGACCCTGACGATATCTCCCGGCTTGACTATCTCATCAGCCCGCTGAGGTCGTGGCCAGGCATTGCCGCGATCGACGAATGGCGCGGCCCAGCTCAAGCCCTCCCAGCCGATATTGACGATGCTGCCATCAGTCAGAACGACGCTGATCTCACGGTCCCCGACCTGAGTCACAATCGCAGGATGCTGATTGCCGACAACCGCACGATCTGCGAGGGCGGCAATCCACGTAGGCAGCGGATCGGATCCGGCAGGAGGTGCCACATGCCCCTCGGTGCCGCGATATCCGTGTCGCTTGTCGTAATACTCCTCGAGGCCATTGGTCAGTGCGCGATTGGCCGCGGCCTGCTTCTCACTGTGGATGCTGGTGGTCACCTCGAAGCCCTTGCGGTAGATGTCGTCCCCGTACTCGGAGTAGAGCTCCTGCCGCACCATCTCGGCGACAAACGGTGCATTGACCTCGATCCTGCGGCTGTGACGGCGGGCATTGTCCGGTGTGTTCAGTGCCTGCTCGTACTCGGCCCGGGTGATCATGCGCTGCTCGAACATCTTGGTCAGTACGACGTTGCGGCGCGTTGTCGCGCGCTCCGGATCGGCAATGGGATTGCACGGAGAAGGGCATGGGAGTACGGAGGTAAGCATGGCGAACTGGTGCAGCTCCAGCTCACCAATCGGCCTGCCGTAGTAGGCCAGTGCGGCGGCGTTGATGCCGTCCGCTCCCGAACCGAAATAGATGAGATTCAGGTAGAGCGTGATGATCTCTTCCTTGGTCAGTTCGCGCTGGATACGCAGCGCAAAGGGGATTTCCTTGAGCTTGCGGGCGTAGACATTGTCACTGTCGAAGGAGATGTTGTTGGCCAGCTGCATGGTGATCGTGCTGCCGCCACCGAGGTTGATACCGCGCACGAAGCCATAGAAACCTCGCAGGAGGCCGCGAATATCGACACCCGGGTGCGAATAGAATCTGGGGTCTTCGCTCGCGATGACGGCATTGAGCATCATCGGCGGTATCTCTTCGTAGGGGACCGGGTCCCGACGGATACCGATCTCATCGATCAGCCGGTTGTCCGCTGTCAGTATCCGCAGAGGCGTTTCCAGCTGCACATGACGATAGGACTCGGCGGAAGGCAGTTGTGGCGACAGGTACAGGAATGCCGCAGCCGCCACCATGACGACGCCACTGGCACAGAAGATGCCGAACCAGAACAGTGCTCTCAACGTCTTTTTCATTCTGTAGTTAGTCTGCGCTTCATGCGGATGAGTTGCCTTGAATGCTCGACTGAATCACCTGAACCCGGACATCCTGTCCGAGAAAGACCAGTTACCGGTGTTTTCTCTTCCAGGCCGCGTCTTTCGGCGCTTGCGAGTGGCTGCATTATACCCCGATGTGCCTTGCTAATGTTGACTGTTTTTGTCGGGTTTATCGCACCTTGCAAATATTCGCGAATTCTGCCGCAGTGTCCATCAAGGGCCGCCAGAGAAGTGTGATTATTTTTTATTTTTCAACAGGTTGTGATGCCATCGCGGCTCCTTCCAGCCAGCGGTTCCATCGAGTAGCACACGCTTCCCCGGGGATTCGCCAAACGTGAGCTGCATCAAGGACATCGGTCACTTCATGAACCAGTCTGCAACATAAAGTTATTTATTGGATGTGCAATATAATGTGTTGAATATTATATAGAAATTTGTTTTGATGTTACGGTATGCGAAAAACGGGTCAAAAAAGGCCCGTTCCGGACATTGCATCTATACTGGCATAGGCGCCTTTTCGGGCCTGCCTGCAACATGAAATGCGCGGCAGAGAAACGCGCGAAAATCAACGATCGGGCATTGCGGACTTGGGACTGTGCTGGGACTACTGGGCAAGAAATCGAAGACCCTTCTGGGTGTGGATATCAGTTCCACGGCCGTGAAGCTGCTTGAGCTGAGCTTGAGCGGTGGCCGCTATCGTATCGAGAACTACGTGATCCGCCAGCTGCCTGCGAACGCGGTGGTGGAGAAGAACATCAGCGACATCGATGCGGTGGGTGACGTGATTCGGCAAGCGATCTCCATTCTCAAACCCACGTTCAAGGAGGCGGCCGTGGCAGTGGCGGGTTCCGCCGTGATTACCAAGATCATCGAAATGAACGCGTCGCTGAACGATACCGAGATGGAAAACCAGATCGTCGTTGAAGCGGACCAGTACATCCCTTACCCCCTGAGTGAAGTCGCCATCGATTTCGAGCGCCAGGAATCAGCGGACAACAATTCCGACTTCGTCGATGTGCTGCTGGCAGCATGTCGCAAGGAGAACGTCGAGTCGCGGGTAGCAGCACTT
>MGYS01000087.1:0-3505 GCA_001802565.1 Gammaproteobacteria bacterium RIFCSPLOWO2_02_FULL_57_10 | reverse complement strand
GCTTGATAGCCAAGGTGGTGGACATCGAAGCCTACGCCATGGAGCGTGCTTTTTCTCTGGTTGGCGCGCAAATGGCTGGAGCGGATGTGAGTACGGTGGCCATTCTCGACATCGGTGCAACCGTGACCACCCTTCATGTACTTCTCAATGGCAAGACCATCTACACTCGCGAACAGCTCTTTGGTGGCAGGCAGTTGCTGGAAGACGTGCAGAGACGCTTCGGTCTCTCCGCCATCGAGGCGGAGACCGCCATCAAGCGCGGCAATCTTCCAGATGAGTATGAGCAGGAAATTCTCGCGCCTTTCAAGGATGCAGCGGTGCAGCAGATCAGTCGTTCCCTGCAATTCTTCTTCTCGTCCAGTCAGTACAATGATGTCGACTGTATAGTGTTGGCGGGTGGCGTCGCCGCCGTCGATGGTCTGAGCGAGCTGGTGCGTGAACAGCTCTCCACACCAGTGCTGGTTGCCAATCCGTTTGCCAATCTGGCCACGGGCCCGAAGGTCAACAAGACGATGCTGAACAATGATGCCCCCTCTCTGATGATTGCCTGTGGTCTGGCAATGAGGAGCAGATACTGATGGCACGAATCAATCTATTGCCGTGGCGCGAACAGTTGCGCGAAGAGCGCAAGCGGGAGTTCTTTGTGCTGTTGATGGGGGTGGTGATCATCGCCGCCGGTATCGTGTTTCTGGTGGATCGCAATTTCCGCGGCGACATCCGCTACCAGCAATCAAGAAATGACTTCCTGCGATCGCAGATTCTTGTCCTGGATGCACGTATCGTGGAGATCAATGAGCTCAAGCAGCAGAAAGAGCAGATCAATGCGCGCATGGAAGTTATTCAGGACCTGCAGGGTTCGCGTCCGGTCATCGTGCGCATCTTTGATGAGATGGTGAAGGCCCTGCCCACGGGCGTTTATTTCAACTCCCTTGTCAGAACCGGGGATCGCCTCGAGATTGAGGGTATCGCTGAGTCCAACAACAAGGTATCAGAACTGATGCGCCGCCTGGATGACTCGGAATGGTTCGTGAATCCGAGTCTGCAGCAAATCTCCGCAGCAAGCGCAGATGCCAACTCGGATCAACGCTCTGCCAATGCGTTCTCACTGACGCTGGGGCTGTATCAGCCTGGCCGGGAACAGGAGGAGTGACATGGCACTTGCGAATCTGAAGAAAGAGCTGCAGAACTTCGACTGGAACAACCTCGGTGATATCGAATCGATTGGAGTGTGGCCGGGTGTTGTGAAGTTCGTGATTGCACTGTTCATCTTCGTGCTGTGTCTCGGGCTCGGGTTCTGGTTCGATATCAGAAACCTGCAGGCATCGCTCGATACGTGGGCAGCTGAAGAGATGACACTGCGGACAGAGTTCGAACAGAAGGCTGTGATGGCTGCGAATCTTGATGAGTACAAGGCGCAGACAGTTCAGATGGAAGAGGCTTTCTCGGAGCTGCTCAGACAACTGCCCAGCCAGACCGAGGTTCCCGACCTGGTGGATGATGTCACCGAAACCGGTCTGGGCAGCAACCTCGCATTCTCCCGCATAGAGTTGAATGCGGAGTTGGCACAGGAGTTTTATATCGAACAACCCATCGAGATCGAGGTTCTGGGGAACTACCATGATTTCGGAACCTTCGTCAGCGGTGTCGCCAGTCTTCCGCGCATCGTGACGCTGCATGATTTCGAGGTCACGTCAGTGAATGAGCGCAGTGCTCTTGCCATGACCATTACAGCCAAGACTTATCGCTACCGCACGGAGGAAGAGCAGAATGCCATCGCAACTACTCCCGCTCCGTAATGTCGGTGCGTTCAGGCTGACCGTATTGAGCATGTTATGCCTGCTGCTGGCCGCGTGCTCGCGTTCCGGTGGCATGGAGGACCTGCAACAGTATGTGATTGAGGTGACGCTGCGTCCTGGAGGCGAGGTCGAGCCCATGCCGGTATTCCAGCCTTACGAAGCATTCACCTACAGTGCCGCGTCCATGCGCAGTCCATTCGATGTGCCTGTGATGGCAGGTGCGTCTGATTCGGATGAACGCGTCAATCAGGTGCAGCCGGACTTCAACAGGGTCCCGGAACCTTTGGAGAGTTTCGGTCTGCCCAGTCTCGGCATGGTGGGCATGATTACCCGTGGCAATCGTACCCTCGCGCTGATTCGCGATGAGACTGGCACGATACATCGCGTCGGCATCGGCAATTATCTGGGGCGCAATCACGGCAGGATTGTCAGCGTGACGGCGACGGCGACAGAAGTCATGGAGATCGTTCCATCCGGAAACGGAGGCTGGCTCGAAAGGCCTCAGACGTTGCTTCTGCAGTAATGAAGCAGGTACTCAGCAGCACCGTGAGCGGTGCAACAACGCAACAGGATAATAGTCGCAGCGGGAGAGTCGCTGCCTTACCAGGTGATCAAATAATGTCTACAGTGACGATGACGACAATAACCAGTGCCAGGAGCGTGAGCGCTCTCTTGAGGTGGTGTCTGCCGTTTCTGCTTGCCTGCCTGAGTCTGCAGCCAGTCCACGCGCAGGAAACGGTGAACCTGCACAGCATCGGATTTGCGAATCTGCCAGGTGACAGCATTGAAGTGCGCCTGGATTTTGATGGTGCTCCGCCGCAACCAAGCGGATTCACGCAGGAAGATCCGGCGCGCATATCGATCGACCTTGCCAATGTGCAGAGCAGTCTCTCCGAGCGCCGCTTTGATATCGATTCCAACAACGCACAAAGTGTGATGGTTCTCGAGACTGCAGAAAGAACGCGTCTGGTATTCAATTTGAACCATCCGGTCGATTATGAGACTCGTGTTGAGGGTAATACTCTGGTGGTACGTCTGGGCAGTGGCGCTGTGGTTGCTGCAGCGGCAGCACCAGCGGTTTCTGCTCCAGTGCCCGCTGCGGCGACTGCATCAGGCCCGACACTGGCAGACGTCACGTTCCGTCGTGGCACTGAGCCGAGCGAAGGGCAGATTGTCGTCAGTCTGAGTGATGATCAAGTACTGGGCAATGTGGAGCAGATTGGCTCACGCATCTATCTTGAATTCGCAGGCACAGGTGTGCCGGAGCGATTGAATCG
This sequence comes from Gammaproteobacteria bacterium RIFCSPLOWO2_02_FULL_57_10, assembly GCA_001802565.1. GTDB lineage: Bacteria > Pseudomonadota > Gammaproteobacteria > Pseudomonadales > Pseudohongiellaceae > UBA5078. The sequence continues at coordinate 432 of MGYS01000087.1, read as the reverse complement.
ACGTTTCGACGTCACCGATTTTGCCACGCCGGTCAATACTGTGGATGTATACCCGCAGCGCGGCAGCGCGACTATCGCCATCGATCTGAACGGCGAATATGAGTATGTGGCTTACCAGCAGGGGCGACAGTACACCATCAGTGTCACTCCGCCTGGTGCCACCACTGCAGGAGCTGATCCTGCGGCTGTCTATTCCGGCACGCTGGTGTCGCTGAGCTTCCAGAATATCGACGTACGCTCGGTACTGCAGTTGCTGGCCGATGAAAACAATCTCAATCTCGTGGCCAGCGATTCCATTGCCGGCAACATTACTCTGCAACTGGATGATGTGCCCTGGGATCAGGCGTTGAATCTTGTGCTGCAGTCGCGCAACCTGGACAAGCGTCTGGTGGGCAACGTGTTGTACGTGGCACCTGCTGACGAGATTGCAGC